>NZ_FOVE01000020.1 GCF_900115065.1 Formivibrio citricus | reverse complement strand
CGGGCTGCGCTGTTCTGGCTGGCGTTGCAAAACAGCGTGGCGCCGGTAACCGGACGGGGCGATCTGCAATAGCCTGCAGATCGGCTCGACCCCGTAGGTATCACGATACGCATCGACGAAGGCTCTCAGGACTTGAATCGGCGGTCGAGCTCCGCCTGGGCGAAAAACGCACTGGCAAGCTTGAGGATCTCGTTGGCTTTGCGCAATTCGCGCACTTCGCGTTCCAGTTCCTTGACGCGCTTCTGATCCGCCGTCGTCGGGCCTTCGCGCTGGCCAGTATCACGCTCGTGCTGGCGAACCCAAGTGTGCAGCGTCTGCGGCGAGCAGCCAATCTTGGCCGCGATGGATTCAATGGCGGCCCACTGCGAGGGATGATCGCCGCGACACTCGGCCACCATACGCACGGCACGCTCACGGACTTCGGGGGAAAACTTGACGGGTTTCTTCATGGCTCTATCTTCTCAAGAGTTAGAGCCTCCATCAAACCCGGGGCGGTTCACCCTACTGCCGGGAGAATGAAATCAGGTGATCCGTTTCCAGCCGGATGCCGATCTCCTCGCCAACCCGGTGGTTATGGTGGCTGGCGACCAGCGAGAGCAGGCGCTGGCCGGACGGCAGTGCCAGCGTGTAGAGGAATTCCGCACCGCGGAATGCCCTGGCGAGCACGCGCGCCTTTTGCGGGCTGGTGTCGTCGTGGACGAGGTCGTCCGGGCGGATCAGCACGTCCAGTTGCCGGGTGGTGGCATCCTCGGCGCAGCGGATGCCGTTCAGTACGCCGAGCTCGGTCGTGACTTCGCCCGCTTCGTTCACTTCGGCAGCCAGCCACGCGCCTTCGCCGATGAAATCGGCCACGAAGCGGTCCATGGGGCGGTGGTAGAGGTCGTACGGCGTGCTCCACTGGCGGATCTGCCCGGCGTGCATCACGCCGACGCGGTCGGCCATGGCGAAGGCTTCGTGCTGGTCGTGCGTGACAAGCAGCGCCGTAGTGCCAGCCGCCTTGAGAATTGCGCGCACGTCCTGCGCGAGCTTTTCGCGCAGCTCCGCATCGAGGTTGGAGAACGGTTCGTCGAGCAGGATCAGTTGCGGCGACGGCGCCAGCGCCCGTGCCAGCGCGGCGCGCTGCTGCTGCCCGCCGGAGAGCTCGTGCGGGTAACGTTGGGCCATCGCTTCCAGCCCGACCAGCGCGAGCATCGCCCGCACCCGCTCGGCGCGCCCGGCCCGGTTCATCTTGCCGAGGCCGAAGCCGACGTTGGCGGCGATGTCGAGATGCGGGAACAGCGCGTAATCCTGGAATACCATGCCGACGCGCCGCTGCTCGGGCGGCACGCTGCGCCCCGGCGCGCCCACTGTAGCCCCGGCCAGCCTGATCGTGCCGCCGCGCACCGGCTCGAACCCGGCCACGGCGCGCAGTACCGTGGTCTTGCCGCAGCCGGACGCGCCGAGCAGGCAGCCGATTTCGCCTTCTTCCAGTTGCAACGCCAGGCCGCTCACGACCGGGTTTCCGTTGTAGCTCACCGCGAGCTGGTCGATTTCCAGCAAAGCCATGTCATTTCTCCGTTTGGCGGATCAGGATCACCACCGGCACCAGCCCGGCCAGCACGATACCCAGGCTGGGCAATGCCGCCTGCTCCCACATGCCTTCCGAGGTCATTTCAAAGATGCGCACCGCGAGCGTGTCCCAACCGAAGGGCCGGGTCATCAGCGTGATCGGCATCTCTTTCATGGTTTCGACGAA
The DNA here is from genome assembly GCF_900115065.1 of Formivibrio citricus. Lineage (GTDB taxonomy): Bacteria > Pseudomonadota > Gammaproteobacteria > Burkholderiales > Chitinibacteraceae > Formivibrio > Formivibrio citricus. The sequence goes on along the minus strand of NZ_FOVE01000020.1, from coordinate 59,308 downwards.
CACCAGCAGCAGCGCGGAAAGGATGCCGCCGCGCAGCATCGGCAGATGCAGCCGCCACAGCAGCGCGCGGCCCGTCACGCCGAGCGAGCGGGCGGCGTCTTCCTGGTTGCGCGTGATGCGCTGCATCGCGGCTTCGACCGGCTGAACACCGACCGCCATGAAACGCGCGGCCAGCGCCAGCAGCATCACGGCCAGCGTGCCTTTGAGCACTTCGGTCTCTGCGCCGCCCAGCGCGTTGACCACGGCGATCAGTTGGTCGTCCAGCCAGGCAATCGGGATGAACACGCCAACCGCGAGCACCGTCCCCGGCACGGCATAACCCAGCACCGCGATGCGCGACAGCCACTGCGTGACGGAATCCGGAAAGCGGCGCACGAAATGGGTCAGCAGCAAGGCGCCGGCGGCGACGAACAGCGCGGCCAGCAAGGCCAGCAGCAGCGAATGCCAGACGAAGCCCCAATAGCGGGCATCGACTTCCTCCGCCCAGACCTTGATGCCCCACTGCAGCAGTTGCAAGGCGGGAATAACGAACGCTACCAGCAGTACGGTCAGGCACAGCCCGAAAGCCGCCCAGCGCGGCCAGCCGTAGAGCACGATGCGCGCGCCCTGCCCGCCCTTGCCGTGAAAGCGCCGCGCGCCGCGGCTTTTGGCTTCCAGCCAGGCGAGCACGAACACGAACAGCACCAGCAGCGACGCAAGCTGCGCCGCCGCAGGCAGATTGAAGAGCGCCAGCCAGGATTTGTAGATCGCGGTGGTGAAGGTGTCGAAATTGAAGATGGCGACCGTACCGAAATCGGCCAGGGTTTCCATGAGCGCCAGCATCGTGCCGCCCGCGAGCCACGGCCGCGCCATCGGCAAGGCGACGCGCCAGAACGCCTGGCGCCGGGTCAGGCCCAGCGTCTGCGCAGCCTCCAGCGCCCGCCGCCCCTGCGAGAGGAAAGCTTCGCGCGCCATCAGATAGACATAGGGATAAAGCGCCAGCGTGAGCGTCAGCACCACGCCCCCGGTCGAGCGGATGCGCGGGAACCAGTCAGCCTCGCCGAAGCTTTCGCGCAGGAAAGTCTGCACCGGCCCGGTGTAGTCGAGCAGCCCGACCATGACGAAGGCCAGCACATACGCCGGCATCGCCAGAGGCAGCATCAGCGCCCAGGCAAAAAAACGCCGTCCGGGAAATTCGCACACCGCCGTCAGCCAACCCAGCAAAGCGCCCAGCAACAGCACGCCGGCACCGACGCCCAGCACCAGCCACAGGGTATTGCGCAGCACCTCCGGCAGCACGAACTCGGCCAGATGTTCCCATATCTCGGGTTGCGGCTGCAGGAACGAGGCCAGCACCACCGCGAGGGGGATCAGCGTCAGAAGGGCTACGGGCAACACGTACAGCGCGCCACGGGAAATGAGCGGTTTCATCCAGGATTTTCCATGCGCTACAAATCCGTTCACCTATGGATCATGGATGGGGATTCCCCCCTTTGACAAAGGGGGGCTGGGGGGATTTTGCGACACAGGCATAAAACAGCATGGATCAAATCCCCCTCAATCCCCCTTTTACAAAGGGGGAAGCAAGATGTGCAAACCTGACCTGTTTTATCGATACACCAATCACTTGTACCCTGCCCGGTCCATCAGCTTCGTTGCCTGCGCCTGCAACTCGCCCGCCTTGGCGACGTTGATCAGGTTGGGCTTGAAGCTGCCCCAGCCGGCCACGATGCTGTCGGCCTTTATTTTCGGGTTGGCAGGATATTCCATGTTTTTGTCGGCATAGAGGTTTTGCGCCTTGTTCGAGGACAGCCATTCGATCAAGCGGATGGCGCCCTTCTCGTTCCTGGCATGGCGCGTCACGCCCGCACCCGACACGTTGACATGCACGCCGCCGGCTTTCTGGTTGGCCCAGAAGATGCCGACCGGCAGGTTCGGTTCCTTGGCGATCATCCGGCCGTAGTAGTAGGTATTGGCAATCCCCACCTCGCACTGCCCGGCGGCAACGGCCTTGAGCATCGCGGTATCATCGGAGAATGGCGCGGTCGCCAGGTTGGCCACCCAGCCGCGCACGATCTGCTCGGTCTTTTGCTCGCCGTGCTGGGCAATCAGCATCGCCACCAGCGACTGGTTGTAGACCTTCTTGGAAGTGCGCAGGCACAAGCGGCCTTTCCACTTCGGGTCTGCCAGGTCTTCATAGCTGCTCAGACTCGCCGGCTGGACGCGGACCTTGTTGTAAAACATCGTGCGCGCGCGCACCGACAATCCGAACCATTCGCCATTCGGATCGCGCAGATGGGCCGGGATGTTGCTCTCCAGAACAGCGGACTTCACCGGCTTCAACACGCCCTGATTGGCCGCCAGCCACAGGTTGCCGGCATCGACCGTCAGCAGCATGTCGGCCGGCGAATTGGCGCCCTCGGCCTTGAGCCGCGCCAGCAAGGCGCCTTCGGTGCCGGTCACGAAGCGCACCTGAACGCCCGTCTCCCTGGTATACGCATCGAACAGCGGCTTGATCAACTGCTCGTTGCGCGCCGAATAAACGGTCACGGTTTCGGCTTGCGCCAGCGCGCCAACAGACAACAACACCGACAGCAACACTTTGGTTTTCATCTGGGAACTCCTCAAACTGAATGGCTATGAACCCCACTCTACATGCAAATGAGAATTAGTGTCAATTGCTCGATAGCTGTAGCGCCCCGCCCGGTTTGCCCGTGACTACGGCCACGCCTCACCGACTCTCGCCACACCTGCCTTTACCTGCCCCGGACTCACGCCGAAGCAGCGCCGAAAGGCCGTGGAAAAGTTGCCCTGACTGCTGTAACCCGCCAGCTCGGCAGCCAGGCCAATGCTGATTCCCTCCCTTTCGATCCGCTCCGCCACCCGGCGCAAACGGCTTTCCCGCAAGTATTCACAAATCGTCTTGCCAAATACACGCCGGAACCGGCTCTGCAGCGTGCTGACATTACTGCCTGCATGGCGGGCGATGTCCGCCAGTTGCATGTCATCGGCATCCCCGCTGTCCAGAAAGTCCTTGAGCATCTGCAGGCGGGACTGTTCCGCCGGCATTACTGCGACAGAATCCGTTGCCCCGCGCTGCTCGATCAAATCAGCCACGATACTTAACAATAGAGCTTCCACGCGCAGAGACAACACCTCCGCGGCCACCTCCGGCCGATCCATCCATGCCGCCAGCCCCCGCACCTTCCCCTGCAACACGGGATCGAGCGCCTCGGTCAACAACCCCGCTGGCCATTTTTCTGCCGGCAGCCCCCTCTCCCCGAGCCACGCCCAAGGCAAGACAAACACCAGCAGCTCGTTCACCTGCCCCGGCGGGGATGCCGACAAAGAAAGTCTCACCGAATGCATCTCCGGAACATAAGGCCCACACACCAGCGCCGGCGACGATCCACCCGTCCGGAAGGTGTCGCCACTCACCGATAGCCCGTACCTGCCGTCCAGTTTGAAAAAAAACCGCAGCGCGGGCGCAAGCATCAGGTGAAGCATTCCGCCGCCCCCCTCCCAGCGCACACGAAAGATGCCTGCCCCCTGGCGCAAACCAAGGTAATCCGACTCACCGGAAAAAGCCGGAAAAAGCGGCGTCGAATCCAGCTCCAGCTCGGCCATCGACGCCAATGGGCTCCAGAGCCGGGAAAAATCGTGCGGGCTTTCCAGTTTATTCATTCTCGTCTGCATCCTTTCTCGCGGGCCGGAGAAGTGAAACATTCCCCCTCCTGGCAAACAAAACCCGCCAAATCGCAAAAAACAAACTTCATTTCTCAAACATGCAACCGGGCCGGGCATGGCATAATTCGCCGAAATTTTACATGAGAACGATTCTCTTTTTCATTAATTTACGCGGTAAATCTGGAACCCCTCCTCATGAAACCAGTTCACACACTCCGCTCAAGCGCCCCACCTACGCGCCTGACAACGCTGGCCCTGTTGCTTATCGGGCTGGGTTGCAGCGGCAATGCCCTGAGCGCCCCCGAGTCAACGGCCACACCTGCGAGCGATACGGTGCTGCCCGCTACCGTCGTCGAGGCCAGTACGGAACCTCCGCCCGGAAAGGAAACGCTGCGCGCCACGACCACATCGATCGGCAAAGGCAAGCAGGCACTGCGCGACATCCCGCAGTCCGTTACCGTCGTCACGGAAAAGCTGATCGACGATCGCAACCTCGACACCATGAAAGAAGCCCTGAAGAACACCTCGGGGGTGAGCTTCCAGGCCGCAGAAGGCGGGGAAGAGGACATCCGCCTGCGCGGCTTTTCGCTGCAATCGTCCGGGGATGTCTTCATCGATGGCATGCGCGATCCGGCCTTCTACGACCGGGACAGTTTCAACTGGGACCGCCTCGAAGTACTGCGGGGCTCGGCCTCGATGCTGTTCGGGCGCGGCTCGACGGGTGGCGCAGTCAATCAGGTCACCAAGAAGCCCCTGCTGAATACCCAGCATGAAGTCTCGCTGACCGCAGGAACGGGCGATTTCTTTCGCACAACGGGCGACTTCAACTTCAAGACAGGCGAGTCGGCAGCGCTGCGCATCAACGCCATGGCCAACACCGCAGACAATGACGGCGCGGGGATAAAGAAAGGGGGGATCGCCCCGACCTTCAGCTGGGGCATCGGAACGGCAGACGAGTTCACGCTCGGCTTTTACTACCTGAAGAACGACAACGGCATCAATTACGGCCTGCCCTGGCTGACGCCGGGCAAATCGGGTGGCAATTACCTCTGGAACACCGACCCCAGGAATTACTACGGCATGGCCAGCGACTACAACGTCACCGGCACTACCCAGTACAGCGCCAGCCACCTGCATCGCTTCATGAACGGGGATGAACTCAAGACCCAGTTGCGCATTGCCAGTTACCAGCGCGACCAGCGCGCCAGCGCCATCCGTTTTGCCAATGCCAGCCTGCAGCCTGATGGCAAGACCGTGACCTCCGATACCTTTGGCGATTCCACGGTTCTGACCCGCGGCACCAACATCAAGATCATGGACATGGATACGCAGTACCTGCAGAGCGATTACAGCGGAAAATTCAAGGTGCAGGGAAAAGAGCATGCCGTACTGGCCGGTGTGGACATGGCTCATGAAAGTTTCAGCAACTCTGCCACCAGCCTGCCAAGCGGCGTCACCCTGACCAAACCCACCACCACAGTCGGCACGCCGGATGACGGGGCATCGGTCAACGAATCGCTGCGCATCGTCACCGAAAACCGGCGCTTCGATTCCAGGGCGCTGGGCATCTACGCCCAGGACACCATCCAGATCGCGCCGATGTGGAAAATCCTCGGCGGGCTGCGCTGGGATCTGTTCAAGGGCAGCTATGAAAACCTGGCTTCGACCGCCACGTCGAACAACAATTGCGGCGTGGCGGCCAAAGCAGAAATCGGCCGCACCGACAGCCTGCTCAGCAAGCGCTTCGGTGTGCTGTTCCAGCCAACGAGCCGGCAGTCCTACCACCTCTCTTACGGTACGTCGTTCAACACTTCGGGCGATGCCTACCAATATGACGCCGGCACGGTCAAGGTCGATCCCGAGTCCAGCCGCAACATCGAACTGGGCGCCAAGCTCGATTCCAGCGATGGCCGGTTCACGACCCGCCTGGCGCTGTTCCACGCCACCAAATACAACGAACGCAACCGCGATTCGGATACCGTCAATGCCTGCAACTACGTCCTGTCTGGCGAAAGACACGCAGCCGGGGCCGAGATCGATCTTGCCGGCCGCCTGACGCCCGCCTGGGAAGTATTTGCCTCCTATGCCTACATCCCCGTGGCCCGGGTAGACAGCTCAACAGGCGCAACCGGAACCGAGGCCGTCGGCTCACGTCCCGGATTGACACCCCGTCATTCCGGCACGTTCTGGACGACCTACAAACTCACCTCCGAACTGCGCATCGGCGGCGGCATCAACTTCCGCAGCCGGGATACCCCGGCGGGCTCGACGATTCAGGCGCCCGCCTACGTCACCGGCGACCTGATGGCGGAATACGATCTGGGCAGCCATGCCTACAAGCTGAACATCACCAACATCACCAACGAGCACTACGCGGACTACCTCTACCGCGGCCATTACGTCGCGGGCAAAGCGCGCGCGGCGCAGCTCACCGTCTCGTTCCGTTTTTAAGGAGACAACACCATGCAACGACGACAATTCATGCAAGCCCTGATCGGAACGCTCGCTTGCAGCGCCATGCCGGCCTGGGCAACAGGCGCGCCCACCCAGGCCACCGCGACCTCATCCACACGCACCCGCATCGGTGCGGCATGGCGCGGGCTGGCGGCAACCAGCCCGCAAAAGGTCGGGATTCTCGACATCGACTGGATCAATAAAAAGGTGGATATCGCAGCCACGGTCACCGTACCCAGCCGGGCGCACGGTTTCCTCGCCGAAGCCGACGGCAATCTGCTCGCCATGGCCTTCCGCCCCGGCCCCTGGCTGTTGCGCATGAGCCCGACCGGCCAGCGGCTGAACTTTGTCCAGATCGCCGACGAATCGTCACAGCGCCGTTTCAGCGGCCACATGATCCACAGCGCGGATGCTGCCGTACTGCTGACCACCGAGTACGAGCCGCGTACCGGCGCAGGCTGGATCGGGGTGCGCGATCCGAGCACACTGAAGAAACTCGACGAGTGGCCCAGTCACGGCAAGGATCCGCACCAGCTCCTGCTCACCCCGCAGGGCGACATCGTCATCGCCAACGGGGGGGTACCACGCAGCCTCGATGGCCAGACCAAGCTGAGTCTGGCCGACATGGATTCCTCGCTGGTTCTGCTCGACGGGCGCAACGGCGCGCTGCGCGGGCAGTGGCGTTTGTCCGACTCTCGCCTGAGCCTGCGGCACATGGCCTGGAATACGCTGCCGGGACAGTCCGCGCCCGTGCTCGGCATCGCGCTGCAGGCCGAACACGATGACCGGGAAAAACGCCTCAAGGCGCCGATCCTGGCACTGTGGAATGGCCAATCCCTGACCATGCCAGCACTCACCGCCGATGCCGGAGGCTATGCCGGCGATATCGCCCCGGCCAAGGACGGCTTCATCCTCAGCGCCCAGACCTCCCACCAGGCGCTGTGGTGGCAACACGGCGCACCGGAAAAGCTGCAGGTCATCGCCCGCATGCAGGAGGCCTGCGCACTCTGCCCGACCCAGGCTTTGGCTGGCGGCGTACTGATCGCCGGCGCACGCGGCATCGGCCGCTGGCATGCGCAGGAACCCGCCAACCTGCTGCCCTGGCCGGAGCCCATTGCGCTCGACAACCACTGGGTCACCTTGCCGCAGGCTTGAGTGGCGAGCCTTACCATGCAGATCAACATCATGTCGCCCTCTTCCCCCATTCAGACAGCCCTGTTGCCCCGTTTTTCCCGTGCGGGGCTGGTTACGGCGCTAGGGCTGCATGCAGCGGCCCTGTCCGTTCTGTTTCTGGAACCGTTCCGCAGCGTACCGCCAGTCTTGCCCCAAGCGGCATCGGTGCGTGTCATCGTGTCCCAGCCGGAATCGCCGTCTTCCGTCACATCCGCCGCCCCGCGAGCCACTCCAATCAGTCAGCCGGCCAAGCCGGCGCCTGTCAGGCAACAACCCACATCCACAGCCCAGCCTGCGGAAACAGGAAAAACCGCAGCCACGCCGTCACAACCTTCGCCGTCGACAGGCATCGCGGCGCAGGCGCCTGCCACTGCGGCGAAAACCCATACCAGCCCGGCCACCGGCGCCTATACCGAGCCGCGCTTTGATACGGCGTACCTGCGCAACCCGGCGCCGGCCTATCCGCCTTTGTCCCGGCGCATGGGCGAGGAAGGGAAAGTGCTGTTGCGGGTCTTTGTCGAGAGCAATGGCCTGCCAAGCCAGGTGCAGATCAAGACTTCCAGTGGTTCACAGCGTCTGGATCAGGCAGCCCAGGATGCCGTACGGCGCTGGACATTCACCCCGGCTCGGCGCGGGGATACGGCACTCGCCGCCTGGGTCATCGTTCCCATCGTTTTCAACCTCAGAAACTGATTCATACAAGGAGTCATCATGGAAAACTCGCTGGGCTTTGCCCACTTTCTGCAACACTCGGACGGCGTGGCCCGTTTTGTGCTGGCGCTGATGCTGGTCGCCTCGGTCGGCACCTGGTATCTGATCGTTACCAAGGGCGTACGCCTCTATCGCCTGCGCCAGCGCAGCGAACAGTTCCTCAAGGCATTCTGGGATGCGCCCAATCTGGAAACCGTCGCCAGCCAGATTCGCGAAACCGGGGCCACGGAGCCGTTCTCGCACCTGTTGCACCACGGCTTTACCGCCATCGAACAGCAGAACCGCCCGACCAACGCCGCCCGTCTGGTCGACACCGGCGCGCCCGACGATCTGCTGACCCGCGCCCTCAAGCGCGCCATCGACGAAGACCGCCACCAGCTTGAGTTCGGACAGGCATTTCTCGCCACGGTCGCCTCCGCTGCGCCATTCATTGGCTTGTTCGGTACGGTTTGGGGCATTTACCACGCCCTGGTCGCTATCGGGCTGTCCGGCCAGAGCACGCTCGACAAGGTCGCCGGCCCGGTGGGCGAAGCCCTGATCATGACCGGCATCGGTCTGGCCGTCGCGATTCCGGCCGCGATTGCCTACAACACCTTCGCCCGGGCCAACCGCAACCTCATGGCGCAGCTCAATGCCTTTGCCTATGACGTCTTCGCCTTCCTCTCCACCGGGGTCAAAACTTCCCCGATGCGCGCCGACGCACGCGCAACCAGTGAGAAAGTCATCGCGCTGGCCCGCGCCCAGCGCCAAGGCTCGCTGGCAGGTCAAACATCCAATTAATCCATCAGGAGTTTTGTCATGGCTTTTGCAAGCATGGAACAGGGCGACGACAACGAACCGCTCGCCGAAATCAACATGGTGCCGCTGATCGACGTGATGCTGGTGCTGCTCATCATCTTCATGGTCACCGCTCCGCTGCTCACTCATTCGGTGAAACTGGATCTGCCGCAGGCCAGCTCCACGCCCAATGTCAGCAAAGCCGAAAACATCCAACTGGCGATCGACGCCCAGAACCGGGTGTTCTGGAACGGCAAGGCCATCGGGGCGGACGACCTTGCGGGGCATTTCAACGCCGCGGCCAAACAAAGCCCGCAACCGGAACTGCAACTGCGCGCGGAACGCAGTACGCCTTACGAAAAGGTGGCACAGGTGATCTCGCTGGCGACACAGCAGGGGCTCCACCGGATCGCTTTTGTCACCGACCCGAGGCCGCAGTGAGGCTCGTGACCCGGCCAAAAAATCCAGCTCGGCCAGCGATTCGCCCGTTCTGCTTATTGACGTTCGGAACGGATGCCAAACAGGTAGCCGATGAAGCGCATCTGGAATAACGGTTCTGGATCGACGGCCGGTCGTCTGCTATCGGCGCGGCACAGAAGTGCGGTGCGTTCCCGGGTGAAATCAAAGGGGGGGAGTGACCGGGGCTCATGCGCTGCCCGGAATCCGCATTTATCCGCATAAACGCCGGTTCCTGCGCGGCGCATCACCCCGCTGACGGCGTCCGCAACAGCGCGGGAACAGGTTCTCAGGGCCGGGCAATCCCCGGCCGTTTTTCCTGCATCAGCCGCCCTTCAACCCTTCAATGCCGCCGTTCAACCTTAAAAACAAGACAGCATCTTGTATTTTTCAGGCCGATATCTATAAGTAAAAGCTAATATAAATTCTTGCCAACGCGTAAGAATTGCGCCGAAATCGGGTCTGCAGGCAACAGGTGCTGACCGACAATCAACCATTTCCACTCCGGGAGCGAACGACATGCCGCTCAAGACCAAATCCGTTGCCACAAAACTGCTTCTATCGTCCTGCTTTTCGGCGGTCATCGTCATTGTTGCCATCGTGACCTTCATCAAGGCATCCATGATTCCCCAGCTCACCGACAAGGCGCTGGAAACCCAGACCCGCACCATGGCTTATGCATTGAAAGGCCTTTACGGGGATGCCACCCAATGGAGCAAGGATCAACTTGCCAAAGGGCATGCGCTCGAATCCTTCAGCGCCGGCAGCCAGAACGTTGCCACCCTGTTTCTTTATCAGGGCGGGCGCTATGTTCGTGCCGCCACGACACTGAAAAAAGACGACGGGACAGAAGCCACCGGCACCAGCCTCGATCCGAATTCGGATGCAGCCAGGTCGCTGCTCTCCGGACAAGCGTATTCAGGCCCCATCACGCTGTTCAAGCGCCCGCACATGGCCACCTACCTGCCCGTGATCTTCGATGACGGAACACGCGGCGCAATCTTCATCGGGGTCGACTACACTTCTGCCGCCCCGATGCTGGCACTGGCGCGCCAGATGGACTATGTCGTCATCGGCGCGGGGGTCTTGGGTATCATTCTGCTGACCATCGGGCTGGCATTTTCCATCCGCGTCGAGCGCGCGCACCGGGAAACCGAAGACATCATGCGAACCATGCAGGAAGGGATCTTCCTGCTCGATCACGATCTGAAAATGGGATCGCAAACCTCGCATGCGCTTTCCGGCATTCTGGGCTTCGATGTCAAACCCGGAGACAATTTCCTGGAACTGCTCAAGCCTTCCGTATCGCCCAAAACCTACGACACCGCCAAGGAATACATCGATCTTCTGCTGCGCCACGACGTCAAGGAAAAACTCGTCGCCAGCCTGAACCCGCTCGACTGCATCGAGATTTCCTGCATCCGTCCCAACGGCGGCATGGAGTCGCGTTTCCTCCAGATTCGCTTCAACCGCGTCATGAAGGCAGAGAAAGTGACTCACCTGCTCGTCACCGCCAACGACATCACCCGCCAGGTCAAGCTTGAACGCGAACTCAGGGAAAGCGAGCGCAAGGTGCAGGACCAGATGGGCATGATGGTGCACATCCTGCAGGCCGATCCCCGCCTGTTGCAGGATTTTCTGGTGCGCGCCACGACGAGCCTGAACCAGTTGAACAATGAACTGCGCACCAGCAACCCCAAAACCGGCATCACGATTCAACAGCTCGAAACCATGCAGCGCGAAGCGCACCAGCTCAAGGGCGATGCCTCCGCCCTGCAGCTCGATGCCATTACGCAATCGCTGCATCAACTGGAAACACAACTTCAGAGCCTGCACGACCAAAAGGAACGCAAAGGCGAAGACCTGCTTCCCGTGGCCGTACGCGCCAAAGCGCTCTATTCGGAAATCGGCGCCATTCAGGAAGTCATTGCACGCATCGGACAGGTACGGGGTCTCGTCAGTGTCGAACCGCCCAAACCGCCACGCGCCAGCGGTACCGAACCACCTCAACCACTCGTACGGCAATGGCATGGTTTTGCCCAGCAACTGGCCGAACGGCATGAAAAGCAGGTTGAACTGAGCTATCAAGGGCTCGACCTGGGCATCCTGGCCCCCAACCTGCGCGAAGCGTTGAACAGCATGATCAACCAGTTCATCCGCAATGCGCTGGTTCATGGCGTGGAAACGCCGCAAGAACGCAAGTTGCATGGCAAAACCGAAACTGCCCACCTGTCCGTCTACATCTCGGACCAAGGGGACGACTCGGTTGAATTGAGTTTCCGCGACGACGGGCGCGGCATCGATCCGGAAAAAATCCGCACAGCCGCGGTCCGCTCCGGGAGATTCACACCGGAGTTGGCACAAGCGCTCAGCCCGCGCCAATTGACCATGCTGATATTCGAGTCCGGCCTCTCGACCCGGGAAACCGTGGACGAAGATGCGGGCCGGGGAATCGGTCTGGATTCCGTCAAGGCCATGGTGGCGCGCATGGGCGGGCGCATCCGGATCGGGACCACACGCGGCGAATACTGCCATTTCCGCGTACAGCTTCCCTTGAAGACCGCACAAGAAACCACGCACAACCGAAACGACTCGCTTGAGGAGGCCGCCTGATGCCCGTCAAACTGATGATCGTGGATGATTCGAACATCATCCGCAGCAAAATCACCCGCACGCTCTCGCAACACGAGATAGAAATCGTCGCCGCCGCCAGCGACGGAGAAGAAGCGATCCGCCTGTTTGCCGCAACCCGGCCCGACGTCGTCACCATGGATCTGACCATGCCCAGAATGGACGGGCTGGAATGCATCCGCGCGCTGCGCAAACTCAAATCCAACGTCCGGATTCTGGTGGTATCCGCCCTGGCCGACAAAGCCACGGCCATCCAGGCGCTCAAGGAAGGCGCGCAAGGCTTCCTGTGCAAGCCGTTCACCGAAACCGAACTCACCGATGCAATGGAAGAATTACTGGGAGGGGCCTGACATCATGGACGAACAGGAACTGCGTATTTTCATCGACATCGTCAGCCAGTATTTCGAGAACCAGACCGGGCGCCCGCCGGAAATCGGCAGCCCCTATCTCGGCGACCACAGCGAGCTGCCGATTTACGAATTCACCGGCGTAATCGGCATTTCCGGCACCCGGCAAGGCTGCGTGTACTTCACCGCGCACCGTGACCTGCTGCGCCAGCTATTGCTGCACGTCGGCGAACCGGATGTATCGGACAAGAACCTGAAAGACCTGGTCGGCGAAATCGCCAACACCATCTCCGGCAACGCCCGCCGCCACTTCGGCCCGGATTTCATGATCTCGGTCCCCGTCGTCGTCGCCGGCAACGCCGACTCCATCCAGGTCCCGCGCAACGTCAAGGCCTACATCCTGCCGCTGCGCTGGCACAAGATGGATGCAGTATTAGTGGCGAGTTTGCAGTAGCCCACAAGGGACGCGGTATGCGCTGCAACGCCCTCGCCTTGCAGAGCTACCGTATGCACACAAGTCAAACCAAGCCGTTCGTGCCAATTTGTCGAAGCATGAGCCGCTTGATTCAAGTTCAAGCGCCTGCGGCGCGTCGTGCTTGATGCCGGGAGTTCTCCCCGGCGGGCGAGTTTCTTTTCTTGCTTCGCCAAGAAAAGAAACCAAAAGAAGGCGACCCCGCCTTGCGGCCCTCCGGGCTGCCCTCGGTCGGTCGCGAGCCTGGGTCTCGCTCCGCTTCCTCGGCGCTGGCTGAGGGGATAGAAAATCGTCTGCCATGGCAAGGATATGTGGGAGCGGATGTAATCCGCGAAGGGCGGCTAAGGCAAGCAGCACGGGAAAGCGCAGCGTCTTCGGCTTGTCCAACCTACAGCGCTACCGCCCCCCATCTTTCGAGATCGGCGCTCCTCTTTGCAATCCATACCTACGGACGGGGAGTCGCGTGAGCCGAAGGCTGCACGAATTTGATGACGCTTTCGACCTCTTCGAACGTCGTATTGAACCACTCCGTACCTGGAGCGTATCGCTTTGAGCCACGAGCTTCCAGTGTCGAGTGGATAGCATGCTCCATCGCCGCGACCCGCAGAACCTCCCAAGTCCCGAGTACGACGGGATATTCGAAGCAGCAAGTCGTCTTGCACTGCTGCATCACGCGGGCGTCAGCATCACCAGTCGTCGTCAAACCTACTTTGATAGGGAAGCGATTTCCATCCTTGCGAACGATGGTCGGAAACGAATAGGCGTAAATGATCCCCGCATCATCAGACTCCACGTCAATCGCTGCGGCATCCGCTTCCGCCATTTCTTCTTCGAGAGAAATGTTCCTGAACATCCCTCCGCCCAAGTTCTCGAAGACTTTCAGGTTCTCCGCGAGGAACGGGATGTAAAAACCGAAGATTGTGCTCATTTTCTCCGAGGCATCGCTCTTCGCCTTCTTGACCTTGATTTCCAACTGCTCGGGAGAGTAGGTCTCGGTGAGTAGCTTCTTCGATATTTCCCGCAAAAGGAACGGCTCGTCGCCGAAGCCTTTCGCGACCTCGGCAATGCGGGGCAACAATTCATAACGCGCTGCGTTGTAGACGTAGGAGCGTGAAGCCTCGAATGGAATGGTCATGGTTTTGCTCTGGACATGCGGAATTTGCAATTATGGCAGAGCATCGTTCATTATGCTTTGGGGCAACTACCCCAGCTTCGCCATCAACCCCGCCAGCATCGCCCGCCCTTCCTGACGGGTAACGGCGGATTGGTTTTTATCTCCGGATAACCGGCCCGAGACGCGAATCTCGTCCGGCGGCAGCTCTTTCAGGAAACGGCTGGGTTCGCAGATCTGCCACTCTCCGGCGCGGCGGCGTTTGCCGCAGTAGGTGATCGTCAGGCTACGCTGGGCGCGGGTGATGCCGACGTACATCAACCGCCGCTCTTCCTCGACCTTCTCGCCTTCCATCGATTCGCGGTGCGGCAGGATTTCCTCTTCGCAGCCGATCAGGAACACATGCGGGTATTCCAGCCCTTTGGAGGCGTGCAGCGTGGTCAGCTTCACGGCATCGACTTCTTCTTCGTCGCGGTTTTCCAGCAGGGTCATGAGCGCGATGGTCTGGCTGATCTCGATCAGATCCTTGCCGTCTTCTTCGCCCTTCTTGCCAATCCAGCCGACCAGATCAAGAACGTTCTTCCACTTGGTTTCCGCCGGACGCGGTTCGTCATTTTCGTAGAGCCAGGCCTCGAAATCGATGCAGGTCAGCAGTTCTTGCAACAGCGGTCCGGCCGCCTCGCGCGGAGCGCGTTGCTGCATGTGGTTGATGAAATCGCAGAACTGGCGCAGCGGGGTGTATTGCGCGGGCTGAACCTGATGGATGAAGCCTTCCTCGAACGCGGCCTCGAACAGCGAAATATGGCGTTGCGCCGCCCATGCTCCCAGCCGTTCCAGCGTGGTATTGCCTACGCCGCGCTTCGGGGTGGTTACAGCACGGATGAAAGCGGGATCGTCGTCTTCGTTCGCGATCAGGCGCAGGTAGGCCAGCACGTCCTTGATTTCAGCCTTGTCGAAGTACGACTGCCCGCCGGAAATGCTGTAGGGAATTTTGCTGTTTCTGAATTGCTGCTCGATGATCCGCGCCTGGTGGTTGCTGCGGTAGAGAACAGCGTAATCGGCAAATCGCGTACCGGCTTCGAACTTGTGCGCCATCAGCTTCATTGCCACCAGTTCGGCCTCGTGCTCTTCGTTCTTGGCTTCGACCACTTGGATCGGCTCGCCCACGCCCAGATCGGACCAGAGCTGCTTTTCGAACAGCTTGGGATTGTTGGCAATCACAGCGTTGGCGCATTTGAGGATGCGCGCTACGGAGCGGTAGTTCTGTTCCAGCTTGATCACGTGCAGCTTGGGGAAATCCTGCTGCAGCAGCTTGAGGTTTTCCATGTTGGCGCCGCGCCAGGCGTAGATCGACTGATCGTCGTCGCCCACGGCGGTGAACATGCCGGTCGGCCCGGTCAGGAGCTTCACCAGCTGGTACTGCGTGGTATTGGTATCCTGGCATTCGTCGATCAACAGGTAGCGCAAGCGGTTCTGCCACTTCTGCAGCACTTCCGGGTTGGCCTCGAACAGATCGGCCGGTACGCGGATCAGATCGTCGAAATCCATGGCCTGATAGGCCACCAGCGTATCCTGGTAAGCCCGGTACAGCCTGGCGAGTTGCATTTCGCCTTCCGAATCCGCCATGCGCAGCGCCTGGTCGGGCGAAACGCGGTCGTTTTTCAACAGGGAAATGCGCGAAACGGCCGCGCGGATGGCCTGTTTGTCGGTGGTCGCGAGCTGGTCGGCGATGATCTTCCACGCGTCGGCGCTGTCGAGAATCGAAAATTTGGGCTTGTAGCCGATGTGTTGTGCCTCTTCGCGCAGGATGCGCAGGCCCAACGAGTGAAAGGTGCTGACCGTCAGCCCCTTGCTGCGCTCGGACGGCAGCAACTCCCCCACCCGCTCCGCCATTTCCTTCGCGGCCTTGTTGGTGAACGTGATCGCCGCGATGTTGCGCGCGTCGATGCCTGCTTTTTCGATCAGGTAGGCGATTTTTTGCGTAATGACGCGCGTCTTGCCCGATCCGGCGCCGGCAAGGACCAGACAGGGGCCGTCGAGATAGCAGACGGCAGCACGTTGGGGGGCATTGAGAAGGTGGAGCATGGGGACACAACAGCAGGATGCAGGGGGCGATTCTATCACGCCTTGGATGCAGGGCAGGACTCACGAAAATACAACAACCGTATATCCGGAGAGGAATGGACTTGGAAGCCTGTCAGACTTGGTATATAAGTGCAAGAATGACGCGCCCGATTCTCATTCCTCTCGACCGCAGCGAGATCCCGCAGGGAGAACCGCTCCCCTATCCGGTTTTTGATGCCGATTACACCCTGCTTTGTGCGCAGGGGCATATCGTTGCGAGCAAACCCGAACTCGATTCGTTGCTTGAGATCGGTCTTTTCCGCCAGCCGGACTGGCAGTCCCATTCTTGCCAGCCCCAGCTTCCCAACCTCCCCCCCCTCGGCCATGCCGACGAGCCGCCTGCCAGCTTCGAACAGGTTGGGCTGCAACCCGGGACCATACTGCATGTCCGCAGGGCCGGCGGCGAATTGCTGGCGTTCGATACCGTCAAGCTGGTTGGCTGGGTCAAGGACGAGGATTTGCTGATCAGCCCTGTCAACCAGTACGGCGAACCGCTTCCGTACCGGGCAGGAGACCAGCTGGAAATCAAGCTGTTGGCCGGTAAAGGCATCGTCAGCTTTTTCAGCGAAATAACGGAATTCGGCAGCGAGCAGCACGCCTACCTGCACCTGAAGTACCCGGAAAAAATCGAATACCGGCGATTGCGCAAGAATCTGCGTGTCGACGTTGGCCTCTTGGTCAGCGCCAACGGCCAGACAGACACGCTCGACCATGAAGGCCGGCTCAGTAACCTCAGCGCTTGCGGCGGCTTGCTGGAACTGAACCAGCTCATCGCTCTGGTCGACGAAGACATCCAGCTGACACTTTCGTTGTCCGCCGCCGGCATGCAGCACTCGCTGCAACTGCATGCCCGGGTTCGCAACCTCTATACCGACGAAAGAGGCGACGTTCCGCAGGTGCTGTACGGTCTGGAATTTTTAGATGTTGCAGCTCCGGAACGACTGGTACTCGAACACTACGTGTTCCAGTCGCTGGTTGAACACACCCTCTGACCGCATCCGAAAACAACAACGCCCCGCTTCCATGCGGGGCGTTGTTGTTTGGGGGGCTCACATCACAGCGCAGCAGTCACCGTCATCTCCACCTTGTAGCGCGGGTCGGCCAGACGGGCTTCGACCGTGGTGCGTGCCGGCGTATGGCCTTGTGGTGCCCAGACCGACCAGGCTTCGTTCATGGCATCGTAGTCATCCATGCTGGCGAGGTAGATCGTCACCGACAGGATGCGCATCTTGTCGGACCCCACCTCGGCAAGCAGGCGGTCGATTGCGGCCAGCACCTCTTCGGCCTGGCCCTTGGCATCCTTGTCGAGCACTTCGGCGATCTGTCCGGCAAGGTAGACCGTATTGTTGTGAACCACGATCTCGGAGAGACGGGGGCCAACATGGTAACGCTGGATGGTGGACATGTTCTTTTCCTTGTCAGTTGTGGGGAATGATTGATGAGGCGGACCCGGCCTGCACGATGCGCAGTTCGCGCTGCGGGAACGGAATCTGGATTCCATTAGCCTGGAAAGCATGCCAGATCGCCAGATTGATTGCGGAACGCACCGACAGCACGCCGTTTTCCGGGTCCTTGATCCAGGCACCGAGCTCCAGCTCGATTCCGTTGTCGCCGAAATTCTTCAGGAAAGCTTGCGGCGGCGGATCGGCAACCACGCGGGCGGACTCGACGCCGGCCTTTTCCATCAGGCGCATTGCCAGTTCGACATCCGTGCCGTAGGCGACCTGCACCGTGGCACCCACGCGAATCAAGCGGTCGGTATAGGACTGGTTGACCACCGTCGAGGTGATCAGCGTTTCGTTCGGGATCAGCGCTTCGTTGCCATCGAGCCCTCGCAGCACGATGTAACGCGAGGTGAGTTGCGCCACCACGCCATGACGGGTATCGATCTGCACCAGGTCGCCGATCTTGACCGAGCGGTCCATGAGGATGATGAAGCCGGATACATAGTTGGAAGCGATCTTCTGCAAGCCGAAGCCCAGCCCCACGCCCAGTGCACCGCCGAAAACCGAGAGCACGGTCAGATCGATCCCGACCAGCGGCAGGGCGATCAGCACCGAAGCGACGACCAGCAAGGCCCGCGTCACCTTGATGATCATGACCCGCACGTTGGGCTCCATGGCTTCATAGCCCATCAGGCGACGCTCGACCTCGCGGCAAAGCCACAAGGCAGCGAGCACGGTCAGCACAACCGAAACAGCTGCCTGCAGCACGCCCAAGAGGGAGATTTCGCTCTTGCCGACATGGAGCTGCACGGCATCGAGCATCTCCCAAAGCTCCGGCAGGATGCCGCTCACGTGCAGCGCATAGCCCAGCCAGATCGTGGCCGAGATCAGCTTTTCCGAGCGACGGACCCACTCGGCCTCATGGAAGATGTAGCGCAAGAGATAGACCAGCAGCCGGATGCTGAGCATCGCCATCAGCAGCATGCTGGCCAGATCGAGCAGGTGCAGTTGCGGCGCAAACCAGCGCCGCAGCACGCTGCCGCCCAGCAGGGTCAGCACCAGCGCCGTCAACGGAAACAAGACCCGCGCCAGCCCTTCGCGCCCGATACGCGCCGGCATCGAGCTTTCCTTGCCGGCTGCGCCTTGCTTGAACGCGCGGTTGAGCAGCCACGCCAGCCCCAGCGCCAGCACGATCAGCGTCAGTTGCGCCAGCTCCTCGGGCCGGCCGAACCCGAAACGGGAAAGATCCCGATAGAAATCGACCACCAGACTGTGGCGAGCGCTCATGCCTGTCCCTCGGCTTTCCTGATTTTTTCCAGTGTAGCCGTGGTCGAGGTCTGATGCAGGAAGGGAATCGAATGCACGGCCCCGCCCCAGCCCAGCACTTCACGACTGCCGACGATCTTGTCCACCGTCCAGTCGCCACCCTTGACCAGCACATCCGGGCGCGTTGCCAGAATCAGCTCCAGCGGCGTATCGGCATCGAACCAGGTCACGAGGTCGACGCACGCCAGCGCGGCCATGACCGCAGCGCGCTCGGGCAAACGGTTGATCGGCCGGTCATCGCCCTTGCCCAGACGGCGTACCGATTCGTCGGTGTTCAGCGCCACAAGAAGGCTCGCGCCCTGCGCGCGCGCCTGCGCCAGGTAGGTCACGTGACCGCGATGCAGGATGTCAAAGCAGCCGTTGGTGAACACCAGCGGACGCGGCAGGCTGGCAATGCGCCCGGCCAGTTCCTCCGGCGGGCAGATCTTGTTTTCGAAATCGGGCAAGGCGTAGGGGGTCATGGTGCGGCCAGTTGTTTCCGGTAACGGTTGAGATCGGACGGCGTTTCAAAGGTCTGGCCAAACAGGCTCGACAGGTTGCGCAGGATGCCGCCGATCACGCGCATTTCCTGCTCCTTGCCGAATTCTATCTGGGTATCGAGCCAGCGTTCCAGCCAATCCGGATCGGGCAGCCGGCTTTGCACGGTATCGCGCGGATAAAGCGCCTTGTTCACGTGCAGGTTGGTCGGGTGCATCGGCTTGCCGGAACGCCCGCTGGATGCCATCAGGAAACCGATCTTGGCGAATGCCTGCCGTGCTTCGTCGCCGGAGCGCTCGATCGCCTGCTTCATGTACTTGAGATACGCCCCGCCATGGCGGGCTTCATCCCCCGAAATCGTCTTGTAAATTTGCTTGATCACCGGCTCGGTGTGCCACTCGGAGGCACGGCGATACCACTGCGTCAGGCGCACTTCGCCGCAGAAATGCAGCATCAGCGTTTCCAGCGGCGGCGCAGGATCGAATTCGAAGCGCACTGCGTGCAGTTCTTCCTCGGTCGGCAACAGGTCGGGGCGGAAACGACGCAGGTACTCCATCAGCACCAGCGCATGTTTCTGCTCCTCGTAGAACCAGACCGACATGAACGCGGAAAAATCGCTGTCGTGGCGGTTGTCGCGCAGGAACATCTCGGTGGCAGGCAGCGCGGACCATTCGGTCACGGCGTTCATCTTGACCGTGAGCGCCTGCTCGTCGGTCAGCAAGGCTGCATCGAAATCCTGCCAGGCAATATCGTCCGCCATATTCCAGCGGGCCTTTTCCAGTTCGGTAAAAAGTTGCGGATAAAGCATTTGTCATCTCCAGAGGCTAATATTTGTTTTTGTTGCGGGTTACACCCACCCAAGATGGTATCAGCAATCATTCTCAACAATAAGGTCGGCAAAATGGCAGAATTCCAGCTCTTCATAATCGGCGACGAGATTCTTTCCGGACGGCGGCAGGACCAGCACTTCCCGGTCATGCTGCAAAAACTCAAGGCGCGCGGGCACAAACTGGCCGGAGCGCGCTACCTGCCCGACCATCGCCCGACGCTGGTCGAAGCCTTCCGCCTGACGCTCGCGGCCCGACAAAAGGTCATCTCCTGCGGCGGCATCGGCGGTACGCCGGACGATCACACCCGCCAGGCGCTCGCCGAGGCACTGGAACTGCCGCTGGTACCGCAACCCGAGGCGCTGCGCATCATCGAGACGAAATTCGGCGACGCCGCCTATCCGCACCGCGCCAGGATGGCCGAGTTTCCGCAAGGCGCGGAACTCGTTCCCAACCCGGTCAACCAGATCGCCGGTTGCAGCATCCGCGAGCACTATCTGTTGCCCGGCTTCCCGGAAATGGCCTGGCCGATGGCCGACTGGCTGCTCGACACCTATTACCCGGCCGAGGAGCCGCCCGTGACGCGCTCGATCATTTCCCCCAATGCCAAGGAAGGCGACCTGATCGACGCCATGGAGGCGCTGACCCAACGCTGGCCCGATGTAGCCTTTTCCAGCCTGCCGAGCTTCGGCAATAACCGCCACCCCGGCCTGCACATCGAGTTCAGCGTCACCGGCACACCGGAGGCCACCGAAGCCGCGATGCATTTCCTACAGGAAGCGCTGGCGCAACATGGCCTGGCCTGGTCAAACTCTTAATTTAATATTTTAAATCAAAGTGTTAAGTCACTTTTTGTGGATTTAAAACCCCGAAACGGGTAGAATGCGCGCTTTGTTTCAACGCACTTACCGGGAGATCACCTGTCATGATGAAGCTTTACTCCGGCACCTCCTGCCCGTTCAGCCATCGCTGCCGCATCGTTCTGTTCGAAAAGGGCATGGATTTCGAAATTCTTGACGTCGACATGCACAGCAAACCGGAAGACCTCGCTGTCATGAACCCGTACAACGAAGTGCCGGTTCTCGTCGAGCGCGATCTCACCCTGTACGAATCCAACATCATCAACGAATACATCGACGAGCGTTTCCCGCATCCGCAACTGATGCCCGCCGATCCGGTCATGCGCGCACGCACCCGCCTGATGCTGTTCAATTTCGAGCGCGAACTGTTCATCCACGTCAAGACACTGGAAGACGCGAGTTCCAGCAAGAAGGATCTGGAAAAAGCCCGCGCCACCATCCGCGACAGCCTGACCCAGATTGCCCCGATTTTCGCCAAGCAGAAATACATGCTGGGCGAGGAATTCTCGATGCTCGACGTGGCCATCGCCCCGCTGCTGTGGCGCTTCGAGCACTACGGCATCGAATCGACCAAGGCCATGGCGCCGATCCTGAAGTACGCCGAGCGCCTGTTCAGCCGCCAGGCCTTCATCGATTCGCTGACGCCGAACGAGAAAGCCATGCGCAAGTGATCTATGGTAAGGGGTGAAGGGCCGCACAAACCCTTTACCCCAACCAACCTCACGAGGTTCCCATGCAGCAAATTGTTTCCACCAAGCCCTATCTGATCCGAGCCATCCATGAATGGTGCTCGGACCAAGGCTACACGCCCTATCTGGTCGTGGCCGTGCGCAGCAAGATGCAGGTGCCGATGGAATACGTGAAGAACGGCGAAATCGTGCTCAACATCGGTTACAACGCCACCCGCAACCTCACGCTAGGCAACGACTTCGTCACCTTCTCGGCCCGCTTCAACGGGGTTTCGCGCGAAATCGCGATTCCGGTCGGCGCTGTGGTTTCGATCTTCGCCAAGGAAAATGGCGAAGGAATGGGCTTCGAATATGAGATCAGCCCCGAGATGGACACCCACGAGATCAGCGAGGAATCACCGATCGGCATCACCCCGCAACCGGAACCCGAACCGCCCAAACCCGGCGGCGGACGCAGCCATCTGCGCGTGGTGAAATGACAAAGGGGAGCGTTGGCTCCCCTTTTTTTCATACCGGCTTTCAAGAAGCCATGCACCGTATCAAACGTATACGTCGATCCGGTTTTGCTGCTCGCTTTGCATGGCAGAAATCTGATTTTTCTTCTGCAACTGCTCCAGTCCGGCCATCGCGATGTTCTCTTTCGTGCTCGTCAGCCGCTCGGCCTTGCGCTGCACGTCATTCATCACCTGCTGGGTGGCCTGCTGCAGGGTTTTCGACATATCGACCGAGAACGATTTTACAGAGCTGATTGAGGACATGGCGCACCCCGAAAACACGACGTATTGATACAAGACATTATATCAGCGCTCGAACAAAACAAGAAAAAGCCGGCGCACCGTATGTCGCCGGCTTTTTGCATTGCGCGATTATTGCCGGGAAGCAAGGTTCGTAACGAACCTTGCCCTCCCCCAGCATCACATCTGGCTGCGCGGATCGGTTGTCTTTGTCCCGCTCTTGGCTTTTTGCTGGCGCTCCCTTTCGGCCTTTTCCTTGGCGGCGATTTCCTGACGCGCTTTTTCCTTGCGTTCCCGCTCAGCCTTTTCCTTGGCCGCAATTTCCTGCCGGGCCTTTTCCTTGCGCTCTTTCTCGGCCTTTTCCTTGGCGGCGATTTCCTGGCGCGCCTTTTCCTTGCGCTCCTTCTCGGCCTTTTCCTTGGCGGCTATTTCCTGGCGCGCTTTTTCCTGACGCTCCTTCTCTGCCCGTGCCTTGGCTTCGCGTTCCTGGCGTTCCTTCTCGGCACGGGCCTTGGCTTCGCGCTCTGCCTTGGCTTTGGCTTCACGCTCGTGACGTTCCTTCTCGGCGCGGGCCTTGGCTTCGCGCTCTGCCCTGGCCTTCGCCT
The DNA here is from genome assembly GCF_900115065.1 of Formivibrio citricus. Lineage (GTDB taxonomy): Bacteria > Pseudomonadota > Gammaproteobacteria > Burkholderiales > Chitinibacteraceae > Formivibrio > Formivibrio citricus. Next base: position 36,423 of record NZ_FOVE01000020.1, on the reverse strand, counting down.
CACGCTCCTGACGCTCCTTCTCGGCTCGCGCCTTGGCTTCGCGCTCGTGGCGTTCCTTTTCGGCTTTGGCCTTGGCTTCACGCTCGGCCCGGGCCTTGGCCTCGCGTTCCTGGCGTTCCTTCTCGGCCTTCGCCTTGGCTTCGCGTTCCAGGCGTTCCTTCTCAGCCTTCGCCTTGGCTTCGCGCTCCAGACGCTCCTTCTCGGCCTTCGCCTTGGCCTCGCGTTCCTGGCGCTCCTTCTCAGCCTTGGCCTTGGCTTCGCGCTCCTGGCGTTCCTTCTCGGCCTTGGCCTTGGCTTCGCGTTCCTGGCGCTCCTTCTCGGCCTTGGCCTTGGCTTCCTTCTCGCGCCGCTCGTTTTCCGCCCGGACTTGCTCCATGCAGCTGTTGTAGGCGGCCTGCGCTTGCGGCAGACGCTGGTTCATCTGGCGGCCGGCTTCGGCATGCTCGTGCGCCAATTGCTGCCGTTGTGCGCGCAACTCGTTGTTCTCTCGTTGCAGATGCGCTTTGCGGGCCGCTAGTTGGACAACCACCCCGCTTACCTGCCCATTGCTGATACGCTGGATTTCGGCTTCATTGGCATTGATTCGGGTTTGCAAGGCATCGGCGCGGCTTTTGATTTGCGCCTGCTTGGCTGCGCCCTCGTTTTTGGTTGCAGCGACATTGGAATCGTAATCCCGCTTGCAGTCCGCTGCGGTCTTCGCATGAACGGCCATGGGCAACGCCAGCACCAGCATGGCGGTCAGGCAAAGGCTTTTGGTTCTTTTCATCTTGCTCCCCTCTCTTTGTGCAAAAACCCCGTCAATAGAACGGGATTTGCAAGTTTTACCAATATCCATACCCTCTTGACAACCTTTTCTCCTGTCCAATCGACAAGCGCAACGGTTACTTCGTCTTGCCTGCAGCCTTCTTCGCAGCAAAATCCCCGGCAAAAAACAGCGAGAATGCATCCTGCGAAATGTGCCGTTTCAGCGCAGCATGGATTTCGCCCGGAGCTAGCCGGGCCAGTTTTTCTTCCAGCGCGGCAATGCGCGATTGATCCTGTCCGTAGTACAGATCGGAAGCGAGCATCCGGGCCAGGTTCGCATCGCGCGAACGTGCCATTTCACCGCTTTGCCGCAGGGCATTCTGGGCATCCTTCACTTCTTGCGCAGTAAAACCGTCGCGCAACACGCGCGCCAGCTCTTCGCGGAAAGCCTGCTCCACCCTGGCTCGGAACTGCGGCGCATAGATGGCATAGGCAGCCAGTACACCGCTGTTTTCTTCGCGACTGGCATTAAGATCGGCGCCCACACTGTAGGAAAGGCCCTCCTGCTGCCGCAGGCGATTGGCCAGGCGCGAGCTGATAAAGCCGCCGCCGAAGATATGGCTGGCCACGAGCAGCGCAGGATAATCGGGATGCGCTTCACCGACGGGAATGCGCAAAGCCGCGTGGAACACGGCATTCTGCTTGTCCGGGGTTTCCAGTTGCCGCACGACCGGCGCAACGCGCTTGAACGGCAGCGTCAAGCGTTGCCAGGCTACGGGAGATTTCCAGTCGCCGAACAACTCCGCCATCAGTTGACGGACGGCCGGCGCATCGAAATCGCCCACGGCAGCAAACCGGGCATGATCGGCACCGTAGAAACCGGCATGGAAGCGGCGCAGGTTTTCAAGCCTGATTGCATCCAGCGCCTGCAATTGTTCCTCAAAGCTTGCGTGGTAACGGATATCGCCCTTCGGATAGCGGTTGAAATGCTGCGCCAGCGCCTCGCCGGCCTTGCCTGCGGGCTCGATGCGCGCGGCCTCGATTCCGGCTCGCGTCTGCTTCAGTAGTTGTTCGAACTCATTGCCAGGGAACGCCGGCTCGCGCAGGATCTCGCGAACCAACCGCAAGGTAGCCGGCAGACTCTCCCGCACCGATTCAACCGTAACCGTGACGAGCGGGCCGTCCGCACTCACCTGAAGCTGGCTGCGCAGCCGGTCGAGCTCGCGCGCCAGTGCTTCACGGTCGTGCTGCCGGGTTCCCCGCATCAGCATCGCGCCGGTCAGGGCAGCGGTTTGACTCTGGCCAAACAGGTTTTGAGCATTGCCGAACTCCAGAGTCAGCACGGCGCGAACCGTCTGGCCTCGGGTCTTTTTGGGCAGCAGCGCCAGTTGCATTCCGTTGGCCAACGTCGCTTTCTGCGTGCGTGCTTCGATACTGAGCGGAGAAGGATCGAACGCTTCTCCGGCCGCCACGCCCGGCTTGCCGGCATAGCCCTTGAGTTGCCGAGCCAGATCGGGGGTTGCGGGTATCTCGACGCGGGTCGGTTCACTCACCGGGGCGAATTCGCCGAGCGTACGGTTGGCTGCACGAAAATAGCGCGATGCCACGCGATTGACCTCGTCAGCATCGATCCTGGCCAATTGGTCACGCTGCCAGAAGAACAGGCGCCAGTCACCCAGGACTGCGGCATTGGTCAGCGCCCGGGCCAGGCTTGCGGGATCGTTGAGTGTTTTCTCGATCGCGCTCTGCACGGCTCGCCGCGCGGTTTCGACCTCTTCTTTCGTCACCGGCTGGCGGGCCACGCCTTCCAGCGTATCGATCAACACCCGCCGGACTTCCTGTGGCGAGTCGTTCTTGCGCATGTGCACGCTGTAAAACGCATAACCGGGATCGAACAAATCGGCATTCCAGGCCCCCACGGCTGTCGCCTTGCCTGTTTGCACCAGCGACTTGTGCAGGCGTCCGGAAGGTGTATCGGCCATCACCAGCGTGAACAGCTCAAGCGCGACAAAGTCGGAATGGCTGCCTGATGGCAGATGGTAGACCACGTCCAGAATGCGGTTTTCCCCCAGGCGCTCCAGACGAACCGTGCGCGCGCCTTCCTGCGGCGGCTCGACGGTGTAGAGCGGAGGCAGGATGCGCGCCGGTTTTGCAATGGCTCCGAAATGGCGCTCGACCAGCTCCAGTGCGCGCTTGGGCTCGAACTTGCCGGCCAGCACCAGCATTGCGTTGTCCGGCTGGTAATAGAGGCGGTAAAACGCCTGCAGATTGGCGATGCGCACGTTTTCCACGTCGGAGCGTGCACCGATCACGCTGCGGCCGTAGTTGTGCCACTGGTAGGCCGAAGCCAGCACTTTCTCGCGCAGCACGTTGGCCGCGCTGTTTTCGCCGCGCTCCATCTCGTTGCGCACCACGGTCATCTCCGAACGCAGGTCTTTTTCCGCGACGAAAGAATTGACCATGCGGTCGGCTTCCATGCCCAGCGCCCAGTCGAGGTATTCATCGCTGGCGGCAAAGGTTTCGTAATAGGAGGTGTAATCGTTACCGGTTGCCCCGTTGGGGCTCATCCCGCGCCGCGACAGCTCCTGCGGGATATTGGGATGTTTGGGCGTTCCCTTGAACAGCAGATGTTCCAGCAGATGCGCCATGCCGGTCTCGCCATAGTTTTCATGCCGGGAACCAACGAAATAGGTGACGTTCAGCGTGATGGTCGGTCGCCCCGGATCGGGCACCAGCAAGACCTTGAGGCCGTTGTCGAGCCGGTATTCGGCAACGCCTTCGACTTCGGTGACTTTCACCGGAGCCGAAACGGAGATCGCGGCCACAAAAACAAAACAAAGAGCCAGTAAACGCTGAGAGAATTTCATGTTGGATTTTCCAGAAACATCGGAAGCGAGAAAAAACGGGGATTACGCACCAAGCGAAGCATCGCCCGGCACTTCCGGATGAAAAACACATACCCTGTTGCGGCCTTCATGCTTGGCTTGATAGAGCGCCTTGTCGGCCTGATTCAGCAAAGTATCCATACTCACGGCACCCGCGGTCAGCGTGGCAACGCCAAGCGATACGGTCACGCACAAAACTTCACCGCTGTTGAGGGCTATCCTCGCCGCCGAGATCGTCCGCCGCAAACGCTCTGCGACCTCCTGCGCCTGCGCTCCATCGGTTTGCGGCAGCAGGATGGCGAACTCTTCACCTCCCATCCGGCCGACGAGATCGATGTCCCGCAAGGCTTCCCGGCATGACTGTCCCATTTTCTGCAGAACCATGTCACCGGCCTTGTGCCCATGGTTATCGTTGATGTGCTTGAAATGATCGATATCCATCATCAGCACGGAAAGGCAGCCTCCATAGCGGGCCATTCGTGACAGTTCGAGTTCCGCGAGTTCCAGGAAATGCCGGCGATTGGCAAGACCGGTCAGCGAGTCGGTGCGAGCCAGCCGCTCAAGCTCCTTTTCGATTTTCTTGCGCTCGGTGATATCGGTTGCCACGACGACCACGGCCGAACATTCCCCGTCTTCATCGACCACCGGATAGTAAGTGGTGGAATAGTTTCTGCCACCTCGCACATCCTCGACCGTCTTGGCAGCCATTGTGGCATAGACCTCAGTGACTGCAGCCCGCCGAACCTGACCGACTTCAAGGGGAAACAAGCTGAAGAAATTGCGCCCGATCAAATCACTTGGGGACTTGCCCAAACGCTGTGCTGCGGTGGGATTCGCAGCCATGACCATGCCATTGATATCGAGCAGGAAAATGCTTTCCGTGATCGAGAGTCCGATAGCCTGGAAAATTTCCTTGCTCTGGCGTAGGTCGTCCTCGATCCGCTTGCGTTCCGAAACCAGCCGGTTGAAACTCGCCAGCAAACTGCCGATCTCGTCATCGCGCCGGACCGGCAAATCGTGCAGTGCTGCCTTGCCGGTCACCATATCCTGAATAGCGACCGTCGCTTTTTTCAGAGGGCGAAGAGCATTGCGCAACAGCCACCAGGCCAGAAAAACCGCCAGTAACGATAGTGCACCGGCAATCTGGTAACTCCGGCGCTGCAGTTCCCGTATCGGGGCGAAGGCTTCCTGAACGGGCAGGATCAGCTGCACGATCCAGCCCGTCGAAGGAATGCGTTTGGCCGAAGTCAGAACCTCTACCCCTCGCGAGTTGACCGCGACTCCCGCCCCTTCGTACCCCCCGACGAACCTGTCCAGCATCCTGTTGACTCCGGGAGCCGCCATCGGGGTCAAAATGCGGGACGGATCGCTGGCCGTAACGATCAACCCGTGCTTGGGATCATCAATAACGACATAACCGCTTTTGCCGAAGCGGGCACTTTCCACATGGCCGAACAGGGAGGGGTCAGAAAAAGTTGCGAACCCGACCAGAACCGCAATGACAGCGCCGGTTTTATCCTTGACCGGAGCAGCAAAAGAAACACCGGGCAATCCCGAAAAATCGCTGATCACCGGCTTGCCGATAACCACATTTCCGGATTCCAGCACGTCCTTGAAAAACGATGTTTGTACGAAATTTCCGCCCTGCCGACCGGAAACAGGCGGATAGTCCGCAATGCCGATGCCGTCGCGCGAAACCAGCGTCACCCCGCCCTTGAACAAGGCCCCCAGCGTCTGACGGGTCGAGAGATGAATACCCAGTTTTTCCGGGTGGGCAAGGTGCTCTGCAGTGATGATGGCCGCATTGGCCTTGAGCGCCTCGATTCTGAACTTGATCGCCTCGTCGACACTCTTTGCAATATAGGAAGCGGTCGAATACTGCTGGGCGGAAAGCAGTTCGACCATATCGCGCTCGATGAGCTTGGCATTGACATAGGCCAGCAACCAGAAACCGCCCGCCAGAAGCAGCAGCATCAGGCCGATCACCTTGGTCTTGAGGTTCAGCGCAGAGAAGAAAGCGTTTTTTCCCACGAAAAAATAAGTCGTCGATTGCAACCACTGCAAGTCTAGCCTTGCGGGAGCAAGCTTGCAGCGTTTTCAGGCAACGGTTCTTTTCACGGGACAGCATACCAGTAGCGCCGTCTGGCCTCGCGCCAGCGTTTCACGCCGATCTCGTCGCCCACGTCGAACACCAGCGCGCCGCTCTCGTCGGTGCGCAGAGTAATGGCACCCGCTGCTGCATAACGTTCGAGAATTTCCGGGCGCGGGTGGCCAAAACGGTTGCGATAGCCTGCCGAGAACACTGCATAACGCGGCCGGGCCGCCTCCACGAACGCCAGCGACGACGAGCCCTTACCGCCGTGATGCGCGGCAACCACGATATCGGATTGCGGCAGACCATTGGCCACCAGTCGCGCCTCGGGCCGACCGCCCAAATCCGCAGGAATCAGCAGGCGATGCCGGCCGTTGTCGACCAGCAGCACGCAGCTCATGCTGTTCTTGTCCTTGCGCATGAAGCCTTCCGGCGGCCAGAGCAGGCTGAAACGCACGCCGTCGCGCTCCCAGCCCTCGCCTGCCCGGCAGCGACGCTGTTCCCTGACCGCTTCCAGCCACGGCAGGTCATCGGGCAGGCTATGCACCACCCGCCCGACCGGAAACTGCATCAGCACCGCCTCGGCCGAACCGACATGGTCGTTGTCGTTGTGCGAGAGCACCAGCTCGTCGAGCCTCCCGCGCCCGGCCGCGCGCAAGGCAGGCATTCCCACCCGCTCACCGTTGGGCGCCAAGCCGGTATCGAACATCAGCGCCGAGTTGCGGGTTTCGACCAGCACCGACAAGCCCTGCCCGACATCCAGCACCGTGGCCCGATAGGTCCCTTCGGGCAAAGGCTCGGGGCGCAGCACGAAAAGCGGCAGCAGGAACACCCCGCCCAGCATCCGTCCCGGCACGCCGCGCGGAGCGAGCAGCAAGATCACACCCAGCGCAGCGGGTGCCAGCGCCCATAACGGCGGGGGCGTGACAGTCCACAGGCTGTGCGGAACGGCCGCGCACTGGATCAGCAACCAGTCCGTCGCCGCATACAGGCGCTCGGCCAGATACAACAGAATCCCCGTCGGATCGAACAACCCGGCGAGCGCCAGCGGCGTAACGCCGATACTGACCAGCGGAATGGCAAACCCGTTGGCCAGCGGCGAAACCAGCGGCAACTGGCCGAACACCACCAGCAGGATCGGCGCTGAACCCAGCGTCGCCGCCCACTGGGCACTGATCCAGCCATGCCACTTCACCCCTTCGCCCAAGCGATGGCCCCCGACCCAGAGCAGCACGCCCACGGTCAGGAACGACAGCCAGAAGCCGACCGACAGCACGGCGAACGGATCGAACAGCACCACCACAGCCAGCGCACAGGCCCAGATGGCGCCGGTCGCTGCCGGGCGGGCGCGCCACAGACAGAACGCAGCCGTTCCCAGCATCAGCAGGGTACGCTGCGTGGGCACCGCCATGCCAGCCAAAGCGCTGTAGACCAGCGCCGTTGCCACGCCGGCCAGCAACGCGGCGCGCGGGGCACCAAACCGGGCAGCCAGAAACGGGATCCGCCGCCAGCAGAAATTCATCAACCAGGCCATCAGCCCCGCCAGCATGGTGATATGCAGGCCGGAAATGGAAATGAGGTGCGTAACGCCCGTCGTGGCATAGCGCCGCCATTGCTCCTGCGGAATATTGCCTTGGTCGCCCACGGTCAGCGCCACGATCACCCCGGCATAGGGCGCATCCGGCAAGGCTGCATTGACCCGGTCACGCAAGGCCGAGCGGATGCGCGCCAGCCACGCAGCGGCAGCCAGCCCTTCGAGCTTGTCGCCGGTGCGCACCGAAGCCGTCGCGCCGATTCCCTGCTGCAGGAACCAGCTTTCCAGATCGAAACCACCGGGGTTGATCTGCCCGTGCGGGCGTTTGAGCCTCAGCGTTAGCCGCCAGCGCTCGCCCGCCTGGACACGATCTTTCGGCCCGTACCAGTTCACCTGGATTTTAGCCGGCAACGGCATCTCCGCTTTCGTTGGAGAGAACAGGAAGCGCGTGCCATGGCGCGTGGCCTGCGGCAGATCGGAAACGTAGCCCTCGACAACGACGGGGCGGCTTTCCAGTTCCAGCGGCAGCCACCCGGCCAGACGCCGTTGCGCGCACCAGTCGGCATAGCCGAATCCGGCACAGAACAGCACCACCGCAAACAATGGAGTGCGCCAGCGAATGATCTTCCAGGACAATGCAGCCCCCGCTGCCGCCGCCAGCAGAAACGGCCAGCTCGGCGGCAAGGCCGGCTGGCGTTGCAGCAGGCATACGCCGGCTACAAAACTGGCAATCAGGATCAGGTAGCGCAACAGCACCCGTCCGCCCCCTCAGGCAAGTGCAAACATCCGGGATTCTTGCACCTGACGAAAGCAAAAGCAAAGGGCGTTCGAGAGAGTCCGTCGATTTGCTAGAATGAATGCGATCCGTCCCCTGCGAGAAAAAATCCATGAGCCCGAAAAACGCTTTCTACGCCCAATCCGGCGGCGTCACCGCCGTCATCAACGCCAGCGCCTGCGGCTTGATCGAAACCGCGCGCCAGCATCCGGACAAGATCGGCAAGGTCTTCGCCGGGCGCAACGGCATCATCGGCGCGTTGCTTGAAGAGCTGATCGATACCAGCCAGGAATCCGCCGAGGACATCGCCCGCCTGCGCCACACCCCTTCCGGCGCGTTCGGCTCCTGCCGCTACAAGCTCAAGTCACTGGAAACCCATCGCGGCCAGTACGAGCGCCTGATCGAAGTCTTCAAGGCGCACGACATCGGCTACTTCTTCTACAACGGCGGCGGCGATTCCGCCGACACTTGCCTGAAGGTATCGCAGATTTCCGCAGCGCTCGGCTACCCGATCCAGGCCATTCATATCCCGAAGACCGTGGACAACGACCTGCCGATCACCGACTGCTGCCCCGGCTTCGGCTCGGTCGCCAAATATGTCGCCACCTCGATCCGCGAAGCCGGGTTCGATGTGGCCTCGATGTCGCGCACCTCGACCAAGGTGTTCATCCTGGAAGTCATGGGCCGGCATGCCGGATGGATCACCGCGGCATGCGGATTGGCAGCAGAACAGGAAGGCGAAGGGCCGCACATCCTGCTGTTTCCGGAAATCGAGTTCGATGAAGAAAAATTCCTCGCCAAGGTCAAGGCGACGGTCGAGAAATACGACCACTGCGTGATCGGCGTATCGGAAGGCATCAAGGACAAGGAAGGCAACTTCCTCTCCGAAACCGGCCTGCGGGACGCGTTCGGCCATGCGCAACTCGGCGGCGTGGCTCCGACCATCGCCCAGCTCGTCAAGGACAAGCTCGGCTACAAGTACCACTGGGCCGTGGCCGACTACCTGCAGCGTGCCGCGCGCCACATTGCCAGCAAAACCGATGTCGAACAGGCGTATGCGCTGGGCAAGTCCGCCGTGGAAATCGCGCTCGCGGGCAAGAACGCCATCATGCCGGCAATTCGCCGTCTGGCTGATACCCCCTACCGCTGGGACATTGCCGAAGCGCCGCTTTCCGAAGTAGCCAACGTGGAGAAATTCATGCCGCGCGATTTCATCACGGAGGACGGCTTCCACATCACCGAAGCCTGCCGCCGCTATCTCTCGCCGCTGATCGAAGGAGAAGACTACCCGCCGTTCAAGAATGGTTTGCCGGATTATGTGCGGCTGAAGAATGTGGCCGTGCCGAAGAAGCTGGCGGGGGAATTCAAGCTGTAACTGGCCTTTTCATGAACCAGTTCCATGACAAAGGTAATGCCGTTCACTTGAGCCAAGTGAGCGGCATTTTTCTTGAACAGCGCGGCATGCAGCACGCCCCGCCCTGGAAGTTGCCGAGAAGCACAGCAAGGTGCGGGAATTCGGCGAGCACTGTTTGAGGCCTCAGGCCGAGTTGCGCAGCCGCCGCGTCTTGCGAGCATTTCAGGGAACCCCGCAGAGGCGCTGGAGTGGACTCGCTTGGGGGTGAAGGAGATTGGGCGAGACAAACCCCTTCCCCGTCTGCCGAGCGGAACCGGCCCTAACGCCGAAGGCACATGAAAATTCTTAAGTTGAACGGCACTACCATGACAAAGGGGCCTTTCGGCCCCTTTGTCACGTCAGGTCTGTTGCATTATTGACCCTGACCACGACCTCATTGCCCGATCCGTGGTATTCCATGCTGTCGAACGACAGCATGCGCGCCACCGAGATGCCCCGGCCATGTGCATCGAAAGCCCGTTCGGGCGAGAAATCCAGAAAGGGGCGCCAGTCGAATCCCTCACCCTGATCGATGATGGTGATCGTGACGCCGCCATCTTCCCGACGGAAAGCCACCTCGACGAAACGGTCACTGTAGCAGTCTTCTGCGAGCCGGCGCTCGACCTCTTCCTGCCAGCGCCCTTGCCGCAACAGGCGGCTTTTTTCCGAATAATCGATTTCCAGATTACCGTGCTCGACCGCGTTGACCAGCAATTCGGACAAGCCCAGCGCCACCCGCTTGGGATTGGGCGATGCCTGCGACAACAACAGCGTCAGGCGGCGAGCCTCTTCGAGTGTGCGGAAACGGAAATCGCCGTTGATCAGCATCCGGCAGGCATGCGCCTGCTCGGTCACCAGGCTTTCAAGACGGAGTTTTTCGCGCCGGAATCCGACCGCGGCGCCGACGATGGCCACCAGCATGTCGCGCTGGTAAGGTTTGACAAGGTAGTAATACGCGCCGGCAGCCAGCCCCTCGCGCACGTTTTCCGCTGCGCCGATGGCCGTCTGCATGATGACCGGCAGGTTTATGAACTCCGGATGCTGGCGGATGCGCGCCAGCACCTCCATGCCATCCATGCGCGGCATCATGCGGTCCAGCAGCACCGCATCGAAGCTCGCCCCATCGTGTTGCAGTGTCTCCCAGGCTTCTTCGCCGTCACGAGCCGCCACCACCTGGTAGCCCGCATCGGTCAGATGCTCGGTCAGGATTTCCAGATTGAACGGCTCATCGTCTACGACCAGTACACGGGGAAGGGAAACGGTCTGCTCGCGCTGGGTCTCCATGATCTTTACCTCATCAGCTCTTGGTCAACTCCGAATACAGCGCGGAAAACTCCTGGGCGATCTTGTGCCGTGCATCCAGATTGACAAGCGGGGTCGCGCGTTCATGCGATTCGCGCACCTTGACCGAGCTCGACAGACGGCTTTTCAGCACCGGCAACCCCTGGTCTTCCAGCTCCGCGACCAGACGCTGAGGCAGGCTCGCGCGCGGCTGGTACTGGTTGACGACAATGCCTTCGACATGCAGATCGCGGTTGTGATCGGACTTGATCTCCTCCACGCGCGCCAGCAAGCCCAGCAAGGCATCGCGGGAGAAAGTATCGCAATCGAACGGAATCAGGCAGCCGGTCGCGGCAATCAGTGAGGAGAGCGTGAAGAAGTTGAGCGCCGGTGGCGTGTCGATGTAGATCTCGTCGAACTCGCTGGCGAGCTCTTCCAGGCTTTCCTTGAGCTTGTAGATCTTGTAGCGCGACTCGAGTTTGACCTGCTGCTCGGCAATCGCAGGGTGCGACGGCATGATATGAAGATTCGGGAACGGCGTGGCATGAACAAAAGCCGAAACCGGTTTGGCGTAGAGACTGAAATTCAGCACCTGATCAAAGAAATCCGCCAGCGTAGGCGTCGCGCCATCCAGGCGTTCGCCCAGAAGGTAATGACTGGAATTGCCTTGCGGATCGAGATCGACGACCAAGGCCCGCTTGCCCTGACTGGCAGCCACAGCCGCCAGATTCACCGTGATGGTCGATTTGCCGACCCCGCCTTTCTGGTTGAAAACCACACGCCTGACCATGAGCCGCCTCCTGTTGCAAACAGATTTCAATATAACACGCATTCCCTGTGCATTTCTGCAACCTGCCGCACCGCAGCAATCCAATCGACATCGAATGACTTGAAAGCCCTACCGCCGACCCCATTATTGGCTACCTGTCGTTTTTCCAGCTTTTCTAAAAGGAGCCATACCAAGATGACCAAGGAAACACTGGGCTTTCAGACGGAAGTCAAACAGCTTCTGCAACTGATGATCCACTCCCTGTATTCCAACAAGGAAATCTTCCTGCGCGAACTGATTTCGAACGCATCCGACGCCTGCGACAAGCTGCGCTTCGAAGCGCTGCACAACGAAGCTCTGTTCGAGAATGACGGCGAGCTGAAAATCCACGTCGCGTTCGACAAGGATGCCCGCACGCTCACGATTCGCGACAACGGCATCGGCATGAACCGCGAGGAAGTCATCAAGAACATCGGCACCATCGCGCGCTCCGGCACCAAGGAATTCTTCAGCCAGCTCTCGGGCGACGCCAAGAAGGATGCCAACCTGATCGGCCAGTTCGGCGTCGGCTTCTACTCCGCCTTCATCGTCGCCGACAAGGTCACGCTGACCACGCGCCGCGCAGGACAGGTTGCCAATCAGGGCGTGCGCTGGGAGTCGGCCGGCGATGGCGAGTTCACGATTGAGGAAGTCGAAAAAACCGATCGCGGCACCGAAATCGTACTGCATCTCAAGGAAGGCGAAGACGAGCTCCTGTCCGACTGGCGCCTGCGCAGCATCATCCGCAAGTATTCCGACCACATCACGCTGCCGATCCTGATGAAGAAGGCGCCGGGCTACGACAAGGACGGCAACGTCGAAGCCTCCGACGAGCTCGAAACCGTCAACAAGGCATCCGCTTTGTGGGCACGCAGCAAAAGCGAGATCAGCGACGAGGAGTACAACGAGTTCTACAAGCACGTCGCCCATGATTTCGAAGACCCGTTGACCTGGAGCCACGCCCGAGTCGAAGGTCGCCAGGAATACACCGAACTGCTGTACATCCCGCAACGCGCACCGTTCGACCTCTACGACCGCGAGCGCCGCCACGGCATCAAGCTCTATGTGCGCCGCGTGTTCATCATGGAAGACGCCGAAAAACTGCTGCCGCAATACCTGCGCTTCGTGCGTGGGGTGATCGACAGCAGCGACCTGCCGCTCAACGTCAGCCGCGAAATCCTGCAGCACAGCAAGGACATCGAACAGATCAAGGCCGGTTGCGTGAAGAAGGTGCTGGGCCTGCTGGAAAGTCTCGCCACCTCGGAAGACCAAGCCGACAAGGACAAGTACGCCAAGTTCTGGCAGGAATTCGGTCGGGTGCTCAAGGAAGGCATCGGCGAAGACTTCGCCAACAAGGACAAGATCGCTGCGCTGTGCCGCTTTGCCTCGACCCATGCCGACACCCCGGAACAGATCGTCAGCCTCGCCGACTACATCGGCCGCATGAAGGAAGGCCAGGACGCGATCTATTACATCACCGCCGAAACTTTCGCCGCCGCCAAGAACAGCCCGCACCTCGAAGCGCTGCGCAAGAAGGGCATCGAAGTGCTGCTGCTCGCCGACCGTGTCGATGAATGGGTGGTCGGCAGCCTGCACGAATTCGAAGGCAAGAAGCTGCAATCGGTCGCCAAGGGCGAGCTCGATCTTTCCAAGTTCGAGGACGAGGCCGAGAAAAAACAGCAGGAAGAAGCCGCGGTCGAGCTCAAGGACGTGATCGAGAAAATCGGCGAAACGCTGGGCGAAAAGGTCAAGGAAGTACGCGTTACCCATCGCCTGTCGGAAAGCCCGGCCTGCCTCGTCGTGGAAAACAGCGACATGAGCGCCAACCTGGAGCGTCTGTTGAAATCCGCCGGCCAGGACGTGAAGACCGTCAAGCCGATCCTGGAAATCAACCCGACTCACCCGCTGACGAAAAAGATCAAGGCCGAACTCGGCAAGGAACGCTTCGCCGACTGGACCGAGATCCTCTTCGATCAGGCCACGCTGGCCGAAGGTGCCCAGCTCGACGACCCTGCCGGGTTCGTCAAGCGCCTGAACGGGCTGATGCTGGATATGGCCAGCTAGTATCTATCCGTTCTGCCAGCCCCACAAAAGACCTTCCCCGCGAAGGTCTTTTTTTTGCGCGCCATCAGACAGCACCCAGTATGGGGGGCCATGGCTTTGCCAGCCAGGTACACCCAATGCTAGAGTCTTTATTCCCCAATCTCCTGACGCATGCCGTTCATTGAGGCAGGCCTACCGGCATGACCACTTTCTCAGCGCTACTGAACAATGCCGCCTTGCTGATTGCCCAGGTTGTCGTTCTGGATCTGGCAACCAGCCACTACCGGCTCAAAGCCTGGTGGCCACAGATCGTCACCGGCGCCACGCTGGGCGTCATGGGAATCGGCCTCATGCTTGCGCCGCTGGTGTTGCAACCCGGCATCATCTTCGATACGCGCTCGGTACTGCTTTGCCTGTCCGGGCTGTTTTTCGGCCCCCTCCCCACCGCCATCGCCATGCTGATGACGGCCAGCTACCGCCTGAGCCAAGGGGGCGCCGCGGCAGTTGCCGGCGCGCTGGTCATTCTGGCCTCGGGATGCATCGGCATTTTCTGGCGCCACCAACACAAAAAACCGCTGGAAACCATCGACTGGCGCAGCCTTTATGTACTGGGCCTGATCGTCCATGTTGTCATGCTGGCCATGATGCTGACGCTGCCTTGGGAGACCGCCCAAAACGTCCTTTCCAACATCGGCGGGCCGGTCATCGTCATCTACCCGCTAGCCACAGCCGCCCTCGGCCTGCTGCTTGCCCATCGTCTTGAACGGCAAAAAGGAATCTCGGCGCTCAGGGACAGCGAAGAACTCAAGCGCGCCATTCTGGATTCGGTGTCGTCGCATATCGCCGTGCTCAACCGCGAAGGCGTCATCGTCGCCGTCAATGCGCCGTGGCGACGCTTCGCCCTGGAAAACAGCAACGAACCGGGGAAGCCAGCCAAAAACACCGACATCGGCGTGAACTATCTGGCTATATGCCGGGCGAGGTTTGACAGCACTTGCCAGGAAGCGCAAAAAGCGCACGACGGCATTCTGATGGTACTCGAAGGCTATTTGCCGGATTTCACGCTGGAATACCCTTGCCTTTTACCGACCCAGCAACGCTGGTTCACCATGACAGTAACGCCTCTGCGCGTGGAAAACCTGGGCGTAGTCATCACCCATACCGACATCACCGAGCGCAAGCTGGCCGAAGAGACGCTGCTGGAGAGCGAAAGCCGCTTCCGTGAAACCTTCAACGCCGTCAGCGATGCCATCTTCATTCACGACGCGGAAACGGGGCATGTGATCGACGTCAACCGCCGCATGTGCGAGATGTGGGGCTGCACCCGCGAAGAAGCCCTTGCCGCAAGTATCGACGGGCTTGGCGAAGGCTCGCCCCCCTATTCCGCGGTTGAAGCCAGTGAAAAGCTTCGCCTGGCGCGCACCGAAGGGCCGCAAATCTTTGACTGGCTGGCTCGCGCGAGTGACGGGCGCCTTTTCTGGGTCGAAGTCAGCCTGAGGCTGGCCTCCATCGGCACCCAGAAACGGATTCTGGCCATGGTCCGCGACATTACCGAGCGCAAGGAGCATGAAAAACAGCTCATGCACATCGCCCATTACGACGTGCTGACCACACTCCCCAACCGGGTACTGCTGGCCGACCGGCTGCAGCTAGCCATGACGGAAGCCGCTCGCGACAATCGACCGCTCGCCGTTGCCTACCTGGACCTCGACGGCTTCAAGACCATCAACGACAAGCATGGGCATGAAGCGGGCGACCAATTGTTGATTGCGCTGGCCGCACGCATGAAAAAAACCTTGCGGGAAGGCGATACGCTCGCCCGCCTCGGCGGCGACGAATTCGTTGCCGTATTGCGAGGCCTGCCCGACAGCGAATCCAGTATCCCGCTGCTTACCCGGCTGCTCGGTGCCGCATCGCACCCCACCCAAGTCGGCGAATATGCACTCCAGGTCTCGGCCAGCCTGGGCGTGACCTTCTACCCGCAAACCGAAGAAGTCGATGCCGACCAATTGCTGCGCCAGGCGGACCAGGCCATGTATCAGGCCAAGCTGGCCGGAAAGAACCGCTTCCACTTCTTTGACACGGCCAATGATCGCAGCCTGCGCGAACACCATGAGTCACTCGAACATATCCGGCGCGCCTTGCGCGAACGAGAGTTCGTGCTCCATTACCAGCCCAAGGTGAACATGTGCACCGGGGCGGTTATCGGCGTCGAAGCATTGATCCGCTGGCAACACCCGGAAAAAGGACTGCTCTCCCCGGCAGCATTCTTGCCGGTCATTGAAGATCATCCGCTGAGCATCGACATCGGCGAATGGGTGATCGAAGCCGCGCTGACCCAGATGGAACACTGGCATGCACAGGGATTGAATATCCGGGTCAGCGTCAACATTGGCGCCCGGCAGTTGCAGCAAATGGATTTCACTCAACGGCTGGGCGAAATTCTGGCAAACCATCCTGCCATCAGTCCGAAGGATCTGGAACTTGAGGTGCTGGAAACCAGCGCGCTGGAAGACCTGCAGCAAGCTTCGCAGGTCATTGAATCCTGCCGGGCGCTTGGCGTTACGCTGGCACTGGACGATTTCGGAACCGGCTATTCCTCGCTGACCTACCTGAAACACCTTTCGGTTTCCACCATCAAGATCGACCAGAGCTTCGTGCGCGGCATGCTCAACAATCCGGATGACATCGCCATCCTGCGCGGCGTGCTCGGCATGGCTACAGCCTTCCACCGCGAAGTCATCGCCGAAGGCGTGGAAACCGTCGAGCATGGCGAACTGCTGCTGCAAATGGGTTGCGAGCTGGCGCAAGGCTACGGCGTCGCCCGCCCCATGCCGGCAGCCGATCTCCCGAGCTGGGCCGCCGCTTGGCGCCCGCACCCGACCTGGAGCAACAGGCAAGCCTGCGAGCAAGACCCAACCACGCCGGCCATGGCTGAATAAGCGCTACGAGCAAGCACCAGCAATTGGCCACGCGGTCAGCGCCTTGATGCCGTTAATCAGTTCTTTGATGCCTGCCCCCTCACACTCCCCCCCGCCGCAGCTAGATTGGAACAATCTCCGTTACCGGAAGGAAATATCATGAAGATAAAACCCGTATTTTTTAGCGCCCTGCTCGGCGCCGCCCTGCTGACCTTGCCCGGCATTTCCTCGGCACAAGACCCCGTCGAGATCACACCCCAGCGCTCCCCCGCCGGCATTGAATATGTCATGAGCAGCGTGGGCGAAGACCAGCAAAATGCCATGGCAGCCATTCGCAAGGACTACAACTTCCACCTGACATTCGCCCGCCCCAAATCCGGCGAATTCCTGGCGGATGTCAAAGTGACGGTGGAAACAGTGAAAAAGGAAAAAGTGCTGGAAGTGGTATCCGAAGGCCCCTACCTCTTTGCCAAGCTGCCGGCAGGCACTTACAAAGTCACGGCGGAATTCGAAGGAAAAAGCCAGACCAAGACCACTACGATCCGGAAAAACCGTTCCAGCGATCTGGTTTATTACTTTGCTGAGCAATAAGGGTTTGCACAGGCGAACCAGCGCAGCTTATTCGGCAAAACAGCAAACAAAAATCGGCATCGGGGTGGTGCCGATTTTTGTTTGTATGGCTTGCCGCCCCATGTGGTTGGCGTTTTTGTTCTTGCACGATGCTCCACTAACGTACCAGCTACCACCCGCAACGAATCAGAACCAGTTCACGATCTGTCGCGAGAAGCCGTCAGCGGGGTGAAGAGCAGCGCAGGAACCGGAGTTTATGCGGATAAATGAGGATTCCGAGCAGCACATGAGCCCCGATCACGGTTTCGCAGCAAGAGCGTGAACAGGTTCTCAGAAACACCCTCTTGTTGGTGCGCTATGCTGAACAAGACCGTGCATCGCTTACAAGGCAAGGCTTTCCATGAAATATCCCGATTTTTTCCGCGACGTTCCCCGCCTTCAGGTCTACGAACCGTTGGCCGCATTCCTTGGGGCGGCTGAAAATGGCTTGCTGGAATACGGTTACGAAGATGCGGTCAAGCTGGCCGGGCACTCGTGTCCGACCGTAGCATCGGCCTATGCGCTCGGCTGTCGGGCGCTTGCCATGCTTTACCCGGACAGGCTGCCTGAGCGTGGCGGAGTGCGGATCGAATTTGCAAATAGCCAGGAGGATGGGGTCACTGGCGTCATTGCCAGCATCTTGACGCTCCTTACGGGCGCAGCTACGGGCGGCGGATTCAAGGGAATTGGGGGGCGTTTTGTTCGACGAGACCCGCTGCATTTTGCGGTCAAGCTGCCCATGTCTCTACGTTTCACCCGCATCGATAACGGCGCCGCAGTAGACGCTGCCATCGATCTGGCCCGGGTTCCTCCTGATACCAAAACCGCAGAGTTGATGGCGCGCTGCCTGCAGGGGAAAGCCGATGCCGCCGAGCAGCAACAGTTCGGCGAATTGGGGCAAAGGCGAGTTGCCAGGATATTGCTCGAACACTGGAATGACAACGAAGTGTTTCAGCTCCGCCCTGTGCATCCGCAAATATAGGGAATCAATCATGAACATCGAAAACAAGTCTCCACGCCCAGCGCCTGAAGTGCTCAATCTAAAGCAATTGCTTCAATTCCAGGACAAAGCTGTGGTCAGCCGCATGCTGGTAAAAAACACCGGAGGGAGTGTCACCTTGTTCGCTTTCGATAGCGACGAGGGCCTCAGTGAGCATACGGCACCGTTCGATGCACTGGTGGTCGGTGTCGAAGGCCAAGCTGAAATCCTGATCGGTGGGGTGGCCTACACGCTCGCCGAAGGCGATACGCTGCTTATGCCGGCGAATGTGCCGCATGCGGTGAATCCGCAAGGCCAATTCAAGATGCTGCTGGTGATGATTCGCGGGGATGCGAAAAACCAGGCCGCACAGCCCGCTTGATCACTTCATTTTTCTCAGAACCTGTCCACGATCTTCCTACGAAGCCGTGATCGGGGCTCATGTGCGGCTCGGAATCCTCATTTATCCGCATAAACTCCGGTTCCTGCGCTGCTCTTCATCCCGCTGACGGCCTCTCGCGACAGATTGTGAACAGGTTCTCCGCCTCTCCGGGATGATTTTGCGCTACACTGGTAAGTAACTTATTACCTACCAAGCACCATGCCGAGCAAACCACCGCGCCAGTCTACCGAAACCCGCCAGGCCGAAATCGTTTCGACGCTGCTCCGGCTGGCGGCCGGGCGCAGTGCAGCTGAAATCACCACCACCGACATCGCCAAGGCGATGCACCTGACGCAAGGGGCGCTGTTCAAGCATTTCCCCAGCAAAGAGGCAATTCGTCTGGCGGTGATGGATTGGATTGAAGAGGCGCTGATGCAGCGCCTGCTTGAGGCCAGGCAGCAGGCCGCCACGCCGGTTGCCGCTTTGCGCGCCATGTTCATGGCGCACGTTGCTTTCGTTATCGAGCATCCCGGCGCGCCCCGCCTGGTGTTCGGCGAGTTGCAGCAGCCTGACGATTCGCCGGTCAAGCAGCGGGTTTGCCAATTGATGCAGCGCTACCGCGCCATGCTCTCTGCAATACTGGAAGAAGCGACGGCTGCCCGCCTCATCCGTCCCGACATCGACCGCCCCGCTGCCGCGGCCTTGTTTCTGGGCGCGATCCAGGGCCTGGTGATTCAATCCATGGTCGCAGGAACGGTGCAGCAGCTCAAGGCGCAGGCCCCGGCGGTTTTCAACCTTTACCTGAACGGATTGGAAGCGACACCATGAAGCTACCTGCTCTCTCTTCGAAGCAACTGGTTCTGATTATTTGCGGTGTCGTGTTGCTGGCCGGATTCGCCATGGTGGTTTCCCGCTCCGGCCCGCTGGCGCCAATACGGGTCACGGTTGTCCGCGCCGAAACCCGAACCCTTGCCACCTCGCTCTTTGGCATCGGCACCATCGAAGCGCGGCGCAGCTATTTCATCGGCCCCACGGCCGCCGGCCGGGTTCGCTCGATTCAGGTCGATGTCGGCGACAGCGTGAAGGCGGGGCAGGTTCTGGCCGAGATCGATCCCGTCGATCTTGATGAACGCCTGCGCTCGCAAGAGGCCGCGTATACCCGCGCACAAAGCGCGGTGGTAGCCGCCGATGCCACGCGCAAGGATGCACAGGCGCGGAAGGAACTTGCCGAGATCAACGCCAAACGTTACCTGGATCTGGGCGAAAAACGCTTCGTCAGCCCCAGCGCAGTGGAAGGCAAGCAGCAGGAGTTCACCTCGGCACAAGCCGCGCTCGAATCCGCCGCGGCCAACCTGCAGGGGTCTCGCCAGGAGCTCACTCGCCTGCGGGCCGATCTGGATGGGCTGCGCCAGCAGCGGAAAAATCTGCGCTTGCTGGCGCCGCGGGACGGCATCGTCACCAGCCGCGATGCCGAGCCGGGCTCCACGGTCATCGCGGGGCAGTCCGTAGTCAAGCTCATCGAGCCGGACAGCCTCTGGGTCAAGGTTCGGCTGGATCAGGGCCGTTCGCGCGGCTTGGCCGTGGGGCTGCCAGCCGAAATTGCCCTGCGCGCCAACCCTTCCAGCAAGCTCCCGGGCAAGGTGCTCCGCGTCGAGCCGGTCAGCGACAGCGTAACCGAAGAGCGCATTGCCTTTATCGCGCTGGACAAGCTGCCCGCCGGCTTGACGGTCGGCGAGCTCGCGGAGGTCACCCTCAACACCGCACCGGGAGAGGCGTTGCCCACCCTTCCGAACGCCGCCATCAAACATACGGCGCAAGGGCCGGGGGTCTGGCTGTTGCAGGACGGCAAGCCCGTTTTCACCAGGGTGAGCCTGGGGGAAAGCAGCCTGGATGGATATACCCAGATTCGCGCCGGCCTCAACGAGGGGGCTCAGGTCATCGTTCATCGCGAGAAGGAGCTGTCCGACGGCGCCCGCATCAAGGTCGTCGAGCGGCTGGCCGGGAGCAAGCCATGATCAGCCTCGCCGGCCGCGACATCCTCCACTCCTGGTCGAAGTTCGTCTTCACCGGGATTGGCCTGGGTTTGCTGATTGGCGTCACGCTGTCGATGGCCGGCATCTACCGGGGCATGGTCGACGATGCCAAGGCGCTGCTGAACAACAGCGGCGCCGACTTGTGGGTGGTGCAGCAGGACACGCTGGGGCCGTATGCCGAATCGTCGAGCATCCGCGACGACGTCTATCGTTCCATGCTCGGTTTGTCGGGCGTGGCACGGGCAGCCAATGTCACCTACCTGACCATGCAGGTGCGCAAGGGCGAATCCGATGTCCGCGCCATGGTCGTGGGCTTCGAGCCGGGGCAGCCCGGTCAACCGGAATACCTCGTCGCCGGGCGCCAGATCACCCGCAATCACTACGAAGCCGTAGCCGATGTCAAAACCGGGTTTCAGATCGGGGACGTGATCCGCATTCGCCGCCACGATTTCACTGTGGTGGGGCTCACGCGCCGCATGGTGTCTTCGGGGGGCGATCCGATGGTCTTCGTGCCGCTCAAGGATGCCCAGGAGGCGCAGTTCCTCAAGGACAACGACGCCATTCTGAACGAGCGGGCGCGGACAGCCGCCAACCCGTCGCTCAACCGGCCCGGCGTGCCGGGGCTGCTGGAAGCCATCCAGGCATCCCAAACCAGCAACCGGAACGTCAACGCTGTGCTGGTTCAGGTAGTACCGGGCACGTCGCCGGAAGCCGTTGCCAACGAGATCAAACGCTGGAAGCACCTGCAGGCCTATACCCGCACGCAGATGGAAGAAATTCTGGTAGCCAAATTGATTGCCACCTCGGCCAAACAAATTGCGATGTTCCTGGTCATTCTTGCCATCGTCAGCGCCGCGATTGTTGCCTTCATCATCTACACCATGACGCTGAGCAAGATTCGGGAAATCGCCGTTTTGAAACTGATCGGCACACGCAACCGAACCATCGCCGGCATGATTCTCCAGCAAGCGCTCGGGCTGGGGCTCATCGGTTTTCTGGTGGGCAAGACCGCGGCCACGTTCTGGGCGCCCATTTTCCCCAAATACGTACTGCTGGAACCCGGCGATGCTATCCGGGGCTTCATCGCCGTGATGCTCATTTGCGCCATTGCCAGCACGCTGGCGATTCGGGCGGCGTTGCGCGTCGACCCGGCAACAGCGATCGGAGGCTGAATGAACGGGCTTGGCATTCATATCGAAGGCGTACGCAAGCGCTACGGCGAGGGGGATACGGCGGTCGACGCCTTGAAAGACGTCAACATGACCGTAGCGCCCGGCGAAGTGGTCGGCCTGATCGGCCCGTCCGGCTCCGGCAAAACCACGCTCCTGAAATGCCTGGGGGCCGTCATCGAACCCAGCGCGGGGCGCATGACGCTGGGCAGTGAAATCATCTATGACGATGGCTGGAAGATTCCGGACCTGCGCGCGCTGCGGCGCGACCGGATCGGTTTTGTTTTCCAGGCGCCGTACCTGATCCCCTTCCTGGATGTCACCGACAACGTAGCCCTGCCGTCGATGCTGGCCGGGCGCTCGAACAAGGATTCCAGAAAGCGGGCCATGGAGCTGCTCGAAGCGCTGGATGTGGCCCATCGCGCCAAGGCGCAGCCCTCGCAGTTGTCGGGCGGAGAACAGCAGCGCGTGGCCATCGCCCGCGCCCTGATCAACCAACCGCCCGTCATTCTTGCCGACGAGCCCACGGCGCCACTGGATAGCGAAAGGGCTTTAAGCGTTATCCGTATCCTCAACCAGATGGCGCAGCAATATCAGACGGCCATCATCGTGGTTACGCATGACGAGAAGATCATCCCGACCTTCGAGCGCATTTACCACATCCGGGACGGGAAGACATTTGAAGAAAACGGTGAAGGGAAAAAACCATAGCCGCATGACACACCATTCCGAACTGGCTAATGCGGCCTCAGAAACGAAAACGGACACTGCAACGGTGTCCGCTTTCATGTGTGATACCCCATCAATCCCTGGTGTTTTCACATATTAAGCGTCGTTTCTGCGAAATCGCAGTTATCGTGCAAGGTGGGCCACTTCGCTGGGGAAGCGATTCCAAACTCACCCCGTCGTCGATCGCACAAAGTCAACAAGGTCAAGCTTTGGCTTTTTCCTGACCAGAGGTCGCCGTTCAGCGAGCAGCTCCCATCCGCTGGTAGCAACTGATGGCGGCCAGAGTCAGCCAAACCGGTTTATCTGTAAAACTAGGTCGCTGGACATTGCTGTATTGCAGCAATACAATGCGAATGTTTCTCATTCGCATTGGTGTAGCAATGTCATCTTCTTTTATAAAAAAAACCGATCAGCCAGCAATCTCGCGAGCGAATCGCGGCACTTCTTCCGAACGCGCGCGCCTGCTGTCAATTGATGCACTTCGTGGTTTGATGGTTCTGTTCATGTTACTGGACCATGTGCGCGAAACCTTCTTTCTGCACCATCAGGTTCCAGATCCCATGATTATCGGATCCACGCCTCCCGATCTCTTTTTCAGCCGTGTACTGGCCCACCTCTGCGCTCCCGTGTTCGTGTTTCTCACTGGGCTCTCGGCCTTTCTTTATGCTTCGGGCAAGGGCGACAACGCCCGTTCTGCGGCAAGCGGATTTTTGTGGCGACGGGGGCTGTTTCTTGTCTTGCTTGAAGTGACCGTAATCAATTTTGCCTGGACCTTCCAATTTCCCCCGGCCAAGGTTTTTCTGCAGGTCATCTGGATTCTGGGCTTGAGCATGCTGGCTCTTTCCGGATTGCTATGGCTGCCGCGCCGCTGGCTGATTGCGCTGGGCGTGGCAGTTGTGGCGGGGCATAACCTGCTGGATGCCGTTCATTTCTCCGGCGGGCCGCTGCAGGTGATATGGGCTGTGTTGCATGAGCGGGCCTGGATCGTCATTTCTGAAACCATGAAGGCACGGACGTCGTATCCGCTCCTGCCCTGGATTGGCTTGATTGCTTTGGGCTATGCAGCAGGCCCTTGGTTTTTAGCGCAGATCCAAGCGGCGTGGCGCCTGCGGAATATCCTGCGGGTTGGCGTTGGCTTGCTTGTCTTTTTCTTTGTGCTGCGCGCATTGAACTTTTACGGAGACAAGCCGTGGATTACCGGGGAAAGCCCCCTGCTGACACTCATGAGCTTTTTCAATGTCACCAAATATCCGCCTTCATTGCTGTTCTGCTCGCTCACGCTGGGCGTGGGTTTTCTGCTGCTGGCAGCTCTGGAGCGTGTCCAGCATGCGCGCTGGCTGACATGGATAGCCGTGTTTGGCTCTGCTCCGATGTTCTTCTACATCGTGCATCTTTATGTGCTCAAGTTTTTGTATCTGGGTGGTGAGGCTATCTGGGGTCTCAATCAGGGCAAGTTTTTTGGTTTCGCCTCGATGGGGGCTGTGTGGGTAACGGCGATTGTTCTTGCCTTGCTGCTTCATCCGTTGGTGCGGGCGTTTGCAAATCTCAAAGCGCGCCGCCGGGATATCACTTGGCTCAAATATCTGTAAGGAGAGCAGGATGCAACAGTTTGTTTTGGGCCTTTTGTTTGCTGCCGCTTTCATGGTGAACGGTGTGGTACATGCACATGGCCTCTGGTTTGCGCAGCGTTCAGGGGAGCTGGCTCTTGTCTACGGGGAGGGCGGTGACGATCTTGATATGGTCAAGCGTCTGTCTCTGGTCAACTCCCTGACTGGGTACGATTCGGCAGGCAAAACCGTTCGCACGGGGGTGAAAGCCGACGGCCGGCTGGCACTGGTAAATGTGCAGGCGCGCCCTGTTGTCGTTGCCGCCGTGCTTGATAACGGCATCTGGACCAAATCTGCAGATGGGCGCTGGCACAAAAAGCGCCGGGATGAGGTTCCTGACGCCATAAGCAGCAGTCACAACTTAAAGTACGCCGTTCATCTGCTAGAGCCATTGGACCAGAAGCCACCGATTTTGCCGGAGCATGCCTTGCAGATCGTTCCGGTTACTAGGGTGCCGGCGAACATGGGGCAATCGTTGCGCGTACAGGTTCTGTATCGCGGCAAGCCTGCCGTAGGCGTCGAGATTATCCCCGATCTGGTCAACGATCCCGACGGAAAGCCTTTTTTTACGGGACAAGATGGCATGAGCACGATACCGGTGCGTAACCAGGGGCTCAATGTGATCGCGGCCAAATTGATTGAGCCTTCCGCGGATACGGCGGCGACCGGGCATGTCGAACATTTGGCCACACTCTCGTTCCGTTTGGCGCACGCCCCGGAATAAGTGCTTTTCACTACCAAATCGAGTTTAAGAGGTTGTTATGTATTGGAATCGCAGGATGACAAGTCAAGGCGTTGCCATGCTATTGGGGTTTTGGAGTTGCATGAACAGTGCGGGAGCAGAGGTCGATACGCCGGTACTTGGGGGCTTTTTGGACGACGCGCGCTGGAGTGTCTTGAATCGGACGGTTTATGAACGGCGAGATTACCAGCATGGAGACAAAAGCAATGGCGGCCGCAACGCCGTTCTTCCGAAGGCTCAGCGCAGTGATTTTGCCGAAGAGTGGGGATATGGACTGATCGGCAATTTTGAATCGGGCTACACCCGAGGACTGGTTGGTTTGGGGCTGGATGCCCAGGCCTATCTGGCACAAAGCCTCATGGCCGATGATTACAGCGTCGGGAAAATCCGCATGCTTCCAGTAGACAGCAATGGCTATGCACAGGACGACATTGCTCGCGCCGGAGTCGCATTCAAAGCGCGGATATCTTCCACGGTTCTCAAGATCGGCGAACAGCGGGTCAAAACCCCGGTTTTCAGCTCATCCGACAGCCGTCTCTTGCCGGAAAGCATGCGCGGCGCCCTGCTGACAAGCAATGAATTCGACAAGCTGACCCTGCAGGCAGGTCACTTTACGGGATCAACCGATCGCAATTCTCGCAGTACGAATAACGCGCTGACGATCAATTATCTGAACCCGAAAACCGCTCGTGGCGATGCCTTCGATCTGGTTGGGGGCATCTGGAAAGATAGCCAATTCTCGGTTTCGGCCTATATAGGACGCCTTAACGATACCTGGTATACCCATTACCTTGGGGGACAGTACACGATTCCCCTGAAAGACAAGCGTGCGCTGGCTTTCGATGTACAGGTCTATCACTCCAAAGATACTGGCCAGGCTCTGGCCGGCGAAATCGACAATACCACGACCAGCGTCATGGCCAGCTATAGTCATGGACCTCACCGCGCGGACATTGGCTGGCAGAAAGTATTTGGCGATACGCCTTTCGACTATGTCTCCCGCGGGGCAATCTGGCTGGCCAATGCAGCGCAACTCTCCGATTTCAACGGCCCCAACGAGCAATCATGGCAAGTGCGTTATGAATTGAATACCCAAACTTTGGGTGCTCCGGGTCTGAATTTGGGGGCAGCATATATTCGAGGCAGCGGCACGGATGGCAGCAAGATATCCTCCAGCAGCGGTTACAGCTGGCTAGGATATGGAACGGGGGGCAAGCACTGGGAGAGGGACATCTGGGCGCGCTATACGGTGCAAAGCGGCCCGGCCAAAGATCTGGCTTTTCTTCTCCGGTATGGGGTTCACCGAAGCAACAAGGCGCAGGCTGAACTCAATACGAACCAGATCCGGCTCTCACTGGAATATCCAATAGGTGGAAAGGGACTTTGATTTTCTGGAGAAATTCCTGCCGGCAAGGCACTTCCTTGCTGGCGCGGAGCTTTTTTCGCAGTCGGAACTGGCAAGCATCAAGCGCGAACGGGAATGCCATTGAAGCGGTTCAACTCCAAGCTGATCAAGCGATTCTGCGCCGGACCAAGGGAAAGACCGTTCAACGACCACACCCTTGCCAAGCAATATTTGCAGCTTGGGGAGAGTAAAATTCGGGCGAACAAGAAAGGCGCGGAGACAAAGGGGGGTCATGCCCAACTAGCTAACGCGGCCATCAGAAACGAAAACGGACACCGTGACGGTGTCCGTTTTCTTGTAACTGGCGTCCCCACGGTGTTCCGCACTGCTGGCTGGTTGCTATCGAACGGCTGCGACCTACGGTCTTGTTGCTTGAGATCAGCTGATTACTTGGCTTACAGATAGCGGCGAGCGAACAAATATTTGGATGGATAACCCCGAGAGGGCACATCCATACGGGGGAAGCAGACACTACTGCAATCCCTGCACCAGATCGTCGATGAGATCTTAGACAGCCTCGATCCCGACAGAGAGCCGTACCATTGAATCGGTCACACCCACGATTTTCAGGCTGCTTCAGGCTAAGAAATTACCGTTTGCCTGGGTCATATGAGGCTGCCTCCGCGCAACTCAGGGTTATTCCCGATTGGTTTAGAAAATAGAACTTTCAAAAAAACTGCTTGGCGGCACGCCAAGCTCACGCTTGAACATCGTGGAAAAAGCCGTAGGACTCTCGTACCCAAGTTCCAGTGCTACATCAATAACTTTCCTGCCGATCGCCAGTTGTTCAAGCGCGGCGATCAAGCGTGCTTGGCGTTGCCAACGGCCAAAAGTCAATCCCGTTTCGCGAACGAATCGCCGCTGCAGAGTGCGCACATCTATCCCAAGTCGGGTCGCCCAGTCGTATGTCGAAGTCGTGTCTCCTGGAACTGTGCGCAATTTCTCACAAACTCCGACCAAGTCAGCCGATTGCGGCATTGGCAAAGCAAGCGGCAACTCCGGCAATGTGCGGATTTCGTCGAGCAGCAAGCGCATGACACGACCGTCTCGCTGGCTTTCAGCATACGGATGGCGAATAGCCACTGCAGCAATAATAAGTTCTCGCAACAAAGGCGAAATAGCCAACACACAGCAGCTTTGCGGCAAGCCCAGCAACGCATCTTCGCGAATAAAAATACTTCGCATATGCACAGCTGTGACCATTCGCACGCTATGCCAAGTGCCGATCGGCAGCCAGACTCCTCGCGTCGGCGGCACGATCCACTGCCCAAGATCGGTCGTTACGACCATCACACCTTCAACTGCATACAAAAGCTGCGCGGTCGGGTGCCGGTGGAACGAACTTATTTGTCCGGCCGGATGATCACGCACCAAGGCAATTACCGCAGAGTCGCCACGATCGAATTCGTGAACGCTATGGATCTCATCCATTTCCGCCTCTTTTGCAAAGCATGCCGCCCCATTATCGCAGGACGGTCACAAATCAGCACGATATAGTTTGTCCATCCGGCTTCAGGATTGACCGACATGAATACAGTTGCCATCCCCCGCGCTAGTCGCCCGCATGTCCGGGTTTTGGGCGCCATCAGTTTTTCGCATTTCATGAACGACATGCTGCAATCGTTGATTGTCGCGATCTATCCGCTACTGAAAAACAATTACCAGTTGAGTTTTGCACAGATCGGGCTGATTACGCTTGCTTACCAGTGCACAGCCTCGTTGTTGCAACCGATGGTCGGGCTCTACATTGACCGCAGACCGCTGCCATATTCGCTGGTTGTCGGCATGGGACTGACATTCTGCGGATTATTGCTGCTGGCTCAAGCCCAGAGCTTTGGCTTGATCCTGATCGCGGCGACATTGGTCGGAGCTGGTTCGTCGATTTTTCACCCGGAATCTTCACGTGTGGCTCGCATGGCTTCAGGCGGCCGGCATGGACTTGCACAATCGGTTTTTCAGGTCGGCGGCAACGCCGGCACGGCCACTGGGCCACTGCTCGCAGCGCTGATCATATTGCCGTTTGGTCAAGGCAGCCTTGGCTGGTTCGCTCCAATGGCGCTTCTTGCCATGTTGATACTGTGGCGTATTGGTGATTGGTATGCCCATGCACACCGTAACGACGTACGTCATATACTTGCCAAGCCGCCTTTTTCTCATTGCAAGGTGATTGGGCTTGTCTGCCTGCTGATGCTGCTCGTCGCCTCCAAGCATCTCTATCTGGCCAGCCTCACGAGTTATTTTACCTTCTATCTGATTCATCATTTCGGTACCAGCATGCAGGTTGCACAGCTGCATTTGTTCGTATTTCTTGCCGCTGTAGCAGCCGGCACGGTACTTGGCGGGCCGATCGGTGATCGCATCGGGCGCAAACGCGTGATCCTGTTTTCGATTCTTGGCGTTGTACCGTTCACGCTCGCTTTGCCATATGCCAACCTGTTCTGGTCCGGGTTGCTTGTTGTGCCAATCGGCTTCATTTTGGCTTCGGCCTTTTCAGCGATTTTGGTCTATGCACAGGAGCTCATGCCGGACAAGGTCGGGATGGTGTCCGGGCTTTTTTTCGGTTTTGCATTTGGTGTGGGTGGACTCGGAGCTGCAAGTCTCGGACGGTTGGCTGACTATGCGGGTATCGAGTTCGTTTACAAAATGTGTGCTTGGCTACCTCTTGCCGGGATTCTTGCCCTGTGGCTACCGGATCTGAAGGGAAATCAAGACGGCAAGAACCAAGCTTAAAGAAACATGTATCAACGATAACGTTGATGCCAGCTAAAGGAGCAAATCATATGTCTGAACGCATAGATGCCTGGACTCATATTTTCCCTCCCGCCTTTTTCGCCCGTCTGCAAACCATGGCCTCAGCAACCGGGCCGCTACGTCGCTGGTTGGAATTGAAATCGCTTTATGATCTTGATCATCGTTTCCGACTGATGGATGGCTTCGAGGGATACAAGCAATTGTTAACACCGTCGATGCCACCAATTGAAGAGCTTGTCGAAGGAGCACAGGCTATTGACCTCACGCGTCTTATGAATGACGGCCTTGCCGAACTAGTGGACAGACATCCCGATCGGTTTCCCGGATTTGCGGCAGCCCTACCCATGCACAATATTGAAGCTGCCGTAGATGAGATCGCGCGTGTCGATGCCATGGGAGCGGCCGGGGTCCAGCTTCCCAGCCATATCCGCGGCATACCGCTGGACCATGCTCGTTTTATTCCCGTTTTTGACGAAATTGCGCGCCGACGACTCGCCATATGGTTGCACCCGGTTCGCGGCCCCGTTCCAGACTATCCGACGGAGGAAAAATCACGCTACGAGATATGGTGGTGCTTTGGGTGGCCGTATGAAAGCAGCGTTGCCATGGCACGATTGGTCTTTTCCGGATTATTCGACCGGCATCCCGATTTGAAGATCATCACGCATCACATGGGCGCCATGATCCCCTACTTTGCTGGTCGCATTGAGCAAGGCTGGGGACTGGAAATGGGATCGCGCACCCCTCCCGCAGATGCAAATCTGCTACCAGGAAAACTCAACAGGTCGGTCGAGGACTATTTCCGCATGTTCTACGCCGATACCGCACTGTCCGGAGCCGAGGGGGCAACTCGTTGCGGTCTTGAATATTTTGGAGAGGGGAAAGTACTTTTCGCAAGCGACTTCCCTTTCGATGCGGAGGGCGGAAGCTACCTTGTACGGGAGACTATTAAAGCGCTGGATAACCTTGGCTTGGCCGATCCGGTTCGCCGCCGGATCGACAGCGAAAACATTCTGGCGATCATTCGCCGCGATACCACTCGTCATGGGCCGGTTGCTCCAG
The DNA here is from genome assembly GCF_900115065.1 of Formivibrio citricus. Taxonomy (GTDB): domain Bacteria; phylum Pseudomonadota; class Gammaproteobacteria; order Burkholderiales; family Chitinibacteraceae; genus Formivibrio; species Formivibrio citricus. The sequence continues at coordinate 6,479 of NZ_FOVE01000020.1, read as the reverse complement.
CGTGAGTCACGCTTGACCTTTTCTCTTCCGTTTTCATGGACAAAAAGCGGAAGGGATTGCCCAGATCGATGCCGTGCACTTAGGATTAAGTGGACGGCGTTTTTTTATTGACAGAGCACCCGCCATATTTTGCCAATTTTCGGCGGCGAGTCACTCTACATTGACACCGTCATGTTTTTGTTATACGGTCACCAACAAACGCGAAAATATTTTCGCATTACGAAAAAGGAAGTATTTCGACTATGGTTTTTCCCGGAAAACCTCCACGAATGTCGCCAGTCACACCCCAAGCGACGAAACCGCTGGACCCCAAAGAGGGGAAAAATTCGGTTCAATCTCTAGCCAAGGGATTGCGAGTTCTTGAGGCATTCTCCAGCGGCGCAGAAGAAATGACGTTGAGCGAAATAGCTTCCGCTGCCGGGCTGGATGCCGGCACGACTTTCCGGATGGTCAACACTCTGGTAAATGCCGGTTATGTTGTACGCATTCCGGACAGCACCCGGTTCCGTCTTTCCCTTAAAGTTCTTGACCTCGGCTTCAACGCTATCGCCCACACGGATCTTCGCGCGCTTGTTCGTCCACTCCTGCATTCGCTGGTCGATCAGGTAAACGAGGCAGCCAGCTTTGCAGTCCTTGAAGGCGGAGACGTACTTTATATTGAACGGGTACGTGCAGGCTTTACTCGACTCGGCGCCGACATTCGCATTGGTACTACGATCTATGCGCCGATCACCTCAATTGGACGAACGATCCTCGCCTTCCTGCCAGAAAATCAACTTGAGCGAGCACTTGCTGCTGCACCACGCCACCCAACACCGGCCGTGCAAGCACCAGACCGGGCCACGTTGGATGCCATGTTGGCCGCGATCCGGAAAGACGGCTACCTTGTTGGAGAGTCTTCAATCACCAAAGACCTGCGCCTACTTGCAGTTCCTGTGATTGGCACCGACGGTTGGGCTATCGGCGCCATCAGCGTGGTCGTACCGTCCATTCACTCGACCGATGAGGACTTGAAAGCACGAGCCCTTGCCCCGATGCAGCAGGTGGCTCGTCAGATCGCTCGTGTCCAAGAAGCTATTGGCGGCGCCAACATCGTCTCAACCAACTGAGTTGGAAACCGGGAGCTTTCATGTACCCCTCCCGGTTATTCGTTGGGACATAAAGAGATGTACGAGACATACGCGGGTTTTCATCATGAGGCCTAGCCACTGGCGAATTTTTCAAGTCGGCAAAGCCCCATCAGTTGAATTTTTGTAGTGCTCAGTTTTACAGGTGCCGAGATTGGTCACCTGCAATTTCCACTTGTTGTTGACATACAAAAAACCGGAGACTCTGATGAGACTGAAAACCCGCATCTCGATCATTATCTTGGCCACATTACTCGGCCTGTTGACACTCTCCGGGGTGGCACTGTTTTCTCTGCGCAGCACTTTGCTCAACGAACGCGAAGCCCAAATCCGCACGCTGTTGGAACTAGCCGTGCAAATGACGGCGCAATACCACCAGCAGGAATTATCTGGGAAACTGACCCGAGATGAGGCGCAAAACAAGGCTAAAGAAGCCTTGAACGGCCTGCGACGGGGTGATGATTACATCTTTGCCAGAACTACCGACAATATCCGCTTGGTCCACCCCAACAAGGAAACTGTTGGCAAGCTGGACATGGGGGTAAAACTTCCAAATGGCCGTACTTCGGTACAGGCGATTGCAGATGCCCTTGCCAATGCCAAGTTGGGATTCATCAAATCTTTGATTCCCAAACCCGGCCAAACCGAGCCACAGCCGAAATTGACCGGTGTTGCCCTGTTTGAGCCCTGGAAATGGGTGCTGGGTATTGGCTTTTATGTGGACGACATTGAAAAAGCATTCTGGAAGCAGGCTGGCATTCTGGTTATCGTCAACCTTCTTCTCCTTGCCGTGGTCACGGTCCTCATCGTACGGATGACCCGTCAGATCCTCAGCCAGCTCGGCGGCGAACCGCAATACGCCGCCGAAATCGCCCAAGGCATCGCCAACGGCGATCTCTCGCGCAGCATTGACGCCCACGGCAAGGCCGACAGCCTGCTCGGCTCCATGCGCGTCATGCAGCAAGGGCTGCACGACATCGTCGCCCGCTTCAACCAGGCCTCCACCACGCTCGCCACCTCCTCGGAACAAATGACCCAGGAAATGGAGCAGATTAGCCGCGGTAGCCAGCAGACCTCCGAAGCCACCGCCTCCACGGCTGCTGCAGTGGAACAGATGACCGTCAGCATCAGCCACATCTCCTCCAGCGCCCGGGAAACCGAAAGCAACTCCCGGCATGCCGCCGAACTCGCCACCCACGGCGAACAGCTTGCCAAGGATGCCGCCGAAGAAATCCGCCGCATCTCCAGCGACATCAGCGCCGCCTCCGACCTCATTCGTGGCTTGGTCGACCGCTCGCGCGAAATCGACGGCATGAGTGCCGTCATCAAGGAAATCGCCGACCAGACCAACCTGCTCGCGCTCAACGCCGCCATCGAAGCCGCCCGCGCCGGTGAACAGGGAAGAGGCTTTGCCGTCGTCGCCGACGAAGTACGCAAATTGGCTGAGCGCACCGGCGGCGCCACCCAAGACATCACCCGCACCATCCGCGCCGTCCAGAGCGACACCGACGTCGCAGCCGCCCGCATGGAAGGCGTGCGCGACCAGGTCACGCTCGGCGTCGAACTCGCTGAAAAGGCCGCCCAGGCCCTGCGCGACATCAACGACGGCGCCCGCGCCACCCTGGAAAAGACCCGCGAAGTCGCCAATGCCGCGCAGGAACAAAGCCAGGTCAGCAACAGCATCGCCGGCAACGTCGAACGCATCGCCCAGATGGTCGAAGAATCCGACGCTGCCGTGCAGGCTGCGCACGATCAGGTGCGCCAGCTCGACGAACTGGCGCGCGAGCTTAATCAGGTGGCGGCAAAGTTCAGATTGTAATAGTCATGACTGACTGAATTGAGTGAAGCCACAGGCTGAGGGTAGAAACAATGCGGATCCGAACAAAAATCTGGGGAATGGCCTTAACAGCATTGCTTGGATTGTTTGTGATTGCTTTTGCCGGGCTTTACTCCATGCGGCAAAACATTCTGGACGAACGTCGAGCACAAATCGTGCAGCTTCTGGATTTTGTAGAAGCAATGGCGGACCACTACTACAGCTTGGAAGTCAGTGGAAAACTGACTCGTGAAGAAGCTCAAGCCCGAGCAAAAGAAGCGATTGGCGCGCAGCGACAAGGCGAACATCATTATTATTTTGTTCGCAATTGGGATGACGTCATGCTGGTTCACCCCGTCCCCAGCAGGATCAACAAAGCCGATGACGGCGGGAAAATGCCGGATGGCAGAACCGTGGTTGAGGCATACAAGAGCGCGCTCAAACAAAGCAAAACCGGCAAGGCTGTATATTGGTCAGCATCGCCCCAACCAGACAAGGAAAAAAATAAAAATTATCCAAAATTGAGCGGCATCGTTGAATTCAAGCCTTGGGGCTGGTTGATAGGCACAGGCTTTTTCATGGACGACGTCGAAACTTTATTCTGGAACCGCGCCATAGTTCTGCTTTTTATCGGCGCTGCACTGGTTGTTGTGTTTACAGTTTGGACCTATATCGTGTCTGACCGTATTGCGAAACCCATCGTGGAAGTCGTAGATGTTCTCGGCGATATGGCAAATGGCAATTTCACGCGCGAAATAAATCCTGATCAAGCGAAAAAGACAGATGAGATAGGAAGGCTTGCCTCCGGAATAAACCAGTTCACTCAAAAAATGTCGGCGATGCTTTCCGGCATTGTTTCAACTGCCGGCCAGTTGGCCTGCGGCTCCAGCCAGATAGCCCAGACCGCAGAATCACTCTCGCAAGGTTCAATGCAGCAAGCTGCGAGCGTGGAAGAAGTATCGGCTACTACCAAAGAAATGGCTGACTCCATTCAGCAAAACGCCAACAATGCCAGCCAAACGGAAGCAATTAGTCGCAAAGCAGCAGAAGATGCGAAAGACGGCGGGGAAGCCGTCAGCGAAACAGTCGCAGCAATGCAAGAAATCGCCGACAAGATCAGCGTTGTCGAGGAGATCGCACGTCAGACCAATCTGTTAGCGCTCAATGCGGCAATCGAAGCGGCAAGAGCCGGCGAAGCCGGCAAAGGTTTTGCAGTTGTCGCATCGGAAGTACGCAAACTTGCCGAGCGCAGTCAAAAGGCGGCCGGAGAGATTTCCAGTCTGTCGGTACATTCGGTGTCGGTAGCGGAAACAGCAGGAAATCGCCTGCAACGGATGGTACCGGACATCCAAAAAACCTCGGTCCTTGTACAAAAAATATCTAGCTCAGGCCGCGAACAGGCCTGCGGTGCCGAACAGGTATCTTCCGCAGTTGCACAATTAACAACGGTTATCCAGCAGAACGCTGCTTCCAGTGAAGAACTGGCATCAATGTCGGACCAACTTTCTGCGCAAGCCGCATGGCTCAAAGAATCGGTTGCTCCGTTCAAATTGAAACAGTGACCTCACCCAGAACCGGGAACAAACTCACATTTCCCGGATTCACATCCTCTCTAAATTTAAAAAAAAGGGTGGGAAATCCCACCCTTAAAAGCTCCCTTGAGGAGAGGAACGCAATTAGAAGCTGGTTGTTACGCCGGTAGCGATGGTAGTAACTTTCAAACCAGTGGCAGCAGCCGGATAGGATGTGCCGAGACCGGTAACATAGGTTGTTCCCATGCTGTACGAGGCAAGCTTATCGTTTTTAACGAGCCCGACCGAAGCGTGCATATAAGTCTGCTTGCTCAACGCATACTTGTATTGGCCTGCAACAAAATAGGCGCCGGTATCCGGATTCGTATTACCTGTACTCATGTTTTTGCTCTCGCCTACCTTGCCATAATGCAAGCCCACGCCATGTTTGCCTGTGACATAGTTGGCACCGATGGCCCAAGCATCCTGGCGAATCTCAGCTGCGGCAGCACTGGCCTTGGTCTTCTTGCGATCCCACGATACAGAAACATTGAGGCCGTCAATCGGGGTCAGCGTGGCACCGACGAGGTAGTTTTTCAGGAAAGCTTCGGCAACCGGGGTGACCGTGCTATCAACCAGAGCGCCAGTTTGCTGACCAAACGTGCTGGTATCGTTGTTTTGCTTGTAGGTCGCGCCCACGTTCAGCATGTTGTACTTGTAGTTGGCTGCGACCTGAAAGCCTTGATAATTGGCAGTGGAAGTCTTCGCGCCGAAATCATACAGAGCCTTGACACGCGCGCCGCCGAGGAACACGGGCGAGGTATACTGAGCCACATTACTCAGGCGCGCCTGGCTTTGGTTGGTCACACCCTGCACGCCATTGATGATTTCGTTGTAGTTGATCAAGCCTTGCAAGTAATCGAAACGAGCCTGGAACGGCAGATCGAACATTGCAGAGCCGACCACGACACGGCCGAAGTTGCCTTCGATACCCACAAACGTATCACGCGTATTGAATCCGCGGCTTTGATCACCCGTACCGATATAAACGCGGTTTTCAACTTGCCAGAGCAGTTTCAGGCCATTATCAAGCTTGTCGGTCCCCTTGAAGCCAATGCGGGACAGGCTGTCAACCAAGCGTACCCTCGTCAAATCTGGATAAGTTGTAGAATTTGTTGCGTCGGTAATCTTGGAATACTCAATGGCCGGAGCGGCCACCCCATATACAACGACTTCGGCCATTGCTGCCGGAGCAACAAATGCAGAGGCTACTGCCAGGGCAATTACTTTCTTCATGGGTGCTAACTCCTCATTATCAAGTGGTACAACCTGTAGAGGAAACGGAATAAATAATTATCCGCTCCGCTTGTTTAGTGCAAACCCTGCAATGTATCTTTTGCGGCAATTACGCCAATTTATATACAACTTTTTTGTAAAACTTTATTTATTAGTTTAAAAAACAACAATCATGCATTTACGCATACATTCGTAGACTCGTCGTTTGTATTCCTATTAACCTGACCTGCAACAGGTTATACAGCCATTACAAGCATTTCTTCGCAAACAGCTACCTTGCACTCCTTGCCGTCAACCATCACCACGCTATCGCCAACAGCCACCTTGAAGTCTTTGCTGTTGATGTTGAGAACGTAGTTTTCCGGGGTGCTGGCCTTCTTGGCTGCTGCCGGAGCTGCAGCGGCCGGGGTCTGGGCATCGAAGCTGACCGGGCCGTTGGCGCGGGTTTCGAAGAACTTGAGTGCGATCTGCGGGAACATGGCGTAGGTCAGCACGTCGTCGATGTCGACGGAGTCGGCGCCAAGCTTGCGCTTGAGTTCTTCTTCGATCTGCGGCAGTTCGTTCGGGATCAGGTCGGCCGGACGCTCGGTGACCGGGTGTTCCATGTTGAGGCTCTTGAGGGCCATCTGGACCAGTTCGGGATCCGGGGCAACCGGGGTCTTGCCGTAGTTGCCGACGAGCAGGTTCTTGGATTCTGCGGTCAGGTTCTTGTAGCGGCCCATCAGCACG
>NZ_FOVE01000033.1 GCF_900115065.1 Formivibrio citricus | reverse complement strand
CGCTGGAGGAGATGTGGCTGATGCTGACGGTCATCTGTTCCACTGCAGCAGCCGTGGAGGCGGTGGCTTCGGAGGTCTGCTGGCTGCCGCGGCTGATCTGTTCGGTTTCTTCGGTCAGTTGCTGCGAGGCGGTGGCGAGCGTCGTGGAGGCTTGGTTGAAGCGGGCGACGATGTCGTGCAGCCCTTGCTGCATGACGCGCATGGAGCCCAGCAGGCTGTCGGCCTTGCCGTGGGCGTCAATGCTGCGCGAGAGGTCGCCGTTGGCAATGCCTTGGGCGATCTCGGCGGCATATTGCGGCTCGCCCCCGAGCTGGCCGAGGATGCTGCGCATGGTGCGGATGGCGAGGAAGGCGACGATGCCGATGAGGATAACGCCGGCAATCAGCAGCTTGATGGCGCTGTTCCAGAACTGACGATCAATATCGTCGGTGTAAAACCCGATTCCCGGCATCCAGCCCCAGGGCTCGAATTTGCTCACGCCCACCAGCTTGGGGTAAGAGGTTTTATCCGTGCTGTTCGGGCGGGCGGCATAGACGGTCATGAAGGCTTTGCCATCTTTGCTTTTCATCACATCTTCACGGTAGGCGGCTGCGTTCATGCGCCCATCCGGCATTTTCTCGCCGGGATCGGCTTTCCCCATGCGGCTGGCCACTGGGTGGTACACAAAGAAGTCATCCGTCAGGGTGCGAATAAAGAAGTAGTCGCTGCCTTTGCGCTGCGCCGCAATCGACTCTTTCGCCCGAGCCTGGGCATCGGCCCGGCTTAATTTCCCGCTGGTTTCCAGATCGTGAAAATACTTGAGCTGCGCATTGGCAAAATCCAGCAGTTGGGCAATCTGCGCCCGCCGCTCTTCGTGCATGCTCTGGCGCAGTTGGTACAAACCGTCGGCAGCCATTACCAGCAACCCCAGCAACGATGCTGCCACCATGATCCAGATACGAGTTTTGACTTTCATGGCCCTCGCCCTTTATTCAGTCACATGCTTTAAATAAAAAACCAGTCTTTTTCATGACACGAAAAACACGCTAAAGCTTTATCCTGTGTACCGCTTTTTTGAATATCCCGGATGCGTCCATGATTTTTGCTGCATATTTGCTCATACCTTCAAAATCAGCATCGGTTTTTGTTTCGGCATACGATTTATATCGTAGCTCAAAACCTTGCACCTGTTTCTCCAGGTGCTCTGCATTTTCATGAATTGCTGCTGAAATATTTCTCAGCTTCATTTGCATCATTTTAAGAGAGGCCATCATGCTGTCTTCCCCTCCGTTGCTTTGCTCAATATCGATTCCAAGATCGCCACTGGCAATTTTTCTCATGCATTCAGCGGCATATTTTGGTTCGCCGCCCAGCAACTTCAGGATGCTGCTCAATGCCAGAATGGCCATCAACGCAACAATTGCAATCAAACCACCGCCGAACGACAGCATCTTTGTGGCTTCTTTCATGAACAAGCGATCAATATCGTCGACGTAAAAACCGATGCCCGGCATCCAGCCCCAAGGCTCGAACTTGAGAACACCGACCAGCTTGGGGTATGAGGTCTTGTCTGTACTGTTGGGACGGGCAGCATAAACCGTCATGAAAACCTTGTTATCCCTGCTTTTGGCCAGGTCTTCCCGGTAGGCTGCAGCATTCATGCGCCCATCCGGCATTCTTTCGCCAGGATCGGCTTTCCCCATGCGGCTGGCTACGGGGTGGTACACAAACAAATCATCCGTCAGCGTGCGAATGAAAAAATAGTCGAAACCTTTCCTTTGTGCGGCAATAGCCCCTTTTGCGCGCGACTGGGCCTCTTCTCGCGAGAGGCTGCCGGTAACCTCCAGACTATGGAAGTACCTTAACTGTGCATCGGCAAAATCCAGATGCTGCGCAATTTGCGCGCGCCGCTCATTCAACAGGCTCTGACGCAATTGATACAAACCATATCCCGCCATTACAACCAGTCCTAACAGGGCTGCTGCAACAATGATCCAGATTCGCACCTTGAGCTTCATGATTTAACCTCGACGGGCATGCTATCCAGCATGAACCCAGCAAAACTCACGATAAAAAAACGTGGGAACAAGCAAAACATTCATACTTGCCCCCACGTTTTTTGGACAGACACCTGTACAACGCTATTTCAATTCACTCAGATCGGCATTGCGCCAGTAATTACATGCATGAACAGGTAGATGAACAGGATCGGCCAGGTGAGCTTGAAGAACAGCTTCTGGTAGTCGAAGAAGTTCAATTCGCAACGTTCGCACAGCAGGTACAGGGCCGGGATCACCGGACTGGCAAGACGCCAGGCTTGACCGACCATCGACGCCACGGCCATTTGCTCGGTCGAAATGCCCAGCTGGTTGCCCACCGGCGCCACAATCGCGGCGATACCGAAGTAGAACGCGTCTTGCGGCAGGAAGCAGATTGCCGGAGCTGCCAGCAGGGCATAGATCGGTGCCATGTGCACGCCCAGCGACTGCGGCAGAATGCTGATGATGCTGTTGGCAATTGCAGTCGACATCCCGCTACCACCCAGAATGCCGGTAAAGGAAGCTGCGGCAAAGGTTGCCAGCGAAGGAATCAGCACATCGGATGCGCAGTTGCGAATCAGATCCATCTGGTCTTCGAGGTTGTAGTTCACAACCAGACCGATTGCGGAGCCGATCATGAACAGGATACCGCCGTGTGCCACGTCACCGATCAGGCAGCCAACCACGGTACATGCCAGTACCAGGTTGAACCAGAAATATTGCGGGCGCTTGAATTCCGGCTCGAAGTTCTTGACGGAAGACACCATTTCTTCGATCTGTTCCGGAGTCACTTTGTGGCCGTGAGCAGGATCATAGTTGAGGCGCTTGCGCTCTTTCATGCCCAGCCAGGCGGCCACGCCGATAACGTACAATTCAGCAACCAGCATGCCCGGCAGAATCTGGCGGAACAGGAAACTCATGTCGACGCCCAGTGCGATGGAGTTGGCCACCAGCGGACCGCCCCACGGCAACTGGTTGAAAATACCGATCGGCAAGGTAATCAATACTGCCAGGTAGGAGAGCTTCAAACCCATGCGCTTGAACAGCGCCAGGAAGGCAGAAGTACACACCACGATCGTCGTCGTGGTATCGCCATCCAGTGTCACCATGCTGGCGACCATGATCGTCGCCACACAGACCTTGAGCGGGTCGCCCTTGGCTTTCTTGATGAAGAAAATGCACAGCGGATCAAACAACCCGGCCTTCAGCATGATGCCGAAGAACAGGATGGCGAACAGAATCAGGACCAGCCCCGACATGATCCCCATCTTGGGCTTGCCATTTTTCATGCTGAAGAACATGCCCTGCTTGATCCAGTCAAAGATCAGGGTAAAGTCCTTGCCGGTAATCAAACAGGCTGCGACACCGAAAACAATAGGCACCAGAATAAGTGCCGTGAACACGTTCAGCTTCTTTTTTGTCAAAAGAACCAAGAACATGATAATCATCCCGTAACCGAGTGCGGTTAACATGGTCTCTCTCCTAAACCAAACTTCATTATTGATTATTACCAGTTTTTATCTGACACATGGCGCAATAAATGCGGTGCACGGCATGTCTCATTCATTGGGTTATTTCACCAACAAAACTGGAACCTTTGACCTCTGAATCACCTTCAAGGAAACCGAGCCCAGCAGGAAATCTTCAATCGCACTTCGGCCATGCGTTCCCATCACGATCTGATCGCATTTCAACGAACTGGCCAGATTTGCGATTTCATCTCCCGCTTCGCCAATCAGATAATGACTGGCATATTTCACGCCGGCGGCATCCAATTGCTTTTGCGCCGTTTCAAGTGCCTTTTCGCCTTCCCAATGCTGATATTCCGCAATTTGCTCTTTCGGCACGGAAAAACTGCTCATGCTCATGTGCAGGGGCAAAATCGGCTGAACGTTGACCAGATGCACATCCAGCTCATCCGGTTCAACATAAAGCAAGCGCTTTTCAATAACCAGGGAAACCGCACGCAAAGAACATTCTGACCCGTCAACCGGAAGGAGTACTCTTTTCATATTGCGCCCTCAAAAAATGAAAAAATCGTTGCCCGACATGAATATCGAATTGCCAGGACACGGATTTTTAATGGAGGCCCTCAAAAATGCGCCGAAGGCCCCCTCCATGCATGACTACTTGATGAACTTGACCTGGCTATTGATCTTCTCGATCACCGGCAATTTCTTCTCGTTGAACTTGGCTTTGTTCTGATCGATCAGGTTGTTGCCCTTGGTATCGATGGAGATGATCAACGGGCCGAATTCCTTGACGCGGTTGATCCACAGCGTTTCCGGCATGCCCAGATCGCGCCATTCGGCGCCTTCGATCTCTTCGACTTCGGTCGCAGCCAGCACTGCACAGCCACCCGGGAAGATCGCATGAACTGCCTTGTACTTCTGGCAGCCTTCGACCGTATTCGGCCCCATGCCGCCCTTGCCAACGATCAGCTTCACGCCGGTCTGCTCGATGAATTCCTTCTCGAACTTTTCCATACGCATGCTGGTGGTCGGGCCAATGGAGATCATTTCGAACTTGCCGTCGCCGTGATCGACCACAATCGGGCCCGCATGGAAAATAGCCTTGCCCTTCAGATCAACCGGCAGCTCGCGCCCCAGTTCGATCAGACGACGGTGAGCCACGTCACGACAAGTAACCAGCGTGCCGGTCAGGTACACGACATCGCCTACGTTAAGCGATTCCAGATCTTCGTCTTTGATCGGAGTAGTCAGAACTTTTTTCACAGCACGGCTCCTTTGTGCGAAATGATTTCGTAGGAAAGATCGGGGTTGAAGCGGATCGTGCCGCGGCGGTGCGCCCAGCAGCCCGTGGATACGGCAACGCCAATCGTGGACGGGTGACGTGCGGACTGTTCGATATTCACGCCCATAACGGAGGAAGCACCGCCCAAACCTTGCGGGCCGATACCGACTTCGTTCAGACCTTCCTCAAGCAGCTGTTCCATCTTGGCGGCGTTTTCGTTGGCATTGCGCGAGCCCACTTCGCGGAACAGCGCCTTTTTGGACAGACGAGCCGCAGTTTCAACGGAGGTGGATACACCCACGCCAACCAGCAGCGGCGGGCATGCATTCACGCCATACGAAGTGATCACATCGAAAACGAATTGATTGACGCCCTCATAACCCTGGCCCGGCATCAGCACCTTGGCAGCGCCGGGGAGCGAGCAGCCGCCGCCAGCCATGTAGACTTCGATCTCGCAAGTATCCGAATCGGGAACGATGTCCCAATCCATCCAGGGAATGCGGTAGCCGGTATTGGTGCCCGTATTCTTTTCAATAAAGGTTTCCACCGCGTTGTGACGCAGCGGCGCCTTCTTGGTGGCTTCCAGCACTGCATTCCTCAGGATGCCTTCCAATTCACCGATATACGGGAACTTGGCACCGCAGGTGATGAAATACTGGATAGCGCCGGTATCCTGGCAGCAGGGGCGGTCCAGCTTGTCCGCAGCTTCCTGATTGGTAGCCATGGAGTCATAGACAACCTTGGCCAGCGGGGTTGTTTCCTTCTCACGAAGTTCAGCCAGCTTTTTCTGAACGTCGGTCGGCAAGCGCTTGCCAATATAACCAGTGAACTTGGTCATGACATCGGTTAGGGTATTTACTGCTTCCTGTTGGTCCACGTGTAAACTCCTTTTTTGTCTACATGAAAATAAACGGGCGAAAAGACAAATAATGAATTTTGCCTGCCGCTAAAAACAGCAATCACCGAAAAGCAGCAATACAACCGCCACAAACTGCAATCAATGTTTATCGGCCGCCCTTTAACAGACGCCCCCATTGTAGTGCCGCCGCATGAACTACAAATTAACAAACCCTCACTTCATTTTTTCCTAAAAGTTAATGATCAAACAGGGAACATCCGTGCGCACCCGCACGGCACGAACCCAGGCCGCGCCAACAACAGCAAGGATTTGCCGCCCATGGCGCAGCCGCAACCCCGCTGCCGGCAGGAAGATCAAAACAATTGGACCTGTGAAAATGACAAGCAAGGACAAGCCGTCTCGCAAGCGGCTGCGGCTTTAGAAAAAATTGACTTGTAAAATTAAGATTGGCACCAGCACCTGGAGCACTGGCTTTTTGCGTAGCCGAATGGAAAATTCTGCAAAATCAGCGAAAAATAGATAGCAAAGCGCACAAATAAACTACAACTTGATCGCGCTGGAAAATTATAAATGGCGATTTGCATTTTTTATAAACATAAAATCACATCTGTTTTTCTGCTAAGTTAATAGTGCGCATGCCTGGCAGGCAGCCGATTGCGCATAGAATGTCCTCCTGGATCAAAAAGGTACCCGCCATGGATGCTCTGACAGAGCTTGAGTTTTTCTCGATTCTAGTAAAGGCGGGGAGCCTCTCGGCTGCGGCCAGGGAGCTGGATCTGACACCGCCGGCGATCAGCAAGCGTCTGGCCCAACTGGAAGCAAGGCTGGGGGTACGGCTGCTTAACCGCACAACCCGCCACATCAGCGTCACCTCCGAGGGCGCGGTCTACCTCAACCATGCCCGCCGTATCCTGAGGGATATTCAGGAGATGGAGCAGGAGGTCTTGAACAGCAGATCGCTACCCAAGGGGCTGCTGCGGGTGAATGCCACGCTCGGCTTCGGCAGGACATACATCGCGCCAACGATCTCGGCATTCATCCGTCAATACCCGGACATGGAGGTTCAACTGAACCTCTCAGTCGCACCGCAGAACATTGCCGAAGGCGACATCGACGTTGGAATCCGCTTCGGTCTGCCGCCCGATTCGAACATCATCGCCCGGAAAATCATGCCCAACCGGCGTTTCATCTGCGCCTCGCCGCTTTATCTCAAAAAATTTCCCGCCCCAGTCATCCCCTCAGACCTGGCAAAACACAACTGCATCGTGTTGCGGCAAGACGAAACCGCATGCGGACTCTGGCGGTTCAGACACGGGGACACCACCGACACCGTAAAAGTCAAAGGCGCGCTAAGCAGCAACGACGGAGAAGTCGTCCTGAACTGGGCACTGGAAGGGCACGGCATACTGATGCGGGCAGAGTGGGATATCGCCAAATACCTGCGAAGCGGGCGCCTGGTACGGCTACTGAGTGATTACAATTTGCCCTCGGCCGATATCTACGCGGTCTACCCCGAAAGACATTACCTGTCGACCAAAGTCCGGGTTTTCATCGATTTCCTGGCCGCGCGTTTTTCCGAGCAAAAACCTGCCGCGATGTTGTCGGATGCCCAAACCACGGAAGAAAACACAGATACAGATGCTGCGGCGTCCGAATAGTGAATCCTCCACGCCCATCAAAGAAGCTCTGACCGCCTGCAACTGAGATGCGAAACACACCGCATCCAGACTGGAACAAAGGAGCCGTTATCTCTTTAGTTCCTCAGAGTTAACAATCGGCCTTTCCGCGACCGTTAGAATCCCAAATAAGTTAATTAAATTTTTGCCGGATTTGGGGTGTCAACGATGAACAAAAACAGTGCCACTTTGGCGTACAAGGGCAAGCATTACGAGTTGCCCGTCGTCAACAGCACGATGGGGCCGGATGCCGTTGACGTCCGCAGTTTGTACAAAGATGCGGGGCTTTTCACCTACGATCCCGGCCTGATGTCGACAGCATCCTGCTCCTCGGCAATCACCTATATCGACGGCGATAAGGGCGAGCTGTTCTATCGCGGCTACCCCATTGAGCAACTGGCCACGCACTGCGATTACCTGGAAACCTGCTA
>NZ_FOVE01000019.1 GCF_900115065.1 Formivibrio citricus | reverse complement strand
TGCGGCGACGAGCCGTCCGTGGTCGTGAACAAGGTGCTGGAAGGCAAGGGCAACTTCGGCTACAACGCTTCGACCTCCGTCTATGGCGACATGGTGGAAATGGGCGTACTGGATCCGACCAAGGTAACCCGTTCCGCACTGCAGAACGCAGCCTCCGTGGCCGGTCTGATGCTGACCACCGATGCCATGGTGGCCGAACTGCCGAAGGAAGAAAATGCTGCTCCGGATATGGGCGGCATGGGCGGTATGGGTGGCATGGGCGGCATGATGTAATTCCGCTTTACCCAAAGCACCTGGCAAAACGCCGTTCCCGCAAGGGACGGCGTTTTGTTTTTCGGGCAGAAGGGAAAATCGCAGGCAAGAAAAATGCCGCCCCTGCAAGGCGGCATTTTTATGGAGAGGCTGAGCTCAAACCGTTTGCAGGTCGGCGGGTTTTTCGCCAGTCAGCATATAGGTCAAGAGTTCGCGCACGCTGCGAATCTGGTCGCCGAACGGCAGCGGGTCCGCACCGCGGAAGAACAGGCCCTTGCCGACTTCGCCGCGCATGGCCGAAGAAAGCTTCATGTCGATGCAGAACTGGCCGGCTTTGGCCAAGCCATCGCGCAAACCGCATACAGACAGACAGTTCAGCCCTTGCGTGCAGCGCGCCAAGTCGGCCTTGGCGTTGGCCTGCAGCTTGTCCAAGCGGCCGAGGTAGGTCTTCAGCCACGGGGTCATGACCGCACGAGCCGGCAGTCCGGCCACGCTCATGAATTCGACGATGTCTTCTTTCCTGGCGGTAGCCAATACTTCCTTGAAATTCTGGTGGGCGTCGCACTCCTTGGTCACGGCAAAGGCCGTACCCAGCTGCACCGCCGAAGCGCCTTGTGCGAGGTAGTGCTTGACCTTGTCGAAGCTGTTAATGCCGCCAGCCACAATCAAGGGGATGCGGTCCATGGCGATTTCCAGCGTTTCGAACAGGGCTCGCGTCTCGCTCAATACGCGTTCAAAACAAAATTTCGGATCGTTCAGGCTTTCAACATTGGGGGCGCCAAGGTGGCCGGCGGCATGGCCCGGATGCTCGATGACGATGGCATCGGGCAGGCGACCCTTTTTCATCCAGCGTTTGAGTACCACGCCGATACCGCGGGAATCCGAAAGGATCGGAATCAGCGCCACGTTGGGATAATCGGCGGTCATTTCCGGCAGATCCAGCGGCAGTCCGGCGCCCATGACAATGGCATCGGCACCGGATTCACACGCCTGGCGTACATACCTGGCATGGGCATCGACCGCCTTCATGACGTTGACCGCGACCATGCCATTACCTTGCGCCGTTTCCTTGGCAAGCCTGATTTCGCGGTCCAGCGCTACACAGTTGAGCGCGTCCAGCTCATCCTGGAGCTTGGTTTTTTTGCTGGCTTCAACCAAATCCTCGTGGTGATGCCGCAAGTCCACGCTCGCAATCGTACCCACTGCACCTTCCCTGGCGACCGCGCCGGCAAGCCGGTGCGCAGAGATACCGACGCCCATACCGCCTTGAACAACCGGCAGGAGCGACTTGCCTTTGATGATGAGAGAAGGAAGGCTGTGAGCGATCATGAAAAAACCCTTCAAATTGACTGGCAACAACAAGCGGCGGCCCCATACCACGGATGACGCCGAAACGAACAAGGTTACAGGATTATCAAAGTATTGTCTTGGCGGGTCGACGAAATCAGGCGGCGCGCAATGTGAAATGCTCAAAGGCTTGCCGGAGCGTTTCGAGCGTTTTTTCTGCCGGGTAATCGCTTGATATGCCTTGCGCAAGCAATTGGGCATCATCGCAGCCGTGGGGTCGGAATTTTTGCAGGGCATAGTGGTGGATGCCGGCAGCGGCCAGTATCCGGCCGATTTCCAGCAGGTCGGCGTCGGAGAGCAAGTCCGGGTGGACAGTGGTGCGGCACTCGAAATCGACCCCGCTGTCGATGACCTGCTGCAACGACTGGATGGCGGCTTCGCCGCTGCCCTTGGCACAAGTGACGCGCAGGTATTCCGGGAACGGAGCCTTGACGTCGAAACCGACCCAATCGACCCAAGGCAGGCACTCGCGCAAGCGGTTGGGGTAGCCACCGCCGGTATGCAGCGCCACGCCAAAGCCCATGGCGTTGACCTGTTGCATCATGGCGGGCAGTTGCGGCTCAGCCAGCGGCTCGCCGCCACAGAACACCAGACCGTCCAGCAAACCCTTGCGCGATTCCAGCCAGGCAACGACTTCCTCCCACGAAGGAGAGCCGGGCTCCTTGCTGCGGGTTTGCAGGTGCGGGTTGTGGCAATAGCGGCAACGCCACGGGCAACCGGAGATGAAGACCACGGCCGCGAGCTTGCCGGGCCAGTCACAACTGGAAAAGCGCACAAAGCCCCCGAGCTTGGGCGCGCGGGGGCTTGCGGGATGGACCTCAGTGGCGTCAGGACCAGTCGAGGCGGGGCTTACTTGCAGCATGGCTCGTTGAAGAATTTGCGCTCGGCAAACTCGGATTTTTTACCCACATTGAAGGCGGAAACCGGGCGGTGGTAGCCCATGACGCGGGTCCACACTTCACAGCGGGTACGCTCTTCGTCCTTCAGGATGGTCTGGCCGGCTGTTTGCGGTTTTTCTTGTACGGAAACGGCAGTCATTTCAATTTCTCCTGTCGATTGATTGGTATTCCAGTCGTGAGCGGAAGTTCCCCTCCGCCCGATTTGTTGCGTTGGTATTAGTTGCAGCAAGATGCCGGATTCTTCTTGGCGATCAGTTCTTCGTCGCACTTCGGACAGAACTCGTGATGTCCGGAGATGTAGCCGTGCTTCGGGCAGATCGAGAACGTCGGCGAAACCGTGATGTACGGCAGGCGGAATTTCTCCAGCGAGCGCTTGACCAATTGCTTGCAGGCTGCGGCGCTCGATACGGCCTCGTTCATGTACAAATGCTGCACGGTGCCGCCGGTGTATTTGCGCTGCAATTCTTCCTGCTTGGCCAGTACTTCAAACGGATCGTCACTAAAGCCGACCGGCAGTTGCGACGAGTTGGTGTAGTACGGAGCCTCTTCAGTCCCGGCTTGCAGGATGGTCGGATAGCGCTTCTTGTCTTCCTTGGCGAAGCGGTAAGTGGTGCCCTCGGCCGGGGTCGCTTCCAGGTTGTACAGATGGCCGGTTTCTTCCTGGAATTCGGTCATCTTGGCACGAATGTGGTCGAGCAGCTTCACGGCAAACGCGTGACCTTCCGGCGTGGTGATGTCATGTGCATCGTCCGTGAAATTGCGGATCATCTCGTTCACGCCGTTGATGCCGATCGTGGAGAAGTGATTGCGCAGCGTCCCCAGATAACGCTTGGTATACGGATACAGACCGGACTGGATCAGGCGCTCGACGATCTTGCGCTTGATTTCCAGCGATTGCTTCGCCAGATCGAGCAATTCGTCGATGCGGGCATAGACGCCGGCTTCATTGCCCTTGAATTCAAAGCCAATCCGGGCGCAGTTGATCGTAACCACGCCCAGCGACCCGGTTTGTTCGGCTGAACCGAACAGGCCGTTGCCGCGCTTCAGCAATTCGCGCAGGTCAAGCTGCAGGCGGCAGCACATCGAGCGCACCATCTGCGGTTCCAGATCGGAATTCAGGAAGTTCTGGAAGTACGGCAGGCCGTATTTCGCGGTCATTTCGAACAGCAAATCGGTGTTCGGGTGATCCCACGGGAAATCGTTGGTGATGTTGTAGGTCGGGATCGGGAACGTGAACACGCGGCCCTTGGCATCGCCTTCCATCATCACTTCGATGTAGGCCTTGTTGATCATGTCCATTTCGGCCTGCAGGTCGCCGTAGGTGAACGGCATTTCCTTGCCCCCGACATACGGAATCTGTTCGCGCAGGTCTTCCGGGCAGACCCAGTCGAAAGTCAGGTTGGTGAACGGCGTCTGGGTACCCCAGCGGCTCGGCACATTCAGGTTGTAGATCAGTTCCTGAATGAACTGCTTCACCTGATGGTATTGCAGGTTATCCGTGCGGACGAACGGCGCCATGTAGGTATCGAACGAGCTGAACGCCTGCGCACCGGCCCATTCGTTCTGCAGGGTACCGAGGAAGTTGACGATCTGGCCGATGGCGGCGGAGAAGTGCTTCGGCGCCTTGGCTTCGACCTTGCCCGGCACGCCGTTGAAGCCTTCATGCAGCAGGCGGCGCAGCGACCAGCCGGCGCAGTAGCCGGACAGCATGTCGAGATCGTGGATATGTACGGCGCCGCAGCGGTGGGCGTTGCCGACTTCGGGCGGGTAGACGTGGTTCAGCCAGTAGTTGGCGATCACCTTGCCCGACGTGTTCAGAATCATGCCGCCCAGGCTCCAGCCCTGGTTGGCGTTGGCGTTCACGCGCCAGTCGGATTGGTCGAGGTATTCGTTGATGCTCGATTCGACATCGACCACGGTGCGTACGTCGTTGCGCAGGCGCGTGTGTTGACTGCGGTAGGCGATGTAGGCGCGGGCGGTCTTGATGTGATGCAGGCCCAGCAGTGTTTCTTCGACGACGTCCTGGATGGTTTCGATGGCGGGGGTAATGTCCCGCGGCAATTGTTCAACGACCAGAAGCGCCAGGCGATCGGCCTTGGTGGCATCAAACTCGCCTGTCACCGCACCCGCTTGGGCAAGCGCTGACGCGATCTTCTTGATGTCAAATGGAACAACGCGGCCGTCGCGCTTGAGTACATACTGCGGGTGTCCGTTCATTGCTTCTCCTCGACCGTTGAAATCTGAAATTTACTAGATCGGCACTATATCTTGTGCCTTCGCCCATGACGAGACACAAAATAGAGTGCGCTTGATGGTTGTCAAATACTGACTGAACGCCCCCAAAACACCCTCATATTATCCCCAGAAATTATCAACAGGGACTTGTTGCAGGACGGGCGAACGCTTTGAGCGCAGGATGTTCTTGCGCAAAAAATGGGCAAAAAACCGGATTGGCGCACGGAGTTTGTCACTCGTGAATATTGCACTTACACTTGGTCGTATCGGAGTACATTGGCAACAAAACCGGATTGCGAAAAAAGGAAGCGCGATGAGCACGGAAGGGGAAAACTGGCTTGAAGATGACACCGGCACAGATACCAATGCGGCAGAGTGTCCGCCATGGAACGTGCTGGTAGTGGACGACGAGCCGGATGTCCATCATGTCACCCGACTGGCGCTGTCCAATATCGATTTTCTGGGGCGCCCCCTCAATATCATCAGCTGCTATACCGGCGCCGAGGCGATCAGTCTGCTCAAGAGCCGTTCCGACATTGCGCTGATCCTGCTGGATGTCGTCATGGAATCGGAAAATGCCGGGTTAAAAGTGGCTCGCGTGATTCGCGACGAACTGGAAAACCACACTGTGCGCATCATCCTGCGCACCGGGCAACCGGGCGTCGCCCCCGAACGGCAGGTAATCGAAACCTACGACATCAACGACTACAAATCGAAGATCGAGCTCACCCGTGACAAGCTGTATACCGCCGTATTGGGTTCGCTGCGCTCCTACAACGACATCGTAACCATCGACCACCAGCGGCAGATGCTGGATGCGAACCGGCGCGGGCTGTTGAAGGTCATTGAGGCTTCGCGCGCAATTTTCCGCCAGCAGTCGCTACGCCAGTTTGCCCAAGGGGTATTGGAACAACTGCAATCCCTGCTTTTTTTCGAACAGGAAGCGCTTTACGTGGTCGTGCAAGGCGGCCTGGCAGCACTGGCCGGGCAGGATGGCGACATCAAGGTCATGTATGCCACCGGCAATTACCAGCGCCTGTGCGGCAGCGCGCTGGACAATGGCGAGCTGGAGCACTTTCGCCCGTCCATCGAACAAGCGGTTCGCGAAGGACGCAGCATCTACGCCCAGGACCACTTTGTAGGCTTTTTCCGCTCCCCGCATGGACCGGCCAACCTGCTGATCATTGATGGCCCGGTGGCGCTATCCAAGCCGGACGAGGGTCTGGTCGAACTCTATTGCCGCAACGTAGCCATCGCATACGAAAACCTCATGCTGTCGCAAGAGGTGGAAGACACGCAGCGAACAGTCATCTACAACCTGTCTGAAGTCGTCGAACATCGTTCGGCAAGCGCAGGCAACCACATTCGGCGCATGGCTGAGTATTGCTGGCTACTGGCCAAGGAAATGGGACTGGAAGACGAAGATGCGGAAATCATTCGTGCAGCCAGCCCCCTGCATGATGCTGGCAAAGTGGCCATACCGGATGCCGTTCTCAACAAGCCGGGGCCGCTGACCCCCGACGAGCGCAACATCATTACGGAGCACGCGGAAATCGGCTACGAAATCTTCAAGGAATCCCGCCCGCGCATTCTCAAGCTGGCCGCGACCATCGCCAAGGAACACCATGAAAAATGGGATGGCAGTGGCTATCCGCAAGGGCTGTCGGGCGAGTCCATCTCGCTGGCGGCGCGAATCGTGGCATTGGCAGACGTCTACGATGCACTCTCGCAATCAAGGTGTTACAAGGACGCCTGGCCGCAAGAAGAAGTTCTGCAAACCATCAGGGCCGGGCGCGGCCACCACTTTGACCCCAAGGTGGTGGATGCCTTTTTCCGTGCCTTGCCGAAGATCGACGAGATCCGCAGCCGTTTCCCGGACGGCGACACCTCGACGACCGGTTAAAAATCAGGCGCTTTCAGGCGAGGCGGGCTCTGCTGTGGGGGGCTCGCCGCGCTCCGGAGAGCGCAGCAGCGAAACCTGTCGCGCATACTCCGCCATGGTCAATTCCAGCGGCTCACGCATTTGAAGCATGAGGGGTGCCAGCGCTTGCTCCTTGCCGGTTTGCAGCGGGGTCACCACCTGCTCGAAGACTTCGATGAGGCGAATCTGCCCCAGATCCACGGCCAAAAGCCAGTTTCCGTCCCGGCTGGCTTCCACCCACTTCTTCTGCGCCATGCATTCCAGCAACTGATTGGCGACATCGATGCCGATCCCGGCGCGCCGGCGCAGGGTATTGATGTGAAGCACCTCTCCGTCATGATGGGCCCTGGACAGGGCGAGCAGCAGCAGCATGGCCTGCTCGAAGCGGGTATTGTGGCCACGCGGCCAGCGCCAAGCATCGTTATGCCAGTAGGACAGGCACGCGGAGAGAACTGCGCCCGCCAGGACAATTACCCAACTGACATATAACCAGATCAGGAAAATGGGCAAGCTTGAAAAAGTGCCGTAAACCAGTTTGAAAGTACCGAAATTCTTGATGTACAGACCAAACAGCGACTTCATCAGGCTGAGAAGCGTAGCCGTGACCAGGGCGGCAATAAGTGCGTGGTTACGGGGAACGTAACAGTTGGGAACCGCGACAAACAACATGAACAGCATCAGGAAAACCAGCAGCCACGGCCCCATGTTCAGCAGTGGCACTCCCATGCCGGAAAGCTGCGCGGCAAATCCGCGGGGCAGCATGGACGTGAGGGAAAAACTTAATCCGATCAGCAGGGGCCCCAGCGTAAGCGCCGCCCAGTACATCATGGTACGGGCAAGCGGGTTGCGGGTACGCGGCACCCCCCAAATCTGGTTCAGGGTTTTTTCGATGGTGAACATCATCAGAAAAGCAGTGGCCGCCAAGCCGACCATGCCCATGGCAGTCAGATTCTCGGCATTCTCCGAAAACTGCCGCATGTAGATGCCGATGACTTTCCCCGAAGCATCGGGCACCAGATTGGCAATCACGAAAGACCTGAACTTGACGCTATAGTTGCCAAACATCGGAAAAGCGGAAAACAGGGTCAAGGCGATGGTGAACAACGGAACGATCGCCAGCAGCGAAGTGTAAGTCAGGCTGCCTGCGGTCTGCAGGCAACGATCGGCGATGAGTCGCCCCCAGACAAAGCGGCCAAAACCGGCTGTGCGTCGACAGGACTGAATTGAGGGCAGGCGAAACGGCATGAGGCTTTCCGGTAAACGGGCGGCCCCTATCATAACCCAGCCCGAAAATGCCGCAAATTGACGGGGCATATGCATCGCCGGGCGATGTACATCAGAAGCGCCTCCGACCGACAAACGGGATTTGACCGGTTGCTCCAGTCTGTATGTCGCAAAAAAAGCGGGGTATAATCGCCGCCAGCCAAGGGGCGCTGCGACGGGACTTCCCGCCAGGCTTGGCTTCATCCAATAACGGCGCTCACGTCTTTGATTTCTTTTGCTTTGAACAAAGAAAGCAGGGCGTGATGCGTGCCACCATTTCGTCACCTCCCCCTGTCAGACTCTCTCGCCGCGCAGTTGCCGGCAGAGATGAACGAGCGTAAATACCGCGCAGCCCAATTCTGCGCCAGACAAGGAACAAGGAAGCGTACCCATGAAAGATTTTCTCTTTACCTCCGAATCGGTCTCCGAAGGCCATCCGGACAAAGTTGCGGACCAGATCTCCGATGCCATTCTCGATGCCATTCTGGCTCAGGACAAGCATGGCCGCGTCGCAGCCGAAACGCTGGTCAATACCGGGCTGGTTGTCCTGGCCGGCGAAATCACCACGACAGCCAATATCGACTACATCCAGATCGCGCGCGATACCGTCAAGCGCATCGGCTATGACAGCTCCGACATCGGGTTCGATTACAAAACCTGCGCCGTTCTGGTGGCTTACGACAAGCAATCGCCGGATATCGCCCAAGGCGTGAATGAAGGCCAGGGGCTGGATCTGGACATGGGCGCAGGCGACCAGGGATTGATGTTCGGTTACGCCTGCGACGAAACCCCGCAGCTGATGCCGGCTCCGATCTACTATGCCCACCGCCTGATGCAGCGCCAGTCCGAACTGCGCAAGGATGGCCGACTGCCATGGCTGCGCCCAGACGCCAAGTCGCAGGTCACACTGCGCTATGACGCCGAAACCGGCAAGATTCTGGAAGTCGATACCATTGTGCTCTCGACCCAGCATCATCCGGACATCAGCCACGCCCAGCTTTCCGAAGCCGTGATCGAAGAGATCATCAAGCCGGTGATGCCGAAAGAGTGGATGAAGAATCCGCGCTTCCTCGTCAACCCGACCGGTCGTTTCGTCATCGGCGGCCCAATGGGCGATTGCGGTCTGACCGGGCGCAAGATCATCGTCGACACCTACGGCGGCGCAGCCCCGCACGGCGGCGGCGCGTTCTCCGGCAAGGATCCGTCCAAGGTCGACCGCTCCGCAGCCTACGCCGGCCGTTACGTGGCCAAGAACATCGTCGCGGCCGGTATCGCCAAGCAGTGCGAGGTGCAGGTCGCCTACGCGATCGGCGTCGCCAAGCCGGTATCGATCATGGTCGACACCTGGGGCACCAGCAAATTCACCAACGACCAGATCGTCGAACTTATCCGCCGTAACTTTGACCTGCGCCCGAAGGGCATCATCCAGGAGCTCGACCTGTTGCGCCCGATCTACTCGCGCACTGCAGCTTACGGCCACTTCGGCCGCGAAGAACCGGATTTCAGCTGGGAACGCACCGACAAGGTGGAACAACTGAGGGCCGATGCCGGTTTGTAAACCAGGCAAGCCGTCTCTATAAAAAAGGGAGCGTTCTGCTCCCTTTTTTGTTGCCTGCGCACAGGCCATGCATGCACTTGTCATTGCACTCGGGGGGGAAGCTGCCACAATGAAAATGAATCGCAATACGAGATCAATCCCGCGATCGGCCCGCCTTCACGGCGGAGAGGGGGCGCAACATGGATCAGACAATTGCTGTCATCGGCTTGGGATACGTTGGACTCCCCCTGGCGGTCGAATTTGGTAAACGTTTCCCGACTATCGGATTCGATACCTCAAAAAAATTGGTCAACGAGTACCGTGAAGGCATCGACCCCCACGGCAACCTGCCCTCTTCCGACCTGAAGCAAGCCACGAAGCTGGAATTCACCTGTTCGCCCGAACCGCTGCGGGAGGCCGACTACCTGATCGTGGCCGTTCCCACCCCGGTCAACATTGCCCACCAGCCCGATTTCGGGCCGTTGATCGCAGCCAGCCAAGAGGCGGGGCGGTATATGAAACAGGGGGCCGTGGTGATTTACGAATCGACCGTCTACCCCGGCGCCACGGAAGAAATCTGCATCCCCGAGCTGGAACGCGCATCCGGGATGGTCTGGCGTCGCGATTTCCATGTCGGCTATTCGCCGGAGCGCATCAACCCGGGCGATACGCTGCACACGCTGACCGAAGTCACCAAGATCGTGTCCGGAGACGACGCGAAAACCCTCGACCGCATTGCCACGCTCTACGAATCCATTCTTGCAAAAGGGGTGTACCGCGCCTCTTCGATCAAAGTAGCCGAAGCGGCCAAAGTCATCGAAAACACACAGCGCGACCTGAACATTGCGTTGATGAACGAGCTGGCGATCATCTTCCACCAAGTCGGCATCGATACCGCAGAGGTTCTGGAAGCCGCCGGTACCAAGTGGAATTTCCTGCCCTTCCGCCCTGGCCTGGTCGGCGGACACTGCATCGGTGTCGACCCCTATTACCTGACCTACAAAGCAGAAACGCTGGGGTACTTCCCCGAAGTCATCCTGGCCGGGCGGCGCATCAACGACCACATGGGCAAGTTCGTCGCCGAACAGACGGTTAAAAACATCATCCAGACCGGCTTGCCAATCCAGGGGGCGGTCGTAAACGTGCTGGGGCTGACCTTCAAGGAAAACTGTCCCGACCTGCGAAATACCCGCGTGGTAGATATCGTCAAGGAATTGAAAAGCTACGGCATTGAGGTTCATGTCCACGATCCCGTCGCTGATGTCGAAGAAGCCCGGACGGAATACGGCATCGAATTGACCGCATGGGATGCGCTGCCTCAGGCACAAGGGCTGATTGCCGCAGTCGCTCACCGGTCGTTGTTACAACGCCCCCTGGAAGACTATCGGGCCAAGCTGGCTGCAGGCGGCGTTTTCATGGACGTGAAGAGCAGCCATGACGCGGCCAGCCTGCAAGCCTGGGGCTATCGGGTCTGGCGCCTGTAGGGCGGAGGAGGGGCATCATGCATATTCTGGTGACTGGCGGAGCCGGCTTTATCGGCTCACATCTGGTTGAGCATCACCTGGCCAAGGGCGATGCCGTGCATGTGGTAGACAATCTCAGCACCGGCCGGTTTGAAAATATCGAACCGTTTCTCGACAACCCCAGGTTCCATTTTGATGAAGCTGACATTCTGACTTGGGCCGGACTGGAAAAAGCCGCGACATGGGCAGACCGCATCTATCACATGGCCGCCGTCGTAGGCGTATTCCGGGTGCTGGAAGACCCCATTCGGGTGTTGGCCACCAACATCGCAGGCACTGAGCGTCTTTTGCGTTTCGCTTCGGCCGGAAGATGGAAACCACAGATTGTCATTGCGTCCTCATCCGAGGTCTACGGGCCGACACCGGCAGAACTTCTGCGCGAAGACGCCATGCTGTATGTGCAGTCTGCCGGCAAATCCCGCTGGAATTATGCCCTCAGCAAATTGGCAGACGAAGCGCAGGGCTTGTCTTACGCCCGGCAATACAACATCCCCATCTGTGTGGTGCGTCTGTTCAACACGGTCGGCCCCCGCCAGACCGGACGCTATGGCATGGTACTTCCCCGGTTTGTCGAGCAAGCGCTGTCCGGGGGACCAATCACCATTTACGGCGGCGGCACACAGACGCGCTCGTTCTGTGATGTACGAGATACCGTTGTTGCGCTGGATTTGCTCGCCGACACCCCCGCAGCAAGCGGGGAAATCGTCAACGTGGGCAACGACCGGGAAATTTCCATCAGTGCGCTTGCCGACTTGGTATGTGCGCGCGCAAAAATGAATGTTGAGAGACAACATTTAAGCTATGTTGAAGCGTACGGGCAGCAGTATGACGACATCCTTCGGCGCAAGCCCTCCCTGGAAAAACTGGTCCGTCTGACTGGCTTCACACATCAGTGGCGGCTGGAAGAAACCCTGGATGATCTGATCGCCCAATACCGAAAAAGAAAGGCAGGGTAGAAAAAAATGGCTACCGTTTCCACATTTTTCCTGAGCCCGAACACCGTCCTCAGCCTTGTCGGTTTTCTCCATGGACCGGACAAAACTGTGCCGAATCCGGCAGAAGACTGGCGCGAGGCCACGGTCAACGTGGTCATCCCGGCCCTCAATGAAGAGGCCAATATCGCCTTGTGTTTGTCGTCCATTGCCAAACAAACCAAAAAACCGCAGAAGATCATCCTGGTGGATGACGGCAGCAACGACCGCACGGTGGAGTTCGCCGAAAAATTCAGTCAGTTAAACGGGTTGGATGTGCTGATCATCCAGCGCGACCATCCCATCGGCAAAACCCCGACCATCAAGCGCCAGGCACGTGAATTCGAGGCGGACGTGGAGTTCATCCTCGACGGAGACACCGTGCTGGAATCCGATAATTACATCGAGCGGGTGGTCGAGGAACTCTACAAGGGCAAAGGCATCGCCTCGGCTTGCGGCACCATCCTCCCCCTGCGCGACCGGGACCGCAATCATTTGCTGGACAATACCGCCAGCCTGCAGAAATTCATGGCTGAAGCCCCCGATGCACCGATGTTCCCGAAAGTCAACTGGGAACACCACATCCAGCGCGGCATCAGCAATCTCTACCGGGAAGTGCTGTACATGCTGCTGCAACGTTTCATCTACCGCGGACAATTAACCTTTTTTGGCAGCATTCTCAACCCGGTCGGATGCGCCGTTGCTTATCGCCGCAGCTATGTGAAAAACCTGTTCGACAAATACGAACCGATCCTTGGCGACAACCTCACCAACTCGGAAGACATTTTCATCGGCTTCGCCATGCTGGACCAGGGGTTCCGCAACATTCAGCTGGATGATGTCATCGCCCGCTCGCAGGAGCCGGAAGCCTCACGGCTGCCGCATCAGCTTTACATGTGGTCGTCCTCGTTCCTGCAAACCTGCTATTACTTCGATGGATTGATGCGCAGCCCATTCAAGGCGTTCAAGCGATTCCGCAAGGAACGCTCCATCCCCCAGGATATCCTGGACAAGCGCAAGATCCATGAACAGTACCGCCAGCCCTTCGGCGACGCCTACACCCGGGAATACGGGCGCCCCATCGGCTGGGTCATGTTCATGTCGGCACTGGAGAAAATCTTCTTCCCCGTAATTGTCATCGTCATGCTGCTACTCCAGAGATGGGAGCCCTTGGGAATTACCCTGGCAGTGGAAAGTGTGGTCGCATTGATTGCACTGGCGATTTCGGCCAAAGGGTACCGGCTTGAATTCCTGCTCAAAGGCATTGCCTTGACGCCGGTCCGTTATTTGGTAATCCTCTTCGACTTCGTGACGATGCTGCGCTTTGCTGCGGACATCTGGATCTTCAAGAACAAACGGTGGCGTAAATGAAACGGTCTCTTTTGGTTTGCATGATGTTTTCCGCGCAGCAGCTCATCGCCGCCGGCACCCTGCCTGAAAACGGGCTTCGCGCCGAAATGGAGAACCGCTGGGAAGATGCCGCCAAAATTTACCGGCAAACGCTGGAAGCCAGCCCGGCCCGCGGCGATTTGTGGCTAAGGCTCTCCGACATCCACTCCCGCCTGAAGCAGCATGATCAGGCGGCCAAAGCCCTTGAACAGGCGGTCAGGCTGAATCCAGAAGACGCCGGCCTGTGGATGAAACTCTCCCGCGCAAGATCCATGGCAGGAGACGGGCAAGGCGCGTTCGCCGCCAGCGGAGAAGCGCTGAAACTGCAGCCGGACAACATCGAATTCCTGCATGCCCGAGCGGAACTGGCCACTTGGGTCGACAACAGGCAGGCCGCCACAGAAGCTTATCAGCGCATCTCCAGGCTCGCAGCCAATGACGCCAAGGCGCAACTGGGATTGGCCCGCCTCGATGCCTGGAGTGGACGGACAGACTCGGCAGTAGCTGGCTACAAGGCATACCTGAAACAACGCCCGGACGACAAGCAGGTCTGGCTGGATCTCGTAAAAACCGAAGGATGGCGCGGCAATTACCCTGACGCACTGGATGAGCTCGACGAATATCTGCTTCGCTTCGGGGAGGACCGCTCCTACCTGGAGCAACGTGCGCGCGCGCTCGCCTGGCTGGGAAAAACCAAACCGGCGCTGGAAATCGTGGAAAAACTGCTGGGTGAAACGCCTCAGGATGTCGATCTGCTGACCACACGCGCCATCGCCCGTCACGCAGCCAACCGCCACCGGGAAGCGCTGGCCGATTTGCAAACCATCAAGCGCCTGCGACCGGATACAAAGGAAACGGCTGATCTGTCCCGTTACCTGCTCACCCCCCAACGCTCCTCGGTCACGCTGGCCTACAACTATGGCAAGGATTCCGATGATGTCCGGATCGGCCGCACCAGTCTCACGGGCGAATATGTGCTCAATCCTGAAACGCGTTTCCTGGCTGGCGGTGAGTGGCAAAGGTTGCGCGCCGACACCGGCAGCGGCCTGGAAAACATCAATGGGGACAACGATGTCAACTATCGCGGGGCCTGGCTGGGCATTAAGCGGCGGTTTTCACGCATGGCGGCAGGCGATATGCGGGTGGGCGGTGCCTCGGCTGCAGGGCATAACCAGTTTTTGACTTACAAGGTAGGGTTTGATCTGCGGCCGAATGACGAATGGTGGGTACGCCCCGAAGTCGAGCGTGACCTGTTTGCCGTATCGCCCAGAGCCGCATCGCTGCCGGTCAAGCGTGACAGCAATCGTCTCTACACACGCTGGACCCCCGATTCCCGTTATACCGTGGATGGTTTTGCATCGTATGACCATTTTTCGGACAGCAACAACCGCTGGGAAGTCAGCCTGGCCCCCCGGCGTGCAATGTGGCGTACCCAATTGGTCAACATCGATCTTGGGCTGAGCGCCAGATGGTTCGGCTTCCAGAAGGACCTCAACAATGGCTACTACGACCCGCAGAATTACCAGCGCTATGCGTTAACGGCCTTTACCTACTGGAAAATCAGCGATAACAGCGGGGCAAGCCTGGCCTTGTCGGCTGGGGCGCACAAGGACAACACCATGAGCAGCTTCAAGCCAGGCGGCGATGCCGTGCTTGAGGTGTTCCATGGCATTTACGATGACTGGTATCTGCGCGGTTACGTTTCGCTGCTGCACAACTCCCGGCAGGGATCGGGCGGCTATCGCGGCACGACAGCAGGCGCGTCGCTAACCCGGCGCTTCTGATCTGGCGTGAAGAGCGCATTCCGGCGTAAAATACGGTTCATTCCGAGGAGCGCTGCAGGGTAGTTTTGCCCGAGGCTCGGCAACAATAACGGCGCTCACCTGACTATAAACCCCGTGCCGGGCACGGTGGATCAGGTGAGCAGACCGATCCCCTCCCGGCCCTTCGTTCAAGGAGAATTCAATGAACGCAGCGGTCGATTCCAAATTTACCGATTTCCATGTTGCAGACCTTGCACTGGCCGACTGGGGCCGCAAGGAAATCCGCATTGCCGAAACCGAGATGCCGGGCCTGATGGCCGTGCGCGAAGAGTTCGCCAGGACGCAGCCGCTCAAGGGCGCACGCATCATGGGTTCGCTGCACATGACCATCCAGACCGCCGTGCTGATCGAAACACTGGTGGCACTCGGAGCCGAAGTGCGCTGGGTGTCGTGCAACATCTTCTCGACCCAGGATCATGCAGCCGCCGCCATTGCCGCGGAAGGCATCCCGGTCTTCGCCTACAAGGGAGAAACCCTGGAAGAGTACTGGGAATACACTCACAAGGCCTTTGAGTGGCCGAACGGTCTGCTCGCCAACATGATCCTCGACGATGGTGGCGATGCGACCCTGCTGCTGCATCTGGGCGCGCGCGCCGAGAAGGATCTTTCGGTGGTCGCCAAGCCGACCTGCGAAGAGGAAACCGTCCTGTTCGCCGCGATCAAGGCCAAGATCGCCCAGGATCCGACTTGGTACTCGACCCGCCTGGCAGCTATCAAGGGCGTGACTGAGGAAACCACCACCGGCGTACATCGTCTGTACCAGATGTTCGAACAGGGCAAGCTCGCATTCCCGGCGATCAACGTCAACGACTCGGTGACCAAGTCCAAGTTCGACAACCTCTACGGCTGCCGCGAATCGCTGGTGGACGGCATCAAGCGCGCCACCGACGTGATGATCGCCGGCAAGGTCGCCGTGGTGCTCGGTTACGGCGACGTGGGCAAGGGCTGCGCGCAATCCCTGCGCGGTCTGGGCGCCACCGTGTGGGTGACTGAAATCGACCCGATTTGCGCCCTGCAGGCCGCGATGGAAGGCTACCGCGTCGTGACCATGGACAATGCTTGCGACAAGGGCGACATCTTCGTGACCACCACCGGCAACGTCGGCGTGATCACGCATGACCATATGGCCAAGATGCGCAACAACGCCATCGTCTGCAACATCGGCCACTTCGACAGTGAAATCGAGATCGCGTCCCTGCGCCAGTACCAGTGGGAAAACATCAAGCCGCAGGTCGACCACGTGATCTTCCCCGATGGCAAGCGCATCATCATTCTGGCAGAAGGCCGTCTCGTGAACCTCGGCTGCGCGACCGGCCACCCGAGTTTCGTGATGTCCAACTCCTTCACCAACCAGGTACTGGCGCAGATCGAACTGTTTGCCAAGACGGAGGAATACCCGATCGGTGTATATGTACTGCCGAAGAAACTCGACGAAATGGTTGCCCGCCTGCACCTGAAGAAGATCGGCGCGGAACTGACCGAGCTTTCCGATGCGCAGGCCGCCTACATCGGCGTACCGAAGGAAGGCCCGTACAAGCCGACCCATTATCGCTACTAAGCGCTATTGCCAGAAAGCACGCCAAGATCGCAGGAAATGCGCTTTCATGATCTTGGTGTGCTTTGTGGTGAAAGCCTTTTGATTTGAAGGTTTTTCAATGAAACCGATCAGTTTCGAATTCTTTCCGCCCAAGACCGAAGAAGGTGTGGAAAAGCTGCGCAATACGCGCAAGCAACTGGCGCAATTCCATCCGGAGTATTTTTCCGTGACCTTCGGTGCCGGCGGCACCACGCAGGAAGGCACGCTCAATACGGTGCTGGAAATCCAGAAGGAAGGACTGAATGCCGCGCCGCATCTGTCCTGCATCGGCTCGACCCGCGAAAGCATCCGGGCCATTGTCGATCAATACAAGGCCAACGGCATCCGCCAGATTGTCGCGCTGCGCGGCGACATTCCGTCCGGCATGGGCGATTTCGGCGAGTTCCGCTATGCCAACGAGCTGGTTTCCTTCCTGCGCGAAGAGTACGGCGACTGGTTCCACATAGAGGTCGGGGCCTATCCGGAATTCCACCCGCAGGCGCCGTCTGCCGAGGCCGATATCCGCAATTTCGTGAACAAGGTCAAGGCCGGTGCCGATACGGCCATCACGCAATATTTCTTCAATGCGGATGCCTATTTCCGTTTTGTCGACGAAGTGATGGCGCGCGGGGTCACGATTCCGATCGTTCCCGGCATCATGCCGATCCAGAACTTCAGCCAGTTGGCGCGTTTCTCGGAAATGTGCGGAGCGGAAATTCCGCGCTGGTTGCGCCTGCGTCTACAGGCCATGGGAGACGATTCGGCCTCGATCCGCGCTTTCGGACTGGACTTCGTGACCGATCTTTCCGACCGACTGCTCGGTGGTGGCGCGCCGGCGCTGCATTTCTACACGCTGAACGCTGCGGGCGCGGTTTCGACGATTTGCCAGCGACTGGGTTACTGATTTTCGGTAAACCGGTGCCATAAAAACAAGGCTGGACAGCGATGTCCGGCCTTGTTTTTTCCAGAAAATAACTACTGCTTCTACGGTTGTCCGGCAGGACTCATCCTGGCGGCGGGGACCACTCGGGCGGTTTTCCCGTCGTCAATCACATCCACAGTCTGGCCAGGCTGCAGATTGATGTCTGCGTCCTCCACAATGACCAGCCGCTCGCCGTTTTCCATGCGCACGGTGATTTCCAGCACATCCTTGCGCACGATGCCACGCTCGATCTTGTCGCCCAAGAGTCCGCCCAGCAACGCTCCGACGATGCCGGCAACCAGGCTGCCTCGACCGTCGCCGATATTACTGCCCGCTGCGATACCACCGATGGCCGCACCGGTCACGGCACCAATACCCATCGCATCTTCCATCTTGACCGGCCGGATCTGCTCGATCACACCACTTCGAACCTTGGCCGGGCGGCGCAACTCGCTCTTGCTGTAAACGTTTGCGGAATCAGGGGTAGTACACCCGGCGACAGCCAGGGTCAGGGCGACGGTGGCTGCAACCGCACTTTTTCGGATCAACATGGTCATCTCCTTCTGCCGGTAACGCCGGCCAAGCTACATAACCTTATATTAGGCACTTCATTCTGGTAAGGAGCAGGCTAGAATGGAAAAGTTCCAACTTTTTTCCCGACTTGCGGAAACACGCGCGTCATGCCGATCTCGCTAAACCCGTTCAAGCACCCCATTGCCGCCAAGGTTGCATTGACTTACGTTGTTTTGGCCGCAACGTGGATTTTGCTATCCGACAGGCTGGTGCTGTTCCTGTTCTCCGATCCGGAGACCATGTCGTTTGCCAGCACCGTCAAAGGCTGGCTTTTCGTCGCGGTAACGGCCACGCTCTTGTACATGCAACTGCATGTTTACCTGGAGCAACTCGACTCGGAACACGCAAAGTTACTTGAAAGCGAAGCCAGGTTTCGCGGAATTTTCAACTCTGTCACAGAAGCCATCTTCATCCACCGCCTGGGCGACTTTGCCATCATCGATGCCAATCAGCGCGCCTCGGACTTGTTGGGCTATTCGCGGGACGAATTTTGTCGCTCAGGCGTAGCCGGATTTTTATCGAGTGCCGGCCCGGTCGGCCTCAAGGAGGCCGAGCTCGTCATGGGCAAGGCGATGCGTGAAGGGCCGCAGCATGTCGACTGCATGGTCCGGCACAAGCGCGGCCATTCGTTCTGGATCGGCGCATCGCTCACGAAAGCCTTGCTGGGAGAGACCGAGGTCCTGCTCGTATCGGTACAGGACATTGAAGAACGCAAGCGCACCGAACAGGCGCTGCAGCGCAAGAATGCGATCCACGCGGTACTGAGCGGGGTCAACAAGGCGATGCTTGAGGTTCGGGATCGCCAGACCCTGTTCGACTCCGTGTGCTCCGTTGCCCTGCAAATGACCGGGTTCCGCCTGGCTTGGGTGGCACAACTCGTTGACGAGCGCATCCAGCCGCACTGCCTGTTTGCCGTGTCGGCACGAGGAGAAGCAAAGGAATTCGTCGCCGAGGTGCTCGGCCGTCCGCATGACGCCGAACCGGGCAAACGCTCGCCAGCACTTGAAGCGGCAAAGGACCGGCATTACGTCGTGATCGATGATATCGAGCATGACGGGAAACTGGTGCTGCTGGAGCGAGCTGTTTCGACTTACGGCTTGCGCTCGGCCATGTCGATTCCGGTGGAGGGCGGGGGGTTCCGCGGTGCGATCAGTTTCTTTTCGGGCGAGGCCAATTACTTCAACGTCGAAGTCATCCTGCTGCTTCTGGAAGTCGCCGACAGCGTTTCGTTTGCCCTGAACAAAATCTACGAAAAGGAAGAACAGGAGCGTGCCGAGGCCCAGATACGGCTGCACGCCCAGGTATTCGAAAACACCCGCGACGGCATGGTCATTACCGACGCCCATAACCGCATCATCATGGCCAACCGGGCCCTCACCGAACAAACCGGGTATTCCACCGAAGAAATCATCGGCCAGAATCCGAATATTCTGAGTTCCGGGCGTCATGACCGGGGCTTCTACGCGCAAATGTGGGCCGCACTGGATAGCGTGGGTGCCTGGCAAGGGGAAATCTGGAACCGGCGCAAGGACGGCGAGGTTTATCTCGAATGGCTCTCGATCAACACCATTCGGGGTTCTGACGGAAGGATAAGCAACTACTTTGCCAATTTCTCCGATTTGTCGGGACGAAAAGCCCAGGAAGAACTCGACTGGCTCAAACGTTTCGATGTCTTGACCGGTTTGCCCAACCGCCTCTTGCTGGAAGACCGCGCCAACGAGGCCATTGCTCATGCCCGCCAATATGGCCGTCATGTGGCACTGCTGTGCATCAATCTCAACCGTTTCCACTATGTGAACGAGTCACTGGGGCATCCTGCCGGGGACAAGGTGCTGAAAGGGGTCGCCGAGCGTTTTGCCCGGTTGGCCGGAGAAGCAGCCACCGTTTCGCGCCTGTCCGGCGACAATTTTGTGGTGCTCATCCCGGACATGGCCAAGCCTTCCGAAGCGATCCCGGTTGCGGAAGGCCTGCTGCAGGCCGCCTCGGAAATCCATGAGGTCGGAGAGACCCAGATCAGCCTCACTGCGAGCATCGGCGTCGCGCTCTACCCCGGGGACGGCGAAGATTTTGACGGACTACTGAAAAATTCCGATGCCGCACTGGTCAGGGCACGCAGCGACGGCGGGAATACCTGCCAGTTCTATACCGGCGATCTCAACGAGCGGGCGGGGCTGTCGCTGGGTTTGATGGCGGAACTGCGGCAGGCGCTGGATTCCGGCTGGTTTACGCTGTACTACCAGCCTCAGGTTTGTGCGCAGAGCGGCAAGATTTCCGGCGTGGAAGCACTGGTTCGACTCAACCACCCGGGAAAAGGGCTGATTTCCCCGGCAGACTTTATTCCCATCGCAGAAGAAACGGGAATGATCATTCCACTGGGCGAGTGGATCATGCGCGAAGCCTGCCGGCAATTGCGCGAATGGCAAACAAGAGGATTGGGTGAACTGGTCATGGCCATCAACCTCTCACCCAAACAACTGCGCGACCCGAACCTGCAAGCCTCGATTCTTTCGACGATCGGCCAGAACAACCTGAACCCGCATCATCTTGAACTGGAGTTCACCGAAAGCGCGCTCTTGCGGGACGTGGCTTCCACGATGCAGTTGATTGAAGAATTGAAAGCTCTGGGCGTGCGGCTTTCGATCGACGATTTCGGCACCGGGTATTCCAGTCTCAGTTACCTGAAGCGTTTCCCTATCGACCGGATCAAGATTGATCAATCGTTCGTGCGCAACATCGCCCTTGGCTCAACCGATGCGGCAATCGTCCAGGCCATCATTACGCTGGCCAGCTCATTGGGAATGACCACCATCGCCGAAGGCGTGGAGACGGAACAGCAGGCAGAATGCCTGCGAACACTCAATTGCCATGAGCTTCAGGGTTACTTCTATGGACGCCCGGTCCCCCCGCAAATGCTGGAAGCCAGGCTGTTGTCCAACGGGTGATCTTTTTGGGAGGGGGCGTTATTTGACCTGCAGCGGCGGCGCAGAATTGATGAAGGGCTCTCCCGCCTGCAGTTTTTCGTACATCTGCGGGTCTCTCCATTCCTTGCGGCATTGCTCGGAAAATTCAATCTCCTCCAAGCGGATCGGCCCCATGCGCTCGTTGTGCGCATCCTCGGGGAACGCTTGGGCGTAACCGGTTTCCGTTTCATGGGCGATGACTGAATGCAGGCGCACCACGCCTTCGCCGTTGC
Source organism: Formivibrio citricus (assembly GCF_900115065.1). Lineage (GTDB taxonomy): Bacteria > Pseudomonadota > Gammaproteobacteria > Burkholderiales > Chitinibacteraceae > Formivibrio > Formivibrio citricus. Next base: position 43,981 of record NZ_FOVE01000019.1, on the reverse strand, counting down.
CCATGATGGTCTGTCGCAAAATGGCTTCGATGATGACGAAGAAAAGCCGGGCAAACTGCTCGGCCGACGGCGAAACCGGCATGGAAATCCAGCGCGCAGAAAACTGCTTGCACAGGCGGATGTACTCCGGATCGTCCTTGTCCCAGAAACAGATGGCATGATCGAACGCATCGATCACATCGCGGATGTTGCCTTTCATCAGGCCGAAGTCGTACACCATCTGCCCGTGATCCAGCGCATGCGCCTCCAGCAACACCTCCACCTTGTAGCTATGCCCATGAATGGAAGTACTGCAGCGCAACGAAGAGCAATTGCGCACGATATGCGCGCTTTCAAAACGGAAAAGTTTGCGAATCAGCATGCCGGAACCCGATAAATTGAGTCCGGTTTTAACAGATATGCGGGCTGCCGCGCAAGACAAGCCTGCGATATTCCGGGCCAGCCCGTTCAGGCGTTGTGCCCCCGCCTCTTTTTTGCCGTAAAAAAAGCGCCTTCTTGGTGAAAGCGCCTATTTACAAACCGATGCCCGGCTTATTTTTGAAACTAATATTACAAGAGCCATTGTATAATCCCGTTCTCCACACTCGGGGCGCATGAAGAATCCCGGGGTGACGAATATGCGCTAGCGGCGGATTCTGGATGAATCCGTCTGGGAATACAAGGGATTGCACTCATGACTCAACGCTTTGCAGAGGCCGCTCTGAATGCCGCGCCTTCCTATGTTCGCCACGACGGCCTTAAAGAATGGGTCGCCTCGCTTGCCGAACTGACCGAGCCGGATCGTGTGGTCTGGGTGGATGGCTCCCAGGAAGAATACGACCGCTTGTGCGCCGAGATGGTCGAGGCCGGGATGCTGGTCAAGCTCAACGAGCAAAAACGCCCCAATTCCTACCTGGCCCTGTCCGACCCCAGCGACGTTGCCCGGGTGGAAGACCGCACCTTCATCTGTTCGCAAAAAGAAGAAGACGCCGGCCCCACCAACAACTGGGAAGACCCCGCCCGCATGCGCGAAAAGCTGAACGGTCTGTTCAAGGGCAGCATGCACGGGCGCACCATGTATGTCGTCCCTTTTTCGATGGGGCCGCTCGGCTCCCCGATCGCACATATCGGCGTGGAAATTACCGACAGCCCGTACGTGGTCGCCAACATGCGCATCATGACGCGCATGGGCAAGGCGGTTTATGACATCCTGGGCACCGACGGCGCCTATGTGCCCTGCATCCACAGTGTTGGCGCACCGCTGAGCAACGGCGAAAAGGATTCCCGCTGGCCCTGCAACCCCAAGACGAAATACATCGTCCATTTCCCGGAAACCCGGGAAATCTGGTCCTACGGCTCCGGCTACGGCGGCAACGCGCTACTGGGCAAGAAATGCTTCGCCTTGCGCATCGCCTCCAACATGGCGCGCGAAGAAGGCTGGCTGGCCGAGCACATGCTGATCCTGGGCGTCGAAGCTCCCACTGGAGAAAAAACCTACGTTGCAGCCGCATTCCCGTCGGCCTGCGGCAAGACCAACTTTGCCATGCTGATCCCGCCAGCCTCGTTCAACGGCTGGAAGGTATACACGGTTGGCGACGACATCGCCTGGATCAAGCCTCGCAAGGATGCAGACGGCATCACCCGCTTCTACGCCATCAACCCTGAAGCCGGCTATTTCGGCGTGGCGCCCGGCACCAGCGAAAAGACCAACTTCAACGCCATGGCCACGTTGAAGGAGAACATCATCTTCACCAACGTGGCGCTGACTGATGATGGCGACGTATGGTGGGAAGGCATGTCCAAGGAACCGCCGGCACATTGCCTGGACTGGCAAGGCAACGACTGGACTCCGGAAATAGGCAAGGCTACGGGCCGCAAGGCGGCACATCCGAATTCGCGTTTCACTGCACCGGCCGCACAATGCCCGTCCATCGATCCTGACTGGGAAAACCCCGACGGCGTTCCCATTTCGGCATTCATCTTCGGCGGACGGCGTGCCACCACAGTACCGCTGGTCTACCAGGCATTCAACTGGAGCTACGGCGTGTACATGGCCGCCACGCTCGGCTCGGAGACCACGGCAGCTGCCTTTGGCGAACAAGGCGTGGTACGCCGAGATCCGTTTGCCATGCTGCCCTTCTGTGGCTACCACATGGGCGACTATTTCAACCATTGGCTGAAGATGGGCCGAACCGTCGAAGAATCGCCGAAAATTTTCTGCGTCAACTGGTTCCGCATGAATGAGCACGGCAAATTCATGTGGCCGGGATTCGGCGAAAACATGCGCGTCCTGAGATGGATCGTCGATCGCTGCCGCGGCCGGATCGGCGCCCAGGAAACCTCGCTGGGCTGGATGCCGCGCTATGGCACGCTCGACTGGACCGGCAGCGATATCACCCAGGAAGAATTTGAGGCCCTGATCAAGATCGATGCCGATGCCTGGGATCAGGAACTGGCAAGTCACAAGGACTGGTTCGACAAACTGGGCGACAAGCTACCCCGCCAGCTCATGCTCAAACACGAAATGTTCAAGCTCTCGCTTGGCGAATAAACCGGGTCTTCTGCAACGAAAAACGCCGCCATTAAAAGGCGGCGTTTTCTTTTGTGGTGCTGCGACCCCGATTATGCAGATCAGCAATCCGCAGACAGCACCAGCTCGGACTTCTCCTGGCGCTGCTCATCGACCCTTGATGCCAGACTGCGCAGCACTTCCAGCCCGTACAGCCACGAGCCAAAACCGGCTTCGGCATTGATATGGCCGGCATTACCAAGATCAACCAGCTCCGAGCCCCACACGGAAGACCAGTGGATGGCTCGCGAAAACTGCATCACCCGGTCGTCATGGCTGGCGACTACCACGCTTGGCACTTCGAGATCGCATTCCGGAACGATGTAATCCACGCCGAAAAGCGATGGTTCGGCCGGCGCGACCAGCATCAATCCACCCACTTTTTCCGGCATTTCCTGCGCAACGCAGGTGGAGGCCAGCGCACCGAAGCTGTGCCCAACCAGGATGACGGGGCGCGAGCACTGCTGCACCAGGCGACTGGTGGCACTGATCCACAGTTCGATGTAGGGATCATCCCATTTGCGCTGCGTGACCCGCTTCCAGAAAGGGAAACGCTGCTGCCAGACCGTTTGCCAATGATCGGGACCGCTGTCATACAGCCCGGGAACGAGAACGAAGTCATAGTGCTCCGCCGCTGCCGTCAGAGCATGATCAACTTGGTGGATATGGCAAAATTTCATGGCCGCGACTCACTATAAAAAGAAACAGGCATCCATCGATACGAAACAGAATCCGCTCTCGCATTGAGCCATCCCTGGCTGCCAGCAGATCCCGATCAAGTCACCCAATCTCTCCGCCTCCACGGACGGGGCAAAGCCCCGAATCGTTCTTGTTGACCTGGAGTCCCGGCTTGATCCACCTTTCCCCAAGTCTCTTTATATGTTTTTTATATGAGTTCATATTGTGCAACATATTAAAAAAAACAGCAAACGGGATTTTTACCTGCCTGCAGCCCCAGAAGAACGAAAAAGGTGATGGCAACACGCAGGGGCGAGCCATGCCATATTTCAAGGGCGCTTTACAATAATAAGCAGAGAAGGGGCCGCGACTCGGTTTGCGCGCGGGAAATAGCCAACCAGGCGCGCCGACGAACGGCAAGTCGAGCGAGGACTATCGCGCGGGACTGGGGCGAAATACGCCCCAGGAAGGAGAAAGGTCACAAAAAAGGCGGACTGGCAAAAACCGGTCCGCCCGTTTGCCGGTTGCGCCGGCCCATGAAAAACTATTTTTACTCAGCGCCAAAGCGCCGATAAACCCGCTCCGGACGGCCGACCTTGCCGTAAACGATCTCAGCCGTCAGAAACTGGATTTCCACACAGAATTCCAGGTAGCGCCGGGCAGTGGTCTTGCTGATCCCGAGAATTCGCGCCACGCTGTCGGTCGTTTCGCTCTGTGAGCCCGACAGGAAAACTTCTTTCACACGCCCCAGCGTGAATTCCTCGATGCCCTTGGTTCGCCGCTCTTCACTGGCCGGTTTGGATTGCAGGTTGTAGAGTTGGTCAACCAGTCGCTGATCCACCTTTTCGCTGCCTTGCTGCGAATCGACGAAACGGCAGAAGCGCTCCAAAGCCGCCTTCAGGCGGTCGTAGGAAACCGGCTTGATGATGTAGTCAAAGGCACCGCAGGCAATCGCTTTGCTGCAGGTCTCCATCTCACTGGCTGCCGTGACGAAAATAACGCGAACCTCTCCGCCCTGGGCCACCAGATATTCAAGCAAATCAATACCATTGCCGTCCGGCAGGTAATTGTCCAGCAGAACCAGCCTGGGTTTGGAAGCTTCGATCATCCGGCGCGCATCGGCCAGCGTTCCCGCAATGCCGGTCACATTGAAACGGCCCAGACCCCGAATAAAATCGGCATGCAGTTCCGCCAGACGCACCTCGTCTTCGACAATCAAAACATCATACGTTTGCACGATTGACTCCCTTGGGAATAAATACCGAAAACACCGTTCCGCATGGCTCGTTGTCATCGACTGTAATCACGCCGCCCGCCTGCTCAACGTAAGTCTTGACCAGGTAAAGCCCGATCCCACGCTCGCCGGCGGTTTTGCCTTTGCTGCTCACTCCGCGCTCAAAAATCCGGCCCCGCACCGATTCATCGATCCCGCAGCCATTGTCAGCGACTTCGATAATCAGTTCCTTTTCGGTTTCGGCCATGTAAAGCGTAACCTTGTTGCCTTGCGCGCCTTCGGTCAGCGCGGCATCGAACGCATTATCCAACAGATTGCCCAAAATCGACATCCATTCCGCTTCAGCCAGTACATCCGGAAGCCGATTCAAGCGACAGCCCGAGTCAAACGCCAACTCCAGACCCAGTTCCTTGGCGCGATAATACTTGCCGATCAGCAGACCACAGATACGCGGATCAAGAAATGCGCCGGAAATGTAATCCAGGACTTGCTGCTGCGTCACCGATTGCATCTTTGCCAGCCGTAACGCCTCATCGTAATGCCGCATCTGCAGCAGACCCGAAATGGTCGCCACCCAGTTCATGTGCTCATGGCGCAGAACCCGTAGATTATCGACATAGCGCTGGATCTGGCTCAACTGCATTGAAAGCGTGCTGATTTCATCCTTGCGCCTGAAGCTGATGACCCAGCCTTGCAGGATGTCGTTGATCCTGACCGGAACGATGTTGGCGATGACTTGTACACCACGGAAGAAATAGATTTCATCCTTGGCCTCCATGGGGGCACTGTCGGCCAGGCCAAAGCCGGGCAAGCCGACCAGCTCGCTGAAAAACTCGCCAACGATTTGCGAATGCGGACGGATATCGCCAAGAATCTCCCGCGCGGCCCGGTTGATTGCGGTCACCCGCCCACTCTCACCGATGGCGACCACGCCCTCGTGGATCGATTCGAACACTGCTTCCTGTTGCTGGACCAACCGGCTGATATCGACAGGTTCAAGCCCCAGCATCTGCCGCTTGATATGCAGGGAGAAGCGCCAGGCGCTCCAGAAAAGCCCCACCATCAGTGCGACAAGGAAAAGTACGATCTGGCCGCGATGCGAGGAATGGCTCTCGAAAATTTCCTTTTGCAGATAGCCGACCGAAACGATGCCGATGATGTCACCCGCCTGCGAACGGATCGGGGCCTTGCTGCGCAAGGACACTCCCAGCGTCCCTCTTCTAAGCGTTACGGAGGTTCGCCCTTCCAGCACTTCGGCGTTGTCCCCGCCTTGCATCTGGCTGCCCGGCTTCACCTTCGGGTCGGGATGGTAAAGATGCTTCGTATTCTTGTCGCCGATCACGATGAAATCGGCATCGGTGGCTGTTTCCAATCGCGAGGCTACCGCAGCAATTTCTGGCAGATTCCTGGTCTGAACCGCCGCAACGAGTTCTGGATCACTGGAGATCTGTTTGGCCTGGACCTCGGCCCGCAAGCCGATCTGCTCATAAAGCAGATCTTCCATCGCCCAGGAAACTGCCAGCCCGACGGTCAGCAGCAGCACCAGTGTCACTGCCAGCAGCAGCAAAAACAGGCGCACCTCGAACGTCAAGGAGCGTGCGAAACGCTTCCACCTGGTTTCATGAATTCCCGTATCTGGCATTTTTTCGTCAAACATCCATCGGTAATTTATCCCGCTCAGGCCGGAAAGTCCGCCAGGAACCACGTCACGGCCAGCAGATCGGCGCTTCCGCCCGGGCTCAGATTGCGGACAATCAGCGCATCGTCCAGGCTAGCAAGTCGTTCAAGGTAGTCGGGAAGATCGATCCCCCCGTCGTCCAGCAGGCGTCGCGCTTCGGCCTGGACGAAATGCAACCCGTCCATTCCCCCACGCGAAACGACATTGGTATCCCGGTTGAATGCCAGCAGTTGCAGCAGGGCCGCATGCAGCGCCCGTTCCTCGCAGCCATGGCGTTCCCTTGTTCGCTCGAAAACCGGCAGCGATTGTTCGCGCACCGTCGCGAATCCGGCAGCCACTTCACCACGCGCACCGGTCAAGCCATGCTTGCGGAAAAGGTACTCGCCCGCAGTCGTCGCTTCGGCGCGCCCTTCCAGTTCTTGCTCTACCAGCGCCGCGCAGATTTGCGCGACCTCATCGCACAACGCTGTCTGGCCAAGCGGCTCTCCCCGCCCGTGCAGACGTCCTGCCGCAGCACAAAGCAAGCCCATGGAAAAGATTCCGCCCTTGTGGGTATTGACGCCATCGGTAGCCCGGAACATGGCGTTTTCACAGGCGACCCCCTCCGGTCGCAACAACGGCAGGAAGCGGTTTGCCGGAACGTCGCAATCCACCAAACCACGCCGGAAAAACACCGGGAACCATTCGGCGATCGCCGCGGCGCTGGCATGGAAAGTCTGCAAATCCATGTCCCGGTGCGATCCGGCATTGCGGCGGTCGACCAATCCGGGCTTGGGGGTAAGTTCCACCTCGCGGATGAGCGCCTCATGTGCCAGGGCACCAATTCTGGTAGCCATTTCCTCCGAGCGCTCAGTGGCCACGAACTGTTGTCCGAGGCAAACGCTAAGCGGCACGGCGATGCCGGTATCCATCCACTCTCTCCTTGATCGCAGCCATCAGCTCGGGCAGCGGGTGTGCGCGCGAACGTGCGCAGGCATGTCCCGGCTCATCACAGACCAGGCAGCGGCGGCTCTCCAGCCCCAGGCTGCGCCGCGAGAGGCTCCCCTCGACCGGATCGATCACATCCATATCCCACAGGCGCCCCAGTGCATGTTGCTCTTCGAGCCCGGTCAGCGCTCGCTTCAGCGTTTGCGCATCGGTATCGACCGCATACAGCGCTTCCGGCCCGGTCGGCTGGCGAATGGCTTCGAACGATCTCACCACCCAACCCCGGTCGCGGCACAGGGCATCGACTTCGGCAATGGCCTCATCCAGCAAGAAGCGGGCCGTATCCGAATCCTTCAGAGGACCGGGCATCACGAGCGTCAGGGATACCAGCGGCAAGCGCCACCGGGCCAGCGCGGCCTGCTGGCGCTCCACCCGACTGTCCCGCGCGGCGAGGATTTCCTCCAGACTGACTTCTTTTGTTTTCATCAAAACATTGTTCTCGTTTATACGAACAGCGCATCAAAACGCTGTCACACTGAAAATGCTGGGCTCCGCCCGGTCTTCTTCCGTCCGGACCAGCGCGCGGGGGATTTCCACCGGCAGCAAAACCCGCTGCACGGGCGCATCGGTGATCATCTCGATTTCAACCAGACGCACCCGGCGCGCACGCGCATCCCCCGGTCGCAACACGCCCAGCGAGTCGACATCAAGCTCGGTTTCGCAGAACCGCAACTGCCCGGCGGGATCGCGCAATGCCCCGCTCAGGATGGCCAGCTGCTTTTCGGCCTGCAACGCATCGCGCGTCACGGCCAGATCGCCGGTCAGCACATCCAGGCGTTTTTGGCGCTGGCGCTGCATGGCCGAGGCCGAAATCGGATCGGTGCTGCCGCCCAGGCGCAAGGCGATGCGCAAGGTGTTGATCTCGCTTTCGATCAGCGCCCGCTCCGCCTCCAGGCTCTGGATGCGTCGCGCCGCATGGTGCGCCAGTTCTTCCATGGCGCGCATCCGCGCCTGCCGGGCCAGTTCGCCCTCGGTGGCAACCGGCTCGCCCAAGCGGTGCTCACGCAAAACCAGTACTTGCTGCAATACATCCTGGCGCACGAAACCGTCTTTCTCTTCCATTCCGTAGCGGGAATGGATCTCGCGCGTCATGGCCAGCACGGCAAACGCGCGTTCGGCCAGCGGGTTCTGGACAAACCACTGGCGCACCGCTTCGCTCGCGGACACGATCTCCGCCATGCGCGTCGGGTTCGCGAACGCGATGCCAAGCAGCGGATCAGCGCGCCAGTTTTCGGTGGTCAGCACCACCGGACGCGGCAGCTTTTCCTCCAACGCATGTACGGCTTCGCCGGCATGGGCAACGACCGGCCCCAGCTTGTCCCGGTAACCGCTGACCATGCGGATGCGCGGACTGGCGATTTCCACCAATTGATCGATGAATTCCGGATCGACCGACTGAGATGCGTTTGGTTCACTTTTCCACAGTCGCTGCAAGAATTGCCACATGGGCGCCGCCATCCTTTCATTCAATCCTGACAGCATTTTGCCCGGCTATTGCGTTAACGCAAAGTCGGGCAGACAGGCGCTTGGCACCCGTTTTTATCTGGACAACAGAGCAGTCCTCATCCTTTTCAGCGCTTGGTCCAGCGTAGCGCGCGGGCACCCGAAATTCAGGCGTACGAAACCCGGCAGGCCGAAATCGGCGCCGTCGGACAAGCCGACACCGGCTTCTTCGAAAAAGCGTTGCGGCGATTCGATGCTGCTCTCGCGGCAATCGATCCAGGCGAGATACGTCGCCTGCGGGCGCGTGACCCTGAGGCCGGCCACGCCGTCGAGTGCTGCCACGACGCGGTCGCAGTTGCCGCGCAGGTAGGCAAGCAAGGCTTCCAGCCACTCGCCGCCATGGCGGAACGCCGCTTCGGTGGCGGTGTAACCCAGCGCGTTGACCTCCGGCATGATCCCGCGCATGGCGCGCTGGAAAGCCTGGCGCAACGCGGCATCCGGAATCACGGCCAACGAGCACGAAAGCCCCGGCAGGTTGTAGGTCTTGGACGGTGCCATCAGGGTGATGGCCCGCCGGCCGGCATCCTCGGAAACACAGGCAAAAGGCAGATGCCGCGCCCCCTCGTCGAGCAGCAGGTCGCAGTGGATTTCGTCGCTGACCACGGTAAGGTCGTACTGCCGGGCGAAGTCGGCCAGTTGCGTCAGCTCTTCGCGCCGCCAGATGCGCCCGACCGGATTATGCGGATGGCAAAGGATCAGCAGGCGGGTACGCGGCGTGATCGCCGCTTTCATGGCTGCAAAGTCGAACTGCCATTCGCCGGCTTGCTCGCACAGCGGCACCGCGACCAGTTCAAGCTGGTTCAGTCCCGGCGCGAACAGAAACGGCGGATAGACCGGGGTACAGGTCAGCGCCGCATCGCCGGGTTCGCCAACTGCGCGGCAGGCGAGGTTGATCCCCGGCACCAGCCCCGGCAGCCAGACAATCCATTCCGGTTGAATCGCCCAGCCGTAGCGCGCCTGCAAATACTCGACGACCGCCGCATTGGCGCTGGCCGGCGAGCGCGTGTAGCCGAAGATGCCATGGTCGATGCGTGCATGCAGCGCCTCGATCACGGCGGGCGGCGCAGCAAAATCCATGTCCGCGACCCAGAGCGGCAGCACGTCGCGGCCGGCGTATTTTTCCCATTTCAGGCTCGACGTGCCCTGCCGGGGAATTACGGCATCAAAATCAAAAAACATGTTCAATACCGCTCGCGCAGCTTGTTTTGGAGGACGAACATCAACAGCGTCGTCAGAATGCCCAGCGCAGCGACATCGCCCCGATCCATATAGAACGCAGCAGCGCCTACCAGCGCCGAAACAATGCCTTGCCACATGTAAAATTTCAGTTGAATCATCATGTTGTTTTCCCCCTTTTTTATCCCAGGAACGAGCGGATCAGATGGTAGCTGATGCTGCCCGGATGCGGCCATTCCTCGGGCCGCTCGCCCTTGCGGAACCAGCGCACGTCCTCGATCTCGCCCGGCTGCGGCGTGACTTCGCCATCGACGTAATCGGCATGGAATGCCAGCATCAACGAATTCGGGAACGGCCAGGTCTGGCTGCCGAACCAGCGCAGGTTGTTGACGCGAATCCCGACTTCTTCCATCACTTCGCGATGGATGCAGTCTTCGAGGCTCTCGCCCGGCTCGACGAACCCCGCCAGCGCGGTGTACATGCCCGGCTTGAAATGCGGCGAACGTGCGAGCAGCACTTCGTCGCCGCGATGCACCAGCACCATGATCGAGGGAGAAAGCCGCGGGCGCGCGCTTTGCTTGCAGTTCGGACACACCCGCGAGGCATTGTGGGCTGCCGGCACGGTCGGCGTTCCGCAGACGCCGCAGAAACGATGCTGGCGATCCCAGGCCAGCAGCACCCGCGCACGGGAAGCCACGGCAAACTGCGCTTCGCTGATCCGTCCCCAAACGAGGCGCAGATTGACCCGACTCAGCCCCTGCGGCAACTCCACCGTGGCCGGCCATGCCACCAGCCGGCATTGCTCCCCGGCCAGCTCGCCGATCAGGCAATCCGTGTCCGCTGCGGGCAACCCCGCCAGATCGGAGGCTCCGGGCAGGGCATCGGCCTCCGTCAGGATCAGGTCGTCGCCGACGAACGCAAAAACCAGCGGTGCATCCAGGGGCGGTGCGGAGGCATAAAGCGGGGTAAAATCATGAGAATGCATGGGTTTTCTCCTCGAGGGGACTCATCGTAACAAGTTACCCGCCATTATGCAGGATACAGTTTTGTGAAAAAAACCAGTTTAGATCGCATTCTCCAATCGCAGGGTTTTGGCAGCCGCAAGGGCTGTCGCGAACTGATCGAGGAGGGCGAAGTCAGTGTCGGCGGCGAGGTCGTGACCAACTGGCGAACCGAGTTCGATCCGGAAGGGCTGACCTTCACCGTGTTTGATGAAGAATGGGAATTCCGCGAACACGTCTACCTCGTGCTCAACAAGCCGGCCGGCTACGAATGCTCGCGCAAGCCTTCGAGCCATCCCGGAGTGCTGTCTCTGTTCCCGGAAAATTTCGAGTGGCGCGACGTGCAAACCGTGGGCCGGCTCGACCACGACACCACCGGTCTGTTGCTGCTCTCCGACGATGGCGCGTTCATCCACGCCCAATCCTCGCCCAAGCGCCACCAGCCCAAGACCTATGTTGCGACCACCGCCGAACCGGTCAGCGACAAGCTCGTTGCCGCGCTGCTGGCTGGCGTGAAGCTGCACGACGAACCCGCTCCGCTCGCCGCGCTGGCCTGCCGCAAACTCGACGACAACCGGATCGAGATCGTGCTCGACCAGGGCAAATACCACCAGGTCAAACGCATGCTCGCCGCCGCCGGGAACCACTGCGCCGCGCTGACCCGCAGCGCGATCGGCCCGGTGCAACTCGCGGACCTGAATCTCGAAGAAGGCGAATGGCGCTATCTGACCACCGAAGAGTTGGCATTGCTGGGCTGGGAATAACCCCAAAAAAACGCTTGCGGGTATAATGTGCGCCCCTTCCAGCGAAGGGGCCTTTTCAATTCAATTTCCTGGGTTTAGTGGAGGATTCTGGCCATCATGGCGGAAGTCATCACCCTTCACCGTGCAGTACCGCGCGGTGAACCATTTGCGCCGGTCATCCCCGGCCACAACAAGGTCGAGCTGCAGCTCTTCACCACGCTCAACTGCAACCTGAAATGCACCTACTGCTCTGCCGCCGTCGGCGACGTGCTGCATTCGCAGGGGCATGTCGAATACTCGCTGGAAGACCTCGACCGCTTCATTGAAACCCACCTCAAGGATTACGACGTTTACGTCACCTTCTACGGTGGCGAGCCGGTCATGAACCGCGAGTTCATGCAGGAAGTGATGCAGCGCCATCCGCAGTTCCGCTTCCAGTTGCAGACCAACGGCACGCTGATCGACAACCTGCCGGAACCGGTGCTGGGCAAGCTCTCCAACGTGCTGATCTCGGTCGATGGCGGAGAACACATCACCGACCATTTCCGCGGCAGGGGCGTGTACAGGCAGGTGGTGAAGAACCTCGGCAAGGTTCGCGGCTCGCTCGGCGGCAGCACCACCGCGCGCATGACCTGGAGCAGCCCGGATACCACTTTCGAGGAAATCGACAGCCTGCTGGAAAACTTCGACTACATCTACTGGCAGTTCATGCAGGCCGAAGGCGGCTACGACCCCGAAGGCATGGAGAAGAAGAAAGCTGTCCTGCGCCAACTCGTGGCCCGTTTCTTCCAGAGTACCGACGAGTTGTATCCCGTCATTCCGCTGATGGGCATCGTGCGCAACAAGGTGCGTCCGGACATCCTGGAACGCGAACACGGCGGCTACAGCCAGTGCCGCGTCTCCACGCACATCATCAACGTATTGCCGGACGGCCGCATCTTCCCCTGCCCGGACATGGCCTGGGCACCGGAGCTGCAACAGGGCGACCTGCGCGGCAACTGGTTGACCAAGAGCCCGCTGCAACCGCGCCCGGAAATGCCCTGCCACGATTGCAGCGCCTTCGGCTTCTGCCGCTACAACTGCATGAAGAACCTGTACCGCGGCTACATTCACGGCGACAACGACTACCGCGTCAACGTGGTCGAGCCGATCTGCGAGCTGGTGCGCTTCCTCGGCGAGGAAATCGACCGCCACAACCCGGCCGAGTGGTACGCCAAGGCCAGCGAAACCGTGCGAGCGGAAATCGAGTCGTGCCCGGTGTACGAGTACGTGGAAATCATGCCCTGAGAACAGGTTCTGAAACACGGGCTTGATCGGGCAACACCAAAACAAAACGGGCCGGCAGATGCTGGCCCGTTTTGTCATCGGAGATGCGCATTCCACGACCATTGTCATGTGCTACATGTGTCTATACACTATACACATGATCAAGAAGTTCTCTCACAAAGGCTTGGAAGCATTCTTCCGCACCGGGAGCAAGGCGGGCATCCGGCCCGATCATGCGGGAAAGTTGCGGATACTGCTGACCCAGCTGGATGTCGCGCTTGGGCCGGAGGACATGGCTGCGCCAGCCTGGTGCCTGCATCCGCTCAAGGGCGATCTGGCCGGGCATTGGTCGGTCACCGTGAATGGCAATTGGCGACTGACCTTCCGGTTTCTGGACGATGGCAATGTGGAACTGGTCGATTATCAGGATATCACTAGGAGGGCATCATGAGCCGCATGCACAACCCTGCCCATCCGGGCGAAGTATTGAAGGAATGGCTGGAAGGCGTCAGTGTGACAGACGCGGCAGCCAAGCTGGGGGTGACCCGCGCGCACCTGTCTCGCATCCTGAACGGGCATGCGGGCATCAGCGCGGATATGGCGTTGCGCCTTGCCGCCTGCCTAGGAACCAGCCCGGAAGTGTGGCTTGGAATGCAGCAAGCCTACGATCTGTGGCAAGCCGAACAAAAACCGCGCCCGAATGTGGAGCGACTGGCGGCGTAACTCGCCCAGTACTCAACAAAAATCCCCGGCCTGCAAACCGGGGATTTTGTTTTGGCCAACACAACCATCAGAGCGGCAAAGCCTCGCCAAACGCCGCCTGATATTGGGCCTGCAGCTCTTCGCGGGTAAACGCGTGGTTCTGCCCGCCGCGGCAGCCGATCTTGATCGCGCCGAGCAAGCTGGCCAGCCGGCCGGTGGTCGGCCAGTCCCAGCCCTGTGCCATGCCGTACAGCAGTCCGGCGCGATAGGTGTCACCACAGCCGGTCGGATCGACGATCTCGTCCACCTTGACGACCGGAATCTCGTGGCAAACCCCGTCGGCGTAAATGGAGGCGCCATCGCCGCCACGGGTCACAATCAGTGCTTTAACTTCAGCAGCCAGTTGTTCCAGCGTCAGGCCGGTGCGGCTGAGGATCAGTTGCGCCTCGTAATCGTTGACCGTGAGGTAATCCGCGAGCTTGATCAGGTGCAGCAGTTCCTCGCCCGAGAACATCGGCAAGCCTTGACCCGGATCGAAAATGAACGGGATACCGGCGGCGGCAAGCTGTTCGCAGTGGTCCTGCATGCCCTGCTTGCCGTCCGGCGTCACGATCGCAAGCTGCACCGGCACTTTCACGTCCGCAACCTGGTTGAAATGGGCAAACGACATCGCACCGGGGTGGAAGGCGGTGATCTGGTTGTCGTCCAGATCGGTGGTGATGAAGGCTTGACCGGTAAAGTGTTCCGGCAACTCGCGGATGTAGTCGCGCTTGATGCCAAGATCGTCGAGACGGGTGGCATAGGGTGCGAAATCGCTGCCGACCGTGGCCATGATGAGCGGATCGCCGCCCAGCAAACGGAAAGAATAAGCAATGTTGCCCGCGCAGCCGCCAAACTCGCGGCGCATTTCCGGAACGAGGAAAGACACGGACAAGGTATGGATCTGTTCGGGGAGAATGTGAGACTTGAACCGGTCGTGGAACACCATGATGGTGTCGTAGGCCATCGAACCGCAGATCAGAACGGAGGGGGTCATAGCTAACTCACTGATTGTATACGCGGCGGATTATAACGCCTATACCGATTTTCCACCCTTTTGAGGCAAGGCAAAGGATTGTGAGTTGCTTTCGGCAACCGGTCATTTCCTCTGCTAGCTGTGAATTGTACCTTGGCGCTCCGCGCGCGGAAGGAAGCTTTGTGCGGCCTTTTGAACAACGGGGACGGGTGCGTTTTGCAACTTTTTCAGGGATGGAAGTATCGATGGTAGCTACCTACAAAAAATACGCAGCATCTGCTGCCAATTTGGGGCATCAGGTTGCCGAGCAACCGAATTTGATCATTGATGGAAAAACTTATCCTGTAGCGGACCTGTCGCAGGAAATTCAGTCACTGCTCAAACTGTATCGGCACTGGGAGTCGGAAAGAAATGCGGCACAGCTTGAAGCAGACAAGTGCAATGCCGCCATGCAAACGGTCGAAAATGACATTGCCGCCCGTATCCGGACCATGGAAGCGTTGGGGGAAGTGCAGGGTGATGTCGCTTGCGAGGCCGCGGCCTGATTGCTGACCGATATTAGGATAGCCCACTTCGGCGCCGGCTTTGTCCGGCGTCGTTTTAGTTTGGGACACTGGACAAAAACAGCCAAAACCGCGAAATTGAAACGATACGAATACCGCCCCCCCATGAAATGACCTCCCTGCTGCGCAAACTGTCCTTTTTCTCCCTGTTCCTGCTGTTGGCCGGCCTTCTGGCTCTGGATTACGGCGGGCTGGGTTTTGGCAAGGCCGTCGACCAGCGCGCAGGCGATGCCCTGCTGAAGCTTCATGCCCAACACCGCCCGGCCTCATCCGATGTGGTTGTGATCGATATCGACCAGAAAAGCCTGGAAAACCTGAACGAGGTGGCCGGCAACTGGCCCTGGCCGCGCGCGATCCATGCCGAACTGGTGGAAGGCATTGCCCGCCAGAAGCCGCGCGCCATCGTTTTCGACATCTTCTTTAACGAGATCGACACCTTCCGCCTGGACAGCGAAGCCGCTTTTCGCGAGGCGGTGAAGGCGCACCCCGAAGTCTATTTGCCGATGGCCCTGCTCGGCGATGGCCTCGGCGCGCCGCTGGCCGATCTGCCTGCCATCCTGCAGCTGGAAAAAACCGGCCGAGCCGACCCCAAGGCGCGCGCGCCCTTGCTGCTTCCCCTGGTTTTGCCGCCCGAAACCTGGCGCGGCGGGCTCGTCAACTTCGACAAGGACAGCGACGGCGTGGGGCGCCATTACCTGATGCGAGCTGAAAAGTCCGGCTGGATCATGCCTTCGCTGCCCGCCCGGCTGGCGCATGATTTCGGCTGGCCGCCCCCGGAAGGACGGCGCTTCATGCTCAACTGGCAAAGCAAGCGCCAACACATCAGTTATGCCGATCTGTATCTGGATTTCAACAAACAACAACCGCAACGTCCGCAAAATGAATTTACCGACAAGATCGTGATCATCGGTGCTGCCGCGCCGGGACTGTGGGATTTGCGGCCCACGCCGGTCGCAAAGCTCTACCCCGGCGTTGACATTCTGGCCACCGCCATCGACAACCTGAAACATGGCGACTGGCTGGAAGCGCCGCCGCGCCGGCATTTCGCCCCGCTCGGCATTGCGCTGATGCTTCTGGTCTGGCTGGGCTTCCGGCGCCGCATCAACACCCTGTGGCTGGCCGGAGGGCTGCTGCTGGTTTCGGCGGGCATGCTGGCCGTGCAATGGCAGGGATTGGCCCTGCGCCAGTTCTGGCCGCTGGCTGGTTCGCTGGCTTGGGCCTGGGGCTATTACTGGCTGGGCGCGCTGCTCGCCTATCTCGAAGAAAAGGCGCGCGGTGCGCAGGCCGTGGCCATGTTCGGCCGCTTTCTCGATGCGCGCGTGGTCAAGGATCTGGTGGAAAGCGGACGAATCGATCCCGAGCAACACGCCGAATCGCGCGAAATCACGGTGCTGTTTTCCGATATTCGCGGTTTTACCACCCTGTCGGAAACGCATTCCCCGGAATACATTGTCAACCTGCTGAACCGTTATTTCACCCGGCAGGTCGAAGTAATATTCCGCCACGGCGGCACGCTCGACAAATTCATCGGCGATGCGATCATGGCTTTCTGGGGCGCGCCGGTGCACGACCCGGACCACGCCCGTCATGCCGTGGCCGCAGCACTGGAAATGGCGCAGGTGCTCGAAGACTTCCGCCGCGAAATTCCGGAATTGGGCGAGCATTTCGACGTCGGCATCGGCATCCATACCGGACCGGCGGTTGTCGGATTCATCGGCTCGCAGGCACGTCTGGACTACACTGTAATCGGCGATACGGTGAACCTCGCTTCCCGCATCGAGGGGCTGACCAAGGGCGTTTCGCGCATCCTGGTATCCGATTCGACCCGGGCGGCCTCTGCCAACGCTTTCGAATTCATTGATCACGGCAGCTACACGGTCAAGGGCCGCGAGCAAGCCGTGGCGCTTTTTGAACCCCAAGGGAAGCACTGAACAAGTCGCAAGAGGGCGCGACGCAGCCATGCGTCTTCGCAGCAATTGTTCAGCGTTTCCCGAATCCAGGAGGATGCATGATGCACAAGCTCTTGCCTTTGTTGCTTTTTTCCAGCGCGCTCGCGCTGGCCGAACCCGGCAGCGTTACCCGCGCCACCGATCTCAAGGAAAAACCTTTCCTGGACTCGGCCACCATCGCCAGAATCGCCGCCGACAGCAAGGTCGACATCCAGTCCCGTCAGGGCGCTTGGGCGCAGGTCCGGACCGGAGAGGGGAAATCCGGATGGCTCAAGGTACTCAATTTGCGCAGCATGGCCAGCAGTAACGGCACAGGGCTGGGCGGCGTAGGCCAACTGCTCAACGTGGCACGCACCGGGTCCTCGGGCAGCACCGTCACGACCGGCGTCAAGGGGCTGTCTGCCGAACAGATCAAGAATGCCCGCCCCAGCCCGCAGGAAGTGGATCGGCTGAAGAGTTATGGCGTCAATGCGCAGGAGGCGCAACGCTTTGCCAAGACAAGCCAACTGCAACCGCAGAAAGTCGCCGCAATCGAGGTCTCCGCCAGCACCTCCCAACCCCAAAAAACCAGTGATTGAGGAGACGACCATGAAAAAATTCCTTATCGCACTGGCCTTCGGTGCAAGTATCAGCAATCCGGCGCTGGCATTCGGCTTGGGCGACCTGCTGGGCGGGGGCGGCAGTGGCAGCGGCGGCGGGCTCGACTTGGGCAAGGTCGTCAAAGCCGTCAGCAGCGCCGGCGAAGCGCTGAAGGACTACACCCCGGAACAGGAAGACGCCATCGGCCGGCGCGTCATGGCCGATCTTCTAGGTGCGGCACCGCTCGTCAACAATCCCGGCATGCAGCGCTATGTGAACCAGATCGGTTTATGGGTGGCGCTGCAATCGGAACGACCCAACCTGCCGTGGCGTTTCGGCGTGACCGACGATTTGCATGTCAACAGTTTTGCCGCACCGGGCGGTTACATCCTGATCACCCGGGGGCTTTACGACCGGCTCCATTCGGAAGCCGAGCTTGCCAGCGTGTTGGCGCACGAGATCGCCCATGTGGTCAAAGGCCACCAGATCCGCGCGATGAAATCAGCCAAGGGCGGCGAATTCCTTTCCACCACGGCCAAGATCGTCGCCGAATCGCGCGGTCGCAGCGAAGCCAATTACGCGGCCAATGCCTTCTCCGGGGGAACGGAAATCTTTGTGCGCGGCATGGACAAGAACGACGAATTCGAGGCCGACGTCTACGGCATGGTGCTGGCCGCGCGCGCCGGCTACAACCCGTTCGCCCTGCCTGCGGTGCTGACGACCATCGGGAACATCAATCCCAAGGATGATGCGGTGGGGCTTTTGTTCAGCACCCACCCCAGCCCGCGCGAACGGCTGGACAAGATAGAGGAAAGCGTCGGCGACAAGCTGGATCAGTATGCCAACGGGGTGGACAACACGCCGGTTTTCCGGCGTATTCACGCGCGCTGAACGATATCGCGGCTTCATGCAAACGCAGGCACAGGCCGCGACCCAGTTTCTTCAGCGCCTGCGGCGCAGTGTTTAAGTGCCGTTTCCGCACGGCAGGCAGGTTGGGGACTTTGTCTCGGCAAAGCCCCCAACACCCCCAAGCCGCCCCCGCCTTGCGGCCCTCCGGGCTACCCTCGGTCGGTCGCGAGCCTCTGGTCTCGCTCCACTTCCTCGGCGCTGGCCAAGGGGCAGGTAAACCCGCGGTCATTGCAAGGGTTGTGGGAGCGGATGTAATCCGCGAAGGTATAATCACCGCAAACCGTTCATGGAAAGCCGTATGTCGCATCCCCCTTCATTCGCCGAGCGCCGCCAGCGACTGGCCAGCCGGCTCCGCCCCGGCGTGGTGATCCTGCCGACCAATCCGGAAATGGCGCGCAATGCGGATTCCTCCTATCCCTACCGTTTCGATTCCAGTTTTTTCTACCTGACCGGTTTTCGCGAACCGGAAGCGGTGTTCGTGCAGGTAATCGGCGAGGGCAAGGTGGAAAACCTGCTGTTCTGCCGCGAAAAGAACGAGGAGCGCGAGATCTGGGACGGCTACCGCTACGGGCCGGCCGCCGCGGCGGAAAAGTTCGGTTTCGATGCGGCTTTCCCGATTGATGAACTCGACGCGAAGCTCGCCGAACTGCTGCAAAACCAGCCGCGCATCTATTTCCCGTTCGGCAAGGATGCGGGCTGGGATCGGCGACTGGCGGGCTGGCTCGATGCCGTGCGCGCCCAGGTCCGCAACGGCATCCGCGCCCCCAACGAAATTGTCGACATCCGCAACACGCTGCACGAGATGCGCCTTTACAAGGATGCCCACGAGATCGCACTGCTGCGCCATGCCGGGCGCATCAACGCCACCGCACACATCCGCGCCATGCGCGCCGCCAGGCCGGGTCTCGTCGAATACGAAATCGAAGCCGAATTCCTGCACGAATTCTGCCGCCACGGCAGCCGCTTTCCGGCCTACGGCAGCATCGTGGCTTCCGGCGCAAACGCCTGCGTGCTGCATTACGTGGAAAACGACCGCCGCATGCAGGACGGCGACCTGTTGCTGATCGATGCCGGCTGCGAGCTCGACGGCTACGCCAGCGACATCACGCGCACTTTCCCGGTCAACGGCCGGTTCAGCAGCCCGCAACGGGACGTCTACGAAATCACGCTCGCGGCGCATCAGGCTGCGTTCGATCTCGCCAAGCCGGGTACGGCCTGGCACGAAATCCACGATGCGGCGACGAAAGTGCTGGCACAGGGCATGCTCGATCTGGGGTTGTTGCAGGGCACGCTCGACGCGGTGCTCGAATCGGGCAGCTACAAGCAGTTCTACATGCACCGTACCGGCCACTGGCTGGGGCTCGACGTGCATGACGTGGGCGAATACAAGGTCGGCGACGACTGGCGCAAACTGGAACCGGGCATGGTGTTCACCATCGAGCCGGGCTTCTACATCCGTCCGGCAGCGAATGTGCCGAAGCATCTGGAGAACATCGGCATCCGCATCGAGGACGACGTGCTGGTCACCACCGACGGCCACGAAAACCTCACCGCGCTGTGCCCGCGCAGCGTGGCGGATATCGAAACCGTGATGGCGGCCAAATGAGAACACCGAACCTGCCCCTTCATGTCGACGTGCTGATCGTGGGCGGCGGCCCGGTCGGCGCCTTGCTGGCCCAACGACTGGCAAAGACGCAACTCTCGGTGCTGGTCGCCGAAGCCCGCACCGAACCCGCCGACGATCCGCGCGCGCTGGCGCTTTCGTGGAGCAGCCGACAGATCCTCGGCGAGGCCGGGCTTTGGGATGCCGGCCTGCAGCCTACCGCCATCGAGCGCGTGCATGTCTCGCAGCAAGGCACGCTGGGGCGGGTCGAACTCGCCGCCGAAGAAATCGGCTTGCCCGAACTCGGCTGCGTCGTGCCCTATGCAAAGCTGGCTGGTTTGGCGCGGGAGCGGCTGGCCACGACTCCGGGGCTGCTTGCACCCGGAACGGAAGTCGCCGCGCTGGATTTGCTCGACGGTTACGCCGTCGCCACGCTGCGGCAGGCGGAGTTCGAGCATACGCTCACGGCCCGCCTCGTGGTGCTCGCCGATGGCGGCGGGCTGGCCGCGACTCTTCCCGGTCTTGCCCCCCGCTGCAAGCCCTACCGCCAGCACGCGCTGCTGGCGATGCTCACTCCGGAAGCCGCCCATCGCAACACCGCGTGGGAGCGCTTTGCCACCGACGGACCGCTGGCGCTGCTGCCCTGCGGCGAGCAACTGGCGCTGGTCTGGGCGCAGGAGCCGGAGCAGGCCGAGCGCCGGCTGGCACTCGGCGACGCGGATTTCCTCTCCGAACTCAATACCCGGCTTGGCCAGCGTACGCCGAAAATGACGGCGGTGGGCCCGCGTACGAGCTTTGCACTGGCGCTGAAAACCGTGGACAACGTGACGGGGAAACGGCTGGTCATGATCGGTAACGCTGCGCAGACACTGCATCCGATTGCTGGACAGGGACTGAATCTGGGATTGCGCGATGCCGACACGCTCGCGCAGTTGCTGGCGAACAGCCCGCGCGCCGAACTGGGCTCCCCGGCCCAGCTTGCCCGCTACACCCACCTGCGCCACCGCGATGCGGACCTCGTCACCGGCTTCACCGACGGCCTTGTCGAGCTGTTCCGCCCCGACTTCGCCCCACTCAGGCATGCGCGCAGCCTCGGCCTGCTGGCGCTGGACCTCATCGGCCCGGCACGACGGGAGTTGGCCCAAATGATGGTTTTCGGATTGCGATGAGATTCGGCTCCGCCCTTGGGGAGAGGCCATAAACAGCGCGCTTAGAAGCGCTTTCGCCACCCATGGCAGAATGGTACGACACAGGAGTTGTGTTATACGGAAGGGGAGGCTGCTGCGGAACGACTACTCCGCCACCCCTTTCCGCCGCAACTCATCCTGCACCAGATCGGCGATACGCGGCGCCAGGCACATTTCCATGTCGCGGCTGATTTCTTCGGTGACCTTGCGCAACGCTTCGCCATAGAAGCTGTTCATCATGCTGGTGAAATGCTGACGCGTGAGCTGGGCGACTTCGGTGGAGATGTCCACGGCGATCTGGGCCGCCACGCTGGCCGTGATTTCAGCCACGGCTGCGTCATCGAGTTTCAGCGGCTGCGCGGCATGCGCGACGGCGGCAACGGGTTCGGGCTCCGCGGCATCCAGCGTCAGGATTTGCGGCGCTGGTGCTTCCGGCAGTTCGGTCAAGGTCAGCTCTTCTTCGGCAGGCTCTGCGGACTGCAGCGAAGTCATCGCCGGGCGTTCCGCCACCTCCTCCAACCGGGCGGCCGGTTCGGCGGGCAGGCTGATTTCAAGCTCGGGGGCTGCAAAGCTGTCCTCGCCCAGTTCCATGACCGTGACCGGCTCAGGCGCAAAACCAATCGAAGGCACCTGCGGCACCGTCTCGTCGGGGCAGGGCGCTTCGACAGCAGAAGCCGGCTCGGCAGCTGGTTCGGCGATTGTTTGCAGGGGGGGAGTCACCTCATCCGGCCAGTCTCCGCCTTCAAGCACTTCAAACGCCGGCAATTCGATCTCTTCAATTTCCACGGCTGGAATGACTGCCGGGGCGGCGGCGGGAGGCGGTTCGTCAACGTCCAGATCGAGCAGGGGCAGATCGAGAAATTGCACCGCAGGCGGCTCGGAGCGGGGAGGCGTTGCCGCAACAGGCGCGGGAGCAGGTTGCGCGGGCGGCGGGGGGGAGCAAAATTCGCTTGGGTCGAACATCAATCCGTCGTGTGAGAACTCTTCCGTCAGCACCGGAATATGATCCACTTCAAGATCGAATTCGATCGCCTCCTCGGTCAGGACGGGGATGCCGTTGGCCGAGTCGGAGCCACCCCGGTGCTTGCGCATCAGGGCATCCATCTTGTCGAACAAAGGGCTTGCGCCTGTAGCCGCGGAATTTCTGCTTTCAGCCATTGCGTGCCAACTCCTGCATGTCGATGGCGCGCGGCTCATGCCCCTGCGCCTGATAGGCCCGCCAGCGCTCACGCGCGGCAGCTCGCAATTCTTCGTCGGTATCGACGATCTCGATCAAGCGCTCGTAACGCTCCAGGCCGCCGGCAACCCGGTCTGTCCAGTTGAACAGGATGGATCGCGCCGGCAGCTTTTCCGGTCGGTGGTCGATGATAACCGGAGTCTGCGCGGCGCGCGGATCATCCGCGCCGCAATGCGGCATGAAACCGTGCTGCGGGATTTCCCACAGCAGCCGGTCCAGCACCGTGCTGGCGGCGGCGCTTTCCGTCAGGATCGCAATTTCCAGCCCTTGCGCGAGCGCCTTGCCGACCAGTTGGCACAGCGCCTGCTCGCGGTTTTTGACGTTGAAATAGAAGGTGATCTGCATTTATGTGTGAGGAGGAAGGGGTAAGGCGTGAGGGGTTATCCCCGCACCTCGCTCCTCACTCCTGATTCCTCACTTTTTCTTCGCACGCTTGGTCAGAAATTCGACCAGCAGCGGCACCGGGCGGCCCGTCGCGCCCTTGGCTGCGCCGGATTTCCAAGCCGTACCCGCGATATCCAGATGCGCCCAGCGATATTTTTCGGCGAACCGCGACAGGAAACACGCCGCAGTGATCGCACCGGCCGGGCGGCCGCCGATGTTGGCCATGTCGGCAAAGTTCGATTTGAGCTGTTCCTGGTATTCCTCGAACAGCGGCAGGCGCCAGGTCAAGTCGCCGGATTTATCCGCAGCCGCGAGCAACTCGTCGGCCAGCTCGTCGTCGTTGGCGAACAGGCCATTGGTCACGTGGCCGAGCGCAATCACGCAGGCACCGGTGAGCGTGGCAAGGTCAACGACCACTTCCGGTTCGAAGCGCGCGGTATAGGTCAGCGCATCGCACAGGATCAGCCGGCCTTCGGCATCGGTATTGAGGATTTCGACGGTCTGGCCGTCCATGGTGGCAATCACATCGCCCGGTTTGTTGGCGCGACCGGACGGCATGTTCTCGCAGGCCGGGATCACGCCGACCACGTTGACCGGCAGGCCCAGCTCGGCGATGGCGCGGAAGGTGCCGAGCACGGCGGCACCGCCGCACATGTCGTACTTCATCTCGTCCATGCCTTCGCCCGGCTTGAGCGAAATGCCGCCGGCATCGAAGGTCAGCCCCTTGCCGACCAACGCCACCGGCTTGCCTTTGCCGCCCTTGTATTCGAGAACGATCAGGCGCGGCGGAACGTCGCTGCCCTTGGCGACCGACAGGAACGAAGTCATTCCTTGCGAGGCGATGGCCTGTTCGTCCAGCACCTGGCACTTGAAGCCGAATTCGCGCGCCATCGATTCGGCGGCTTCTGCGAGGTGGAGCGGCGTGCACAGGTTACCCGGCAGGTTGCCCAGATCGCGAGCGAAATTGACGCCATGACCGACCGCCAGCCCCTTGGCCAGAGCGGCCTCGACCTTGGCAACGTCGTCCTTCTTGCCCAAGGCCAACGTGACATGCAAAAGCTTGCAGGCAGGTTCCGGCTTCTTCTTGAGCCGGTCGAAACGATAGCCTTCCGTGACCAGCGCTTGGGCAAAATCGCCCGCTGCGGCTTCGGCATCGACCTTTTTCAGCCCGTCCAGACACAGCGCAACGCTCGCAGCATTGGCGCCAAGCGCAGCCTTGGCCGCTGCACGCAGCGTATCGCGCACCGTTTTGACCTTGAATTCCTTTTCCTTGCCGAACTGGAGCAGCAGAATCTTTTTGGCCAGCGTCGCCGACACGGGTACCAGCAGGGTGCTGCCGGCCTTCGCTGCGAGATCGCCCTCGGCAACCAGCCGTCCGATCAATCCGCCCAGCGCCGCATCCACTTCGGCGGTCGCTGCAGGCAGCTTCTCGCCTGCCACCGGCAAAACGAGGCACTCAGCGCCGGTATCGCAAGGGGAAAGCGGTTTTATGGTAAATTCCACGTCTTGAACTCCTGGCTCGTTTGATCGAACGATTATTTCCCAGCCCCTGACACAAGTCAAAAGCAAACATCGACATGATTTTCCGCAGAAGCCTCGTCCACGAAATGAACTGGTTCGCCAGCGGGCTGTTCGTGGTACTGCTCCTGGTCGTCATGACTTCGCAGATCGTGCGCCTGCTGGGCGAAGCGGCCATCGGCGCGCTGGCTTCCGGCGCGGTCTGGACCGTCATGGGTTTTGCCGCCGTGCGCTACCTGCCCATCCTGTTCTGCCTGATGCTGTTCATCACCGTGCTGACCACGATCACCCGCCTGTGGCGCGATTCGGAAATGGTGATCTGGTTCGCCAGCGGGCGCTCGATCCACGACTTTCTCGATCCGGTGCTGCGCTTTGCCGTGCCGGTGGTCATTTTTACCGCGATCCTGTCGCTGTTCGTTTCGCCGTGGTCGATGCAGAAAAGCCGCGAATACCGCGAACACATGCTGCGCCAGCAGGAAACCACCCAGATCGCCCCCGGCGTGTTCCGCGAAACCAAAGGCGCGGACCGCGTGTATTTCGTCGAGAATTTTTCCACCGACACCCAGGAAGGCAACAACGTCTTCGTGCAGATCCGCCGCAACGACAAGATCGCCGTCATCACCGCCAAACGCGGCGGCATGATCGTCGACGAGACCGGCGCGCGCTGGCTTTCGCTCGACGGCGGGCGCGCCGTCGAAGGCACGCCCGGATCGGCCGCCTACGACACGATGGAATTCGCCAAGGGCCGTGTACGGCTGGATTCGCCGCAGAAAGCCGCCGTTGACCCCGCCACGCAGGCGCTGCCGACGCTCACGCTGCTGAAAAGCGACAAACCGCACCACCAAGCCGAACTCGCCTGGCGCATCGCGCTGCCGGTTTCCGCGCTGATCCTGAGCATCCTCGCGCTGCCGCTCGCGTTCTACAACGTACGCGGCGGGCGCACCTTCAACCTGCTGTTCGCGCTGGCGCTGGCCTTCCTCTATTACAACTGCATCAACATCGCCCAGGCCTGGATCGGCGCCGGCAAGCTGCCCGCGCTCATCGGCATGTGGCCGCTGCATGCCGCTTTTGCCGGGCTGGCCGCCTTCCTGATGCACCGGCGCGCGCAGATGGGAGCGAAGCGATGATCAAGCTCCTGCTACGCTACCTCGCCGCGGAAATCGCGCTCTGCACCGGCTTCGCCCTGCTGGCCTTCACCGGCCTCTTTGTCTTCTTCGATCTCCTGGGCGACCTCGGCAACATCGGCAAGGGCGCTTACCGCTTCATCGACGTGGTGATCTACGTGCTGTTCTCAATGCCCGGCCACGTTTACGAACTGCTGCCCGTCGCCACGCTGATCGGCGGCATCTTCGCGATTTCCACGCTCGCGGCTAACTCCGAACTCACCGTGATGCGCGCCTCCGGCGTGTCGATCCTGCGCCTGACCGGCTGGCTGGCCAGCATCGGCGTGGTCTTCGCGCTGCTGACCGCCGTGATCGGCGAATACATCGGCCCGGCCGCATCCAAGGCGGGCAACCGCTACCGCGTGCAGGCCACCAAGGAAGTGCTCGTCGGTGATTTCCAGTCCGGGATCTGGGTCAAGGACGGCAAGCAGATCGCCAACATCTCGGCGATGAATCCGGACATGACGCTCGACAAGCTGCGCATCTACGAATTTGCCGAGAGCCAGCGGCTGGCGCGCATCATCGACGCCCGCGGCGCGCAGTTCGACGAAGCCCGCCGCGACTGGGCGCTGCGCGGCAGCACCGTAACCGATTTCCCCGCCGACCAGACGCGCGTTGCGGTCAGCGCCGTGGACGAACTGCACTGGAAAACCTCGGTCAACCCGGACATGCTGGCCGTGCTGATGGTCAAGCCGCAGGACATGTCGATGCGCGCGCTGGCGCGCTACATCGGCCACCTGCGCGACAACGCGCAGGACACCGCGCGCTACGAACTCGCGCTGTGGACCAAGATCTTCTACCCCGTCGCCTGCATCTCGATGATGCTGATCGCCCTGCCTTTCGCCCTCTTGCAGCGGCGCAGCGGCAATGTCGGCATCCGCGTCTTCCTCGGCATCCTGCTCGGCGTCGGCTTCAACTTCCTCAGCCAGGTCATGGGCCACCTGGGCGCGCTCTACCGCCTGCCGCCGCCACTGGCTGCGGGACTACCCACGCTGCTATTGATCTCGCTCGCCGCCGTTGTGCTGTGGCGACAGGAAAAACAATAAAAGGACGCGCTTCATGAAACACATCCTGCTCACCGGCGGCGCCGGCTACATCGGCTCCCACACCTGGATCGAACTCGTCAGCGCCGGCTTCAAGCCGGTCATCCTCGACAACTACTACAACGCCAAACCCGAAGTGCTGAAGCGGCTGGAAACCATCACCGGCCAGCCGGTCGAATTCGCCGAAGCCGACGTGCGCGACCGCGCCGCGCTCGACGCCGTTTTCGCCAAGTGGAGTTTCAGCGCCGTGGTGCACTTTGCCGGACTGAAAGCCGTCGGCGAATCGGTCGCCAAGCCGCTGATGTACTACGACAACAACGTCACCGGCACGCTGAAACTGCTCGAAGCCATGCAGGCCGCAGGCGTGAAAAAGCTCGTGTTCTCATCGTCCGCCACCGTCTATGGCGATCCGCACGCGGTGCCGATCAAGGAAGATTTCCCGCTCTCCGCGACAAACCCCTACGGGCGCTCCAAGCTGATGGTCGAAGACATCCTGCGCGACCTGTACAAATCCGACCCAAGCTGGGACTTGGCACTGCTGCGCTACTTCAACCCGGTCGGCGCGCACGAATCCGGCCTGATCGGCGAAGACCCGCAAGGCATCCCCAACAACCTGATGCCCTTCATCGCCCAGGTGGCAGTGGGCAAACGCGAACAGCTTTCGGTATTCGGCAACGACTACCCGACCCCCGACGGCACCGGCGTGCGCGACTACATCCACGTCGTCGATCTGGCCAAGGGGCACGTCAAGGCATTGCAGAAACTCGCCGGCAATCCGGGCCTCGTCACCGTCAACCTCGGCACCGGGCAAGGCTATTCGGTACTCGACATGGTTTCCGCCTTTGCCAAAGCCTGCGGCAAGCCGATCCCCTACCAGATCGTCGCCCGCCGCCCCGGCGACATCGCCGCCTGCTACGCCGACCCAGCCATGGCATTCGAAGTGCTGGGCTGGAAAGCGGAAAAAACGCTCGACGACATGTGCGCCGATTCATGGCGCTGGCAGAGCGGGAATCCGGATGGGTTTGGGGATTGAGGGAGTTGCGTATTGCATACATCGCCCACAGCTATGCCAACCAGCGATCTTCGAAAAATGCGCACCATACTTTTGGCCACCGCAGCCTTTTGTGGCCTGATGATATGGTCACCATGGTTTCCATATGAATCGGATATGTCGACCGATACTGGAACAATTAAGCACGTTGAATGCCGAGAACACAAAACGACACCAAACGCTGATCTAGTTATCACATTCGAACTTACAAATGGCAAATTGGTAAGGCACGTTGCATTTCATAAATCTTGCCCGACCGATCAATTTAACGCGTGGCGTTCAGCAACTGGGTTATTTCACATAACCCACGACGGAAATCAGGCCCATAGAATTTGGAAGAATGGGAAAGAAATATTTTCACTGGATGATATAAAAGAAACATTAGTCATAATTGCGTTATTAACTTTGTCTGGGGCACTCCTTTTCCATGTTCGGCTTATCCGCAAATCATAATATTGCTGGTGTGAACAACAGGAACAATAGAAAATCAATAGGGTCAGACTCGATTGATTTGCGCCGAATACACAACCCACAATACCTCTTCGCTTCACGGATTCACATCGCCTGCGGCGACCCGGATTACGCCGCTTCACGGCTAATCCAGGCTACGCAATTCCGCACTGCCACCATGGCAGATGGTTTCCCTATCCCCTCAGCCAGCGCCGAGGAAGCGGAGCGAGACCCTGGCTCGCGACCGACCGAGGGCAGCCCGGAGGGCCGCAGGGCGGGGTCGCCTTGGGGATGAAAGGGGAATTGGCGAGACAATTCCCCTTTCCCGCAAGCGGGGCGGAACCCCGCATTCAAAACACCCGCGCCGACAGGCGCATAACCCCATGTACGCCGCACAAATCGACCGTAGGCTGTTTTGCCTTCGGCAATTGGTTCGGCGGGCTGCCGCTGCGCGGCGAGGCCGCCCTACCATTGGGCCTTTCTTCGTTGAAGCCTTGTTGCATGCCCACTCGCGCCGGCGAAATAACCTCTTTCCCTTTCCCCCGTGCCGCCGCAACAATCAATGGGGTCAGACTCGATTGATTTGCGCCGAATACACAATCCACAACATCTCTTCGTTCATGGATTCACATCGCCTGCGGCGACCCGGATTACGCCGCTTCACGGCTAATCCAGGCTACGCAATTCCGCACTGCCACCATGGCAGACGGTTTTCATCCCCTTGAGCCCGCCGAGCATCGCAGCTTGGCGCGGGGGTTTCGGCGAGGACTGTTTGAGGCCGCAGGCCGAGTTCCGCAGCCGCCGCGACAAGTGAGAAGCACAGGGAACCCGGAGGGCGGGCGATGGGGTCGCCTTGGGGGTGAAGGGGGATTTGGCGACGAGACAATTCCCCTTTCCCGCAGGCGGGGCGGCCCCCGCATTCAAAAAACCCGCGCCGACAGGCGCATAAGCCCATGTACGACGCACAAATCAACCGCCGGATGTTTTGCCTTCGGCGGTTGATCCGGCGGGCTGCCGCTGAGCGGCGAGGCCGCCCTACCATGGGCAGTGGTTTCTCCTCGCCCACAATCAAATTGGGACAGATCGGCTGATTTGCGCCGAATACACAATCCACAACACCTCTTCGTTCATGGATTCACATCGCCTGCGGCGACCCGGATTACGCCGCTTTGCGGCTAATCCAGGCTACGCAATTCCGTACTGCCACCATGGCAGATGGTTTCCCTACCCCCTCAGCCAGCGCCGAGGAAGCGGAGCGAGACAATTCCCCTTTCCCGCAGGCGGGGCGGAACCCCGCATTCAAAACACCCGCGCCGATAGGCGCATAAACCCATGTACGACGCACAAATCAACCGCCGGATGTTTTGCCTTCGGCGGTTGATCCGGCGGGCTGCCGCTGCGCGGCGAGGCCGTATATGGACTCCTCCCGGCTTGCAAGCATTTCACGCTTTTGACTGTAGGTTCGACTGCACACGTATATCCGGCCTCTGAGTTGGGCTCAATTGCCCGGGCCATAATGGGCTGTTCGCGCGTCCGGTCCTGATCGCCCTAGCGTGCTCAAAGGCACATCGGTCTCGTAAGGTTTTCCAGGCGCCGGTTCGACCTGTTTGCCATCAACGTTTCATGCTTCGCAATCGTGAAGACTGTTGCTCTGTTCATCAACCCGTCTGAGACGGGGCCTGCTTGCCTGGTCACTTCTCAGGCGGGTTCGGCGCAAGCCGATTCTGTTTCCATACCAAACTCAGGATCGTAATCCTGTTCGCTAGTCAGCAGCGCCCAGGCCATTCGCATCGTTTTGTTGGCCAGTGCGACGGCAGCGATATTCTTGTTTCGCCGGCTGCACAAGCTTTGCAGCCATTGGCTCAGTCGATCTTCCTTACCGGTGGCGGTTTTGAGCACCGCCCGCGCACCGTGAATCAGCAAGGTGCGCAGGTAGGCATCGCCGCGTTTGCTGATGCCCAGTAGTCGGTCTTTGCCGCCACTGCTGTGTTGTGCCGGTGTCAGACCACACCAAGCTGCGGCATCGCGTCCGCGTTTAAACATGCTGCCATCGCCGATGGCGGCGATCAGTGCGGTGGCGGTAACGGGGCCAATACCGCGCAGTTGCTGCAAGCGTTTGGCTCCCGCGTGTTCTTGCGCCAGCTTCTGGAGGGCCTGATCCATGCTGGCAATCCGCGTATCCAGATTCACCAAGTCTTCTCGCAGACCATCGAGCAGTACTCGAAATTCTGCGCTCAGGCCGTTCTCGGCATCCTCCAGTATCTCCGGCAGTTTCTTGCGCAAAGCCGGTACCCGCTGTTCCACGGTAATACCGTATTCTCCCAACAAGCCGCGTATCTGGTTCACCTTGGCAGTGCGCTGGCGCACCAGCTCAGACCGGATGCGGTGTAGCGCCTGAATATCCTGCTGCTCGATGGTTTTGACCGGGACAAAGCGCATGTTCGGCCGACTGACCGCTTCGCAGATCGCTTCGGCATCGTTGGCGTCGTTCTTGTTGCCCTTCACGTAGGGTTTTACAAACTGCGGGGCAATCAATTTCACTTCATAGCCTAGTGCGGCCAATGTCCGCGCCCAGTAGTGCGCACTGGCGCAGGCTTCCATGCCGATCAGACAAGGCGAGAGCTTCTGGAAGAACTCCCGCATCTGATGGCGCTTCAACTGGCGGCTCAAAACCTTCTTGCCCTGCGTGTCCACGCCGTAGACCTGGAAAACATTCTTGGCCAAATCAAGACCGATGCGCATAATCTTCATGGTGGACTCCTTTCTTCTTTCGACTGGTGGCTGACACTTCCAGTCTGGCACTCAGATGCCGTTTCGGGAGGGAGGAGTCCATCCCATTGCCCTACCATTGGGCCTTTCTTCGTTGAAGCCTTGTTGCGTGGCTCCTCGACGCCGGGAGAATAGCCGCTTTCCCTTTTCCCCCGTGCCGCCGTGGCCAATAAGGTTTAAAATTCAGCACCCTGCCACTGCCGCCACACCCCATGACCCTCGATTCCCGCCTGCGCTCCAACATTGTTTCGCTGTATCTCGTGCAAGGGCTGAATTATCTGGTTTCGTTCGTCACCTTTCCGTTTCTGGCGCGCACGCTCGGCGCGGAAGGCTTCGGGGTGATGAACTATGCCTTTGCGGCGATCCAGTACGGCGTGCTGTTTACCGATTTCGGCTTCAACCTTTCGGCCACGCGCGAAGTCGCCGTGGTGCGCGACGATCCACGCGCGGCGGCGGCGGTGTTCTGGCGCACCACCTGGGCCAAGACCGGGTTGATGCTGGCTTCCTTTCTGGCGCTGATTCCCTGCACGTTCGCGATTCCGCAATGGCAGGCGCAGGCGCCGGTTTTCCTCGCGTCCTTGGTGTACATCGTCAGCTCGGTGTTCTTCCCGATCTGGTGGTTCCAGGGCTTTGAGGAAATGCGGCTCGCGTCGTTCCTGACCGTGGTTTCGCGCGCGTTGATGCTCGGCCTGCTGATCTTCTGGGTGGACGGGCCGCAGGACGTGGTGCTGGCCGTATTGCTGCAGGCCGCACCGCAGATGCTCGCCGGGGTGATCTGGTGGAGCAGCGGCTGGGGCGTGGCGCGCCCGCTGTGGGTGAAGCCCACCGCCGCCGAAATCGCGACTTCGCTCAAGGCGAGCTGGCCGCTGTTCCTCTCTTCGGTCGCGACCAACCTCTACACGACTTCGACCACCGTGCTGCTCGGCTTTTTCGCGCCTGCCGCCGAGGTCGGCTTCTTTGCAGCCGCCAACAAGCTGACCTACACCGCCCAGGGGCTGATCGGGCCGCTGGTGCAGGCCACCTACCCGCGCATTGCCCAGCTCGCCGCGCATGACCGCAAGGGCGCACTGGCGTTGATCCGAAAATCGTTCGTTTTCCAGGGCGGGGTGGGGCTGGGGCTGACGCTGGTGCTCGCCGCCGGGGCGCCGTGGATCGTTCCGCTGCTGCTGGGCCAGGGCATGGCCGGTGCGGTCGCCACGCAGATGTGGCTGGCCGCCGTAATCCTGATCGGCGCGCTGAGTTATGTTTACGGCCTGCAAACCCTGCTGCCGTTCGGCGAGGAGCGCTACTACAGCCGCGTTCTCGTCGTCGCCGGTGTTCTCAACGTCGCCTTGCTGTGCGCGCTGCTGCCGTTTGCCCACAGCGCCGTGACTGCTGCGCAAGTCGTGGTCGCGGTCGAAGGCTTCATCCTTGCCGCTTTCTGGTGGCGCGCGCGCGCCATTCACCGGGAGATTGCCGCATGACCCCCCGTATTTCGATCGTCCTGCCCTGTTACAACGCCGCTGCGCACCTGCAGGAAACGCTGGATTCGCTCTCGATGCAGACCTTGCGCGATTTCGAGTGCATCGCCATCGACGACGGTTCGAGCGATGCCACCCGCGCCATTCTCGAAGCGCACGCGGCCATCGACCCGCGCTTCAAGATCATCAGCCGCGAAAACCGCGGGCTGATCGCCTCGCTCAACGAGGGCATCGCCGCCGCCCAGTGCGAGTGGATCGCACGCATGGATGCCGACGACATCGCGCACCCGACGCGGCTCGAAAAGCAGCTCGCGCACGTCGAGCAGACCGGGGCCGACATCTGCGGCTGCTGGATTCGCTTCTTCGGCGACCGGCAGGGCGAATGGCGCATGCCGGTGGACGACAGCGCCATCCGCGTTTACCTGATGTTCAACTCGCCGCTCGCCCATCCGACGGTGCTGGCCAAAACCAGCCTGATGCGCGCACACCCCTACGACCCGGCCAACCAGCATGCCGAGGACTACGGCCTGTGGTGCACGCTGGCGCAGGCCG
The DNA here is from genome assembly GCF_900115065.1 of Formivibrio citricus. GTDB lineage: Bacteria > Pseudomonadota > Gammaproteobacteria > Burkholderiales > Chitinibacteraceae > Formivibrio > Formivibrio citricus. The sequence continues at coordinate 11,033 of NZ_FOVE01000019.1, read as the reverse complement.
GCGCCAAGTTCGCCAACGTACCGGAAGTGCTGCTCGATTACCGCACCCATGCCGGGCAGATCACGCAAAGCCGCGCCGATGCCCTGCTCGCTGCCGCGCAGCAAAGCCGCGCCCGCTACATCCCCGCCGCCCTGCCGCCCGCGCTGCAATCCGTCGCGCCGCGCCTGACCGAACTCGCCGAGCCGGGCCGCGTGCTGACTGCGGACGAATGCCACTGGCTGTTCGTGTTCCTGCTGCGGCTGCACAAGGAAACCCCGGCCATCGGCGGGCTGGGAACGATCTGGCTCGACGCCCTGCAACGCACGCCGGATGCGGGCTTGAAGCTCGTGCTGCTGACCCGTCTGATGCAGCACCACTACCCGTTGCCGGGCAGCGAAATCCGCCGCTACCGGCGGCTGATCGTGCGCTGCCTGATGGGCAAGTCGTTGCGGGACAGGCTGCGCAAATGAAAATCCTGTTCTTCGTTCGCGATCTGGGCCTGGGCGGTGTCGAGCGCTGCGTTTCGCTCGTCGCCGAGGGGCTGGCCGCGAGCGGTTTCGAGGTCACCATCGCCCTGCTCGGCGGCAGCCGCAACCTGTGGGAGAAGAACACCGCCAACGTGCGCGTGGTCGATCTTTCCCCGCTCTGGCACGGCAAGCGCCCGTGGACCTGGCTCGCAGGCTGGCGCGCGGCGCGGAGGCTGGCGAAGGAAGCCGATGTCGTCATCGCTGCGACCTTCCTGATGCCGCTGTACATGGCATGGGCCGCAACCATCGGCTTGAAGAAGCGTCTGATCGGCTGGGTGCATGGCCCGATGGCCGAACTCGATGCCTTCGCCCGCATGAACCCGATCCACCGCGCCGCCTGCCAATTCATTTACCGCCGCCTGCCGGAAACCCTCTGCGTCTCCGACCACACGCGCCAGTCGCTCGCGCGCTGGCTCGGCATGCCGATACAGCCGGGTTGGTTGGTGATGCCGAATTTTGTTGAGCCATCGGTCAAGCCAAGGGAAGCCCCCTCTCCCCAGCCCTCCCCCGCGAGGGGGGAGGGAGCCCTTGTGGACACATCCGCCAACCTGCCCCCCTCTCCCCTCCGTGGGCGAGGGGATGGGGGAGAGGGGCGCGAACACCCCCTGCAACTCCTCTTCGTCGGCCGCATCGCCGAGGAAAAACAGCCGCACCTGTGGCTCGATACGCTCGAAGCACTGGCCGCGCGCGGCTTGCCGTCCGAGCTGACCGTCCTCGGCGCGGGGCCGATGCAAGAATGGGTAAAAAACGAAGCGGCCCGCCGCCGTCTGGCCGTACACTTCCACGGGCAGGTCGGCGGAGTTGAAGATTTCATGCGCCGCGCCGACTGGCTGCTGCTGACTTCCAACTTCGAAGGTTTCGGTCTGGTCGTGCTCGAAGCGATGCAGGTTGGCCTGCCGGTGGTCAGCACCGATTCGGGCGGCGTAAACGACTTCTTTGCCGGGCGCGTCAGTGAATTTGTCGTAAACGAGGCGACAGGCCAGGCGCTCGCGGCTAAAATCGCCGAACAATTGCCGCATCATGCCGAAATCGGGGCTTGGCTGTGCGAGCGCGCCAAAAACTATGCCCCGGCGGTGTTGCTGAAAACATGGGCGCGCTTGTTAAGCAACCGCTGACCCGCCTTTATCCGTATCGCATTCCTACGGGAATGTGCTGTTTTGTTTGAGTCCTTTATTCAGGAGCCCTCATGAACACCTTGATTTCCCGCATCCTGCTGGCCGGCTGCATTCTGGCCCCCCTGGCCCAAGCCGCGGAAGAAAACGCATCCGCTCCTGCCGCCGTTTCCGCCTCGGCTCCGGCTGCCGCAACAGCTTCCGCACCAGCCGCAGCCAAGGCACCGGTCGTGCCGAGCAAGGCAGAAGTAACCAAGGCCATCGCCGTGCTGGAAAACACCTTCCTCGGCGACGAAGCACCGCTCGCCGCGCAGACCGTCATGCAGTTCGTGCAGTACAGCAAGGACGTAAGCATGCAATTGAGCCCCAAGACGGCGCCTTGGGTTTTCGGCGACAAGCCCGCAGCAAGCAAGGCAGAAGAACAGTTCCGCTATATGCTGCTCGTCGCCTACATGGCCGGCAACACCAAGGCCCAGCTCGCGGCAGGCAAACCCGTCGACACGCCGCTGGCCGGCTGGCAATTCGCGCTGAAGTCCTACGACATCATCAAGAAAAAGAACAAGGTGAAGATCGCCGAACTCGAAACCCTGAAGACGCAGCAGGCCAAGGGTCAGTTGCCGGCGCTGGCGAGAAAAGCCCTGCAAAAGTAAGTCATGAACCGCATTGCGCTGCTGATCCCGCACTACAACAACCCGCAGGGGCTGGCCGAATCGCTGGCCTCGGTCGGGGCGGACGAGTGCGTCGATGCCTATGTCGTCGACGACGGCAGCACGCGCGCGCCGCTCGACGAAGCGCGGGCGCAGGCCGCATGGCGGGCGCGGGGCGAGGTGAAGTTCCTCTACCTGCCCGAGAATCGCGGTATTGAGCATGCGCTGAACACCGGTCTCGCGGCGATTGTCGAAGCCGGCTACGACTACGCAGCGCGGCTCGATTGCGGCGACCTGAACCTGCCGGACCGCTGCGCAAGGCAGGCCGCGTTTCTGGACGCGCATCCCGAGGTCGCGCTGCTCGGCTCGTCCGTGGTGTTTTTTGACGCCACCGGCGACCGCTTCACGCTGCGCCAGCCGCAAACTCATGCCGAAATCGTGCGCCAGATGCACGACGACAACGCCTTCACCCATCCGGCGGTGATGTTCCGCATCGCAGCGGTCAGGGAGGTCGGCCTCTACCCGACCGACTGCAAGGCCGCCGAGGATTTCGCCTGGTTCTGGCAATTCGTCGCCCGCTACCAGACCGCGAACCTGCCGGAAGTGCTGGTCCGGACCGAATACGCGGCAGGCGGCATTTCGCTTTCCAAACGCAAGCTGCAGCAGCGCACACGGCTGAAAATCCTTTGGCGCCATTTCGACTGGTCGCCGCGCTCGGCATTGCTGTTGCTGAAACCGCTGCTGTGGCAGGTGATTCCGTTTTCTTTCGCCCAGCGCGTGAAGCGGCTGGTTGGCATTAAATCGTGGTCGTGAACTTCTTTTGAACCACAGAGGTACCGAGAACACAGAGAAAAACCAGAACCTGATTCTGCTTTTCTCCCAAGCTCTGTGACTCTGTGGTAAGGCTTTTGAATGAAACTGGTCTGCCTGATTCCGCACTACAACAACCCGCACGGGCTGGCGAAATCGCTTGCCTCAATCGGGAGCGACGAGCAGTGCGACGTACTGGTGGTCGACGACGGCAGCATCAAGCAGCCGCTCGACGAGGCAGCCGCGCGCGCCGCGTTTGCCGCTCAGGGCGAACTCCACTTCCTGCGCCTGCCGCAAAACCGGGGCATCGAACACGCGCTCAACGCCGGGCTGGCGTGGATTGCCGAGCGCGGCTACGAGCTGATCGCGCGCCTCGATTGCGGCGACGAAAACCTGCCCGACCGTTTCGCCCGGCAAACGGCCTTCCTTGAACAACACCCGGAAATCGCCCTGCTCGGCGGCGCGGCAAGCTTCGTCGACCTGCAGGGCGCGGAACAGTTCGTCTTGCGCCACCCGACCGGGCATGCGGAAATCTGCCGGGCGCTCAAGAACAATTCGGCCTTCATCCACCCCACCGTCGTCATGCGCCGCAGCGCCGTGGAGGCTGCCGGCGGCTACCCGCTTGATGCGCGCGCCGCCGAAGACTACGCGCTGTTCTGGACGCTGGCCGAGTGCTTCCAGGTCGCCAACCTGCCCGACGTGCTGATCCGCTACGAGCTCGACCCCGGCGGCATTTCGCTGGGCAAACGCTGGCAGCAACTGTGCTCGCGCCTTGCGGTACAGCAGAGGCACAACGACGGCTCGCTGGCCGCGTGGATCGGCATGCTGCGCACGCGGGCCATGCTACTGCTACCGTATGGGATGGTCTTCAAGCTGAAGAGCTGGTTGCGGGGCTGATATTTACTCCCTCTCCCCTCGCGGGAGAGGGCCGGGGAGAGGGGGCAACAATGGGGCCGCGCGGATTCGCCAAACATTTGCGGCAAAACATGACTGACGCCGAACAATTGCTTTGGCAACATTTGCGCGCTCACAGGCTTGGCGGCGCAAAGTTCAAGCGCCAGCAACCCATCGGTCCCTATATAGTGGATTTTGTGGATTTCGGTGCGCGGCTGATTGTTGAAGCCGATGGCGGGCAACACAACGAATCAGCGACTGACTTAATCCGCGATGCATGGTTGAAAACGCAGGGATTCCGGATTTTGCGATTCTGGAATAACGAAATTTTGGCCTGTACCGATGAGGTACTGGAACGTATCTGGACAGAGTTGGGTTGCCCCCTCTCCCCCAACCCCTCTCCCACAAGGGGAGAGGGGAGTGAACACAGGAAAATTTGAAATAAATGGCCAAAATCGTCCACGTCGTCGAATCCTTCGGCGCCGGTACGCTGTCGATGGTCAGCGCCATCGCCAACCGCCAGGCACAGGTTGGTCAGGCGGTTACGGTGATCCATTCGCTACGCGAGGAAACACCGGCCAACTGGCGTGCGCTGTTCGATGCCCGCATCGAATTCATCCAGTTGCCGATGGTGCGCGCGATCAAGCCCGGAGCGGACTGGCACGCCGGGCGGATGCTGACCCAGGAGCTGCGCCGCATCCGGCCGGACGTGGTGCATCTGCATTCGTCCAAGGCAGGGGCCTTGGGGCGGCTGACCAGCGTGTTCCATCGCGGGCCGCGCTGGTTCTTCTCGCCGCACGGCCTGTCTTTCCTGCAACGCGCCGAAGGGCGGCTGAAGAACACCGTCTTCCTGCTGATCGAGAAACTGCTCGCGCGCATCCCGGTCACGTTCATCGCCTGCTCGCCCTCGGAAGCTGAGCAGATCCGCGCCAACCTGACCAACCGGGTAGAGGTGGTCTGCAACGGGGTCGATCTGGATGCAATACCGGCAGCCCCCGGCAATGAAAATATCGTGCGCATCGGCACCGTCGGCCGCGTGGCGCTGGCGCGCAACCCGGAGCTCTTTGCCAGTATCGCCGAGGCCCTGCGCGGCGCGGGCGTGGAATTCGTCTGGATCGGCGGCGGCGACGAATCGGGCGAAACCGCGCTGAAAAACGCCGGCGTGCAACTGACCGGCTGGGTGGACCGCGCCGAAGCGCTCAAACAGCTTGCCACGCTCGACATCTACATCCAGACCTCGCGCTGGGAAGGGCTACCGGTCGCGGTGATCGAGGCCATGGCGGCGGGCTTGCCCGTGGTCGCGACCAACGTGGTCGGCAACCGCGATCTGGTCAAAGACGGCGAGAACGGCTGGCTGGCGAATGACCGCGACGACTTCCTCGCCCGCCTCGTGCCATTGATCGAAAGCCGGGGCGAACGCCAGCGGCTGGGCGCGCAGGCCAAGGCTTTTGCCCGCGCGCACTATTCGCTCGATACAATGATGGAAAACTTGAACCGGGTTTATGGTTTGACGGAGAAATAATGGCCATTCACCAACGCGCGGAAACCGCCAAACCCTGGCTGGCGCTCGCCGATTTTGCTGCTTTGCTGCTGGCCTTCGCCGGCGCATCGATCCTGCTGGTGCTGCTGCGCAGCCACCGCATCCGCCCGGACATCTTCTACTGGTGGTCGGCCGAAGGCAGCCAGCAGGCGCTGGCTTTCCTGATTCTGGCCGTGCTGACGGTCGGCACCTTCTGGTGGCGAGGCCACTACAGCCTGCGCCTGCCGTTCTGGGACGAGCTGCTGGAGATCCTGCGCAGCCTGGTGCTCGCAGCGCTGCTCAACGGCATGGTCGTGCTGTTCGCCAAATGGCCGATCTCGCGCTTCCTGTGGCCGGTATCTTGGGGGTTGGCACTCGTGCTGGTGCCGCTGCTGCGCTCGCGCATGAAGTCCTGGCTGCTGACAATGCAGCGCTGGCAATTGCCGACCGTGATCATCGGTTGCGGGCAGAATGCAGTGGAAGCCTGGCGCGCAATGCGCAGCGAACGGCTGCTGGGCTTCGAGGTGCGCTGCTTCGTTTCCGTGGACAGCGACGCGCCGGATCGGCTTGAGGTTGAAGAGGGCAAGACCTTGCCCGTGGTGCGGCTTTCCGCGGGCGAATTGCTGCCCTGGCTGGAGCAGCAAAACCACCCGCACGTCACCATCGCCGTGAACGAAGACGAACTGCGCAACGCACAGAGCGAGATCGAGCTTCTGAGCCTGCGCTACAAAGACATGCACGTCATCCCGCCGCTGGCCGGCCTGCCGCTGTTCGGCGTAACCGCCAACCACTTCTTCAGCCACGAAGTACTGCTGCTGCGGGTGCGCAACAATCTGGCCTCGCCGTCGCTGATGTTGCTCAAACGCGTGTTCGATTTCTGTGGCGCTTTCTGCGGACTGCTGATGCTCTCCCCGCTGTTCGCCTACGTGGCCTGGCAGATCAAGCGCCAGGGTGGGCCGGGCGAAGTCTTTTTCGGCCACGTGCGCGTCGGCATGAACGGCAAGCCGTTCAAGTGCTGGAAATTCCGCACCATGGTGCACAACTCGAAGGAAGTGCTCGAACACCTGCTCGCCACCAGCGCCGAAGCTCGCGCCGAGTGGGACAAGGATTTCAAGCTCAAGAACGACCCGCGCATCACCCGGATCGGCGCCTTCCTGCGCAAAACCAGCCTCGACGAGATTCCGCAACTGTGGAACGTGTTGAAGGGCGAAATGAGCCTCGTCGGCCCGCGCCCGATCATCGAAGCGGAACTGGAGCGCTACGCCGAGCGCGTGGACTTCTACCTCGAAGCCCGACCGGGTCTCACGGGCCTGTGGCAGGTTTCCGGCCGCAACGAAACCACCTATGACGAGCGCGTGGCACTGGATGCGTGGTACGTGAAGAACTGGAACCTGTGGTACGACATCGCGATCCTGTGCAAGACCGTGCGTACGGTGCTGACCGGTAAAGGTGCCTATTGAAACAGGCGGCTGCGTCTTCGCATCTTGCGGTCGGGCGGTGCTCGAAATCCTCATGTACTCGCATGTACATTCCGGTTTCTGCGCTCCGGCCTCCCGCAACCTGCTTTGGTTCGTTCGCCTATTGTGGACTGATTAGACCTAAATCTCTCACCACAGAGACGGGGAGAAAAACGAAAAATCAGTCCCTTGTGCGTTGTGGCATTGCTTAGCCATGGGGTGAAGCAATCTCAAGGCATAACGACTTGTTTTTCCTCGGTGTTCTCTGTACCTCTGTGGTTCAACTGAGGTTTCCAGGTTAAGCCTACTTCGAATATTTCCTGATCGCCGCCTGAATCTCGGCAATCGCCTTCTCGATATCGTCCTCGGTCACTTCGTCTTCCTGCTTGCCTCCGGACTTCATCTGGCTGATGTGCGTGCTGATCGTATTGGCATCGAGCCGCATCGTCGAGATGAAGTCCTGCTCGCTGCTGACCGGACTCTCGTCCTCGTGCCAGTTGACCGCCAGCGCCGAGAGATTGTCGCCATCCTTGCCGCCGCGGATCTCGGCACGATCCATGAGCTGCGGCACTGCGAAAAGCACCGGAAATGAAGACATAAAGTGCGTGATTTCGTGCTCGGCGAGCTCGCCCCAGAAGCCGTCCGTGCAGAGCAGCAGGCTATCGCCGTTGACCAGCGCCACCTTGCCGCCCGATTCGATTTCCGGCGGATAGAAACCGCCCAGGCAGGTGTAGATCTTGTTCTTTTCCGAGTGGTTCCTGGCCTCTTCCGGCGTAATCAGACCGGCATCGACCATCTTGCGCACCTTGGAATGATCGCGCGTGCGCGCGACGACCTTGTCACCGCGCACGAGGTAGAGGCGCGAATCACCGACGTGCGCCCAATAGGCGATGCCGTCCTGCACCACGCAGGCCACACAGGTTGTACGCGGCACCTCGACCATGTGATGGTTGGCGGCATAGCTGAAGATCGCATCGTGGCACAGATTGAACGTATCGGTCAGGAACTGCGCCGGACGCGCCAGCACCGGCTTGGCTTTTTTCTGGAACTGGTCGCAGATCAGTTCGACCGTGATCTGCGCCGCCACTTCGCCATGCAGATGGCCGCCCATGCCGTCGGCGACGACCAGCAGCAACGCATCCCGGCTGTAGGAATACCCCACCCGGTCCTGATTGTATTTGCGGCCGCCCTTGCGGCTATCCTGGTAGACGGTGAATTTCATTCGGTTTGTTGTTGGTTGCTCATGCGAGTGAAGCCAAACCACTTGCGCTTGATCGCATGCAGCACCGATCCTTTCTTCCTTGGCGGCGATGCCGGTTCCTGCAGCGCTTTCTGCAACTGGTGCACGCTCTGCGGACGCTTTTCGTGCTCAAGCTGCAGACAATATTCGATGATGTCGAGCAGCTCAGGCGAATACCGGTCGCCAAACAGGCTGTGCAAGTTGAGGGGCTGGGGGTCTTTTTCCCGCTGCTCGGCCGAAGGCGGCGAACATCCGGCAATGCAGGCATACATTGAAGCGCCGATCCCGTAGATGTCGGTCCACGGCCCCAGCGGCTCCTGACGGCGATACTGCTCGGGCGCGGCAAAACCCGGCGTGTACATCGGCGCAAGACGGCTATGCTCGCCGGTGAGCGCCTGACGCGCCGAGCCGAAATCCAGCAGTAGCGGCGTCATGTCCTTGCGGATGTAGATGTTGGCCGGCTTGACGTCAAGGTGCAGCAGCTTGTGCAGGTGGACTTCGCGCAGGCCGTTGAGCACCTGCAGAAACACGTGGCGGATCAGTTTCTCGCTGACCCCTTCGCGGTCGCGCTTGAGCTGGATTTCCTTCTGCAAGGTGCGTCCGCGCTCGTATTCCATCACCATGTAGACGGTTTCGTTGGCGCGGAAGAAATTGATCACGCGCACAATGTTGGGATGGCGGATGCGCGCCAGCGTCTTGCCTTCCTCGAAGAAACACTTGAGACCATGCTTGAACATGATCGAGTTGTTTTCGTTCGTGGCCTGCACCAGCGCATTGTTCTCGCGCCGCAGCTCCAGCGAGTTGGGCAGGTATTCCTTGATCGCGACCGGGTAATCGTTTTCGTCGTGCGCCAGATAGACGATACTGAACCCGCCCGCAGAAAGCAGCTTCGCAATGGTGTAATTCTGCAATTGGTAACCGCGGGCCAGCGGCGGGACGTTTGGGGTCGGCATTCTCTGGATTGGTTATACTCTCGCTATCACATTCTGGGTTTTGGATCGGCGAAAGTAAAGCTGCGCCGCATCACCCGGACAAACCACCCCTTGAACAGGATTCGACATGATCTACAGCATGACCGGCTACGCCAGCGCCCAACGCGAATGGCCGCAAGGCGTACTCCTCGTGGAACTGCGCGCCGTCAACCACCGCTTCCTTGATGCCTCGCTGCGCCTGCCCGAGGAATTCCGCCCGCTGGAAAGCGCCATCCGCGAAAAGATCGCCGCCAAGCTGTCGCGCGGCAAGGTGGAATGCCGCATTGCCTTCAACGCCCAACAGGGCGCCGATTCGGCTTCGCTGCAGCTCAACCGCAAGCTCGCCGAATCCCTGCTGCAACTGGGTCAGGAACTGTCCAGCTTTGCGCCCGAAGCCCGCCCCTTGAGTATCGGTGAAGTGCTGCGCTGGCCCGGCGTACTGGCCACGGACGCGCTGCCCCCGGAAACCCTGCAAGCCGCCGCGCTGGAGCTGCTCGATGCCGCGCTCGTCGATTTCATCGCCAACCGTGGCCGCGAAGGCGAAAAGCTCGCCGCGCTGCTCACCGACCGCGCCACGCAGATGCAAACGCTGGTCGAAGGCATCAAGCCGCGCCTGCCGCAGATCGTTGCAGACTACGAAGCCCGCCTCACCCAGCGCCTGCAGGACGCGCTCGGCAGCCACGACGAAGAACGCATCCGCCAGGAAATCGTCCTCTTCGCCCAGCGCATCGATGTCGCCGAAGAGCTCGACCGGCTGGTCACGCACCTTGACGAACTGCGCCACATCCTGAAAAAAGGCGGCGTGGTCGGCAAACGCCTCGATTTCCTGATGCAGGAACTCAACCGCGAAGCCAACACGCTCGGCTCCAAATCCGTCGCCGTCGATTCCAGCCGGGTTTCGATGGAGTTGAAGGTGCTCATTGAGCAGATGCGGGAGCAGGTGCAAAACATCGAATAGCGTTTCATACCGTTCCATCCGGCGCCACAAACCCGCATCGCTCAAGGCTTTGCGGGTTTTTCATTGGCAGACTATGCCGCAAGCGGCGCTATAATCCGCCCATTGTTTTGATCACGGATCATCATGGCCGCGCACAAGCTCTCTGATGCCCGTGAGCAGTTCAAGGCGTTCTATCGCCAGAAAGGCCAAGAACGCATCCCCGAGCGCTTGCGCCGCTATCAGCCCATGCTGGGAGTCCAAGTACCCGGCATTCGGGTCATGGAGCTCGGCCACCGTTGGGGATCGTGCTCGGCGGACGGCACGCTGAATTTTCACTGGCGCACGATGCTGCTGCCCCTGAAGGTGCTCGACTACATCGTGGTGCATGAACTCGCCCACCGGCTCGAACCGACACACAGCCGCCATTTCTGGGATGCGGTGGAGCGGGCATTGCCGGATTATGAACGCGCGGTGAGCTGGCTGCGGCAACATGGAGCAGGGGCCGGCTTGTAGCGCCCACAAACGCCCAGCCAAGAAAAATGCATGGCCCGCCCAGCGAGCCGTTAAAATAAAGACATTCTGAGAACTAGTAGTCAGTCACGCAGGTTCGCGTAGATGCCGAGACGCGCATCTGCGCCCCATGCGCACGAAGTGAACCGCAGCCATAGCAGGGCTATGGCGAGGATGAGCGACAAAGCGCATGGGGATGCAGGGCGTGACGAACATAGCAGAATCTGTGTGACTGACTACTAGCACGATCGACCGTTTCCGGAGCCATCCATGTCCCGAGGCAACATTTACGTCGTCACCGCCCCTTCCGGCGCAGGCAAGACCACGCTGGTCCGCGCGCTGCTCGCCGCCGATCACAAGGTCCAGCTTTCCGTTTCCTTCACCACCCGCGCGCCGCGCACGGGCGAGGTCAACGGCAAGGATTACAACT
>NZ_FOVE01000025.1 GCF_900115065.1 Formivibrio citricus | reverse complement strand
AGACGGCTACGGCGCAGCGGGAAGTGAACCTCTATTTATAGGCAGAGAAGCGGGGGTTCATACAGGCCGAAAAAACTGCTATTTAGTGAAGCGCAGCTGCGCGACGCATAACGAAGTTGATGCGTACACGCTGCAGAGCTTCACTGGCAGGTTTTGAATCGGACGGGTATGCATCGGTCATTGGGCAAGAAAATGAGCACAGGAACGGAGCCGCCGTCCATGAAATTGAACGACTCGTTCGAGCGGACACATTCGCGGCGGGCGAAGATGGAAAAGAACAACGACAGTCGGCGCGAATGCGCCGCTCAACTCGATCAACGTTAGGTGGCTTGTATCCATGGTCATTGATCTCATGTCCGAACCGATGCTTGGTCACTGGGACGCATCTCCTTCTATCTCTCAGTGCGAATACCAATTCGGGCAGAGACTTGTCTACGTGCAACATCCGAAAGGTAAATCACCCGCGCCATACATTGCGAAAGCGCAGGAGACCGTTGAAGCTGCGTGGAGCGACATCGATAATGCAGTTCGCTTTGCGGAAAAGCTGTCGCGGCACCTGATCCCTGAATTTTGGAAAATGCACGATGAAAGTCACAAGCCCGGTGCAAGGCTCGACGTTTACTCAATTCACTATGACCTCGATGCCCCGTATCCCATCTATTTGGTTGGCAAGAATAATGACTTTGACTTTGAGTACATTGCTTACACCGAAGAAGATCTATGGAAAGAAAATCCGATAGCCACAGAACTGCCGGAGCCGCCGGGTAATTTCTGGGTGTCAATAAAACGCATTGGAGCAAATCGCTTTGAAAACGCCACCTAACCCGGCGCTCAACCTCGCTCCCTTTGGTCGCTGGACGCTGCGCGATAAAGCCGCGCAGCGCCGGTTAGCTCTACGTTAGCCGTATGAATCCGATGCTCAAGAAACTGTTCGCCGCAATCGTCACATTCGTCTTTGCAGTCTCCGCAATGGCCGCAGGAAATGTCGTTCTAGTCGATCACGCCCACATGCAGTTGGGCGACAACGCGACCAGCAAACTTTCCTACTCGGTCAGCCCATCCTCTGAAATTGTTCTTGATCTCGGCAACTACAAGTTCACTCTTTGGCCAAAATCCGAACCGGCACCGGATAGTGTTTCCGTCGTCATCGCAGACAATCAGCAGTACTACCTTCAGCTACAACCGGGCAAAAAGAAGTACTCCTTATCTCGAAGCACTCTCACTCCGAGAGCTGGTTCAATTCCTTTCAGCAGCTTTGCGTCTGGGCAACAAATCATGATTGCTATCGGGCGCCTGCGCATTGACCACATCAAAAAAGAAGAAGCATTTCGGGTGCACTGGCTGGGGCTAGTTGATGTCAAGTAATGCGGCTAACAATTCCGTCGAGAGGGACGTCCGCAAGCTGCGCTTGCGGTTCCCTCCGCCTGCGGCTCCGGCCGCCCCTCACGTCAAACGTTGAAGCTGTAGAAAAACCTCCCCCGCCCCTGAAATCCGCCCTCCCGCTCCTGCCGATTTGGTAAAATAATCCATACATAACAAGGGGTTGTTCATGGCCAGATTCAAGGATTGCAATACGGCGTTCAAATTGCTTCCGGTCGATTTTGCTGCGCAGATTCAACCCGGCACTTTCGAACATACACTCTGCCATCTGGTCGATCACGAACTCGATCTTTCCGCACTCAACGCCCGCTTTGCCAACGATACCGGCGGTGCGCCAGCCTATCCGCCCGCCGTCCAGCTCAAGATCGTCTTGCTGGCCTACAGTCGGGGGATGATCAGCTCCCGTCGCATCGCGCGGGCTTGCCGCGAAAATGTGCTGTTCATGGCCGTGTCCGGCGATCTCGCGCCGCACTTCACGACGATTGCCGATTTCGTCAGTTCGTTGGGCGATGACATTGCGCCGCTGTTCGCCCGTGTTCTGCTGGTATGCGACCGGTTGAACCTGATCGGTCGCGATCTGTTTGCCATTGACGGGGTAAAGCTGCCCGGTAATGCCTCTAAAGCCAAAAGCGGAACGCGGACGGAGTTGAAAGAACGTGCAGACAAGATGCGCGCCGCCGCCGAGCGCATCATCGCCCGCCATCGGGAACAGGATGCGGCCAAGGCTGGTGACGGCTTGAGTGAGCGGGAAATCCGCAGCATCGAACGCTTGCAAAAGCAGGCGCGCCAGGTCGATGAATGGCTATCTGCCAACCCGAAGGATCGCAAAGGCACAAGCGGCGGGGTGCGCAAGTCCAATCTCACCGACAATGATTCGGCCAAGATGGCCACCGGCAAAGGGGTGATTCAAGGCTATACCGGCGTGGCGGCGGTCGATGCGGCTCACCAGATCATCATGGAGGCGCAAGCCCACGGTACCGGTAGCGAGCAGGAACTATTGATCCCGATGGCCGAATCCCTTACCCCTCTTTCTGCACCCCACACCTGCTATGTGGCCGATGCGGGTTATCACTCCACCGGCAACGTGGAAACACTGGAACAGCAACAGCGTCCGGCGTATATCTGTGACAACCAGTATCGCCTGCGCGATCCGCGCTATGCCGATCAGGACAAGCATCGGAACAAGCCCGATCCGCTCCATGACAAATCGGCCAGCTATCCCGGTAAGTGCAAGCTGTTCAGACCGGCGGATTTCCAGTTGGCCGAGGATGGCAGCCACTGCGTATGCCCGGCAGGCAACCGGCTCTACCGCAACGGTGGCGACTGCACCATCAACGACCAGCGAGCGATGAAGTTCTCCGGCGCGCAGCGCGATTGCCTGGCTTGCACCCTGCGCGCCCAATGCCTGAGGAAACCCGATACCACCAAAGTGCGGCAGGTGGCGTTCTTCCGGGGCAGACGGGATGCCACCGAAACCGCCGTCGACCGGATGAAAGCCCGGATCGATAGCGACATCGGCAAGCAAATGATCGCTGCCCGTTTTGCTACCGTGGAGCCGGTCTTTGGTAACCTGCGCGCCAACAAGCAATTGACGCGCTTTACCCTGCGCGGGCAGAAGAAAGTGGATGGGCAATGGAAGTTGATGTGCATGCTGCACAACATCGAAAAGCTGGCACACCATGGTTATGCGCAGTAAGAAGACCCAAAACCACAGGAAAAGCCCGCCCAACAGGCGGCCAACCGCAACCACCGCGCCCCGCTGGCGCGTTGAGCGAGAAATGACATGAATTCGGGCTGATCCGCAACAGAACACGAACCCAGCTTGGCAAACCCTGCCGCGAGCAGGACAATCAACTCGTTGCCCCGGAATGGGGTTTTTCTACAGCTTCGTTAGGTATCATAAATGCATTGCGCGCTTGACCAATCGACGCTAAATCCAACACCCATTGGCACGCACGTTGTTCACCAATGTGAAACGTGCTCTGGCACTTTTGTGCCTGGCGATTTCTTCCGTGAAATCCGCGCCAAAGCCGCTCTCGAAATACACAACGCAAAATCCAAAGGCACCAAGGCGTCTGCACAACAACAGAGCAAAGTCGTTTGCCCGAATGATAAAACCCCAATGATGTCGCTTCTGTACAAAGGCATTGAGATCGACGTTTGCTCCAAGTGCTTTGGTGTATGGCTTGATCGCGAGGGGTATGAGAAGCTGATCGCGTATCTTGGTCTACCTCAGAAACCAGACCTGTTGAAGACAAGTGTGCACTTGGGCACGCTATCTGCATCGAACACCGCCCAAATCTCAGACATTTCAGGCCTCGGTGATATCGTTGAGTTGGTCGCCGATATTTGTAGTTTGATTCCAGAAGTCTAGTCGCTTACCGCCTGCGATACCTAACCCTGGCCTACGATATCGGAGCTGACATTGGTCAGCTGGATATTCATCTGTGTCAGTGCTTTTTGCATGTGCTGTACATGCCGGGCTTGGCTCTTGAGCCAAGTAGACCGGGTTTCGTAGGGCGGCGTTCCCAACGGGACCCCGCGCGGTGCGACGTTTGAAAATCAAACCCGCCCCACAGGGGCAATGGTTCTTTGTTTGGCCTTCGGCAACCATGATCCGGCGGGTTACGCCTTCGGCTAACCCACCCTACCATTGGGCTTTCTTCGAGGAAAACGTCTCGCTTTTCCAAGCTCACCTTCATTGCCGCCCTTCGCGGATTGCATCCGCTCCCACATGTCCTCGCCATGGCAGACGACTTTCCCTATCCCCTTGGCCAGCGCCGAGGAAGCGGAGCGAGACCCTGGCTCGCGACCGACCGAGGGTAGCCCGGAGGGCCGCAAGGCGGGGTCGCCTTCTTTTGGTTTCTTTTCTTGGCGAAGCAAGAAAAGAAACTCGGCCGCCGGGACGAACTCCCGGCATCCAACTCCGCGCCGCAGGCGCATAAAACCAGCTTCCGGGCAGTACGGCGCCGCACCCTACTTCTTCTGCGCAGCCGCCGCCTCTTCCCGCCGACGGCGTGCCTCGTCCAGCAGGTAGACCTGGTAATCGTCCAGATCGCCCTCGAAGTCCTTCACCCCGCCGCGCGAGACCAGCCAGAATTCGTCGCAGACCGAGCGCAGCAGGGCGCGGTCGTGGCTGACCAGCATGACGGAGCCTTCGAATTCGTTCAGCGCCACACTCAAGGCTTCGCGGGTGGCCAAGTCCAGATGGTTAGTCGGTTCATCGAGCAGCAGCAGGTTCGGGCGTTGCCAGACGATCATGCACAGCACCAGCCGGGCCTTTTCGCCGCCGCTCATGCTGCCGACCGCCTGCTTGACCATGTCGCCGCTGAAATTGAAGGTGCCGAGGAAGTTGCGCAGCCCCTGTTCGCAGCATTCTTTGTAACTGGGGCGCAAAGCCAGTGGGGTATCGCGCGCCAGACGGATCATGTGATCGAGCGGGTTGTCATCCGGGCGCAGCACGTCGAGCTCCTGCTGCGAGAAATAGCCGATATTCAGGCCCTTGCCGGTGATGATCTCGCCGGACAGCGGCTGCAATGCGCCGGCGATGGTTTTCACCAGCGTGGATTTGCCCTGACCGTTGGCCCCCAGAATGCCGATACGCTGCCCCGCCAGCACCGAGCGGCTGACGTTTTGCACGATCACGGTCGGCGGTGTGCCGGCCGGCGCGTCGTCCATCGCCGGATAGCCGAAGCTGGCTTCGGACATGGTCAGCATCGGGTTGGGCAGGTTGGACGGCTCCTTGAATTCGAACTGGAATTCGGCATCGGCCAACACCGGCGCGATCTTTTCCATGCGCTCCAGCGCCTTGACGCGGCTCTGCGCCTGCTTGGCCTTGCTGGCCTTGGCCTTGAAGCGGTTGATGAATTTTTGCAGGTGTTCGATCTTTTCCTGCTGTTTGGCCTGCGCCGCCTGTTGCAGGATCAACTGCTCGGCGCGCATGTCCTCGAACTTGCTGTAGTTGCCGCCGTAGCGCACCAGCTTGGCATTGTCGATATGCAGCGTGACGTTGGTGATCGAATCGAGAAATTCGCGGTCATGGCTGATCACCACAATCGTGCCGTTGTAGTTTTTCAGCCAGGCTTCCAGCCAGACCAGCGCATCCAGGTCCAGGTGGTTGGTCGGCTCGTCGAGCAGCAGCAAATCGGACGGGCACATCAGCGCGCGTGCCAGTTGCAGGCGCATGCGCCAGCCGCCGGAAAAACTGTTCACCGGCCGGTCGAGCTCCGCCACGCTGAAACCCAAGCCCAGAATCAGCGCCTGCGCCCGCGCCGGGGCATCGTGCGCGCCGGCATCGTGCAGCGCCATATAGGCATGCGCCATGCGCATCCCGTCGTCGCTGGCTTCGGCCGCGGTCACTTCGAGCTGCGCGGCGAGCAAGGTGGTATCGCCTTCGATCACGAAGTCGGTCGCGCTCTGCTCGGTCTCGGGCATGTCCTGCGCCACCTGCGCCATGCGCCACTGCGCCGGGATCGAAAATTCGCCGCCGTCTTCATGCAGTGTGCCGTTCAGTACGGCAAACAGCGAGGATTTTCCGGCGCCATTGCGGCCGACCAGACCGACCTTTTCGCCGGGATTGAGCGTGACCGAGGTGCTGTCGAGCAAGACTTTACTGCCGCGACGCAAGGTCACGTTCTTTAGAATAATCATGGGGATACTTTCATGGAGGCCCGGCATGATAGCGCCCCGGCGCCGCAGCACCTAGTAACAATCGCACACAGAACACCGAGCCGTGATGAAGCCAAGACAGCAAGCCCGGGGCCCAAGGCACCACGCAAGCCGCAATGTCTCACTTAAAAACACGCCCCTATATATGAAATGCGGAATATAAAACGCACTATTTATTATTTTTTCGCCACGCCAAAGCCGCTTAGACTCGCTCCATATCCAATCACGGGGAAACCGCACCATGCGCTTCAACAAGATCATCGCCACGCTGGCTCTGGCCGCCATCGGCAGCACGGCATGGGCCGCGCGCGTCAACCTGCTCAACGTCTCCTACGATCCGACCCGCGAGCTGTATCAGGACTACAACAAGGCTTTTGCCGCCCACTGGAAGCAGCAGACCGGCGACGATGTCACCATCCGCCAGTCGCACGGCGGCTCCGGCAAGCAGGCGCGCTCGGTGATCGACGGTGTGGATGCCAGCGTGGTCACGCTGGCATTGGCCTACGACATCGACGCCATCGCGGAAAAGGGCAAGAAGCTCAATTCGAATTGGCAGAAGCAGTTCGCCCACAACAGCTCGCCCTATACCTCGACCATCGTGTTCCTGGTGCGCAAGGGCAACCCCAAGAAGATCAAGGACTGGAACGATCTGGTTCGCCCGGACGTGAAGGTCATCACGCCGAACCCGAAAACCTCCGGCGGGGCGCGCTGGAACTACCTCGCGGCTTGGGGCTATGCGCTCAAGCAACCGGGCGGCAACGAGCAAAAAGCGGCCGAGTTCGTCGGCAAGATCCTGAAGAACGTGCCGGTGCTCGACTCCGGCGCACGCGGCGCGACCGTGACCTTTGCCGAGCGCGGCTTGGGCGATGTATTGCTCGCCTGGGAAAACGAAGCGCAACTCGCCGGCAAGGAATGGGGGCCGGACAAGTTCGATACCGTCTACCCGTCGATCTCCATCCTGGCCGAACCGCCGGTTGCCGTGGTCGACAAGAACGTCGACAAGAAGGGTACGCGCAAGGTGGCCGAAGCCTACCTGCAATACCTGTACAGCAAGGAAGGGCAGGAAATCGCCGCCAAGCACTACTACCGCCCGACCGACAAGGAAATCGCTGCCAAATATGCCAGGCAGTTTCCCAAGTTGAGGCTGCTGACCATCGACAAGGATTTCGGCGGCTGGACCAAGGCGCAGAAAACGCACTTTGCCGATGGCGGGACGTTTGACCGGATTTACAAACCCGGCAAATAACCCCTCTCCACTTTACCTCTCCTCCCTTTCGAGCCGCCCCGTGCGGCTCGTTTTTTCCGGCATTTGAAGCTGTCGTCATACCGGCGAAGGCCGGTATCCAGTGTTTGCAACGTTCAAGAGCCTGGACCCCGGCCTACGCCGGGGTGACGAGTTCAAACAGAAGGTTCCCGCACTTTTTAGCGCAGCGCCCTTATTCTTTTTCAGCACTTAACAATGAATTATTTATTCTTTTTTGTTTGAACGACATCGAGAGAAAATCTCATCCAACAATCACGCCGGAGGATGTCATGAAAACTCGTCTGTTCGCCTTACTGCCCGCCCTGCTGCTTTCCAGCCATCTGGTGCAGGCCGATGCCACCCTGCTCAATGTTTCCTACGACGTGATGCGCGATTTCTACAAGGACTACAACCCGGCGTTCCAGAAATACTGGAAGGGCAAGACCGGCGAGAAGGTGGTCGTCCAGCAATCGCACGGCGGTTCGTCGCCGCAGGCGCGCTCGGTGATCGAGGGCTTGCAGGCGGATGTCGTGACCATGAACCAGCACAGCGACATCGATGCGATTGCCGAACGCGGCAAGCAACTGCCCACCAACTGGGCCACGCGCCTGCCGAACAACGCCTCGCCGTTCACCAGCCTGCAGGTGCTGATCGTGCGCAAGGGCAACCCCAAGGGCATCAAGGACTGGAACGATCTGACCCGCCCTGGTGTCAACGTGGTGATCCCCAACCCGAAAACCGCCGGCAACGGCCGCTACACCTACCTCGCGGCTTGGGGCTATGCCCTGAAACAGCCGGGCGGCAACGAACAGAAGGCGCGCGAATTTGTCGCCGCGCTGTTCAGGAACGTGCCGGTGCTCGATACCGGTGGTCGTGGTGCCACGACGACCTTCATGCAGCGCAACATCGGCGATGTGCTGGTGACCTTCGAGAACGAAGCCGAAATGATCGCGCGCGAATTCGGCCGCGGCCGCTTCGAGGTGGTGTATCCCTCAATCTCGATCGAAGCCGAATTGCCCGTCTCCGTCGTCGATAAGGTCGTGGACAAGAAAGGCACCCGCAAACAGGCCGAGGAATACCTGAAGTATCTCTGGAGCCCGGAGGGCCAGACGGTTGCCGCGCAGAACTACCTGCGCCCGCGCGACAAAGCCGTGTTCGCCAAATACGCCAAGCAGTTCCCGTCCGTGAAACTCTTCACGGTCAACGATCTGGGCGGCTGGAAAGCGATTGGCCAGAAGCATTTCAACGACCGGGCGATTTATGACCAGATCGCGGCGGCCAACGCGAAGAAGAAATGATGGAACGGCTACGCCTTCGCAACTTGCTTTGGCTCGCTCCATGAAATGGCCAACTGAGCGTCATACCGGCGAAGGCCGGTATCCAGCAACGAAGCTGCTTCAAGCTACTGGACCCCGGCCTGCGCCGGGGTGACGAGGAAAGGAGAGATGGCGCAAGTGGTCGATTTTGCCCTTCTCCCACCCTCTGTGACTCTGTGGTGAAATTTTCAGGTTAAAAAAGCGGAAAACTGAAATGACCTTCAAAAAACCCAGCGTCCTGCCCGGCTTCAATCTGAGCCTGGGCTATACGCTGTTCTACCTGGGGCTGATCGTGCTCCTGCCGCTGTCGGCGCTGGTCTACAAGACGGCCGGGCTGGAATGGGCCGATTTCTGGAGCACAGTCAGCGATCCGCGCGTGGTGGCCTCGTACCGGCTGACCTTCGGGGCCTCGTTCATCGCGGCCCTGCTCAACCTGGTTTTCGGCCTGCTGGTGGCGTGGGTGCTGGTGCGTTACTCCTTTCCCGGCAAGCGCCTGATCGATGCGATGGTCGATCTGCCGTTTGCGTTGCCCACCGCCGTGGCCGGCATCGCGCTCGCCACGCTGTACGCGCCCAACGGCTGGATCGGCAAGCATTTCGCCGAAGACGGGCTGATCGGCGAGTTGCTCGGCAAGGAAATCAAGCTCGCCTTTACGCCGCTAGGCATCGTGATCGCGCTGATTTTCATCAGCCTGCCCTTCGTGGTACGCACCGTGCAGCCGGTACTGGAAGACCTGGAAATCGAGTTGGAAGAAGCTGCTTCCAGCCTTGGCGCCAGCCGCTGGCAAATCTTCTCCCGCGTGATCCTGCCCACGATCTGGCCGGCGCTTCTGACCGGCTTTGCGCTGGCCTTTGCGCGCGCCATCGGCGAATACGGCTCGGTGGTCTTCATCGCCGGCAATATGCCGATGGAATCGGAAATCACGCCGCTCCTGATCATTTCCAAGCTGGAGCAATTCGATTACCTCGGCGCCACCGCGATTGCCGTGGTCATGCTCGCGGCCTCGTTCGCGATGCTGCTGGTCATCAACCTGCTGCAGTGGTGGACTGCGAAACGACTGGGGAGAAGAACATGAGCACCAAACCACGCCGTAGCGGCATCACCGACGAAACGCCCTGGGTGAAATGGCTGCTGACCGGAACGGCTCTCACCTTCATCGGCCTGTTCCTGCTGGTGCCGCTGGTTTCCGTTTTCGCCGAGGCGCTGAACAAAGGCTGGGAGCTCTATCTGGCCGCGCTGGTCGATGACGATGCGCTGTCCGCCATCAAGCTGACACTCGTCACTGCAGCGATTGCCATCCCGCTCAACCTGACCTTCGGCGTGGCCGCGGCTTGGGCGATTGCCAAGTTCGATTTCAAGGGCAAGAGCCTGCTGGTGACGCTGATCGACCTGCCGTTCTCGGTCTCGCCGGTCGTGGCCGGGCTGGTGTACGTGCTGTTGTTCGGCTCGCACGGCTGGTTCGGCCCGTGGCTCGAAGAGAACGACATCAAGATCATCTTCGCCGTTCCCGGCATCGTGCTGGCCACGCTGTTCGTGACCTTCCCCTTCGTCGCTCGCGAGCTGATCCCGCTGATGGAAGCGCAAGGGTCGGACGAGGAACAGGCCGCGATGGTGCTCGGTGCATCCGGCTGGCAAACCTTCTGGCGCGTGACCCTGCCTAACATCAAGTGGGGCCTGCTGTACGGCGTGATCCTCGCCAATGCGCGCGCCATGGGCGAATTCGGCGCGGTATCGGTGGTCTCCGGGCATATCCGCGGCATGACCAACACCATCCCGCTGCACGTCGAGATTCTTTACAACGAATACAACTTCGTCGGTGCCTTCGCTTGCGCCTCGATCCTGGCACTGCTCGCGCTCGTCACGCTGGCGCTGAAGTCCTGGGTGGAATGGAAAGCCGAGCGCGATACCGAAGCGGCACGGGCTGCAGCAAACGCCGAATAAGGTCAAAAACGATTCACCACAGAGACACCGAGGCACAGAGAGCAGGAAAACGCCTGGAACAAGACGATGACTTGGCGGGAAACGAATTTGGATTCTCCGCTTTTCTCTCTGACTCCGTGCCTCTGTGGTTCAAAAGGAATGTCAAATGAGCATCGAAATCAAGGGTATCACCAAGCAGTTCGGCGCTTTCAAGGCGTTGAACGACATCAACCTGGAAGTCAAAAGCGGCGAGCTGCTGGCACTGCTCGGCCCGTCCGGTTGCGGCAAGACCACGCTGCTGCGCGTGATCGCCGGGCTGGAAACCGCGGATGCCGGGCAGATCCTGTTCCACGGCAGCGATGCCACGAACGCCCACGTCCGCGAACGGCAGGTCGGCTTCGTGTTCCAGCACTATGCGCTGTTCCGCCACATGACCGTGTTCGAGAACGTCGCCTTCGGCCTGCGCGTGCGCCCCAAGAAAACCCGCCCGTCCGAAGCCGAGATCAAGCGCCGCGTGCATCAACTGCTGGAGCTGGTACAGCTCGACTGGCTGGCGGATCGCTACCCGGCCCAGCTCTCCGGCGGCCAGCGCCAGCGCATCGCGCTCGCCCGGGCCTTGGCCGTGGAGCCGAAAGTGCTGCTGCTCGACGAGCCGTTCGGCGCGCTCGACACGCAAGTGCGCAAGGAGCTGCGCCGCTGGCTGCGCCGCCTGCACGACGAAGTGCACGTTACCTCGGTTTTCGTGACACACGATCAGGAAGAAGCGCTCGAAGTCGCCGACCGCATCGTGGTCATGAACAAGGGGCAAGTCGAACAGATCGGCACACCGGAACAGGTCTACGACCAGCCTGCGAGCCCGTTCGTGTACCAGTTCCTCGGCGACGTGAACCTGTTCCACTCCCGCGTGCACGAAGGCTGGGCCGAAGTCGCCGGCCAGCGTTTTGCCGCGCCGGGTCAGTCCGATGCCGGCGCGCTGGTTTACGTGCGCCCGCACGAGATCGATCTTTCGCGCGAATCGACCGAAGGCGCGATTGCCGGTCAGATCGGCCACGTCCGCCTGCTTGGCGCGACGGTGCGGCTGGAAGTGCAGACCGCCGATCATGAAACGGTGGAAGTCGAACTGGTACGCGAACACTACCAGCGCGGGCAATGGCAGGTCGGCGAACGGGTTTATCTCGTACCGAGGAATGCGCAGGTTTACGCCGACTACAGCATCTGAAAAATTGAAAGCCTTGGCAGAATGACTGCCAAGGCTTTCGATGCAACACGCGGTTGTTTGATGCGTAGACGATCAAACCTGGAAGCGCGATACGTTCCCTTGCAAGGTTTGCGCCAACGCTTCCAGCCTGCGGGCCTCTTCTGCGGAGGCCGCCATGGTCGCGCTGGTTTCGTCCACCGCTTGCGCAATCCGCTCCACCTGCTGGGAAATGCTGGTACTGGCCAGGCTCTGTTCGCGTGTGGACGAAGCCACTTCGCGGATACGATCCAGAGTAGACAGCACGCCGGCGCGAATCTCACTCAGAACCGCCGCGGTCGATTCGGTCAGGGCCACACCTTGGCGGGCCTGCGGCACGGATTCGCCCAGCACCTCGACGGCAGAGTGCGTTTCCTGCTGCATGGTCATAATCATCTGGTTGATTTCCACGGTTGCGCTGGCGGTGCGCTCGGCCAGCTTGCGAACTTCGTCGGCCACCACGGCAAAACCGCGCCCGGTTTCGCCGGCACGCGCGGCCTCGATCGCGGCATTGAGCGCCAGCAAATTGGTCTGATCGGCAATTTCCTTGATAACGGCCGTCACACTGCCCACTTGCTGGGCACGCTGCGCCAGACCCCCGACCCGCTCGCTAGCCATCTGGGCAGTACGCTCGATGGATTGCATCATGGCCACGGCAGAATTCATGTGCTCTCCGCCTTCCTCGGCCAGTTTGGCAGCCCGGCGGGATTCGGCCTCGGTTTCGTTGGCGCTGTCTGCAATGTGATTGATGGCAACCGTCATTTCCTCGACCCCCGCAGCCATGGCGCTGGTACTGTCAGACTGCGAGCGCGCCATTTCGGAAACCTGGCTTGCCGCATCGGAAACCATGTCGGCACTCGTTCCCAAAGCCGACGAGGCCTGGCCGACGTCGCGCACGAGCTTGCCCAGCCCTTCCAGCATCGATTTCAGGTTGGCCAACACGCTGTCCTGATTACCGTTCACCGGAAAATCCGTGGCCAGATTTCCGTTTGCTGCCCGGCGCATGATGGCCATCAGCATGGTCGGCTCCCCCCCCAATTGCAGGACGATGCTACGCGCGGCCAGAATTCCGATCACTCCGGCCAATGCGATGATGACCAGCGTCACAAGACCGTACTGTATGGCTTTGCGTTTCATGGCCACGCTGACATCGTCGATATACACCCCCGTTCCGACAATCCAATTCCATCCGGGAACGGCTGCAACATACGCCAGTTTCGGTGATGATTCCGTCGCTCCGGCACGCGGGAACCAGTATTCGACGTAACCGGCCCCCGGCCCCTTGGCCGTACTGACAAAGGCATCCCACAGTTTGTAGCCCCGGGTATCCGCCTTGCCCAGCATGATCTGACCTTCGATTTTCGGGTTCCCGGCGACCATCACGGCGCGGCCTTCAAAATCGTAGATGAAGAAATAATCGTCCTTGCTGAAACGCGGTGAACGCAGTGCTTCCCTGGCCTGTTGCTGCGCCTCGGCGCGCGTCAGTTTCCCTTCCGCTTCCAGCTTCTGGTAATTGCCCACGATCCCGTTAGCCACTTCAACCAGATGCTTGATGCGCTCCTGGTGCCCGACAAGCCCGGATGCCCGGCTTTCAAACAAGGTAAAAACCGATAGCAGAACGATACCCAAAAAAGCGACCCCCAAAGCAATCGCCAAACGCGTTTTCACATCCAGTTTGTTCATTTGTATCCCCTGCTTGAATCGATCGAACAAATCTAATGGTAGTTTTCACACACCAAATTTGCCATCGGCTTATCGTCCGATGAGGAATTGCCGCTCCAGCACTTCCGGATTGGTCACGTGTTGTTGTCTGGCAAGGGAAGCTTCCTTTTCAGGCTCCGCGCTGACACAGAGCCAGGTGCGGTTACCACTCCACAAACCCGCCCCGCATGCGCATCAGAGGCGTCCCGAATCGTCCCCGGTCTGGAACCCCGCCAGCAAATCGGGCAGCTCCAACCCCTTTGAGAACGCCATGACCTTGAACAGCTCGCCCATCTCCGTGGGATTGACCAGCTTCTGTGCGGCGGATACGCCAGCGAGATACGCCTTCATGTCGGCGGCATCGAGCCGGTTGAGCTCGTCCATGAGACCGGCGTTGACGAGGTAGGCGCCCTGCGTGAGATAGCCCTCCAGCGCCAGCCCGGCATCCGCGCCGGCACGCCAGATCGCGGAAAAATCGACATGCGTGGTGATGTCGCACAAACCCGGCAGCCAGAACGGTTCGGTGTGGCTGTGGTGGCGGTAATGGCACATCAGCGTGCCCATGTGGCGTTGCGGGTGGTAATACTCGGCGGCGGGGAATCCATAATCGAGGAGCAGGATCGCGCCGCAGGAAAGACTCCCGGCCAGGCTCTTGACGAAGCCCTGCGCTTCGAGCTGGATTTCGGTCAGGTAATTGCCGGCGACGGGCAGCACCAGCGCCTGCATCATCAGGTTCATGTCGCGGATCGGGCGGTCCTCCCAGGCGAACCCATCGCGCCAGACCACGCCACGTTCCAGCCAGCCGGATTCGCAGTAATGCACCAGCGCACACGGCATGGCGTCGAGCACTTCGTTGCCGACGATGAAACCGCGAAAATCCTGCGGCAAGGCGGTCAGCCATGCCACTCGGTCGAGCAGATCGGGTACCTCTTGCGCCAGCAACTCGCGCTGGCGTTGCTGCAGGTCGGCGGAAAGCTCCAGGATGCAGTAGCGCCGCGGCAAGGCATTCTTCTCAGCCAGCGATTTGAGTATCTGCGCCGCCAGCCGCCCGGTTCCCGCACCGATCTCCAGAATGGCGCCTTGCCCGCCCAGCTCCGGTGCCGCCAGCACATCGGCCGCCGTCGCCGCAATGCACGCGCCGAACAGGGGCGAGATTTCCGGCGCAGTGACAAAATCGCCCGCCGTACCGAACTTGGCCGCGCCGGCGCTGTAATAACCCAAGCCCGGCGCATAGAGCGCCAGGCGCATGTAGTCGGAAAACGAAATCCAGCCGCCGGCGCGTTCGATCTCGGCTCGGATCAGGTTGACGAGCGCATCGCTGACAGCGCGCGCGTCCGGGCCGGGCTCGGGAAGCTGGGAATTATGGGCTTGCGGGTTGGGCATGGGAGGTTGAGAATCAATTTTGGTTGGGACGATTCAATTTTAATGCGGGAGACCACGATGCACGAGAAAGTTGCGCTCGTTACCGGCGGGGCACGGCGAGTGGGCGCCGGAATCGTCCGCGAACTGCACACCCACGGCTGGCGCATCCTGCTGCATTACCGCCACTCGCAAAAAGAAGCGGACCATCTGGCCGCCGAACTCAATGCCATACGGTCAAACTCCGTCGCCACCTGCCAGCTCGATCTGCTGCAAACCGCGCACCTGCCGGCGCTGATCGATGCCGCGCTGGTGAACTTCGGCCGGCTCGATGCGCTGATCAACAACGCCTCGTCTTTTTACCCCACGCCTGTCGGCCAGATCGGGGAGCCCGCGTGGGACGACCTGATCGGCTCCAATCTCAAGGCGCCACTGTTCCTCGCCCAAGCTGCCGCGTCCGAGTTGACTCGCACCCAAGGCTGCATCGTGAGCATTGCCGACATTCACGTCGAGCGCCCGTTGGCTGGGCACCCGGTTTACACCATCGCCAAGGCCGGCATCGTGGCCATGACCAAGGCGCTGGCGCGCGAACTCGCGCCCGCTGTGCGCGTCAACGCCGTGGCGCCAGGCGTCAACCTGTGGCCGGAAAACGAAACCTGGTTCGACGCCCCGGCCCGCGAGCGCATCCAGGCGACGATCCCGCTGGGCCGCACCGGCGAGCCGCAGGACATCGCCCACGCGATCCGCTTCCTGCTTGAAGCGCCGTATGTCACAGGCGCGATTTTGCCGGTAGACGGCGGGCGCAGCCTGCATTTGTAAGGTAGACGCAGAAAACAGTAGGCGAGCGAGCCAAAGCAGGTGGCAGGAGGACGGAGCGCAGGAACCGGAATGTACATGCGAGTACATGAGGATTCCGAGCACCGCCCGACTGCCAGATGCGAAGGCGCAGCCGCCTAATGTCAATCCCGGCGCGGGTCGAAGAAATACTTCCGGTAATCGAAATCGATCCGGTCGATATTGGGCGTTTCCAGCTGGAAAATCTTCCGCTGCTTCAGCTTTGAAAAGTTGATGGCATGCTGGTAATGCTCGCGCCAAAGCTTGCGTAGCGAACCGTCCTTGTAGGCCATTTGCAAGCCCTTGCCGACCCGTTCCAACGCCTTGCCGTTGCCCTTGCCCGAGAAGAAGAAGCGCGGCAGCGGATAGGACAGCACGAAACTCCGGTCGTAATCCAAGCCGGGGATCGCCGTGCGGCGCTTGTCATACTCCGCTTCAAGCTCGTTGATTCCCCGGCAAAAAAGATCGAAATTGTTGGCCGCCACCCGCAGGAAAAGATCTTCGTAGACGGGCACGGTCACCACCTTGAACTGGTTGTGACGCAATATGGCCACATCGGCCCAGCCGACCCCTTGCCCCACGCTGAAATGCCGTATTTCATCGAGTGTTTTTGCCTGGGAGGCCGCAGTCTTTGCTGTCGGAGAAACAAAACAGATACGGAAGCCGGTAATGCCCAAATCCACCGGGAAACGCGCATAGTCCAGTCCTGCATCGAGCAAGTGGTTCTGGAAAGACGTCATCACCATGAAATTGGGATAGGTACCGCGCCGCGCTTCTTCCAGTGCCCGCGCGGTATTCATGCGCGGCGCAGGCTGCAGGCGATAATCGCCGTACTCGGCGCGGGTTTTTTCCAGCGCCAGCCGCAAAGCCGCGATGTTGTAGAGTTGCCGGGTATCGGCCGCGCTTTCCGCAGAGGTATGGGTCAAAACGACAGGAGCAGGCGACTCCGATGCGGCTACGTGGCTGGCGTGTATACAAAAAAAGCAAAACAGTGCGAGCCGTTTGCCGCGAAAAAACAGGCGAGCGAAAAATTTCGACATGTGATTGGAGCAACCTTCAAACACTCAGGTTCTGCACACCCTTCTGCATGCAGATCTACCCTCGTTTATTATTTTTTTATGCCATCATACGCCGTTTATCGTCCGGAGGAGCCCATCTTGAAACCGCGCAACCCCGTGGCCTGCTCGCCGCCTCTGAAAAAAGGCGGCGCGCATGTCAAAACCGAGAAGCGAAAGCGCCAGATGCAAAAAAGGGAATTGAAAACCGAACTGGCCGCGATCAAAAGCAAAGGCCGTTGTGATTTCCACAGCGGCCTTTGCTTTTGATCGCATGTCATATGCGTTAAAATCCGCGCCAATTCAATTATCTACAGCCGTACATCCATCCGGCTGACTTTCCGGATTTGCCATGACAACCAGCACCAAACCCGAACTTTCCGAAGCGGAGAAAAAACAGCAGTTCGAAAACAAGAAGCTCACCAAGTGGCTGCGCCATGGCGTGGGCGATGCGATCAACGATTTCAACATGATCGAGGAGGGCGACCGGGTCATGGTCTGCCTGTCGGGCGGCAAGGACAGCTATGTGATGCTCGACATCCTGCGCGGCCTGCAGAAATCCGCGCCGGTCAATTTCTCGCTGGTCGCAGTCAACCTCAACCAGAAACAGCCTGGGTTCGATGAAACGATCCTGCCAACTTATCTGGAAAGCATCGGCGTCGAATACCGCATCGTCGAGGAAGATACCTATTCGATCGTCAAGAAACTGATCCCTGAAGGCAAGACCACCTGCAGCCTGTGTTCGCGCCTGCGTCGCGGCATTCTCTACCGTGTGGCGACCGAGTTGGGCGCGACCAAGATTGCACTCGGCCACCACCGCGAGGACATTCTGGAAACGCTGTTCCTCAACATGTTCTACGGCGGCAAGCTCAAGGCCATGCCGCCCAAGCTCGTAACCGACGACGGCCAGCATGTGGTGATCCGCCCGCTTGCCTATTGCCGCGAGAAGGACATCAAGCGTTACGCCGAGTGGAAGCAATTCCCGATCATCCCGTGCAACCTGTGCGGATCGCAGCCCAACCTGCAGCGCGTGGCAGTCGGCGAAATGATCGAGGACTGGGACCGTCGCTTCCCCGGCCGCGTCGAAACCATGATGAAGGCCCTGCGCAACGTGGTGCCGTCGCACCTTGCCGATCCAAAGATTTACGATTTCGTGAACGCCAGGGCCGACGGCAAGCCGCGAGCCGACGGCGACATCGCCTTCGACCGCGAAGAATTCAGCGAACCAAACCGCATCTCGATTCTGGCCAGCAAACCGGAAAACATGCATGGCGCGTGCGGGAGCAATACCTGATGTTGTTCCGCAGCAAACGTTACAGCCCCGGCGCGCACAGCGAGATCATGATCGACATTTCCGAGGAAAACGGCATTCGCAAACTGCATTTCGGCGAGTTCGATACGCAAAGCGCGATGAAGGTTTCCGCCCCGGACGAACTGATCTTGACTTACTGCCGCTGCATGATGGGCTTTCTGCTGTTTACCGATGCCCCGCAAAACGCCCTGCTGATCGGACTGGGGGGCGGCTCCATCCCCAAATGGGTGCACCGCCATATGTCGGAAACCCGCCTCACCTGCGTGGAACTGCATGAACAGGTGGTGAACGTGGCACGCAGCATGTTCCACCTGCCCGAAGACGACGAACACCTGCAGGTAATCGTCGGCGATGGCGCGGCACATGTCTGGCACATGGAGGAAAACAGCGTCGATCTGATCATGATGGATGCCTACTCCGCCACCGGCATCGCCCCGCCGCTCGCCACCACGGATTTCTTTGCCGCCTGCCGCGACCGACTGACCGATGACGGCGTACTGGCCGTCAACCTGTGGGGGTCGG
Organism: Formivibrio citricus; assembly: GCF_900115065.1. Taxonomy (GTDB): domain Bacteria; phylum Pseudomonadota; class Gammaproteobacteria; order Burkholderiales; family Chitinibacteraceae; genus Formivibrio; species Formivibrio citricus. Next base: position 9,340 of record NZ_FOVE01000025.1, on the reverse strand, counting down.
ACAAACGCTTCTCGGAATATTGCGCCCGCCTCGGCGGGGTATTTGACGGCCGCATCCTGTGCCTGCCCGCCCGGCAACGGGGGAACGTCGTGGCTTTTGGCTTTCGGCGCGGCCAGAATAGCCCGCAATGGGCTCGCCTGGCCGAAAAGGCAGAAAAGCTCAAAGCCGAATACGGGCTGGAGTTCGACGAGTTCGTCACCGACCTCGCCAGGATGAACCCGCACAACGACCGTCGGCTGTTTATTTAGAACCTGTTTCGGTAGGTGAAATCGGCTCTTGGTCGCCCTCCCGTCTCTGTCGTATACTGCCACCAGAGTGATATCCACGACATGATCGCGGATTTCGGGGTTGCCTGCCCGCCGGGTCGGCCCCCGCCAAAGAGTTTGCAGGGTAAGTCTATGCTCGACCGAGACGGCTATCGTCCGAATGTCGGCATCATCATCGTCAACCACCGGAACCAGGTGTTCTGGGGCAAGCGCGTGCGCGAGCACTCCTGGCAGTTCCCGCAAGGCGGCATCAAGCCGGGGGAATCGCCCGAACAGGCCATGTACCGCGAGCTGATGGAGGAAGTGGGTCTGGCGCCGAACCAGGTGGAGATCCTCGGCCGCACACGCGACTGGTTGCGATACGATGTTCCGACCAACTGGGTACGGCGCGAATGGCGCGGTACCTACAAGGGCCAGAAGCAGATCTGGTTCCTGCTGCGCCTGACCGGCCGCGATTCCGATGTGTCCTTGCGGCGCACCAGCCACCCGGAATTCGACGCCTGGCGCTGGAGCGAGTACTGGTCGCCGCTCGATTCGGTGATCGAGTTCAAGCGCAGGGTTTACGAAGCTGCGCTGTCCGAGCTGACGCGTTTTCTCGAAGAAACGCCGTTACGCCAGACACGCAACGCAAACGCTCCGCGTGACTGATGGGCTTCGTTCACAGCATCACGAACTTCAAGCAGCACCACCGCACCACGGCGAGCGAAGCCCACTGGCAATCGCTCGCCGCTTTCAACATCTTCCGGCTTCTCACGGTCATCGCATTGCTGGTAGGCGGGCTCGTCTTCAGTTCCCGCATGGCCCACCCGGTCCTGCTCAGCATTGCGGCAGGCTACTCGCTGCTGGCCATCGCCTTCGCCATAGGCATCGCCCGCCGTCGCCCCGGCTTCGACCAGCAACTCACCCTGCACGTCGCTGCCGACGTCATTTTCATCGTTACGCTGATCGCGCTGCTGGGAGGGCTCAAAAGCGGAGTCGGGCTGCTGCTGCTTCCCTATCTGGCTGCGGCCGGTCTGATTGCCCAAGGGCGGATGACGCTGTTTCATGCCGCGCTCGCCACAATCGCACTGCTGGGAGAGGAAACCTACCGGGCCTACCGCTCCCCCGAAGTCGATTACAACTTCACCACGCTGGCATTGCTGTGCGTGGCATTCTTCGCGGTGGCGTGGGTGGCGCACCGTTTGGCCCGCTATGCCCAGGAAAGCCAGAAGCTCGCCGAACAAAGGCGCGTCGACCTCGCAAAACTTGACCGGCTTAACCAGCGCATCCTGCAAGACGTCTCCGATGGCGTTCTGGTGATCGATGGCAAATACCGTATCCGCCAGTTCAACCAGCAAGCAGAACGCCTCACCGGCTGCCATCCAACCCACGATGTCCGGCTCGACGCCCTGTTGCCGGGACTGGAAGCCGCGCTCCTGGCTTGGCACGAAGATCCGTCCCTGCCACCTCCCTTGTTGACAGCCCCCGGAACACACAAGCTCTTGCGCCCGCGCTTTGTGGCGCTGTCTCCCGGCTTTGCCGGCAGCGCCCTGATCTACCTGGAAGACATGGACCGGCTGCGCCGCGAAGCCCAACAGATCAAACTCGCAGCGCTGGGCCGGCTCACGGCCAATCTGGCGCACGAGATCCGCAACCCCCTCGGCGCCATCAGCCACGCCGCACAACTACTGGCTGAAGAATCCCGCGATCCGCTGATCGACAAACTGACGCGCATCATCGGTGAAAACACCCAGCGGCTCGACCGCATGGTCAAGGACGTGCTGGAGCTCAACCGGCGCGACCGGTTGCAGATGCGCCCGATCCGCCTCGGAGAATGGCTGGGACAATTCCTGGACGAATTCAGCCAGGTCGAGGGCATCTCCGCCGCCATCGTGCTCGATTGTCCCCCGGAAGCGGAAATACACTTCGATGCCGGACACCTGCATCAGGTGCTCTGGAACCTCGCGCGCAACGGCTGGCGCTATTGCAGCAAAAACGATGGCAGTCTGGTCTTCACGGTAAGGGCACAAGGGCGACACTGGCGGCTCGACGTTTGTAACGACGGCCCGCCCGTCCCCGCCGAAGCGCAGGCCCAATTGTTCGAGCCGTTTTTCACCACCGACGCACGTGGAACCGGCTTGGGGCTTTATATCGCGCGCGAGATCTGCCAGGCCAACAATGCGCAGATAGAATATGTTTCTCCGCCGCAAGGCGGGGCCTGTTTCCGCCTCACCTTCGGATTGCACGATGGCCAAAAAACCCGCTAAGACCCCAGCCCGCCGGGCACTGGTGGTCGACGATGAAGTCGACCTTGCCGATCTGCTGGAGCTCACCCTGCTGCGCATGGGGCTGGAAGTCGACAAGGCGCACGGCGTACAGGAAGCCTGCGCCAGTCTCGACAGCACCCACTATGACCTCTGCCTGACCGACATGCGCATGCCCGACGGCGAAGGACTGGAAGTGGTGCGCCATATCCAGAAAAAGGGGCTGGACGTGCCCGTCGCGGTCATCACCGCCTACGGCGGCACCGAAAACGCTGTAGCCGCACTCAAGGCCGGCGCGTTCGACTACCTCGCCAAGCCGGTGTCGCTGGAGCAACTGCGCACCTTGGTCAAATCGGCGCTGCGGCTTGAACCCGCCGCGGAAGAGGAAGAAACCGAACAACTGCTGCTGGGGCAATCGTGCGCCATCCAGCAAGTGCTCACCTTGGTCGACAAGCTCGCCAGGAGCCAGGCGCCGGTCTACATCACAGGCGAATCCGGTTCCGGCAAGGAGCGCGCCGCCCGGCTCATCCACGCCAAATCGAACCGCGCCGAGAAACCGTTCGTCGCCGTGAACTGCGGCGCGATCCCGGAAAACCTCATGGAAAGCGAGTTCTTCGGCTACCGCAAGGGCGCTTTCACCGGTGCCAACGAAGACCGCGACGGTTTTTTCCAGGCGGCCAGCGGCGGCACGCTGTTCCTCGACGAAGTCGCCGACCTGCCGCTCGCGATGCAGGTCAAGCTGCTGCGCGCCATCCAGGAGCGCAAGGTGCGCAAGGTCGGCGCGACCAGCGAAGAACCGGTCGACGTACGCATCATCTCGGCCACGCACCGCAATCTTGCCCAGTGCGTCGAAGCCGGCACCTTCCGCCAGGATTTGTTCTACCGCCTCAACGTGATCGAAATGCGCATGCCGCCTCTGCGCGAGATGGGCGAGGACATCCTGCTGATCGCGCGCAGCATCCTCGGCAAACTCGCCGCGCGCCAGGGCGCACCCGCCCCCGAACTCGGACATGAGGCCGAACTGGCGCTGCAGCGCTACGATTTCCCCGGCAATGTGCGTGAACTGGAAAACATCCTCGAACGCGCGCAGGCTCTCTCCGACGGCGTCTGCATCACCCCGGACGACCTGCAACTCACCATCACCGAGCGAGAAGAGCCCGAAATCACCGGGGGGCTCGACGGCAAGTATCCCCTGCAGGATTACCTCGACCGTGTTGAAAAGGCCGTGATTCTCGAAGCACTGGAAAAAACCCGCTTCAACCGCACCCAGGCCGCGCGCATCCTGGGCGTCACCTTCCGTTCGATGCGCTACCGCATGGAGCGGCTGGGAATCCAATGACGCCGGCCTGCATCGTCGCCACTGACGGATGGTGCACTACCGCCCGCCGCGTCCCGAGCCCCAACCACGACGCGCGCCCGCAAGGCACGGCCATCGACATGGCCGTGCTGCACAACATCAGCCTGCCGCCCGGCGAATTCGGTGGCGACGACATCGAGCGGCTGTTCACCAACACGCTCGACTGCGCCAGCCACCCGTTCTATGCGGGCCTGGCCAACCTGCGCGTGGCGGCGCACTTCCTGATCCGGCGCGATGGCGAGCTCGTGCAGTTCGTTTCCTGCAACGAGCGCGCCTGGCATGCCGGCGTTTCGCGCTGGCTGGGGCGCGAACGCTGCAACGATTTTTCCATCGGGATTGAAATCGAGGGATCGGACTACGTGCCGTTCAACGAAGCGCAATACGCCACGCTCGCTGCGCTGCTGCCGGCGCTCCGGCAGGCTTATCCCATCCGGCATCTGGTCGGTCACAACGACATCGCGCCGCTGCGCAAGACCGATCCGGGGCCCTTTTTCGACTGGCAGCGGGTCAGATTGTTTTGATCAGTGACAAGGCAAGTCAGGAGTAGGGTGCGCCGTGCGCACGCGGGCAGGACGGGATTAAGCGAGCAGCCCGGATGGAACAAGGTGAAATCCGGGGCTTTCGTTGGTAGCGGTCCAACCCGGTGTGTCTGTGCAACCCGAGTTCCCGGATTCCACTGCGCGGCATCCGGGCTACCTGCTGGCATCTACGGCTTATCCGACCTACACGCGGAGCAACCGCTCCCACAAGCGCCCTGCACCTTCAGAGTTGATTCAGCGAAAGCGCAACGGCAACTCGTCCAGCCGGCGAATCAGCACATCCGCCGCCAGCGAACGACGCGCCGAGCGGCGCAGCCACACCGTTTTGATACCGATTTTTTTGGCGGGGACCAGGTTGCAACTGGAATCCTCGACCATGACGCAGCGCCGCGGGTCGGCCCGCAGCAGGCGCAGCAGTTGGCGGTAGGTATTCACGTCCGGCTTGGGTTTGAGCCGCGCGTCCTCGACGCCGAAAACCACGTCGAAGCAGTCGCTCACCCCGAGTTCGGCCAGCAGTGTTTCGGCATAGATGCGCGGCGCGTTGGTGAAGAGGATCTTCTGTCCCTTCAGGCGCAGCAGGGTGCGGCGCAAGCCGCGCATCGGATGGATGGATTCGGTTAGCTCATCCAGCGGATGAGTCTCGAACAGAAAATGGTGCGGGTCGATATGCGGATGGTGGCGGATCAGCCCGAGCAGCGTGGCGCCGTAGCGCCGCCAGTAGTGCTGGCGCAGCGACGAGGCCTCCGAGTGGGTCAGTCCCAGCCGCCCCATCAGGTATTGGGTCATGGCTCGGTTGATCACCGGAAAGGCATGGCGGCTGGCATGGTGCAGCGTGTCGTCGAGATCGAAAAGCCAGGTGGTCATCGGTAGATGTAGCTTTCCAGTTGCTCGAGTGCGAATTGATGCTCGGTAATCGTTGCCCGCACCAGCTCTTCAATAGAGAGTAATCCTTGCACCTTGCCCCCTTCCTGGATCGGCAAGTACCGTATCCTTTTTTCAACCATCAGCGCCAGGCACTCATCGACCGGAATATCCGGCAACACACAAAATGCGCAAGGAGACATCACTTCGGAAACCGGGGTGGTCGCTGTCGATTTGCCGGCCAGCACCACACGGCGCGCGTAATCGCGCTCTGAAAATATGCCGGCCAGCTCGTTGCCATTCATCACCAGAACGGCTCCGATGTTCCATTCGGCCATGACTTGCAGGGCCTGAAAAACGGTATGGGAGGGGGAAACGCTGATCGTAACGGGCAAGGCTTTTTCTGCGAGTTGCTGGCGGGCGGTTTTCATGGCGGGCTCCGTATTCGGGAATCATTCTTATCCTAGCAGAGGATTGCGCCTCCTGCGGACAAAGAGCGAGGCGGCGCTTCTTCGGAACCTGTTCTGAGAACAGGTTCTCAGGTTTCCAGCAGCATCACCACTTCGCGCTCTTCCACCCTGTCGCCGGGCTTGACCAGGATCGCCACCACCTCGCCGCGGCAAGGACTGGGGATATCCAGAGCGACCTTGCCAGTCTCCAGAACAAGTATCGTCTCGTCGCGCTCGACATAACTGCCTTCGGCCATCGGGACGTCATCCACGGTCACTTCGCCTCGCCCGCAGTTGCCGCAGCTCGACCAGCATTCAGGAAAAACCGGGATCGTGACTTCAACGATCTGTTTCATGCCTGCATTGTGAACCATTCATACCGGACAAGCCACGGGTGAAAGCGGTTTGCGCTACAATGCAGCACCCTTTCCCTCCAAGGAAAAACCATGCGCAAGCTGTTGTTTTTGTTCATGGCCCTGCTGGCTTCGCAGGCCATGGCGCGACTGATTCCGGCCAACGCCCGCTTGGGCGAGGTCAGCTCTGTTGCGCCCATGCAGGTCATCATCGGCAAGGATACGCTGCGCCCGGCGCCCGGCCTCAGGGTCTTCAGCCAGCAAAACACCCTCATTTTCCTGCACCAATTGCCTGTCGGTTCGCTGGTGAATTACCAGCTCGACATACGCGGCGAACTATTCCAGGTGTGGATACTCACTCCTGAAGAACTCAAGCAAAAGGGCCTGAGCTCCCCAGCCTCCACATCCAGCTATTAACCTACCCGGATTTTTGTTGTGACCAAGAAAGTATTCATCAAGACCTATGGCTGCCAGATGAACGAGTACGACTCGGACAAGATGGCGGACGTACTGCAGTTTGCCGAAGGGCATGTCAAAACCAGCAATATCGAAGAAGCCGATGTCATCCTCTTCAACACCTGCTCGGTACGCGAAAAGGCGCAGGAAAAGGTGTTCTCCGACCTTGGCCGCGTCAAGCCGCTCAAGCAGGCCAAGCCGGGCCTGATCATCGGGGTCGGCGGCTGCGTGGCGAGCCAGGAAGGCGCCACCATCATCAAGCGCGCGCCGTACGTCGACGTGGTATTCGGCCCGCAGACCCTGCACCGCCTGCCGGAACTGATCGCCAAGCGCCGCGAAACCGGCACTTCGCAGATCGACACCTCGTTCCCGGAAATCGAGAAATTCGACCACCTGCCGCCGGCGCGCACCGAGGGAGCAACCGCGTTCGTCTCGATCATGGAAGGTTGCTCGAAATTCTGCACCTACTGCATCGTGCCGTTCACGCGCGGCCAGGAAGTCAGCCGCCCGCTTGATGACGTACTCACGGAAATCGCCGGACTGGTGCAACAGGGCGTCAAGGAAGTCACGCTGCTCGGCCAGAACGTCAACGCCTACCGCGGCGCGATGGAAGACGGCGAGATCGCTGATTTCGCACTGCTGCTGGAATACGTGCACGAGATTCCGGGTGTCGAGCGCATCCGCTACACCACCAGCCACCCGCGCGAGATGACCCAGCGCGTGATCGACTGCTACCGCAAGCTGCCCAAGCTCGTCTCGCACCTGCACCTGCCGGTGCAGGCCGGCTCCGACCGCGTACTGGTCGCCATGAAACGCGGCTACACCACGCTGGAATTCAAGTCGCTGGCGCGCAAGCTGAAAGAGGCCCGCCCCGACCTGTGCCTCTCGTCCGACTTCATCGTCGGCTTCCCCGGCGAAACCGAGGAAGACTTCGAAAAGACCATGAAGCTGATCGACGACGTCGGCTTCGACGCGAGCTTCAGCTTCATCTACAGCCGCCGCCCCGGCACCCCGGCCGCCGATCTTGAAGACGATGTGCCCGAGGAAGTGAAAACCAAACGCCTGATGCGCTTGCAGGCAAGGCTCGACGAGCGCGAGCAGGCCGTCAACCGCGCCATGATCGGCACCGTGCAGCGCGTTCTGGTCGAAGGCATTTCCAAAAAAGACCCGAACGAGCTGGCCGGCCGCACCGACAACAACCGCATCGTCAACTTCGTCGGCAACCCGCGCCTGATCAACCACTTCGTCGAAATCCACATTACCGGCGCGCTGTCGCACAGCCTGCGCGGGGATATTGTGACTCGCGAAAACTGAGTATCACATCGGCTCGGCGGCCCGGCCATCACCGGGCTCGCCAGCCGGCCTGCCTCTTCAAAACGATGACGACACCATCCGCCACGCCCCTGCAGCGCTTCGACGTTCTGGACAGTTTCCGGGGGCTATTTGCCCTGTCGGTGGTCATGTTCCACCTGCACATTCTGGACAGCTTCACCGAATGGTCTTTCTTCCGCTCGGCCGGGCTGTTCGTCGAATACTTCTTTACCCTGAGCGGTTTTGTTCTGGCGCACACCTACGGTAATAAATCCTTCGATGCTGCCCGGCTCGGGCGCTTCATGGTCAGCCGCCTCTTCCGCATCTTTCCGCTGCACTGGGTTCTGCTGCTGGCCTACACCGTCATGCTGGCGACGCTGGCCTGGCTGGATGGCGATTTCTCCGATGTGCTGGACTTGCTCGGAACGGGCGATTTCTGGAAAGAATGGGGCGCGAATTTCCTGCTGCTGCAAGCCTGGCTGCCGCAAACCGATCCGTTCTCCTTCAACGGCCCGGCCTGGACCATCAGCGTGGAGTTCCCGATCTACGCCGTGTTCGGCCTGATTTTGCTGATGCTCACCCGCCTGCGGGAACGAGGATTTCAGCTTGTCGCCCTCGGTTGCGCGCTGTGCGTACTCGCAGGCGCCAGCTTCATCTCCACGGGCAGCTTCCGGGGCGTGACCTGTTTTTTCATCGGCGCCGCAATTTACCCCCTCAGCCAGAAAATCGGTGCGGGGCGCTGGCCGGGCAAATGGAACGGGGTGATTGAACTACTGGTACTGGCGGGTCTCTATGCCTGCCTGACGTGGTCTTACCCCGCCCGCAGCCTTCTGGCCACCTGCTTTTATGCGCTGTTCATCCTGATTTTTGCGCGCGAGGCCGGAATCGTATCGCGCCTGCTCAAGCACCCCGTCTTTGAACTGCTGGGGCGTTGGTCCTATTCGATCTACCTTACGCACTACCTGCTGATCAGCGCACTGACCCAGGCGTTGCTGCGGCAAGATCAGGAGTCCGAGCCTTCATGGATTCGCGTAGTCCCCTCTTCGGGGCAGATGTTTCTCGACACGGGCAGCGCCTTGGGGAATACCATCCTGCCACTGGCCTTCCTCGGCGTGGTCATCCTGATTTCCCGCTTTTCTTATGAATACATCGAAAAAACTGGCGTAGTACTGGGCAAGCGCCTTTCCGGCAAAAAAACGTCCTGAGCCGCACAAATAGGGCACACAAATCAAGCAAATAGGAAGCAAATAGGGGACAGACCACAATTTCCGATCACAACAAGCCAAGCGACTCTGGCTCTTCCCGCTTTCTCGGCCGCCCCGACTGGCCCGGTTGGGCGCGCCGGCCTAGCATGCGGCCGATCTCCTCGCCAAATCGCGAATCCCCGAGCGCAAAGTTGCCGTTGGTCGCTCGGCGAATCGCATCGACCATGCCCGGTTCAAGTTGATAGCGGAAACGTCTCCCACTCTACCAGAAAACCATCACAGGAAACCGTGGTCTGTCCC
>NZ_FOVE01000012.1 GCF_900115065.1 Formivibrio citricus | reverse complement strand
TACCGCTCTGGCCCTGATGATCAACTACAAGACCAAGGAACAAGGTGCTCGCATCGTCGCCAACGGCGCCAACGCGATGCCGGTGGTGTCCCTGATCTTCGCGGCTGGTGTCTTCATGGGCATCATGGCTGGCACCAAGATGATCGATGCCATGTCGAAGGTGATCATTTCTTCGATTCCGACTGCCTGGGGTCCGCACTTCGCCGTGATTACTGCGGTGATCAGCTTGCCGGGTACCTTCTTCCTGACCAACGATGCGTTCTACTTCGGCGTGCTGCCGGTGCTGGTGAAGGCTGCTGCAGCCTACAACGTTCCGGCCGAAGAAATGGCTCGCGCTGCCCTGATCGGTCAAGGTTCCCACCTGTTGAGCCCGCTGGTGCCTTCCACCTACCTGCTCGTGGGTCTGGGCAAGGTCGAGTTCGGCGATCTGCAGAAGTTCGCCATCCTCCCGGCCATCGGTATCTCGGCCATCTGGCTCATGACCGCCCTCGCGCTTGGTCATATCCACTTCACCGTCTAAACAACGGCGCAGATAATTCTGCAAAATCAACGGCCTCCCAACTGGGAGGCCGTTTTTACTTGGACACGCAAAAAATAACGCTATATATCAGTGTTTCTTGCTTCGAACCTTCTTCAGTTCACCCAGCACCTGCATCTCGCAGCGCTTGCAGTCGAAACGCAAGGCATAGCCATCCTGCCCGCGCACAAGCCGCCACGGCTCCGGACGAATGCCCTTTGCCTGTTTGGGGCAAGCCCCGAAATCATGCCGCAGGCAATGCTTGGTCACCATCAAGGGGACTTGCCCGGTTTCGCGATTGCATTCGTAGGCATCGCTTACCTCGTTGACGCCATGCTCCAGATACCAGCTTCGTGCCGCCTGGTTACTGACATTGCCCTGCCAGGAAAGCATCTTTTCCGGATGGCGAACGGGGGGAGAAAGCGCCATTGCTTTGGCGGGGCGAACATATGCAGCCGCCCGCGCCGCTTCCAGCGCCTCCACAGCCTGCCGGCGCAAGGCGTTGAGCGCAGAAACCGGGATGAACCAGCCGCAGGCAATATCCAGATGGATGTTTCCTGCCCGGAACATCGTGTTGCCAAGCTTGCACAGTTGCTCGGCAATCGTCGTGCGCGCACGCGCTTCGTCCCGGGCGGGCTCCTTGAGGCAAGTCATTGAGGCTGTCGCTCCAATGCCCTCCTCGTCCGTGACCGTCAAGACAAAACCGTCTGCCGTATCGCTCAGACGCAAATCGACATCGATGCGCCGTTCCGCCGATTTCCCGGTCAGCAGTTTTTCGAATTCGTGATCCAGGTTCCGGTAAATGGCCGTGCCCGCTTGCAGGCCGGGCACCGGTTCTGCCGGGTACAAGCGCCCGCCCGCAACCCGGTTGATCCGCACGCCAACCAGTTCGTCCTTGATATTGAAGAAGCTGATTCCGTCGCCGTTATGGAATTCCAGCGGGCTGTCGATTTCCAGCCAGTCCGCCCCGAACCGTACCACCTTGCCCGCCGGCTCTCCGGCAAACTTCGGGGTCAGGAACGAGCCGATTCCGGTCTGCCGCTCGTTCAGGAAATAATCGGTGAATCCGCGGTTGAAGCTCTTTTGCGGCTGCGGGGTAAAGAAGAATTCGGAGCGCCCGCAGGAAGCGCGGCGATAGTCCGGCAAGTCTTCCAGAATGCGGTCGAGTTGCTGCCGGTAATGTGCGGTCACGTTCTTGACGTAGGAAACATCCTTGAGCCGCCCTTCGATCTTGAACGAACTGATGCCGGCTTCGACCAGTGCACGCAGGTTGGCGGTCTGGTTCATGTCCTTGAGCGAAAGCAGGTGCCGGTCTTGCGCCAACACCTGCCCGGCTTCGTCGAGCAGCGTCCACGGCAAACGGCAGAGCTGGGCGCACTCGCCGCGGTTGGCGCTGCGCCCGGTCTGGGCATGACTGATATAGCACTGCCCGCTGTAACTGACACACAGCGCACCGTGGATGAAGAATTCCAGGTTGACCCGGGTCTGGTCGGCGATCTCGCGAATCTGCGCCAGCGACAGTTCGCGCGCCAGCACCACCTGCGAGAACCCGGCATCCTGCAGGAAGCGGACTTTCTCCGGCGTGCGGTTGTCGGTCTGCGTGCTGGCATGCAGCGCGATCGGCGGCAGATCGAGCTGCAACAAACCCATATCCTGCACGATCAGCGCGTCGGCGCCGGCTTCGTACAGTTGGCGCACCAGCCGCTCGGCCTCGGCCAGTTCGTGATCGAACAGGATGGTATTGAAGGTCACGTACACGCGAGCCGAAAAGCGGTGCGCATGGGCGGCCAGTTTTTCGATGTCTTCCACCGGATTGCCGGCCGCAGCGCGTGCGCCGAACGCCGGGCCTCCGATATACACCGCATCGGCACCGTGGTTGATGGCCTCAACCCCGGTTTCCAGATTTTTGGCCGGGGCCAGAAGCTCCAGACTTTTGCGTTCGATCATCACGCGCTCAGGCCGTTATGCCGCAGCAGCGCATCGATCTGCGGAGTACGGCCGCGGAAAGCCTTGAACGATTCCAGCGCCGGGCGCTCACCGCCGCGCGCCAGAATCTCATGCCTGAAGCGCGCACCGGTTTCCGGATTGAGCACGCCCTCCTCCTCAAAAGCCGCATAGGCATCGGCGGACAACACTTCCGCCCACTTGTAGCTGTAATACCCGGCCGAGTAGCCACCGGCAAAGATATGGCTGAAGCTTTGCGGAAAGCGGTTATAGAACGGGGGCAGCGGGATGCCCAGCTCGCGCTGCACGGCGATGGCCAGCTTCTGCACGGCCACCGCTTCGGTGCTCTGGTGCAGTTCCATGTCGAAAATAGAGAAATACAGCTGGCGCAGCATGGCACTGCCGCTCTGGAAGTTCTTCGCCGCCAGCATCTTGCCGAAAAGTTCCCTCGGCAGGCTCGCGCCGGTTTCGACATGCCTGGTCAGCTTGGGCAGCACGCTCCATTCCCAGCAGAAGTTTTCCATGAACTGGCTGGGCAGCTCGACCGCATCCCATTCCACGCCACTGATGCCGGATACGTCCAGCTCATCGACTTCGGTCAGCAGGTGATGCAGCGCATGGCCGAATTCGTGGAATAGGGTGATCACGTCGTCGTGCGGCAACAGCGCCGGCTTGCCGTCCACTCCCGATGCGAAATTGCAGACCACCAGCGCCACCGGCGTCTGGATACTGCCATCGGCGAGCTTCTTGCGCCCGCGCACGTCGTTCATCCATGCCCCGCCCTGCTTGGCGGCGCGCGCATACAGGTCAAGATACAGACCGCCGACCAGCGAACCGTCGGCATTCTTCAGTTCAAAATACTTCACATCCGGATGCCAGACCGGCGCGCTGGCTTCTTCGAAGCGCAATCCGTAGAGGGTTTCGATCAGGTGGAACAGGCCGGAGAGCACGGTCGGCTCGGTGAAATACTGCTTCACCTCCTGCTCCGAAAATGCATATTTCTCCTCGCGAATCTTTTCGGCCACATAAGCCAGATCCCACGGTTCCAGCCCCTTGATTCCCAGACGCTCCATGGCCCAGCCCGACATCTCGGCCCTGTCCTGCAGCATGAAAGGCCTGGCGCGCACGGCCAGATCGCGCAGGAATTGCAGCACGGCCTCGGGCGATTCAGCCATCTTGGTCGCAAGCGATTCCTCGCCGAAAGTCTTGAAGCCGAGCATTTGCGCGCCTTCCTGGCGCAGTTTCAGTATCTCGTCGATCAGCGGGCCGTTGTCCCACTTCATGCGGTCGAACTCGGATGCGCGCGTGACATAGGCCACATAAAGCTGTTCGCGCAAGGCCCGGTCATCCAGATACTGCATGGCCGGAATATAGCTCGGGGCCTTGAGGGTGAGTTTGTAGCCGTTGAAGTGATCGGCTTCGGCCGCCGCACGCGCAGCAGCGAGGTTATCGGGCGGCAGGCCCTTGAGTCGGCGTACATCGTCGATATAGGCCGCGTAGCTGTCGGTCGCATCGAGCAGGTTCTGCGAAAAGCGATTGGTCAGCTCGGAAAGCCGCTCGGAAATCTCCATGAACCGCGTTTTCTGCTCAGGGGCGAGTTCGGCGCCGGACAGCCTGAAATCACGCAGGGCATGTTCGACAATTGTCTTGCGTGCCTGGCTGTAATGCGCGAACTCCGGTGCTGCGGCGAGAAGCTTGTAGCCCGCGTAGAGCTTTTCGTTCTGGCCCAGCTCGGTATAGAAATTGGAAATGCGCGCGATGTTGGCGTTGTAGGCTTCGCGCAACTCAGGCGTATTGACCACGCTTTCCATATGCCCGGCGATTCCCCAGGCCCTTCCAAGCCTTTCCAGCGCGACCTCAACCGGCGCAACAAAACTCTCCCACGTCGGGTTATCCGTGGATTCGGCCTGCGCCACTGCCTGGCGGCTTGTTTCCAGCAACGTATCGAGCGCCGGGGTAATGTGCTCGGGCCGGATCTCGTCGTAACGCGGCAGGCCGGAAAAATCGAGCAGGGGATTGGTTACTTCGGTCATGGCTATCGGGTCTCGGGTAAAATGGCTCTACAGCCTATATTTGTGCAGGGTTGGCAAATTACTAGCAAGGAACAGCAATGGCAATCGGGAAATTCAACGACATCGAACCCAAACTGGAATCCGGCGCCTGGGTGCATGAGAGCGCGCAGGTCATCGGCGAGATCAGCATCGGCGAAAATTCGTCGGTGTGGCCCAATGTTGCGGCACGTGGCGACGTGAACTTCATCCGCATCGGCAAGGAAAGCAACATCCAGGACAACTCTACGCTGCATGTCACGCACAAGAGCGAGAGCGATCCGGCCGGCGCGCCATTGATCATCGGCGACCGGGTCACCGTGGGTCATGCCGTGATCCTGCACGGCTGCACCATCGGCAATGACTGCCTGATCGGCATGGGGGCCATCGTGCTCGACCGTGCAGTCATCGAAGACCGGGTCATGGTCGGCGCCGGTTCGCTGGTTCCGCCGGGCAAGGTTTTGCGTTCCGGCTATCTCTATGTGGGCAGTCCGGTCAAGGAAATCCGCCCCCTCAGCGAAGGAGAGCTCGCCGGCTTTGCCTATTCGGCCAACAACTACGTGAAGCTGATGAAGCAATACCGGGACGCTTGATTTTCCGGATTGCGGCAGAAAAAACGAGGCCGGCAAAGCCGGCCTCGCAGCAAGATCGTGACAAGTTCTCAGGCTTTTTCTTCCGGCGGCAACAACGGCTCCACCGCCTCCTGATAGTTGGGTTCGGAATTGATATCCGTCACCAACTCGGCATAAAGCACCTCGTCGTTCACATCGAGCGTAATCAGTGCAGTCGCCATCAAACCCGACAGCGGCACATCGGTGATCATCACACCGTAATCCTTGTGGAAATCGCGGCCACGCAGCGTGGAAAGCAGTTGAACCTTGCGAAACCCTTCTGCTTCGCCAATCCGTGACAGCGCGTAGGGCGTATCGACGGATACGGTCATGGCCACCAGATTGTCGATTTCACTGGCAAGCCCTTCAAGTTTGCGGGCTATGGTCAGGCCGATGGCCGCATCCAGACTGGGAACAACAGCGATCAACTTGCGTTGTCCCCAAAATTTGGACAGGGGGATATCCTTCAGGCTGGTATCGACCAGCATGAAGCTGTTGGCAGTATCTCCAACTCGCGGAAACCGCCCTCCGACACTGACAGGGATACCATTCAGCATAACGGTAGACATGGTGATTACGCTCCTAATTGGGTAGTGAGAAGGCTGATTACTCTATCCGAATCAAGCATCAGGCAACGTCTGACGCGAAACAGCATCAGCAAACAAAAAGGTATTTTTGATTTTCATGCGTTTCTCCCGGCCGTACCGGATAGAACGATGCTCAGGCTGTTTTTCCCCCAGCCTGCCAAGGACAATTCAGTATGGAACGTTATCCGGCAAAAACAAGCCGGGATCAATGCGCGGACGGGGAGCGAGCAAACCGGCAAAGCCATTTGGCAATGAACGGCCCGATCAGGATCACCATGAAAAGGCGCAGGGTCTGCACTGCCACGATGAACGAGAAATCCACCTTGCTTCCAAGCGCAATCACCACGACCGAATCCAGCCCGCCGGGGCTCGTAGCGAGGAAAGCAGTCAACGGATCAAGGCCGACGAACCTCGTCAGAACCCAACTCGAAAAACCGCACATGCCGATCAGAAGAAAAGTCGACAGCAGCAATTGGGGAATGGCCTTGAACACGTAACGCAGGATGCTGCGATCGAACCCCAGGCCGACATACCATCCCAGCGCCACGTTGGCCAGGGCAAGCAGCCAGGCGGGCAGGACGATATCCACCCCCATGGCGTGCAGAACCCCACCCAGAAGCATGGTGACCAGCAGCGCCCCGGAAGGAATCCTCGACCATTTGCCGAGCAAGCCGCCCGCCACGGCGATCCCCAGCGTTTGCAGCGTGGGTACCAATGGCGTTGCGGCGAACAGGGAAGAGAAGGACGGCGCGGAAGAGGAAGCAGCCGTCGCCCCCAGCAGGAACTGGGAAACCAGCGTGGCCGTCAGCACGACCATGACCACGCGCAGATACTGCATGAACGCGACCAGACGGGTATCGGCGCCATATTCTTCTGCCATGGCCACCATCGCGGAAGCACCGCCCGGAGAAGACCCCCAGGCCGCCGTAGTCCCCGGCAACGCGCCGTAACGCACCAGCACCCACCCCACCAGCGCACCGGCCATGATCGTGGCCAGAACCACGAGCAGCATGATCGCGCCGCTGCGGGTAACGGAATCCAGAAACGAGGAAGTGATGGCACGCGCCACGGCGCAGCCGAGCACTGCCTGCACACAGACAAAAACCGGCCGCGGCACCCGGACCTTGGTCGCAACGGTAAGGCTGTAAACGATGGCGCCGACCATCGCGCCAACCAGAAAGGCAGCGGGGAATCCCACCAGCCAGGCACCGAAGGCAAGGGGAAGAGAAATCAGCAGCAACCCGCCCCACCATTTGGTTTTTTGCAAAATCATCGTTTTTTCTTTTTCTTTGTCCGGATGCGGCATTATCCGCCCGAAGCCGTGAAAGCTGTCGTGAAGCTAAAGTTTTCTTGACCAAACTTAGCGAAACGAAGTGGTTTTTGCTCCCGCAAGATACAAAAGATGCCCGCAATACCACAACGTGAAAAAGACCTGAACCGAGCGACTCAGCGCAATGGCAAGGATTTGCCCTGCCCGTCCCAGGCAAAAAACTTTTTCCAGGCCGCGTGCACGGCGTTGGGATACTCGGCACGTCCAAGACTACCGTTGTAACGGCCCAAGGCACGGAAAAGATCGCCGTTTTCGATGTCCAGATAATGGCGCAGGATGGTGCAACCGAAACGCAGGTTGGTATGCACGTCGAAGAGATTGTGCCGGCTGTGACCGATCTGGCGCACCCAGAACGGCATGACCTGCATCAGGCCGCGAGCGCCAACACTGGATACGGCATAGCGGTTGAAACCGCTCTCGACATAAATCAGACCCAGCACCAGTTGCGGATCGAGCCCGGCCCGCGTGGCCTCGTAGTGAATGGCGGTCAGCAGGCGCTTGCGCATGAATGCGTCCGGCACCCGCTTGGCAATGCGCGCAGACATCGCCTCCAGCCAGGCCTGGCCTTCGGCCTCGTTCGCAAACATCAGTTTCGGCTGCAACGCATCGTTGATCGAGCGCTGCATCGCGGTTTGCACGGACGAGGAAAGCGCCTCCTCCTTTTGCGCACCGGCATGGGCCAGTGCGGCAAACAGGAGGAGCAGGCTTCCTGCAATCAGCCTGCTAATTTTCATCCGGGATCAGGCGGCCAGTTTTCCGCGGACACAATCGACCGCGGTATCCAGCGCAATCTTTTCCATGTCGCCACCGCTGCGCGCCACGTATTCGATCATGCCTTCGGCCAGGCCCTTGTCGCCGATGGTCAGGCGATGCGGGATGCCAATCAGTTCCATGTCGGCGAACATCGAGCCGGGGCGCTCGTTGCGGTCGTCGAGCAGCACGTCGACGCCGGCAGCCACCAGCTTCAGGTACAGCGCATCGGCAGCAGCGCGCACGGTCTCGGAACGGTGGTAGCCCATCGGCACGATGCAGACGGTAAACGGTGCCAGCGCGGACGGGAACTTGATGCCCTTGTCGTCATGCCCCTGCTCGATGGCTGCAGCGACGACACGCGATACGCCGATGCCGTAGCAGCCCATTTCCATGACCTTTTGCTGGCCATCCTGATCGGTGAACAGGCAGTTCATGGATTCGGAATACTTGGTGCGCAACTGGAAGATGTGGCCCACTTCGATCCCGCGGCACAGCTCCAGCTTGCCCTTGCCGTCCGGGCTCGGGTCGCCGGCGACCACGTTGCGGATGTCGGCCACGACTGCGGGATCGGGCAAATCGCGCAGGAAGTTCACGCCCTTGAGGTGGTAGCCCGGCTTGTTGGCGCCGCAGACGAAATCGCTCATGGCAAACACCGTACGGTCGGCCACGACGCGCACCGTTTCCGGAATGCCGACCGGGCCGATGTAACCGGGGCGGCAGCCAAGCGCCGCTTCAACTTCGGCTTCGGTCGCAAAGCGGAACGTCGCCAGCCCTTCGACCTTGTTGGTCTTCACTTCGTTGAGGTTGTGATCGCCGCGCAAGAGCAGCAGGTGGAACACGTTGGCATCGTTGACCACGGCAATCGCCTTGACGGTCTTGTCCAGCGGCAGCCCCAGGAATTCGGCGACATCCTCGCAGGCGATCTTGCCCGGCGTGGCGACTTCGTGCATTTCTTCCAGCGCGCGGGCACGCAGGTGATCCGGAGCCAGCGCCTCGGCCAGCTCGACGTTGGCGGCGTAATCGGAATCCGGGCAGTAGGCGAGCAAATCCTCGCCCGCATCGGCCAGCACATGGAATTCATGGCTGCCGGAGCCGCCAATCGCGCCGGTATCGGCCGCCACGGCGCGGAACTTCAGGCCCAGACGGCTGAAGATGGCGCTGTAGGTCTGGTGCATGACCGCGTAGGTCGCTTCCAGGCTTTCGAAATTGGCATGGAAGGAATAGGCATCCTTCATCATGAATTCACGTGCGCGCATCACGCCGAAACGCGGGCGAATCTCGTCACGGAACTTGGTCTGGATCTGGTAGAAATTCATCGGCAACTGCTTGTAGGAACGCAGCTCGGTGCGCGCGATGTCGGTAATCACTTCTTCGTGCGTCGGGCCGAAGCAGAAATCGCGCTCGTGGCGATCCTTGATCTTGAGCATCTGCGGGCCGAACACTTCCCAGCGCCCGGTTTCCTGCCACAGCTCGGCAGGCTGCACCGCCGGCATCAGCAATTCCTGCGCGCCGGAGCGGTTCATTTCCTCGCGCACGATGTTCTCCACCTTGCGCAGGATGCGCAGACCCAGCGGCATCCAGGTATACAGGCCCGACCCCAGACGTTTGATGATGCCGGCGCGCAGCATCAGCTTGTGGGAGATCAGCTCGGCCTCGGCCGGGGCTTCCTTGAGCGTGGAAAGGTAAAGTTGCGAAGTGCGCATGAGAGTGTCCTGCCAATTAAATTTCGGTCAATCGCGAATTATATCGCGTTACTCTGTGGTATCCGATCCAGATTGCTGCTTTGCAGCCTGCACCGCCCGCTTGGCGGCGATCTTCCGGCGCAGCAGGTTCATCATCACCACGTCGCGCACCCACATCAGCAGGAACAGCCAAGCCAGCAGGATCACCATGTAGGGGAAGGAATTGTTGCGCAATTGCGGCGCGAAGGACTGCAACAACGGGTTGAACAGGTAACTCACCGAAACCAGCACCACACCCAGCAGCACCAGCGTGGACAGCGCGCGCTCCTTCATGAAAGTCCCGCGCAGCATCACGCGGCGCTCCCACTTGGAAAGCCCTGCCAGTTCGGGGACGTTTTCGGAACGGATATAGAAAGCCATGATCTTCGCCCAGTCAAAACAAGAGGCCGGTAGTTTCCGGCCTTGGCGGGCATCTGGCAAGCCATCGTCACGAATACCCTTGGGAAGATGCCAACTATTTGGCACAATTGCATTTTTGCGCAACACCCTCCGCCCCGCCCGCCCGTGACTGACTCGTTCACCTTTCCGCCCATCGGCTATCTGTCCACCCCGTTTCCGGACAAGTTCGGCATTCCGCGCCAGCCGCGTCTTGCGCCGCATGCCGTGGGCGAACTGCGCCTGTTGCCGCCGTTCGACCGGCCGGAGAGCGTGCGCGGACTTGAGGCGTTTTCACATGTCTGGCTCACGTTCGTATTCCACGAAACCGTGGGCAACTGGAGCCCCACCGTACGTCCGCCGCGGTTGGGCGGCAACAAGCGCGTCGGCGTGTTCGCGAGCCGCGCGCCGTTCCGCCCCAACCCCATCGGCCTCTCGCTGGTCGAACTCGACGGCGTCGACACCGCCAACGGCGTGGTGCTGCGCTTCAGGGGTGTCGATCTGGTCGACGGCACGCCGATCCTCGACATCAAGCCCTACATTCCCTTCGTGGAAAGCCAGCCGGAAGCGCGCGGCGGGTTTGTCGATGGGCCACCGCAACAACTGGCCGTGACCTTCAGCGATGAGGCCATGGGCGCCTGCCAAGCCGCCCAAACCCGTTACCCCCACCTGATCGAGCTGATCGGGGAAGTATTGGCGCAAGACCCGCGCCCGGCGTATGCCGACGATCCGCAACGCCTGTACGGCGTGCGGCTGTATGATTTTGACGTGAAATGGCGTTGCGACGGCCAGACCGCCATCGTCACCGCCCTGGAGTTGATAGAACCATGAAAAAGTTATTCCTCACTGCCCTGCTGCCGCTGCTCCTGCTGAGCGCCTGCGTATCCAACCCGCCCCAGCAGCAAGCCAAACCGCTGCCCAAGCTCAAGGTCGGGCTGGCGCTGGGCGGCGGTGCAGCCAAGGGCTTTGCCCACATCGGCGTGATCAAGATGCTTGAAGCGCACGGTATCCAGGCCGACGTGGTCACCGGCACCAGCGCCGGCAGCGTGGTCGGCAGCCTGTACGCGGGCGGCATGGATGCCTTCGCCCTGCAGGAGCGCGCTTTCGGCCTGGACGAAGCGCAGATCCGCGACGTACGCCTCTTCAGCGGCGGCATCATCAAGGGCGAAAAACTGCAGAACTACGTGAACAAGCTGCTGCATGACCGCACGCTGGAAAAACTCGGCAAACCTTTCGCCGCAGTCGCCACGCGGCTCGACAACGGCGAGCGCATCGCTTTTAACCACGGCAACGTCGGACAAGCCGTACGCGCCTCGTCCAGCATCCCCGGCGTATTCGAGCCGGTCGAGATCGACGGCATCAAGTACGTGGACGGCGGCGTGGTCAGCCCGGTCCCGGTCGATTCCGCGCGCGAAATGGGCGCGGATTTCGTGATCGCCGTGGATATCTCGAAAAAGGCTGCCGACGGCAACGCCAAAAACCTCTTGGGCACCGTCAACCAGTCCATCGCCATCATGGGCCAGAAGCTCGGAGAGCAGGAACTCGCCCGCGCCGACATCGTGATCCGCCCCAAGGTCGGCAAGATCGGCTCGGCGGACTTCGACCAGAAAAATGTCGCGATTCTTGAAGGCGAAAAAGCCGTGCTGGCAATGCTGCCGGAGATCAAACGCAAGATGGAAGAAAAACAGAAGATGCTGGCGGGGCGGTAAGTAGTAAATTGCGCGATAAAGCCGCGCACATCTTCCGGTGCAAATTTCGACAAGGGTCTACCTCGTGAAACGACAACATCTGGCGGGTTTGTTGCTTGGTCTGGTTTGCTCTTCAAGCACGATAGCTGCCCCCATGCTCTGGGTGACCGAGCCGTTTCATCCATACAGCTACAAGGAAAACGGCAAGGTCGCAGGGCCTTTTGCAGACATAGTCCAGGCTGCGTGCGACAGGCTAAAAGTCGAATGCACGATGGAAATTTTTCCATGGCGGCGCGCACTGCGCATGGCTGAAGAAGGCCAGGTCAGCGGTTTGTTCGGCGTTGCAAAAACACCGGAACGGGAAAAAGCCTTCTATTTGTCCGAACCCATCCTCGACACCGCCTATTCGTTTTTTGCGCCCGTTTCGAGCCAATTCAGTTACCAGCGAGTTGAGGATCTGAATGGCTACACGGTAGGCGTATACGGGCCATCAGCCACATCCAAAGCCCTGGAAAACGTCGCACAAGGAAAAACCAACATCGTTATCGAAGTAGCCAACCTGACAGCCATCAAAAAGCTGATTGGCGGTCGGTATGGCGATAAAGCATTGGTACTGGTCAACCGTGAAGTAGGCCTGTCGCTGCTCAAAGAAGAAAAAATCACGAACTTGAAGCTGGTTGGCGATCTGCAAAAAATACAGTTCACCATCGGATTATCGCGCAAGAAAGTCAGCGAACAACAGGCCATCCAGTTCAACAACGCGGTAAAGGCATTGATCAAGGAAGGCAAAGTAAAAGCCATTCTGGAAAAGCACGGCATGCGCCCGGCCAAGCCAGCCCGGCAGTAATAAATGCGCGGCGCATTGCGCCCAATACCCAACACCTGAAACACTGGCAATCTCCCGCCAAACCCGCTACAGTGGCAGCAACAAGAACGATCGTTCTAATCGCCATCCATGGATTTTGCTGCCCTTACTCCCAAGCTCCAAAGCCAGCTCGCCAAGATCGGCATCGGGCGGGCTTTTGATTTTGTGCTGCACCTGCCGCTGCGCTACGAGGACGAAACGCACCTCTGGCCGATCACCGATGCGCCGGTCGGCACGCAGGTACTGGTCGAAGGCGAAGTGCAAAGCTGCGAGGTGCAGTACAAGCCGCGCAAGCAACTGGTGGCTCGCGTGGCCGATGCTTCGGGCACGCTGGTGGTGCGCCTGCTCAACTTCTACCCGAGTGCAGCCAAACAACTGGCGGTTGGCAAACGTGTGCGTCTTTTCGGCGAGATACGGCGCGGTTTTTGGGGCGACGAGATGGTGCACCCGAAGATTCGCGTGGTCGGCAAGCACAACGAACTCAACGAATCACTGACGCCGGTCTACCCGACCACCGCCGGCCTGCCGCAATTCCAGCTCGTCAAATACATCGGCCAGGCACTGAAAAGCTGCAACCTGGCCGATACCCTGCCCGCCTCGGTCATCGACCCGCTCAACCTGCCCGACTTCGCCGGCAGCGTGCGCCTGCTGCACAACCCGCCGCCCGATGTACCGCAAATACTGCTGCGCGAGCGCACACATCCGGCCTGGCGGCGGCTGAAATTCGACGAACTGCTGGCGCAACAATTAAGCCTGCGCATGGCCCGCGCGGCGCGGCGCGAACAGAACGCGCCGGTGATCCGCGCCAAGGGCGAACTGGCTGCGAAACTGCTCGCTGCCCTGCCCTTCGGCCTGACCCGCGCGCAGCAAAAGGTGCTGGCCGAGATCAACGCCGACCTGGGAGAGCCGCACCCGATGCAGCGTCTGTTGCAAGGCGACGTGGGCGCGGGCAAGACGGTGGTTGCCGCACTCGCGGCCTGCGCCGCCATCGAAGCAGGCTGGCAGGTGGCCCTGATGGCGCCGACCGAAATCCTCGCCGAACAGCATTTCCGCAAGCTCGCGGATTGGCTCGCGCCACTGGATATCCAGGTGGCCTGGCTGACCGGCAGTCTGAAATCGAAGGACAAGAAAGCCGCGCTCGCCGATGCGCTTGAAGGCCGCGCGCAACTCATCGTCGGTACGCACGCGCTGTTCCAGCAGGAGGTCGCATTCGAGCGGCTGGGCCTCGTGATCGTGGACGAACAGCACCGCTTCGGTGTCGCGCAGCGCCTGGCCCTGCGCAGCAAGGGCGGCAGCCCGCACCAATTGATGATGAGCGCGACGCCGATTCCCCGCACGCTGGCGATGAGCTTCTACGCCGATCTGGATGTCAGCGTAATCGACGAACTCCCGCCCGGCCGCACGCCCATCGTCACAAAGCTGGTATCGGATGCGCGGCGCGACGAGATCATCAGCCGCATCGCCGCCAAGGTTCAGGAAGGGCGGCAGGTGTATTGGGTCTGCCCGCTGATCGAGGAATCGGAAGCGCTGCAACTGCAAACCGCCGTCGATACCCATGCGCAGCTTTCGGAAGAACTCGAAGGCATCCGGGTCGGGCTGGTACACGGGCGCCTGAAACCCGCCGAAAAAGCCGCCGTGATGGCCGCCTTCCAGAAAAACGAAATCCAGGTACTGGTCGCCACCACCGTCATCGAAGTGGGCGTCGATGTCCCCAACGCCAGCCTGATGGTGATTGAGCACGCCGAACGCATGGGGCTGGCGCAACTGCACCAGTTGCGCGGCCGGGTCGGGCGCGGTCAGCATGCATCCTTCTGCGTGCTGCTCTACGCCGCCCCGCTCTCCGAACTCGCCCAAACCCGGCTCAAGGTCATCCGCGACACCACCGACGGCTTCGAAATCGCCCGCCAGGATTTACAAATCCGCGGCCCCGGCGAACTCGTCGGCATACGCCAATCCGGCGCAGCCATGCTGCGCTTCGCCGACCTCGAAGCCGACACCGACCTGCTGGAAGCCGCCCGCGAAACCGCCCAACACCTGCTCGCCCATGCGCCGGAAATCGCGATCCGGCATCTGGACCGCTGGCTGCCGGGGCGGGAGGCGTTGTTGAGAGTGTAGAGGCAGGCGCTGGGTTGCTTTTCGGCGGCTATTCAGAGGGATTCGTAAAAAACTGAAAATCTCCACCACGGGCCTGTTTCCTGTCCTGTTTTTACTGGTACATTTTTCAAAAAATACAGGAATGGAAAAAATGAAAAAAATCCCCCCGATGTTTTTGCTGGCTTCGGTCGCATGCATCTCTGTCGCGTGTACAGTCCCGAGCAGCAATCTGCCCCCTTTGCCAGAACAGGGCGTCATGCCGACGAGACCAGTCAAGGCCGACACCTCATGGATCAAGACCCAACATCTTGATGTTGCCTATGCAAAAACATCGCCTTCGCAAAAGCTTGACCTTTACCTGCCTAACGAAGGCGCCGAACCGTTCCCTTTGATCATTGAAATACACGGCGGTGGTTTTGCGCTTGGCAAGAAATCGGGCAACATCGCCCCGATGCTGGAGGGATTGAAGCGTGGCTATGCCGTAGCATCCATCGATTACCGTCTGAGCGGCGAAGCAAAATTCCCGGCGGCCATCAATGATGTGAAAGCAGCAATACGCTTCCTGCGAGCCAACGCCGCGCAGTACCGGTTGGATTCGAATCGTTTTGCAACCTGGGGCGGTTCGGCGGGTGGCAACCTTTCTGCGCTTGCAGCAACTTCTGCCGGTGTCGCAGCACTCACGGATCCTGCATTGGGCCATGCTGACGTTTCCGATGCGGTACAGGCTGCAGTGGATTGGTTTGGCCCATTGGATTTCACAACCATGGATGCGCAATTCGCAGCGCAGGGCACATCGGGAGTGATGGGACTGACGAGTTCACCAAATTCGTTTGAATCGAGATACCTTGGCAAAACCGTGGGCACACCCGAAGCGCAACCGCTTGCCGCTCTCGCCAATCCGATCACCCATGTTGGAGCAAAAACTCCACCGATGTATATCCAGCATGGCGCAGCCGACCGCAATGTGCCGATTACGCAATCAAAACAGCTGGCCGAAAAGCTCGTCTCCACCATTGGTCAGGACAAAGTTGTTTTCGAAACACTTGACGCAGGACATGGCGGCCCGAAATTCGACGCACCTGCAAACGCGGCCAAAATTCTGGATTTTCTTGATAAACACTTGAAGCGATAGGGCATGGATGCGCCTCGGCAGCGCGCTGTTTTATTGAACAACTCCTTCGCGGATTGCATCCGCTCCCACAGACCCTCGCCATGGCAGACGACTTTCCTCATCCCCTCAGCCAGCGCCGAGGAAGCGGAGCGAGACCCGGGCTCGCGACCGACCGAGGGTAGCCCGGAGGGCCGCAAGGGAAACGCTGAACAAGTCGGCGAGAAGGTACAGGGCAAGGAGCCCGGAGCGCAGAAACCGCAATGTATGTGGGTATACATGAGGATTTCGAGCACCGCGCGACGCCGCCATGCGCCTTCGCAGCAATTGTTCAGGGGTTTCCAAGGCGGGGTCGCCTTGGGGATGAAAGGGAATTGGCGAGACAATTCCCCTTTCCCGTAGGCGGGGCGGAAACCCGCATCAAAAACACTGCGCCACAGGCGCTGAAAACCCGCTTTTGACTTGCCACGGCAACGAAAACATCCCACCCTCACCCCAACCCTCTCCCATGAAGGGAGAGGGAGCCCTGCATGCGCCGCATCGCTGGCACATAAAAATCTCTGGATTCCGGCCTTCGCCGGAATGACCAGCAAGACAGAGAGAAAAACCTGAAATCGCGGCTACAATCACGCCATTGCTTTCGGACCACTCACCATGCGCTTTGCCCTGCTCGTTTCGGTTTTTGTCGTCGCCTCCTGCGGGCTGGCCTATGAACTGATTGCCGCCGCGCAGTCGAGCTACCTGCTCGGCGATTCGATCACGCAGTTCTCCACGGTGATCGGCGTTTACCTGTTCGCGATGGGCGTGGGCTCGTGGCTTTCCAAGTACATCACCCGCGACCTGCCCGCCCGCTTTATCGAGATCGAGGTCATGGTCGGCGTGCTGGGCGGTTTTTCCGCCAGCGGGCTGTTCCTGGCCTATGCCTCCAGCGCCGCACCGTTCAAGGTTATTCTGTACGGACTCGTTATGCTCATCGGCATTCTGGTCGGGCTGGAGATTCCGCTGGTGATGCGTTTGCTGGAGGGCGAGATTCGTTTCAAGGATCTGGTTTCGCAGGTGCTGAGTTTCGACTACCTCGGCGCACTTGCCGTATCGCTGCTGTTCCCGCTGGTACTCGCGCCGCGCTTGGGCATGGCACGCACGGCGCTGCTGTTCGGGTTGCTGAACATCGCCGTGGCAATCTGGTCCTGGACTTTGTTCCGAACCAAGGTTTCGCGCCCGCGCTACCTGCTGGCGCTGTGTCTGGGGTCGGCCGTTTTGCTGCTGGGTGGTTTTGCCGGGGCAGACAAGCTCACGCATCTGGCCGAGCACCAGTTGTACCAGGATGAAATGATCCTGGCCGAAACCACGCCCTACCAGCGCATCGTGGTCACACGCTGGAAGGACGATTACCGGCTGTTCCTCAACGGCAACCTGCAGTTTTCCTCGCGCGATGAATACCGCTACCACGAGGCGCTGGTGCATCCGGGGCTGGCGAGCCTGCCGTGGGCGCGCAAGGTTGCGGTGCTCGGTGGTGGCGACGGGCTGGCGGTGCGCGAGATTCTCAAATACCCCAACATTCAGTCGGTGACGCTGGTCGATCTCGACCCGGCCATGACGCGGCTGTTCCGCGATGCGCCGATCCTGCGCCGCCTCAATCAGGATTCGCTGCACTCGCCCAAGGTCAAGGTGATCGAAGCCGATGCCTTCAAGTGGCTGGATACTCACCCCGAAGAAACCTTCGATTTCATCGTGGTCGATTTCCCCGACCCGACCAACTACGCATTGGGAAAGCTCTACACCAACCTCTTTTACCGCCTGCTGGAGCGCCATCTGGTCGCGCAGGGGCGCGCCATCATCCAGTCCACCTCGCCGCTCTATGCGCGCAAGGCATTCTGGACCGTGGTCACGACCGTGGAAAGCGTCGGGCTAAATGCCGCGCCCTATCATGTACTGGTGCCGTCCTTCGGCGAATGGGGCTATATCCTGGTCGGGCGCGACAGCAAGGAAAAGCTCGCCGCGCCACCCGCGAGCATCCCGGTGCCGACACGTTTCATCACACCCGAACTGTGGCCCGCGCTCTTCACCTTCCCCGCCGACATGAGCCGCGTGCCGGCCGAGGTCAACCGGCTGGACAACCAGCAACTGGTGCGGATGTTTGAAAGCGAATGGCGGCAGGTGATCCGTTAAATTAAAAACTTTCACCACGAAGAACACCAAGAAAACAGACGGCCCTATTCAGCATGCAGCCACGAACTTATAAATTGGGTCAATTCTTGTTTGAACTCGTCACCCCGGCGCAGGCCGGGGTCCAGTGGTTTGAAGTGGCGTCGTTGCTGGATACCGGCCTGCGCCGGTATGACGGCAAAGGGCTGGCCTCTCGATGATAAAACCCGGATGTCTGATTTGATGCTTTTCTCTCTGTGCCTCTGTGCCTCTGTGGTTCAAAACGCATGAACCGCCGCGAATTCCTCGCCGCGACTGGCGCCACGCTGCTCGCCACCGCCTGCCGCAACACCGCCCCGCCCCTGCCGCCCGGCGAACTGCTGGGGCAGGATGCCACGCTGGGCCACAAGTTGCGCGATGGATCAATGCCGCCCCCAACAGAAGAGAAGCGCGTACCGGTGCTGATTGCCGGCGGTGGCATTGCCGGGCTTTCAGCGGCATGGTGGTTGCAACGCAACGGCTTCAGCGATTTTCTGCTGCTAGAGGGCGAGCGCGAAGCCGGGGGCAATTCGCGCAGCGGCAAGAACGCCGTATCGGCTTACCCGTGGGCCGCGCACTACCTGCCGATTCCGGGCGTGGAAGCCGAATACACGCGCCTGCTGCTGGCTGAACTCGGCGTCATCAAGGGCGACCCGCGCGCTCCAAAACCGGAATACGAGGAACGCTATCTCTGCGCCGCGCCGGCCGAGCGGCTGTTCATCCATGGCCGCTGGCAGGAGGGGCTGACGCCGCAACACGGTGTTCCCAGCAGCGAGCGCGCCGAGTTCGCGCGTTTCGACGAATTGATCCGTGGCTGGCGAGCCAGAAAGGGCCGCGACGGCAAGCGCGCTTTCGCCCTGCCGATGGCGCTGTCCTCGCGCGATCCGGACATTCTGGCGCTGGACCGCATTTCAATGCACGACTGGCTGATGTCGCACAACCTGAAAAGCCCGGCGGTGCACTGGTACGCCAACTATGCCTGCCGAGACGATTACGGCACGAATCACAAGGAAGCCTCCGCATGGGCCGGGCTGCATTATTTCTGCGCCCGCACCGGCGAGGCGTCCAACGCCGAACATGAAACGGTGTTGACCTGGCCGGAAGGCAACGGCTGGCTGGCCACGCGGCTGCAGGAAAAAGTCGCCCCCCATATCCGCACCGGGCACTGGGTCTGGCGCATCGGCACGGACAACGGCCGCGCCTGGGCCGATGTGTATCTGGCGCAGGAAAATCGCAGCGTGCGCTACCACGCCGAACGCCTGATCTGGGCCGGGCCGATGTTCCTGTTACCCTATGTCTGGACCGACGCCCCGGAAGCAGTCCGCCACAGCGCGCGCGCTTTCACCCATGCGCCATGGCTGATTGCCAACCTCACGCTTTCCGCTCACCCGGCGAGCGACGGCGGCGCGGAAATGGCCTGGGACAACGTGCTCTACAACAGCCCCGGCTTGGGTTACATCAACGCCACCCACCAGAACCTGCAGGTGCGCAAGGGGCCGACCGTCTTCACCTACTACCGTGCGCTGTCCGACCGACCGCCTTCCGCCGCCCGCGCTGACCTGCTCGCCGCCGACTACACCAGCCTGGCACGGCAAGTGATGGCCGACCTGACCCCCGCCCACGCAGACCTGCCGCAACTCGTCACGCGTTGCGACATCTGGCGCTGGGGCCACGCCATGGTCCGGCCCACGGTCGGCTTCGTCCACGGTGCAGCTCGCCAGCAGCTGGCAAGCGCCGGCAAGGCGCCGATCCTGCTGGCCCATGCCGATCTTTCCGGCTTGTCGATATTCGAAGAAGCGCAGTATCGCGGTGTGATGGCTGCGCAGGCGGTATTGCGGCGAGGATGATGGCCCGGCGCATGGGGATGCGGAACAGCGCAGAATTTGCGTGACTGGCAACTATACTTCACTTGGAACCTGTTCATGGTCTGATGGGATCTGTCACCATTCGCAAAGGAAATTCCCATGCCGGCAAAAGAATCGAACCAAGGATTTGTGATCGCCATCGGTGCAATATTCGCCTGGCTGACCCTCGCCTCACCCGTCCAGAGCCAGGATCACGACGCGCACGGCCAGCACGGGGCACCGGCGCCCGCTGGCGCCAGTCAGCGCATAGAGGCCAAGCTCTCCGCCCCCGATTCAATCCGGCCGAACCAGCAGGTTCCGCTGACCGTTCAGGTTCAGGATGCCCAAGGGCAGCGAATAACCGCCTACGAGCGCTTCCAGGAAGCCTTGATGCACATGATCGTCGTCAGCGACGATTTGCGGTTCTTCAACCACCTTCACCCCGAACATGACGGCAACGGGAATTTCAAAGTCACGACCCGCTTCCCCGCGCCGGGCGCATACACCCTGTTCTGCGATTACAAGCCGGCTGGCCGGGCCGAACAGGTTTCCGTACTCAAGCTGGCGGTTCCCGGAGCCATGCCCGTTACCCCCGCCATCGACACGGCAACAACCGTGAAACATTTTGCCCAAACCACGGTCACCCTCGGGGTATCTCCCGCGCAGTTGAAGGCCGCTACCGATACGCTTGTCACATTTGATCTGCGGCAGAAGGAAAACGGACAGCCGGTCGCTGATTTGCAGCCGTATCTGGGTGAAAAAGGGCATCTGGTGATCATCAAGCAATCAAGCCCCCTCTCAGGCGCCGACTACATCCACGCGCATGCGTTGAAAGAGGGAAATGGGGCGGCCGTCCAGTTCATGACGCGCTTTCCGCGGCCCGGCCTGTACAAGCTCTGGGGGCAGTTCAATCGCGGCGGAACAATCCTTACCGCAGATTTCTGGGTGGATGTAAAACCGCACTGAACTCCGGAAACCGATGCCTTGCAACATCGATCGCGCTTGATTTGGAACAGGGCGCCCTTTGTAAGCTGTTTACCATTCGATGCCGGCGGCCTATGCTTTGGTTGTTCTTCTGCACGCTTGTCCTCGCAAAACAAAAGGCGCGTGAAGCCACTTTGCATTGCCGACCATCATGATCCATCCGCATATTGCCGCCCACAAACATTCCAGCCTGCAACGCAAGCTGGACCGGAACATTCCGCTTGAGCAGAAGCTCGCGCTCATCCACGAAGCGATCAAGCGCCATTCGCCGCACATTCATCGCATTGCGGTTGCGCTCTACAGCAAGAAAACCGACCAGCTCTCCACCTTCCTGTACAGCAGCTCGGAAAAAAGCCCGCTGCTCAACTACTCGATCAAACTGGAAGAGGTGCCCTCGCTGCAGGTCGTAGCACGGCAAGGGGAACCGCGCGTACTCAACGACCTGGCAATACAGTCAGCCAAGCCCGGCCTGCATAGCCGCCGGCTTCTGGCGCATGGCTATCACGCCAGCCTGACCTATCCGGTCTATCACGACGACACGCTGTTCGGCTTCATCTTTTTCAACTCCCGGCAGAAGAACGTGTTCACGCCGGCCCTGCTGGATCTGCTGAACCTGTTCAGCCAGGTGGTCGCTTCGCAGATCATCCGGGAGACGACCTTCGTCCATACCATGACGGCGGCCATTCGCACTGCGCAGAACATCACGCGACACAAGGACGAGGAAACCGGCTGCCACCTGCAGCGCATGGCGCACTATTCGAGGCTGATCGCTGCCGCGCTGGCCGAGCAAAACAAGTTCAACGACGAATTCATCGAATACATCCACCTGTTCGCGCCCATGCACGACATCGGCAAGATCGCGATTCCCGATCACATCCTGTCCAAACCCGGCAAGCTGGATCCCGATGAATTCGACATGATCAAAGGTCACTCCGGCATCGGCCGCGAGATCATCGACAACATGGTGAAGGAATTTGCCTTCTCCGGCTTCCTGCATATCGAGATGCTGCGCAACATCGTCGAATTCCACCACGAAGCGCTGGACGGCAGCGGCTACCCGCATGGATTGAAGGGCGCGGAAATTCCAATCGAAGCCCGCATCTGCGCGGTGGCGGACATCTTCGATGCGCTCACCAACCAGCGGCCCTACAAACCCGCATGGAGCAACGAGAAAGCCTGCGCGGTGCTGCTGGAAATGGCCGAGGCGGGAAAACTGGACCGCGACTGCGTGCAGGCGCTGGTCGGCAACATGGAAAAGGTGCGGGAAATCCAGGCGCATTTCGCCGAGGAACCGGAGAATTCCTGACAGGGAAGGTGCCACCTGCTGAGCACAGGAGGGGATTCATCCCGTCATGGCAGCCTTGGTCAAAGGCGCGACGGGATGAATCCCGTCCTACA
The DNA here is from genome assembly GCF_900115065.1 of Formivibrio citricus. GTDB lineage: Bacteria > Pseudomonadota > Gammaproteobacteria > Burkholderiales > Chitinibacteraceae > Formivibrio > Formivibrio citricus. The sequence continues at coordinate 79,279 of NZ_FOVE01000012.1, read as the reverse complement.
ACACCGGCGCTGGCTCGCTCTTTTGCCGTCATACCGGCACAGGCCGGTATCCAATGCCTGCGCCACTCAATAACCTGGACCCCGGCCTTCGCCGGGGCGACAGTTCAAACCTACAACTCCACACTCAGATCGCTCTTCGCCCTGGTACTGCACGCCAGCACGTAACCGGCAGCGATCTCGTCCGGGGTCAGCGAAGACTCGCTGGTCGATGTCACCTGGCCCGAAGTCACCTTGCACTTGCAGGCGCCGCACACGCCGGTGCGGCAGGCGCCGATGATCGGCAGCCCTTCGCGCTCCAGCGCATCGAGCAGCGTTTCGCCTTCGCTGATCGTCGTATTTTTGCCGAACTTCGGCACCTCAAGCTGGAAATAGGCATCCGTCACGGCACAGGATTGGGCCGCGGCGGGCGAAAAATCCTCCTTGAATATCTGGTCCGCCGGAAAGCCCATCTGCTGCAGCCAGTCTGCAGACTGATCCATGTATTCCTGCGGGCCACACAGGTAAGCTTGCGCACCCTGGACGTTCGGCACCAACTCGGCAAGCCGCGCTTGCGTAAGGCGGGAAGGATTGGGGCCGCCGCGCGACAGCACCAGTTCCAGATGGAAGTTCTCGTAGCGGCTCGCCAGCGACAGCAATTCTTCGCGGAAGATGACGTTCTCCAGATCGCGCGCGCTATGGATGAAGCGAATTGTGGTCCGGCCGCCGTTATCCAGCAGCCATTGGCTCATCGACAGCATGGGCGTGATGCCGCAACCGGAAGAAAGCAGCACCACCTCCTGCGGCACAGCCTCGGTCTGCAGGTAGAACTCGCCCGCCGGCGCGCCGGCGGCAACGAGCTGGCCCGGCTGCAAATGATCCAGCAGCCAGTTGGAGACCAACCCGCCCGGCACGCGCTTGACCGTGATCGCCAGCTTGTCCGGCCGGCTGGGACTGGAGCACAGCGAATAGGCGCGGCAATGCTTCTTGCCGTCGATTTCCACGTTGACCAGGATGAACTGGCCGGGGCGATAGGCAAAGCGCACGGGTTGGTCGGAAGCCAGGACGAAGGTTGCGCTGTCCGGCGTTTCCTCGTGCCGCCCGATGCAGCGCAACGGCGATTCACCCTGCCAGAGCGGGAGCAAGCCCGTATCGGTGATGCTGTTCATGATGTTTTCCTTTTCAAGGACAAAACGCCGTCTGGTTATGGACGGCGTTCGGGCAAATCAGGTTCACTCAGGTTCCCGTTTCAATGGGCGAGCGAGCCGAAACAGGTTGCAGGAGGACGGAGCGCAGGAACCGGAATGTACACGCAAGTACATGAGGATTCCGAGCACCGCCCGACTGCAAGATGTGAAGGCGCAGCCGCCCAGTGGAACGGGAATCAGGCGGCCAAAATTTCTTCCAGATCCTGCTGCGGCGTGGTGATCAGCTTCAAACCGAACTGCTGGTTCAGGATGCCGATCAGGTTATCGGTCAGGAAGCCCGGCGCGGTCGGCCCGACACGGATATCCTTCACGCCCAGCGCCAGCAGGGTCAGCAGAATCACGATGGCCTTCTGCTCGAACCAGGACAGCACCAGCGACAGCGGCAGGTCGTTCACGCCACAGTTGAATTCCTTGGCCAGGGCGAGTGCCAACTGAATCGCGGAGTAGGCATCGTTGCACTGGCCGACGTCCAACAGACGCGGGATGCCGTTGATATCGCCGAACTCCAGATCGTTGAACTTGTACTTGCCGCAAGCCAGCGTCAGGATCAGGCTATCCTTCGGTACCGACTTGGCCAAGTCAGTGTAGTAGCTGCGCTGGCTCTTGTCGCCGTCGCAACCGCCAATCAGGAAGAAGTGCTTGATGTTGCCGGCCTTGACCTGTTCGATCACGGCGGGGGCAGCCTGCATCAGCGCGTTGTGGGCAAAGCCGGTGGTGGTGTAGTGCGGGGTTTCGTCCGCAACGAAGCCCGGCATGGACAGCGCCTTGTCGATCACGACCGAGAAATCGCTACCTTCAACGTGGGTGACGCCCGGCCAACCGACGATGGAGCGGGTGTAGATGCGGTCTGCGTACTGGCCCACGTTCGGGTCGATGATACAGTTGGAGGTCATCACGATCGGGCCGGGGAAGGCAGCGAATTCCTTCTGCTGATTCTGCCAGGCGGTACCGTAGTTGCCGACGAGGTGCGTGTATTTCTTGAAGGCCGGATAGGCATGCCCCGGCAGCATTTCGCCGTTGGTGTAAACGTTGATGCCCTTGCCTTCGGTCTGTTGCAGGATCAGCTCCAGATCATGCATGTCGTGACCGGAAACCAGGATCGCCTTGCCCTTGACCGGACGCATGTTGACGCGGGTCGGCACCGGATGGCCGAAGGTATCAGTCTCGCCCTTGTCGAGCATTTCCATGATGCGGTAATTCAGGTGGCCAATATCCATCGCGCACTGGAACAGCGGCGCGACTTCGGTCGGGTCTTCAGCCAGGAAGGCCATGAAATCGTGGAACTTGGCGGCGACGTCGGCATCGGTTTGGCCGAGCACGCGGGCGTGTTCCATGTAGGCGGCGGCGCCCTTCAGGCCGTAGAGGCACAACAGGCGCAGGCCCAGCACGTCTTCGCCGATCTTGGCCTTGTCGCGATTCAGCGCCATGCTCATGGCATCGGAAAGAATAATGGCCTTGTTTTCCGGCAGTTGGTAATTGGCGGCCTTGGAGAGGGTTGCCGGAGCAACACCGCGCTCGGCACAAGCGGCTTCGTAACGGGCTTTCAGTTGATCGCGGTAGGCTTGGGCGCGCTTGGTGAAGTCAAGAATGCGCGCGGCATCGAAGTTGACGTTGGTCAGCGTGGAAAAGAAGGCTTGCGGAACATAGGCGTCGACTTCTGCATCGACAATCCCCACCGTACGGGCGGCCTTGGCATAGATCGAAACGGCCTGCAGCACATGCACCAGCATGTCTTGCAGATCGGATACTTCGGCGGTCTTGCCGCACATGCCCTTGGCAAAAGTACAACCGGCGCCTTGGGGGGTGTGGATGGTTTGTTCGCACTGTACGCAAAACATGGTGAGGCTCCTTTTCATTGAGAGATATGACTTCCTGTCTCCTTGATAGCGAAAAGTGTGCCAGAATACAACTCGTTGTTTTATAAACAATTATTATTTTACACCATAAAAACCATGTCAAATCGACGCGGCGGGATTTGTGTCAAAAAGACTCTGTGCGTCATTTTGACTTGCCAAACCCTGCCGCGGCCCGGCGCAGGATATGCAAATTGACACGGACCTCTTCCGTTCACTTTCAATGATAGCCTTGGTGCAATTTTCTCCTGCCTGGGCTCAGGATCACCACCAGATTTGACTGCGCTCAAAAACAACCACATGTAGTGCATATATAGTTTAAAAAACACCATATATAGTATTTGCCACTACCGCACCTTGGCGGTTATGATCCGCACCCTTTTGAAATTCAATTTCCGTGGAGATGTCCATGCTGCATGTTCTCAAGCGCGACGGCACGAGCGCGACTTTCGATATCATGAAAGTCGCCGTAGCCTGCCAGAAGGCTGCCACCGCCGCCCAGAGCCCCAATCCCAGTGCCGTTGCGCTTACCGTGGCTTCCGAGGTGGAATCCCTGTGCCGGCAGCATGGTGGGGCTTCGCTTGATATCCCGACCATCCAGCAGTATGTGGAAGACACGCTCATGCGTTCGTACCCGGAAGTGGCGCGTTTTTACATCGAATATCGGCACGACCGCGACAGCATCCGCGTGCGCGGCTCGGTCTTGCATGCCCAGCTCATGGGCCTGGTAGACAAGACCGATGAAGAAACCGTGACTGAGAATGCCAACAAGGATGCCAATGTTTTCCCTGTGATGCGCGATTTGATGGCGGGCATCGTCTCCAAGCAGTTCGCCAGCAACTTCCTGTCCAAGGATGTTCTGCAAGCCCATAACAGTGGCGACCTGCATTATCACGATCTGGATTATTCACCCTTTTTGCCTTTTACCAACTGCTGCCTGGTTGACTTGGAAGGCATGCTGAAACATGGTTTCCACCTTGGCAATGCCGGCATCGAGAGCCCGAAATCGGTTGGCGTGGCCTGTGCCGTGACCGCCCAGATCATCGCCCAAGTGGCCAGCCACCAATATGGCGGCACAACGATCCCGAACATCGACCAGACGCTCGCGCCCTATGTGCAGGAGAGCTACGAGAAGAACCTGGAAGTCGCGCATCAATACGGCATAACCGAGCCGGAACGCTATGCGCGCGAACGCACCGAAAAGGAAACCTACGACGGTATCCAGGCCTGCGAATACGAGATCAATACGCTGTTCAGCTCCAATGGCCAACAGCCCTTCGTGACCTTCTCTTTCGGCATGGGCCGCAGCTGGCAGGAACGTGCCGTACAACGCGCCATCCTGCAGGTGCGCATCAAGGGCTTGGGCAAGGAAGGTATTACGCCCGTCTTCCCCAAGCTGGTGTTCTTCATTGAAGAGGGGCTCAACCTCAAGCCGGAAGACCCGAACTATGACATCAAACAGCTGGCGCTGGAGTGTGCTTCCAAGCGCATGTATCCGGATATCATCTCGGCGAAACTCAATCGCCAGTTGACCGGCTCCTCCTCCCCCGTCTCGCCGATGGGCTGCCGCAGCTTCCTCTCGGCATGGAAAGATGAGAACGGTCGCGAAGTGCTGGCCGGGCGCAACAACCTTGGCGTGGTCAGTATCAACCTGCCGCGCATCGCCATCGAAGCACAGCAGGATCAAGCGCGGTTCTTCGAGATCCTCGACGAACGTCTGGTACTGGCTCACAAAGCCTTGATGTCGCGCATCCAGCGGCTCGAAGGCGTGAAGGCCAACATTGCGCCCATCCTCTATACCGAAGGGGCCTTCGGTGTGCGCCTGAAGCCGGACGACGAGATCCTGGAGCTGTTCAAGAACGGCCGCTCCTCGATCTCACTCGGCTATATCGGCCTGCATGAAGTGGCCCTGCTGATGTCCGGCGGCGAACACCCCTTCGACAATGAAGCGCTGCAAGCCTTCCTGCGCCGCGTAGTGGCCTATCTTGCGGAAACCACGCAGCGCTGGAAAGCGGAATCCGGCTGGGGCTTCTCGCTCTATTCGACGCCGAGTGAGTCGCTGTGCCACCGCTTCTGCAAGCTCGATGCCGCCCGCTATGGCGAGCTGCCCGGCGTGACCGACAAGGGTTACTACACCAACTCCTTCCACCTCGACGTCGTGCGCAAGGTCAGTCCTTTCGAGAAGATCCAGTTCGAAAAAGGGTTTGCAGATTCCGCCTCCGGTGGGCATATCACTTATGTCGAGCTGCCCAACATGCGCCACAACCTGAAGGCGCTGGAACGCATCTGGGATTACGCGATCGAGCACGTACCTTATTTCGGCACCAACACCCCGGTGGATTCCTGCGGCAAGTGCGGCTTCATGGGCGAAGCGATGGCCACCGCCGACGGTTTTACCTGCCCGGAATGCGGCAATCACGACAGCGCCAGCCTCTCGGTTACTCGCCGCGTGTGCGGCTACCTCGGCAGCCCGAATGCGCGCCCCTTCAATGCGGGCAAGCAGAAAGAAGTGATGCGTCGCGTCAAGCATCTCGCTACGCAGTCGCCCGAGGTGGCACCCCGCATCAAACAGCCCGAGCCGCTCGAAACCGAACCAGCATGAACTACGACCGCTACTACGCCTGCGACGTGGTCAATGGCGAAGGACTGCGCGTGACCCTGTTCGTAACCGGTTGCGCCCACGCCTGCCCGGGCTGCTACAACCGCTCCACCTGGGATCGGCTTTCCGGTCAGCCCTTTACAGACGAGATTCGCGAACGCGTACTGGACCTGTGCGCGGACCACGATGGCCTGAGCCTCTCCGGCGGCGATCCGCTGCTACCGGCAAATCGGGATGATATTGCCGCGCTGTGCCGTGCGTTCAAGCAGCGCTATCCGCACAAGGACATCTGGCTGTGGACCGGGTATCTGTATGAAGAAGTGCAGCATCTGGAATTACTGCAGGATGTAGATGTGCTGATCGACGGCCGCTACCTGCAGGATCAGCCGACCACCCTACCCTGGCGCGGCTCGGCGAACCAGCGCTTGATCCGGCTGGTGGATGAACGACGAATCCGCGCAGCGGATTGTTCTTGATCAAACTTTGTCCGTTTAACAAAAGCACGCCTGAGACGGATTCGCGAAGCAATCCGCCAGACCGTGTTTTTTGCGAACAAAGCCATGGCGGAATGTCGCTTCGCTCCGATTCCCTTACGGGTTTTGCACCGTACGCGGTGCTTCAGGCCGTTTCCCCAATGTCCTCTTGCCAGAGCGCAGGATGTTGCGAGATGAACTCGCGCATCAGGGCAATGCAGGTGCCATCCTGAAGCAGTTCGATCTCCACACCGCGCGAACGTAAAAGGTCCTCTTCCCCGGTGAAGGTAACGTTCTCGCCGATGACGACCTTGGGGATGCCGTAGAGCAGAATCGCACCGGAACACATCGCGCAAGGCGATAAGGTGGTGTAAAGCACCGACTCGCGATAGACCTGTGCCGACTGCCGGCCGGCGTTTTCCAAAGCATCCATTTCGCCGTGCAGGATGGCGCTACCCTGCTGGACACGACGGTTATGACCGCGGCCAATGATCACGCCGCGATGAACCAGCACCGAGCCGATCGGAATGCCGCCCTCGGCCAGGCCGGCTTGAGCTTCCGCTATCGCGGCTTGCATGAAATCGTCCATCCTGACCACTCCAAGTTTGTGATTGATCGGGGAACCAACTCCGGCTTCGGCCGGATTATGGCTACTTCTCCAGCGTTGCGTTGGCCGAGCCTTCCGCACCGACATACACGGCCAGAAGTTTGACGACACCACTGCCCAGATTCATGCCGCGATGCGGCAAATTCATCGCCTCGACTACCGCATCGCCCTTGCGGAAGGTTTTCACCCCCTTTTCGCCGTAATCGACGGTGAGTTCGCCTTCCAGAATGTAGGCGACCAGCGGTACCGGGTGGCGATGAAAGCCGGCTTGGGAGTTGGGAGCGACCGTCACCACGGCAACGGTGATCTTGGGCGCACCGGTGGTGGGGTATTTGATCTTCTCGCCGGCAACGGTCTCACCAGTGACCAGCAATTCCTGCACGGGATAGTAGCCTTGGTCACTCGCCAAAGCAGCGGTGGACAGCGAAGCCAGCAGCAAGGCACCGACCATCAATCGCTGAGTGAGATAGCAAGCTTTTTTGCTGCTCCGGCCGGCAACTGTTTTGATGTGCATGCCCTGCTCTTCTGGCAAATCGGGAATATTGCAAGGGTATCACGGCACGAAACCGGCGATCGAGAAAAGTGCCACCCCTTAACAACTGATCGGACAATCTCGGTATAAACTTCAGTATTTCTTCTGATCCAGAGACAAGAATGCCCGCCGTCCTTGACATAAGAACACTGGTTTTGATCTATGTAGGCATTAATATCGGACAGGCGGCGGTACTAGTCTATTTGTGGAGTGTTCAGCGAAACTATCCACCAGCAAAAGACTGGGCTATCGGATCATTGATGTTTGCCATCGGTTTGTTTTTGTTCGCACTACGCAATCAGGCGTCGGTTGTACTGACCGAGATCGTTTCGAATCTATTCCTGCTACCGGGCTTGCTGCTCTTCAATTTTGGAATTGTCAAAGCCGCCGACCGAAAACCACCGTTCAATTTTGGACTGGCGCTATGTGCTGTGGCCAATGGATTCTTGGCATGGTTTACCTTAGTGTCGCCGAATTACCCGGCTAGCGTGTTGACTCAAAACCTGGTGTTTCTGACGCTTGACCTATATACCGCCTACGCCTGCTTGAGGGCGAGAACAACCAAAGGGAACTACACGTTCCGGATAATTGGAATTCTGTTTATCGTTCTGGTAATAGCCAACGTTTGGCGGGTGGCGGGCGGGGTCTTTGATCTAACGTTCTCATTGTCGCCAACACTACCGCGCCTGCTTTGGATCGCAACGTCACTGATCAGCTTCCCGATGATCACGGTGCTACTGACTTTGCATACATCGCAAAGGCTTCAGGAGGAAATTCACGCTCAAGCCCGTCATGACATATTGACGCAAGCCTACAATCGCCGTGCCTTTATCGAGTTTTCCGACATGGAATGGGCAAGAAGCGTGCGTCATGGCTATCCGCTCTCGATTCTTACGGTCGATATTGATCACTTCAAGCACTTCAACGATCAGCACGGCCACCAGACTGGTGACGTTGCTCTGGTTCAAGTGTCGAAGTCTGCTCAGGCGGCATTGCGAACAAATGATATTTGGTGCCGTTATGGTGGAGAAGAATTCATCGCCTTGCTTCCCAACACCACGATGGACAAAGCGATGGCAGTTGCGGAACGGCTGCGCCGGTCTGTGGAAAACACCACAATCTTATCGCCACGTGGTTCATTGAGTGTTTCCGTGAGCATTGGGGTGGCTGAGCGCTCATCGAAACATTCGAGCTTATCTGAGGTCCTGGCAATTTCGGATGCCGCACTTTACAAGGCAAAGGCTACAGGACGAAACAGAGTCATTGCCAATTATTGCGAAGAGTAGCTTGCGATTCACTGCGCATATCAGGCCTCGGCCACGCCCTTGTCTCCGGGGAACCATCCAAGACTATTAACCCGTAAGGCGGATTCGCGAAGCAATCCGCCAAGCTCCGTCCCGGTGAACGAAGCCATGGCGGAATGTCGCTTCGCTCCGATTCCTTACACACACCCAGCCCTACACCCCCAACCGCTGTGCCAGTCGTTGCAAATTGGCCCGGTCCAGCTTGAGTTGGCGGGCGGCGCGCGTCCAGTTGCCGTCGTTGACACGCAATGCAGCTTGAATCATCTGGCGCTGGAAATCATCGACTGCCTCGCGCAACCCTTCTTCCGGCAAGACTTGGGCCTGTGCAATTTCTGCGGCCTTGGTCGGCACGACTTCTTCGGCAGGCAATCCCAAATCTTCTTCGCGCACGATCACGCGCTGCCGATCTCTCTGGCAGGCGCGCAGGCTGGCGCGCAGCAGCAGGTGTTCCAGTTCGCGCACGTTGCCCGGCCAGTCGTAGCCTTGCAGGGCCATGAGCGCCAGGGGGTGCAGGTCGATCTGGCGCACGCCGAGCCGGTAGCGCCCGGCTTCGAGGAAATGCCCGGCCAGGCCGGCGAGGTCTTCCTTGTGTTCGCGCAGGGCCGGAACGTGGATCGGGTAGACATGCAGGCGGTGAAAAAGATCGGCGCGAAAGCGCCCTTCTTCGACTTCCTTTTCCAGATCGCGGTTGGTGGCGGCGATCAGGCGCACGTTGACCTTGATCGGGTAATCCGCGCCGATGCGCTGGATTTCGCCCTGCTGCAGGGCGCGCAGCAGTTTGGCTTGCAGACTCAGGGGCAGTTCGCCGATTTCGTCGAGGAACAAGGTGCCGCCGTGCGCGAGTTCGAACTTGCCGGCCCGGTCGGCCACCGCGCCGGTAAACGCGCCCTTGCAGTGCCCGAACAACTCGCTCTCGGCCACCGATTCCGGCAGCGCTGCGCAGTTGATCTGCACGATGGCCTGCTCGGCACGCGAGGACTGGGCGTGGATCGTGCGCGCGACCAGCTCCTTGCCGGTACCGGTTTCGCCGGTGATGAGCACGGCCAGATCGGTGGTGGCCACCATGGCGATGTCGCGGCGTAAAATCTGCATGGGGCCACTGCTTCCGACCAGATCGCCTTCGCGGCGGCGCGCTTCGCGGATCAGGTCGCTGGCAATTGCATGCTGGCGCTCGCTGGCTTGTTCCAGCGCCTGGATCAGCGCCACGTTGCGCAAGGTGGCCGCCGCCAGCGCGGCAAACGCGGCCACCGACGAATCGGATAGCGAGGCAAAGGCGTTGCGGTCCAGCGCATCGAAGGTCAGCGCGCCGACCAGTTCGTTGTCGATATGCAGGCTGCAGCCGATGCAGGCATGCACCGGGCAGGAACGCTCGCCGTCGCAGGCCAGCAGGCCGTCGAAGGGATCAGGCAGATCGGAATCGGGCGGGAAACGCACCGGCGCCTTGCTGGAAAGGATGGCCGACAAGCGCGGGTGTTCGTTCGGCACGAAACGCCGCCCGATCAGCTCCGGCGCCAAGCCGTGGCAAGCCACGGGAACCAACACGTCATCCTGCAGACGGAACAGGGCCACGGCATCGCAAGGCAGCACGGTGCCGATCACGGATACCAGCCGCTGGAACTGGACGTCGCCCGGCATCGACGTGGACAAATCCACGGCAATCTGCCAAAGCGCCTGGTCGATATACTGTTGTTCAATCATGGATGCATTCTGACATTGTTTTGTGTATTTGCCCTGAATACTCGCAATGTTACGGCCCGTTGCAAGCGCAAAAATTACCATGCTTACAAACAGACCACGATCAAAATATATCGAAATCACCGGTCCCTTGCTGCAGCGCGCAATGGTAAAATCGCGCAGTTTTTTAGCCGTGATTTCCATTGCGGCCTCGGCTCAACCAACCGGACTCAAATGACCATGCAAACTCTCTTCTTTGTCCCGACCCGGCAAAACGTGGGTCTTACTTCCGTAGCACTGGGTGTCGTCACTGCCCTGCAACGTCAGGGCCTGCGCGTAGGCTTCGTCAAGCCTGTTCCGCAAGATCTTTCGCACATCGAGCGTTCCGCGCACTTCGCGCGCGTGCTCTGCAGCATCGACAGCCCGAACCCGCTGGACATCGATAACGTGCTGGCCCGCATTTCCGCCAACCAGAACGACGAGTTGCTGGAAGACGTGGTCCGCCTGTGCATGGAAGCCGCAGAAGGCATGGACGTCCTGGTGATCGAAGGTCTGCACAACGAGCCGGGCCAGTCTTTTGCCACGCGCCTGAATTCCGACATCGCCCGCAGCCTGCAGGCTGAAATGATCCTCGTGACCAAGCCGGCCGAAGGTTCGATTGCCGAAGCCAAACTGCAAGCCAACCAGCTCAAGGCCGACGGCCGCAGCGTGGCCGGCGTGATCATCAACAAGGCCCAGGATAACTTCGACAAGGAAGCCGCCATCAAGGAACTGGGCGACATCCCTCTGTGGGGCTTGATCAAGTTCGATCCGGCACTGCAAGCGCCGCGCACCCTGGATATCGCCCGTCACCTCAAGGCCGATATCGTGGTTGAAGGCGACATCGCCAACCGCCGCGTACTCGACACCGTGATTGCTGCCCGTTCGGCCAATGAAATGGTCGACAACCTGAAGCCGGGCGCACTGGTTGTGACCGCCGGCGACCGCGACGACGCGATCCTTGCCACCGCATTGGCCGCCAGCAACGGCGTGCAACTCGCCGGCCTGCTGCTGACGCACAACAGCTTCATCAGCGAAAAGCTGATCGAATTCGCTCCGCGCGCTTTCAAGAGCGACCTGCCGATTCTGCGCACCAAGGGCGACACCTTTACCGTGGCTGCGCAACTGAGCCGCCTGCCGACCGCCGTCGCTGCCGATGACGATGCCCGCATGGGTACGGTCCTGGACAGCGTTGCGGAACAACTGAGCATTGATTCCGTCATGACCACCGTGAAGCTGCCGGCCACCACCCGCATGTCTCCGCCGGCCTTCCGCTTCCAGTTGATCCAGAAAGCCCGCGCCGCCAACAAGCGCATCGTCCTGCCGGAAGGCGACGAGCCGCGTACCGTCAAGGCCGCCGCGATCTGTGAAGAAAAGGGCATCGCCCGTTGCGTGCTGCTCGGCAAGCGCGACGCCATCGAAGCCGTAGCCAAGGCCCAGGGCGTGATCCTGCCGCCGACCCTGGAAATTGTCGATCCGGACGAAGTGCGCGAACAGTATGTCGATCCGATGTGCGAAATGCGCAAGAGCAAGGGTCTGACCCAGACCGAGGCTCGCGACCAACTGCAGGATACCGTGGTTCTGGGCACGATGATGCTGGCTCTGGATCATGTGGACGGTCTGGTTTCCGGCGCCGTGCATACCACCGCCAACACCGTACGTCCGGCTCTGCAACTGATCAAGACCGCTCCGGGCCAATCGATTGTGTCCTCGGTGTTCTTCATGCTGATGCCGGACCAGGTTCTGGTTTACGGCGACTGCGCGATCAACCCGAATCCGACCGCCGCCGAGCTGGCAGACATTGCCCTGCAATCGGCCGACTCCGCCAAGGCCTTTGGCGTGGATCCGAAGATCGCCATGATCAGCTACTCGACCGGTTCTTCCGGCGCTGGCGCCGACGTGGAAAAGGTCACCGAAGCCACCCGCATCGCCAAGGAAAAGGCTCCGGAACTGGCACTGGACGGCCCGCTGCAGTACGACGCTGCCTCCGTCATGGACGTAGCCCGTTCCAAGGCACCGAACTCCAAGGTCGCCGGCCAAGCCACCGTGTTCGTGTTCCCGGATCTGAATACCGGCAACACCACCTACAAGGCCGTTCAGCGTAGCGCCAACGTAGTTTCCGTCGGCCCGATGCTGCAGGGTCTGCGCAAGCCGGTGAACGACCTGTCGCGCGGCGCGCTGGTGGACGACATCGTCTTCACCATCGCACTGACTGCGATCCAGGCTGTTTCGATGAAGGCCGGCAAGTAATCCGCCTCACACGCGACAAAAAAGGGCTTGCAGATTGCAAGCCCTTTTTGTTTGCTCCTGCCCAAGCAGGAAGGATCATTTCTTGGCCAGAAGGGCCTGACCCAGCTTCACGTCGCGCGACTTGATATGATCGCGCAGCCAGTTGCTGAGGAAGTTGAACACGCTAACCGTCAGCATGGCCGCGCCAGTCTTGAAACGGTTCTGCAGCGCCAGCGCCTCGCCAACGAACTTGTCGTGCTCGGCCTTGTGCGATACGTAATCCACATAGCCGATCTGTTGCATCAGCGTTTCCTCGCGCTTGAAGTGGGTAGCGGTGTACTTGATCAGCTCGTCAAGAATATTCCCCAGCACCGCGTTGCCCTTGCCCGAACTCATGGCATCGTGCAGCTGGTTCAGCAGATCAATGAGGTGCTTGTGGTCGCTGTCGATCTGTGGATTGCTGGAAGCCAGATCGTTGGTCCAATTGAAAAAAGCCATTTTTTCTCCCTTGCAGATGTTGTTAATACAAATTGCAAGCTGCGTCGTGCCGCCGGAGGCAAGAAAGCCTCTCTTGTTCGCTCATACCCGATGCGTATCCAGATTATATTGCCTGATCCGCAGCGCCTACGGGTTTTCCCTGATCATCACCACTCAAAATGGATAAAAGATGATCAAAAACAGATTTGTCCACGCCCGCCAACTGACTCGCGCGGCAGGACACATCCCGCGCCAGCTCACCCAGACGCCACTGGATTTCGTGCAGGATCAGATTGATCTCGTGCATCAGCAGTTCATCTTCCTCTTCGGAAAGACTCCCGCATTGAAAGTCTTCCAGAGGATGATCCAGGCCCGTGCTGCAAAAAATGCGCTTGATCAGGCCAAAACGCATGGCAACACGCCCGATCAGCGACTGAGTAGATTTCGGTAATTGATCCAGATCGTCCTGCGCACTCTCCAGAAGCTCGAATGCGGTCGAAACCCTTTCATACATCTGACAGGCCGTTTCATCGACCATCGCCGCAGCTGGATGACGTTCTTTCCTGCCCGCCGGAGCTGTCGTTTCACGCACCGCGGATATGATCCGCCGGTCAAACTCGCCGGGGATCAATCGCAGGGCCAGTTCAGCACGCTCCAGGGGATGATCAAAAAGACGCGCCATGGATGCGATAGTCTCCGCCGCGCCAATGATGTGGCCAGGCCAGGACAGCTGCGCCAGCGGCAACCCTCGCGGATAGCCACAACCATCGCCTCGCTCATGGTGTTCCAGAATGGCCCGGCTCACGGCTTGACTCATGCCGCACAACTCGCGCGCCAGCTTGCTACCGATCACCGGGTGAACAGAGACATGCCGCCACTCCTTGGGAGACAATGGTCTTTTTCTATCGAGGAAACGGGGATCGATGTAAAGCTCGCCCAAATCATGCATCAAGGCTGCCGTGGCAATGGTTTTCAGCTCATCGTCGGGGCATTGCAATTTATGCCCCAAGCCTACTGCGGTCAGCGCTACCAGCAAACCATGCTGGAATATCTGCTCTTCGTTGTCGGCCAGCGATAAAAACCCGTTGAGCACGGCATTCAGCGGAATGGCTGCAATCTGGTTCAACAAAGTACGGCTATCCAGCAAGGCACGCAGCTCGGCGCATTCATCAAGCAATATTTCAGCCTGGGTCAGCAGATAGTTGTGGTTCACGCCACAGCGGACAGCCACGCATTTTTCGAGCGGCTTGCGCAATTTGTGAACCAGCAAGCGCTCCCGCACTGCGTCCGAAATGCGCACCCCTTTTGCCACCAACTTGATGCCGCTGGCACTGAAGATATCCTCGCCCGCTTCGATGTCACATGACTGCCCCTTGTCGATCATGCGGTCAAGATAATGCGGATTGACTTGTGGAACGGCTATTGGCACCCCTGCCCCCTATTGTGTTGCGAATGGGATTTCCTGATTTGCCGGCGGCAGGAATTGGGGCGTCGGCGCATGTCTGCAATTATGGCACGGCACCTATTGGGTATAAACCTGCGCTCGCCACTGCATGATCACCACTCGGGTAAAATGCTACGGCAAAACCACCGGCCTCATGACAAATGATCCGTTTCATCAAAAATCTTGTTTTCCGTCCGCATCATAAAAAGGCTGCGCGGCAGCTTGAACTGGATGGCCCAACCACCTTCAGCCATCTTATCGACAGGGTCCGGCTCCATAATGAGAAACTCGAGCGCAAGGTACAGGCTCGCACGCAGGCATTGCATACGGCGCTGGACCAGGTTCAGGAGAACGAGGCGCTGCTGCGTTTGCTGTTCGACCACTCTCCATTGGGGTTTGCAATTGCGGACAGCGATTGCCACCTGATCCGGGTCAATGCCGCTTTTTGCAACATGCTGGGTTATTCCGAAGACGAGTTGCTGGGCAAGACGTTTCAGGAGCTTTCACACCCGGCCGATCGGGAGGCCGGCGAGTATTTTTCCCAAAAACTCTTGGGCACGACGCTCAGGGAATACCATCTGGAAAAACGCTATTGCCGCAAAAACGGTAGCACGCTTTGGGCCAAACTGACGGCGGCCAAAATTTGTGACGACAATTCGGAAACAAAATACATCGCGGCAATCATCGAGGACATTTCCGATCAAAAGAAGGCCGAGCAGCAACAAAACCAGCGCATCATGGAGCAACGCAGCGCGCTGGTGCGCGAGGTCAACCACCGGATCAAGAACAATATCCAGCAAACAGTCGGGCTGCTGCTGAGAAGGCTGGGGCCTTATGCGAACCAGAACCCGGCATTGGGAACGATCGTCGAAGAAGTGATCGCCCAACTGGAATGCATCGCCTCCGTTCACGGGCTGCAGGCTGGCCAGACAGAAAACCGCTGCTCACTGAATCTTCTGTTGTCGGAGATTCTGGTTCTCGCCAAACGCAGGCTGCATGCTGAGGCTCCCCAAGTACTGCTGGATCTGCGAATCGACATGGCCCGCGATTTTTTCCTGGCGGAAGAGGAAAGCGCCCCGCTGGCACTCATCATCAACGAATTGCTTGCCAACGCCATCAAGCATTGTCGACGCGAGCAGGGGAGCATCGAATTTTTTGTCCGAGGCGGACAAAATGCCATTGCCATCCGTATCGAAAACGAGCGCTCGGGATCAACCCCGATCGTCCATGGAACCGGGCTGGAGCTGGCACATGCATTGCTGCCCAGAAAAGGTGCAAAACTGGATATAATCGCCCGTGGCAATAAAACAATTGCTGACCTAACGATTACCAATCCAGTAATAAAATAACCGATTCATGACCGAAAAGAAAACGAAAATCCTCCTGGCAGAGGATGAACGCATCATCCAGTACACGCTTGCCGAAGGGCTCAGGGCCGCTGGCTACGAAGTGATTTGCGCCGACGACGGTGAGGCGGCGTGGGCCATTTTCCAGCAAGACACCTGCGACATTGCCCTGCTGGACATTCGTATGCCCGGACTCGATGGCATTGCACTGGCGAAAAGAATTCTGGCCATCGCCGATATCCCGCTGATCTTTTTGACCGCCTATGACGATTCCGATCTCCTGGAATCCGCCAAGAAGCTGGGCGCGGCGACTTATCTCGTCAAGCCCTTGAAAGTCGGACAGATCATCCCGGCCATCGAAATGGCCCTGGCGCAAGGCACATCGATGCAGCGCCTGCGGGAGAAGAACCTCCATCTTGAAACCGCCCTGCAAAGCAGCCGCAATATCGCGGTCGCCATCGGCGTATTGCGGGAACGGTTGGGGGTGAGCGAAGACAAGGCGTTCGAATACTTGCGCGCCAAGGCACGCAACCAGCGCCGCAAGGTCAACGAAGTCGCTCAGGAAATCGTCACCAATTGCAATTAGTCAACCTAAGCAGGTGCCAGACAACACCCCCTTGCAAAGATATTTAATCTTCAAGTAAATTAACCCAAGGTTTGCGCCCCAATCCCCGCCGCAGACGTCAAACAACCCCACCCCCGTTGTTATAAAAATATCGCCCGCAGAAACTGGGGAACCCAGTCCGCCGGCAAAAAACAAACGCGGACCTGCTTGACCCAAAGGAGCAGGTACAAGGGGAAGTCATGCGCATATCCGAGCTGGCTAAACGATCTACCCGAAAAGCAATCCACATAGCCCCCGGCGACGTACTGGCTTTTCTGACCGAAAATCTGCTGCGTCTTCATGCCAATACGGCCCTTGTTCTGGACGAGGGTGTTCCCGTTGGGGTGTTGTCGGAACGCGATGCATTGCTCGCCTGGGCGCGCGGTCTCTCCCCGCTCACCCCCGTTCGCGACTTGATGCACACTCCCGTGACATGCGTATGCGGTGACAGCGATTGGCGCGAAGCCTACAACCAGTTGTCCGAACAATCCGCCAGCCATCTGATCGTCACGGACGGCATGGCACAGAATCCGGTAGCGCTCAGCGAGCGCGATCTGTGCCGCCTGCTCGGCGCGAGCCTGCTCTCCCCGCTGCAAAAACTGGGGGCATTCGTGCGCCCCGACATCCCGACCGTTTCTCCGGCAACAACGCTGGCAGAAACGGCTCGAATCCTTTCCGACGAGCAGAACGATTGCGTGATCGTCGTGGATCAGGAACACCCGCTCGGCCTGCTTTCTCCCGATGACCTGATGCGTCTGCAGTTCCGGCATCCAGACCCGGAAAAAACCACGGTGGCCGAGATATCGATCCCGCCCATCCAGAGCATCCCCATCCATACGTCATTGCCCGATGCGTTCCGGGCCATGCTCAGTTTCGGCGTTTCCCATCTGGTCGTGACAGACGACGACGGCCGGATGGTCGGCATCATCGGTGCCAGCGAAATTGAAACGCTGCTGGAAGCGAAACACATTCGCGACCTGCATGCGCGCATGAGCGCCGACGCCGCGGCCCTGAGTGAATCCGAGGCCCGACGCAAAGCCATTCTGGACAGCACGCAGGTTTTTCTCGGTCTGCTGGACAACAACGGGGTCGTGCTCGAAGCCAACGCAGCCGCACTGCAGATCATCGACGCCAAGCCGGAACAGGTGATCGGCCAGCCGCTCGAACAGACGCCATGGTGGAGCCATGACCCGGCCCAACGATCCCGGCTGAAGACAGCCCTCCTGCGCTGCCAGGCAGGTCTGAGCGACACCTTCGAGGCCACGCATTTGAAAAACGACGGCACGATTGTGCACGTTGAATTCCACCTGCGCCCCGTTTGCCATGCAGCAGGCAAGCCCCACTACCTGCTGGCCGAAGGACGGGACATCACCAGCCGCAAGGAAGCCGAGCAAGCACTGTTTGCCAGCAAGCAACACTTCGAAGCGCTGTTGAAAGCGACACCGGTGGGCGTCATCGAAAGCAATGCTGAGGGGGAATGCATCTTCGTCAATCCGACCTATGAAGCCATTGCCGGGCGAACCTTCGAAGAGGTCCGGGGCATGGGATGGTTTGACAGCATCCATCCAGACGACCGCAGCAACATGCTCGACGGCATGGAAAAGAACATGAAAGGGCACCCCTGCCGTCTGGAATACCGGCGAATACACCGCAACGGTAGCGTGCGCTGGATTCTCGGACAAAATGCACCGCTGTTTTCCCAATCCGGCGAAGTAACCGGCGCAATCTCGACCCTGATCGACATCACCGAACAAAAAGAAAGGGAGGGGTTGTTGCGCGTGATGAGCGAGGCACTCAAGCAAAGCAACAAGGCCATTGCCCTGGTAGACGGGGAAAACCGCTTCCGCTACACCAATTCGGCCTTCTGCAATCTTTTCGGCTACCGGCCCGATGAAATCATCGGCCAATCGACGGAAATCCTGGCGGATGGAAACGCTCGAAGCAAGCTTTCTCCCAAGCAGGTGCATGAACGCGTCTGTCTTCACAAATTCTGCAAAGGAGAGGCTTTGCGCCGCGCCAAGTGCGGCAAACTCATTCCGGTCCTGCTGGATTCTGCACAGGTCACGACCAGCGAGGGTGAGCCGCTCTGGCATATCAATACCTATACGGACCTGACCGAGATCCGCGAGCAACTGGAAATTCTCGACCGCATGGCGCACCACGACGCCCTGACCAACCTGCCCAATCGCGTACTGCTCTCAAAGCGCCTTGAACTGGAGCTCGCGCACGCGCGGCGCAACAGGAAGCTGGTCGCCCTGCTCTTCATCGATCTCGACAACTTCAAGTACGTCAACGATACACTGGGGCACCATGCCGGCGATCTGTTGCTGCAGGAAGTGGCGCTGCGCCTGAAAAAATGCGTACGCGAATCAGATACGGTCGCCCGGCTTTCAGGGGACGAGTTTGCAATCCTCCTTCCCAATCTCTCCAGCCGCAAGAGCGCGGAAAACATCGCCCGCAAGATCATCGCCATTTTCGAGCCGCCCTTTTTCCTGGAGGGGCGGAACATCGAATCCAGCGCCAGTATCGGTATCTCGCTCTATCCGGTGCATGCCGGCGACGAAACCAGGCTGCTCATGTCGTCGGACGCGGCCATGTATGCGGCCAAATCGCAGGGGCGGGGTTCTTTCGCTTTCGCGGGAGAATAACCGGGATGAACGGTGCGTACGGCGCACCTACGTGCTTAAGAATTTTTACGCGCCTGCGGCGCAGGATTTATGGCAGGTTCCGCCCGGCAAACGGGAAAGGGATTTGTCTCTCTCGCCAAATCCCCTTCACCCCTAGGCGAGCCCGCTCCGGCGCCCCTGCGGGGTTCCCTGCGATGCTCGCAAGACGCGGCGGCTGCGCAACTCGGCCTGCGGCCTCAGACAGTGCTCGCCGAATTCCCGCGCCTTGCTGTGCTTCTCGGCGCCTTCCAGGGCAGAGCGTGCTGCATACGGTGCTGATCAAGAAAAATGCTGTTCACGGTGCGCACGGCGCACCCTACGTTTGGAAGAAAAACACCCCGCCGTACTGAAATACGGCGGGGTGTTTTCCTGCGACGGAACGCGCTTGTTATCCCGTCTGCAACCTACTCCGGCACACTGGTACGTAGTTTCTCCGCCTTGCCGCGCAAATACTCCAGCGTCAACAGCATCACCACCGAGAACACGATCAGGATCGTGGCCGCCGCGGCAATGGCCGGGCTGATGTTTTCACGGATGCCACCGAACATCTGGCGCGGCAGCGTGGTCTGTTCCGGGCCGGCAAGGAACAGGGTGACGACCACTTCGTCGAACGACGTGGCAAAAGCGAACAGCCCGCCGGAGGTCACGCCCGAGGCGATCAGCGGCAGCGTCACCTTGAAGAAGGTGGTAATCGGGTCAGCCCCCAAGCTCGCAGCTGCACGGCTCAGGTTCTTGTTGTAGCCCTGCAGCGTGGCCGAGACCGTGATGATCACGAACGGCACGCCCAGCGCTGCATGCACGGCGATCAGCGTCAGATAGCTGTTGGTCCAGCCCAGCGGCGCGAAGAACAGGTAGCTCGACACGCCGACGATCACGATCGGCACGACCATGGGCGAGATCAGGATGCTCATGAGCGTCGATTTGAAGGGAAAATCGGCGCGCGTCAGGCCGATCGAAGCCAGCGTGCCCAGCGTCATGGCGATCACGGTGGCCCCCGGCGCGACGATGATGCTGTTCTTCAGCGCCATCGTCCATTCCGGCGCCAGGAAGAATTCGCGGTACCACTGCAGCGAGAAGCCGGTCAGCGGATACACCAGCAGCGATCCTTCATTGAAGGACAGCGGAATGATCACGAGGATCGGCAGGATCAGGAACAGCAGCACGGCGCCGCAAAGCACGCGGAAAGCATAGAACCAGATGCGTTCGATCAGGGTTGCGTAGACTGGCATGATTTTCCCCTTAGCCGAGTTTCAGGTTGTTGGCGCCTACGAGGCGGTTATAGATCGCGTACAGCACCACGGTAGCCAGCAAGAGCAGCGCGCCCAGTGCCGTGGCCATGCCCCAGTTGATCGTGGTGTTGGTGTAGAACGCCACGAAGTAGCTCACCATCTGGTCCTTCGGGCCACCCAGTAGCGCTGGCGTGATGTAGTAACCGATGCAGAGGATGAACACCAGCAAGGCCCCGGCAGCGACACCGGCGATGCATTGCGGGAAATATACTTTCCAGAAGCTGCGGATCGGGTGGCAACCGAGCGAGATGGCGGCGCGCATATAGCTTGGGGAGATGCCCTTCATCACGCTGTAGATCGGCAGGATCATGTACGGCAGCAGGATGTGGACCATCGAGATGTAGACGCCGGTACGGTTGAAGACCAGTTCCAGCGGCTCGTCGATCAGCCCGACCGTTTCCAGCGCGCCATTGATCAAGCCGCCCGACTGCAGCAGCACGATCCACGCTGCCACCCGCACCAGCACGGAAGTCCAGAACGGCAGCAACACCAGGATCATCAAGAGGTTGCTCTGGCGGGTCGGCAAGGTCGCCAGCAGGTAGGCGAGCGGAAAGCCGAGGAACAGGCAGACCACGGTCACCACCGCGCTGATCCAGAAGGTGCGGGCAAAGACTTCGAGATAGATGGCCTTGTCCGGCTCGGCCTTGGCGATCTCGCCTTCGTCGTTGACGCTCATGTCGAGCGAGGACAGGAGATAGAACGGTGTGCTGGTCGAAGCATTGCGTTCAATCGCATGCCAGTAGGCCGGGTCGCCCCAGCGCTCGTCGAGTTCGACCAGCGCCGTCTTGTACGATTCCGGCTCGGTTTCCATGGGCAGATTGCGCGCGGTCTTCTGCACCAGCGAGCGGAAACCGGGGATCTCCATGTTGAGCCGCTTGGCGGCTTCGGCCAGTTGGCTCGGGTCTTCCTTGGCCGCGGTGAGATCGCTGGCGAGCGCCGCATAAGCTTCCTCGCCGGGCAGGGATTTCTTGTTCCACTGCTGGATGGCGGCCACCGTCTTCGGCAGCACGGGCGCGACTTCCGGGTTGTCCACGCTGCGCACCAGCATGGCGGCAATCGGGGCCAGGAAGGTCAGCACCAGGAACGCGATCAACGGCAGGATCAGCAGCAGCGATTTGAACTGGTTCAGGCGCTCGATGTGGCGCAGCCGGGTTTTCAGGGGGGTGCCATCCACCGTCAGCAAGGGTGGCGCAGAAAGAGTCGTGTCGGTCATGATGGTCTTCCGCCAAAAATAGGTGAAGGGTGTTAATGAGCCAGGCCGTACCCAGCTGGCGCCCGTTCAGTAGGCGAGCGAGCCAAAGCAGGTTGCAGGAGGACGGAGCACAGGAACCGGAATGTACACGCGAGTACATGAGGATTCCGAGCACCGCCCGACTGCAAGATGCGAAGGCGCAGCCGCCTAATGAATGGGCGCTATTACTTGGCGGCCCAGGCGTTGAAGCGTTGTTCAAGTTCTTCGCCGTTATCCACCCAGAACTGCACGTTGATCGCCAGCGCATCCTTCAGGTTGGCCGGTGCGGTCGGCAACTGGGAGGCCACCTTGGCATCGAGCATGCCGATGGCCTTGGTGTTGGTCGGGCCGTAGGCGATGTTCTGCGAGTAGACCTTCTGGTTTTCCGGCTTGCTGGTGAAAGCGATGAACTTGTGCGCGGCATCCTTGTTCTTGGAACCCTTGACGATGGCCCAGGAATCCACGTCGTAGATGTTGCCGGTCCAGACGATCTTCAGGCTCTTGTTGCCGTCCTTCTGGGCGTTGGCGATCCGGCCGTTGTAGGCCGAGCTCATGACCACGTCGCCGGAGGCCAGGAATTGCGGCGGCTGTGCGCCGGCTTCCCACCACTGGATATGCGGCTTGAGCTGGTCGAGCTTCTTGAAGGCGCGATCCACACCGGCCTTGGTGGCCAGCACCTTGTAGACATCACCCGGCTTCACGCCATCGGCCATGAGGGCGAATTCCAGCGTGTACTTCGCGCCCTTGCGCAGGCCGCGCTTGCCGGGGAATTTCTTGACGTCCCAGAAATCCTTCCAGCCGGTCGGCGTGCCCTTGAGCTTGGCCGAGTTGTAGGCCAGCGCCGTGGACCAGACAAAGAAACCGACGCCGCAGTTGCTGACGGCCGCCGGAACGAAATCCTTCTTGTTGCCGATCTTGCTCCAGTCGAGTTTCTCGAACAGCCCTTCTTCACAGCCGCGGATCAGTTCCGGGGTTTCGACTTCAACCACATCCCAGTCGACGTTCCTGGCTTTCACCATGGCCTTGATCTTGGCCATTTCGCCGTTGTATTCGCTGGTGATCAGCTTGTTGCCGGTGGTCTTCTTGTACGGCTCGTAGAAAGCCTTGACCTGGGCATCCTTGTTGGCGCCGCCGAAGGAAATCACGGTGAGATCCTTGGCGAAGGCGGACAGCGGCGACAGGCAGATCAGTGCGGCAACGAGCGGTTTCATGTCAAAACGTTTCATGGCAGGTTTCCTTTGTAGAGTTTTAATGGCACAGCATTTGCAACTAGGGGCCAGCAGCGAAAGACCTCGTCATGCGCCTTCGCAGCAATGGCAAAGCATTTAAAACAGAGAACCAGCAGCGAGAAGGTGCAGGACAAGGAGCCCGGAGCGCAGGAACCGGAATGTGCGGATGGGCACATGAGGATTCCGAGCACCGCGCGACGCAGTCATGCGCCTTCGCAGCAATGGTTCAAACAGGATCGAGCGCGTGAGCGTATTCCGCCGCCCAACCCAGCGGCACGACATCCCCCTCACGCAAGCGGCTGTCAAACTGGCTGGTAGGCATCTTGATGATGAAATCGTGCGTGCCGCAGACTTCCATACGGATGCGCACATGGTCTCCAAGGTAGATGAACTCGCGAATCTGCCCGTTGAAGCGGTTTTGCACCGAAAGCGCGGCATCGTTGAGCACCACGCGCTCGGGGCGGATCGAGAGCGAAACCGGATCGCCGATCTCGCCGACGTTGATGGCACTGGCGATCACCTTCTCGCCGTACGGCATCTCGACCACGCACTGCTCGCCGTCGCGACTCAGCAGCTTGCCGGTGAGGCGGTTGTTCTCGCCGATGAAGTTGGCGACGAAGGAATTGGCCGGGCGCTCGTAGAGCACCTCGGGCTTGTCGATCTGCTGGATGATGCCGTTGTTGAATACCGCCACGCGGTCGGACATCGTCAGCGCTTCGCTCTGGTCGTGCGTCACGTACACCACGGTCACGCCCAGTTGCTGGTGGATGTGCTTGATTTCCATCTGCATGTGTTCGCGCAATTGCTTGTCGAGCGCGCCCAGCGGTTCGTCCATCAGCACCAGTTGCGGCTTGAACACCAGCGCGCGAGCCAGCGCCACGCGCTGCTGCTGGCCGCCGGAGAGCTGCGCCGGATAGCGCTGGGCGAACTTGTCCAGTTGCACCATCTCCAGCGCCTTGTCGACCTGGTAGCGAATCTCGCGAAAACCTTCGTTGCGCACCTTGAGCGGGAAAGCCACGTTCTCGAAAATGGTCAGGTGCGGGAACAGCGCGTAGTTCTGGAATACCATGCCGATGTTGCGCTTGTGCGGCGGCACGTTGTTGAGCAGCTTGCCGTCGAGGCGGATCTCGCCCGAGGTCGGCACTTCGAAACCGGCCAGCATCATCAGGCTGGTGGTCTTGCCCGAACCGGACGGCCCGAGCATGGTGAGGAATTCGCCGCGGCGGATTTCCAGATTGAGGTTCTTGACCACGAGCGAATCGCCGTCGTAGCTTTTCTGCACTTGGCGGAAGCTGACCAGCGTATCCGAATCCGCTGCGGGCGCATCGGGAGACAACGATTCTTCGTTGCCCGAAGTCTTCAGTCCCGGCTCGGCATCGCGCATGAACATGCTGCGGAAGCTGAACGACGGGGCTTTGGCTAAAGTCTGGCTAGTCATGGTGCATTCCTCTCTGGCCTGCGGATCGATCTCCGCAACATGGGTTCCATGATCGGCCGCCCCGTAAGCAACCGGTATCAGCAACGGCGGATTTTCATGTAGGCGAGAAGGAATGACGATGTAGGAAAATTCCTACAGAGGAAAATGCAAAGCCAAGTAAACTGCGGGTTTGGCAGACATCGCAATACAGACCGGGAAAAATCACATGGAATCGCGTCTCACCGAACTCGAAATCAGGCAAGCGCTGCAGGACGACCTGCTCGACGAACTCAACCGCACCGTGGCCACCCAGCAGAAGCAGATCATCGCGTTGCAGCAGGAATTGCGGGCGCTGTGCCAGTACCTCCAGACCATCGAATTACCCGCGCGCGGTACACCCGCGCAGGAAATCCCGCCGCACTATTGAGAAAGTCAGGAGGATTGCGAAATGGAAAATACCCCGGCCAATGAGCAGCAGGAAACCCGCCTCAACAACATGGTGGGTCTGGTCGTGCTGTTGCTGTCCGTCGTCATGGCATTCGGCAAGATCAAGGATGACAACATCGTCCAGAGCATCCAGCAATCCAAGATCCAGGCAGTGGACACCTGGAATGAATACCAGGCCAAGAAACTCAAGTTGCACTTGGCAGAAAACAATATCCTGTTGCTGAAATCGCTGCCCCAGACCGGGCACACCCGTGGTTCCATTGCCACGCTGGAAAAGGAAGTGGCCCGCTACACGAAGGAAGCGGCCGGCCTGCAAGAAGCTGCGCGCGGCCATGAGCGCAAAGCAGAGGAACTCAACATCCGCGACGACCAGCTCGATCTGGCCGAGGCATTGTTATCCATCGCCATCGCCCTGGCCGGTATCACTGCCATCACGCGCCAGCGCTGGATGTTGCTGACCTCCGCCGGCACCGGCACATGCGGTCTGGCATTTACCGTCGCCGCTTTCGCTGGCTGGGATTGGCATCCCGAAGTATTGATCCGTTTTCTGACCTGAATACTGCCTTTGTTCCATGACCGACAATCGCAACAACGCCCCTCTTCGCGAGGGGCGTTGTTCATTGGCTTTAGAACCTGTTCACGCTCTGTCGCGAGAAGACGTCAGCGGGGTGAAGAGCAGCGCAAAAACCGGAGTGTACAAGTAGTACATGAGGATTTTGAGCAGCGCATGAGCCCCGATCACGGCTTCGCAGCAAGAGCGTGAACAGGTTCTTAGACAAAAGCTTCCAGCGCCAGGGTGGCAGCCTCTTCCAGCCAAGCCTGGCGGGTTTCCGGCGTACTGACGATCACCGGGTTGAAATTGCGCCGCTCCACCTTCGGAATACCGCAGAAACTCCAGGTGCAGTTTTTCCACAACGTTTCCAGCGGATCGCCATAAACCGCGCGTTCGACCTCTTCCGGCGTATTGGAGGTATTGATCACCAGTGCAGCGCGCGCCTTGAGCATGCCGACAACCTTCCCCTTGCCGTTTTCATCCACTACGAAGCGGAAAGCCTCCCCGGCCCGCAGCACCCGGTCGATCCACCCTTTGAGAATGGCCGGCGGCTGGCTGCGCCAGTTCGGATGCACGATCACGATGCCGTCGGCCGCCAGCACGGCATCGGCATGTTCGCGGATCACGGGCGGCGCCACGTTGTCGCGCTCCAGCTCTTCGGGCGTCATCACCGGATCGAAATTTTCCGCGTACAGGTCGCGTAGCGTCACTTGGTCGCCACGCGCTTGAAGCACATCGCGAATGCTGTTGGCCAGGGCATGGTTGAAACTGCCGGTTTTCGGATGAGCCAGCACGATGAGGATGTTCATGGAATAACGCTCCGGGCGGTGAATTGCATGCACGGAATTGTGCAGCAAGGTCCCGGCTGCGTAATGGTATCTTTACCATCCTGTCCGGCAGAAAACCGTGCTGCGATCATAGAGATCGCCTAAAAATCAATTTGGTGCCAACCGTCCCAGCAATAAAAACAATAACAAATAGTATTTAAGAAAATGCTAAAATTCGCTCGTTTCAGGGCGAATGCCCATTAGCAAGAAATGGTTTTAGACGCCGCCGGCAAGATTGGCGCATAGCAGTTTTCCCTTCGACCAACAAACGGGAAGATGTCATGGAAGAAAAAGACTCCCTGCCGGACATGTCGTTTTTTCTGGCTTCATCCGTGCATGACATGAAGAATTCGCTCAGCTTGCTCAGCAACCGGATGGAGCACTTTCTGGGCGAACTCACGCCGGACAGCTTTCCCGGCTACGAAGACCTGTCGCAGATGCTGTATGAAACCAAGCGGGTCAACCACAACCTGATCCAGTTGCTTGCACTCTACAAGGTTGGCAACCACCTCTACCCCTTCGATCCCCAACCGTTCCTGCTCAACGATTTCGTGCATGAAATGGAAGCTCAATGCCGCCCGCTCCTGGCTTCGCGCCTGATCGAACTGGAAACAAGCTGCCCTGACGATCTGATCTGGTATTTCGACGAAGAATTGGTGAACGGCGTGATCGGTCAGGCCATCAACAATGCCAGCCAGTACACGAGGGATCGAATCCGGCTGTCCGCAGCCCAAGTCGGCGACATGCTGGAAATCCGCGTCGAGGACAACGGTGCCGGCTATCCTGCAAGCATGCTGCAGGCGATCGAATCGGAGCAACGCGGCATCAGCTTCGGCAGCGGCAGCACCGGGCTCGGCCTGTATTTTGGCCGCACGGTTGCGGCAATGCACAGGAACAAGGGACTCCACGGACGGTTGCGCCTGGAAAACGGTGGTTGCTACGGTGGCGGCTGCTGCATCCTGCAACTCCCCTGAGAACCGGTTCAAAGTCAGTAGCGAGCGAGCCTCGCAGCAAGACCATGAACAAGCCCTGAAAAAATTCACAGGAACACAAACGCCATGGCCGGATTGCAAGACACTTTCTCTGATTTTTCCCAGCGCAGATTCCTGATAATCGACGATTTCCACGGCATGCAGCGCATGTTGCGCGACATGCTGCGCGAATGCGGTGCCACCCGTATCGACTCTGCCGGCAGCAGCCAGGATGCGATCAAGCTGCTGTCTTCCAGCAAATACGACGTCGTGCTGTGCGATTTCAACCTCGGACCGGGCAAGAACGGCCAGCAATTGCTGGAG
The DNA here is from genome assembly GCF_900115065.1 of Formivibrio citricus. GTDB lineage: Bacteria > Pseudomonadota > Gammaproteobacteria > Burkholderiales > Chitinibacteraceae > Formivibrio > Formivibrio citricus. The sequence continues at coordinate 51,960 of NZ_FOVE01000012.1, read as the reverse complement.
GAAGCCAAATTCCGCCAGTGGGTCGGTCCGGCCTGCGCCTGGATCATGATCACGGCGGAAAAATCGCTGGAAACGGTGATGGGCGCACTGGAATACCTGCCGGACAGCTACCTGATCAAACCGTTGACGACAGCCCTGCTGCAAAACCGGCTGACCAAGATCTGGGCGCGCAAACGCACCTTCATCGACATCAACAACGCGCTGGGGAAAAAAGACTATTCCCGCGCCATCGCGCTGTGCGACCAACAAATGGCAACGGACAGGCTGAATGCCCCAGAATTGCAGCGCCTGAAATACCAGTTCCTGCTGGCCATCGGCGAACTGGCCGAGGCCAGGCAGCTTCTTGAGGCGGTACTGGCCGAACGCGATCAGCCCTGGGCCAAGGTCGGTTTGGGCAGAGTCCTGTTCATGCAGGGCGATTATGTCGCCGCGCGCGATCTGCTGCAGCAAGTCATCAACGAAAACCGCGCCAACATCGAGGCTTATGACTGGCTCGCCAAGACCCTGCAACAGCTTGAAGAACTGGAAGCCGCCGAGCAGGTATTGCAACGGGCCGTACAGCTCTCGCCCAATTCGCCGCAAAGGCAGAAGGATCTGGGCGAACTGGCGCTGAAACTCGGGAATCTGGATGCTGCCGAGAAAGCCTTCCGCAAAAGCATGGCGGTCGGCGAGCATTCGATCATGAAAACCGCGGATGCCTACGTGGGGCTGGCGCGCGTGTGCAGCAACAAGCAGCAACCGGAAGAGGCGCTGAAAACGCTGGGCAGCATGCAGAAACACTTCGATGGCGAACAGATTACGGTGCGCGCCAAGGCAATGGAAGGCATGGTCTACCTGCAGAACAACCAGCCTGCCAAAGCCAGGGAAGCCGCCAAGGCACTCGATGCCCTGCTGGCCACTTCCGGCGCCATTCCCGAAGGCGCCGCCGGGCTTGAGGCCGCCGAGCTGTTGCTCAATACGGGCAACAAGGAATCCGCGACGGAACTGCTGCACAAACTCGTCATGAACAACCACGAAGATCGCAAGCTGGCAAACCAGGTCGGGGAAATTTTCGACCAGGCCGGCATGCACGAAGAAGGCGCGCAACTCGTGGCGCTATCGCGCCAGGAAGCACTGGAATTGATGAACGCCGGGGCACTGCTGGCCCAGGCCGGGAAACTGGAAGAAGCCGTCGAATCCATGCGCAACGCCAAGAAGCTGCTGCCATCCAATCTGCGCGTGTTGCTCAACTTCGCCCAGATCGCGATTTCCTGCATGAAGCAGCAAGGAGCCAACGAAGCATTGCTGAACGAGACCCGACAGACCCTGCAGCATGCCCGTTCCCTTTGCTCCGACGACAAACGGCTCAACCAGATCGACAACCAACTGAATGAGTTGTTTCCCAAGCCCTGATCTTGTTTGAACTCGCCCACCCGGTTCAGGCCGGGGTCGAGTGCTTCGAGACGGCTTTATTGCTGGATACCGGGCTATGCCAGGCATGCCATTCAAACTTCACTTGGATCAGCAAGCCGCTTTGAGCCGGCTTTTTTCGATGATTCCGCCAAAAACACGCATGAGCTCCGGATCATGCTTGCCCCCGTTTTCGGCATGCAGAACATCCATGATTTCCGCGTGTGCCCTGGCTCGGTGATAGGACCGTGTCACCGCCATGGCATCGTAGCTGTCGGCAATGGAAATGATGCGGGAGCCGATCGGGATGGCCTCGCCGGCAAGGCTGTCCGGGTAGCCATGCCCGTCGTAGCGTTCGTGATGGTGACGAATTTCCAGCGCTGCCTGCCCTGAACCTTCAAGCTCGGTCGACTTCATGATTTGCTCGCCGATTTCCGCATGCCGCTTCATGATTTCCCACTCGGCATCGTCAAGCTGAGTCGGTTTCAGCAGGATACTGTCCGGGATGCCGATTTTTCCAACGTCATGAAAAGATGCGCTGATTCTCAGAATCAGCAGTTCCTGTTTGTTCAGGCCGCATTGCATTCCCAGCTCCAGGGCAATATCGCGCACCCTCTCCGAATGCAGCCGCGTCATCAAATCCCGATAGCCCAGCGCGACAGACAAGGATTTGGTGTAGTTGTACAGCGTGTTGTAAGTCGGGTTGTCTGATTCCATCCTGAAAAATCTCCGGGCTACGCAATGCAGGTTGGCCAAGCCGGAAGCAGCCTGTCATTTCAACGTAGCATGCTAAACCGGCATTGGCGCACCCAATCCGAGATTGGCTTATTTCACCGGACATCCGGACATCTGTATCTATACTGCAGATACGATTGTCATCTTCCGAGAGGGAAGGACTGCATCATGAAGAAAAGAATCTTGCTGGCCACACTCGTAGCAACATCGGCACTCCTGGGCGGATGCGTGGTCACCACGGGCGGGGAACCCTACTATGTCGAGACAGTTCGAGTCGCGCCGCCACCGTTGCGCGTCGAATATCCCGGACCGCCGCCGGTAGTCGGTTACATCTGGATTGGCGGCTACTGGAACTGGGTCGGCACGCGCCACGTCTGGGTTCCGGGGCGCTGGGAAGCGCCGCGCCATGGTTACATTTATGTTCCGCATCGCTGGGAGCGCAGCGGCGACCATTGGCGCCCGCACGGCGGACGCTGGGAACGCGATACGCGGCCCCAACCTCAGCCTCGCCCCCAGCCGCAGCATGTTCCGGCTCCTGTAAAACCGCGCGTAGAGCATAACGCCCCGCCGCGTTACGAAAGCGCGCCAGCCATCAGGCACGACTCCCGGCCCGCGAGGGTGGAACGGGACAGCCGGCAAACTCCCGTTGCCGCCCCCCAGCGGCAGGAAAATGAAAACCAGCCCCGTGCCGACAGGGACGGGAAATACCGTTCCGGACAGGATGAGAGGCGCCGGCCAGATCGGCGCGGGCATGACGATGATCGGTAATTGCGAAACCGGGCCGGCCATCGCATTGGTTGGTCATAGCCCAACCGTTCGAATGACACCATGAGCCGTCTGGCCACTTGGACGATCCTGCTTGCCTTGAGCCAGACGGCCAGCTCCGGCCCGCTCCGCGATGCCATTGAGGCGCATCGCGGCGAGCGGCAAGCTGAGCGGGGAAGAAACACCACATCGGCTCAATCCTTGCCACAAGGCGCGCGCCTGTTGCGCGACGTAGCCTACGGAGCCGATCCCAAGCAGCGCATGGATGTCTACCTGCCGGCCCGCGCGAAAAATGCGCCGGTCATTTTCATGGCACATGGCGGCGGATGGCGCATCGGCGACAAGGCCATGTCCCGCGTTATCCAGAACAAGGTCCAGCGCTGGGTCGCACGCGGCTTTGTTTTCATTTCAGTGAACTACCGCCTGCTGCCCCAAGCCGATCCGCTGCAGCAGGCCAGCGATGTCGCGCAAGCGCTAGCCAAGGCTCAGGCCCAAGCCGTTGGCTGGGGCGCCGACCCGAACCGCTTTATCCTGATGGGCCATTCCGCCGGCGCGCATCTGGTGGATTTGCTGACAGCCAATCCGGGGCTGGCACTAAAAATGGGCGCCCGGCGCTGGTTGGGCACCGTCTCGCTCGATACCGCCGCCATGGACATCGTGCAGACCATGCAAGGCAAGCATCCGCGCCTCTATGATCGGGCATTCGGCCAGGATGCGGCCTACTGGCAAGCCGCCTCGCCGCTGCATCAACTCGCAAAAACCGCGACACCCATGCTGCTGGTCTGTTCCAGCCAGCGCACGGATGCGCCCTGCACACAAGCCCGGCAGTTTGCCGAGCATGCGCGCCCTCTTGGTGTACGTGTGGAAGTGCTGCCTCAGGCAATGACACACGGCGCAATCAATAGCGACCTTGGCCTGCCCGGCGCCTATACCGAGGCCGTCGAGACTTTCATGGCCTCGCTCGACCCCCGTATCGGGCAGATGCTCAAGCCTGGCGAATCGCGATGAAGAACAACCGCCGGAAGGGGAATAGCGTCGTACCGTCGGGGCGACGCGGATAGGCGGCATTGGTCCGGGCGCAGTAGTCCACCCAGAAGCGCTCGCGCATCCCCGGCGCGATCTGCCCCGCATCTTCCGCCGCCAGCAGTCCGTTCAGCACCGGGATCAACGCCGTACCCTTGACCCATTCGGCCACGGCATTCTCGCCATTCAGCACGTGGGAATACAGCGTTTCCCACATGTCGACGCTGGCGGCGAGCGGCTTGATCCAGTCGTAGTACTGTTCCGGTTCGGCAACCGGGCTGTTGAGCTTGTTGGCATCGATGCCGGCCCGCACCGCAGCGGGCAATTCAAGGGCATCGAGCGCCGCGTCGATCGAGGTATGCGAAGGCGCGGCGAAATTACGCGGCATCTGCACGGCCAGCACCCCGCCCGGTTTCAGGAATCCCATCAGCCGGGAGAACAATGTTTCATGGCCGGGCAGCCAGTGCAGCGCTGCATTCGAATAGATCAGGTCGACCGGCTGCTCCGGTTGCCAGTCGGCAATACCCGATTCCACCCAATCCGCCTGCGGCAGGGTAGCGTGCGCCTTGGCCAGCATGGCTGCCGAATTGTCCACGCCGATGACATGCGCCTGTGGCCAGCGTTCGGCAATGAAACACGTCACGTTGCCGGCCCCGCAGCCCAGATCGACCACCGTGGCGGGCGATTCGAGCGGAATCTGCGCCAGCAGGTCAAGCGCCGGCCGCAGCCGCTGGTTGCCGAATTTGAGGTATTGCGCAGGATCCCAGCTCATTTGTTTCCTTTCAATTCACACATCATCAAAAAGCATTTCATAAAGCATTTGGCAGTCAGTCACGCAAACCAGGGTAACTGACTACTGGCGGATTCGATATTTTGTTTTCAAGCGGGCCAAACTTCCATCGCGCTTCATGGCTTGAAGCGCATTACGCCACCGATTGACTTCTGTAGCCTCCAGACCCAACGATGCCGCTACATATGCCAAATAATCATCCAGCATTACGCCACGAATCAGCAGGGATGGGTCAATCGCGTGTCGATTGATGAAATATTCAGCGGCCGATTGCGTCGTCACCCAGCCATCGATTCTTTCCGCCAACAATTTTCGCCCGTTGTTGTCATTCGAGGATATGGCCTCGATTGAATTCAACCCGTGTTTTCGGGCCGCTTGAGTATTGGCGGCTGCAATGTTGGCGCCCAACACCTTGAGCAAGCGGGCTTTTTCCAAAGTAGACCCGTCCGGCTTGCCTTTAAGGGTGTACACATAGAAGCCATCAGTGAACAGCAACGAAACCCACTGCACCGTTCGTTCCCTGTCCGGGGTTCGCCCAACCCACAGGGAAATCACATTGTCTTCGGTCTGCACCGTATGCAGCGCCCGCGCCAACGGCATGATTTCGATTTTCGTTTCATAACCCAGCCGCTGCACGATTTCTTTCCCCACTTCATAAGCAAAGCCTTGAGGAACACCATCAGACACAAAACAGTATGGAGCAATGTCCGCACACACCACTCGAGGAGACCCTGCCACGCCAAAGCTTGAGGACAATGCCAGCAAAAGCAGCAGAACAAATTTTTGCATATGAACATCCGCCCCATTGGGATTGACCGAAGAGTCTACCCTTTATTTTATTACGCACAATGAAAAAAGGCCGCAAGCCTGGCAAGCGGCTAAACGGCCTTGGGGAAAACGCAGAAATAACTACTGTTCATCCACGTGCGGGCGGAACGCTGCGCTCAACTGGGTTTGCACCTGCGGCGGCACTTCCTCGTATTCCGCCAGTTCCAGCGTGTAACTGCCCTGCCCTCCGGTCAGCGACTTGAGGCGGGTCTGGAAATCGGAGAGCTCGGCGAGCGGCGCGCGTGCGCTGATCGAGAGCATACCGGCCCGTCCGCCGCCCGTGTTGGTGACCTGGCCGCGGCGCGAAGACAATTCGCCGGAAACGTCGCCCATCGCAAAGTCCGGCACGGTGATTTCCAGGTTCACATACGGCTCCAGCACCACCGGACTCGCACTCAGCATCGCCTCGACGAACGCCTTGCGGCCCGCCGTCACGAACGCGACTTCCTTGCCATCGACCGCATGGGTTTTGCCGTCGTAGACCGTCACTTCTACATCCTGTATCGGAAAGCCGGCGATGGCCCCGCTCGCCAGCGCTTCGCGCACGCCTTTCTCCACGGCGGGGATGAATACACCGGGGATCGTGCCGCCCTTGACCGCATCCTTGAAGCGGAAGCCTTCGCCGCGCGCCAGTGGTGCAATGCGCAGATAGACCTCGCCGAACTGCCCCGCGCCGCCGCTCTGCTTCTTGTGACGATGATGCCCCTCGGCGGGCGCGGTAATGGTTTCGCGGTAGGGGATGGACGGCGGGTGGCTGTCGACTTCGAGCTTGTACTGCGCACGCATGCGCTCCAGCACCCGGCCCAGATGCAGTTCGCCCAAGCCGCGGATCACGATCTCGCGCGTGGTCGGATCGCTTTCCACTTCCAGCCCCGGGTCTTCGAGCGCCATGCGGTGCAGCACTTCGGAAAGCTTCTGCTCTTCGCCGCGACGCTTCACGCGCAGCGCCAGACCGTAGACCGCATGCGGCAGCGGCAGCGGGTGAAAATGCAGCACGGAATCTTCCGGCGCATCGTGCAACACGGCATCGAAATGGATGTCGTCGATCTTGGTAATTGCGCAGATTTCGCCCGGCCCCGCGCTCTGGATGGCGGTGAGCGTCTTGCCCTGCACGCTATAGAGATGCGCCACGCGGAACGGCTTGCGCGCCTCTCCCGCGTAGAGCAGCGAATCCGGTGTGAGCGTACCCTGCAATACGCGCACGGTGCCGATCTTGCCCATATAGGGATCGACCTCGACCTTGAACACGTGGGCAATCACGTGCTCGGCGGGGTCGTGGCTTGCATTGAAGGGTTCGGCCGCCTCGGCATCGCCGCCGGGCCATTTTTCGAACAGCGGCGGGTTGCCTTCCAGCGGGTTGGGCGCCAGTCTGGCGATGAAATCCAGCAGTTGCGGCAAGCCGGCGCCGGTACGCGCCGAGGTGAAGAGCACCGGCAGCAGATGCCCTTCTCGCAGCGCCTGCTCGAAGGCGTCATGCAGCTCCTCCGGGGCGACTTCCTCGCCGTTGAGGTAGCGCTCGGTCAGTGCCTCGTCCACTTCGACGATCTGCTCGACGATCGCATTGTGCGCGGCCTCGACGCTACCGAAATCCGTAGCCTCGCCATCGAGATTGAAGAAACAGTCGACGACTTTTGTCCCGCCGGCAGCCGGCAGGTTCAGCGGCAGACACTCGCGGCCGAATGCGGACTGCAAGTCACTCAGGAGTTGTTCGAGTTCGAGACGTTCGCAATCGATACGGTTGACCACCACCACGCGGCAAAGCTTGCGCGTCTGCGCCCAGAGCATCGCGCGCCGGGCACTGATTTCAATGTCGTTCTGCGGGTTGATGACTGCGGCGACCGTTTCCACCGCATCGAGCGCGGCCATGGCCTGGCCAGCGAAATCGGGGAAGCCGGGGGTATCCAGCAAGTGGATGCGAACGTCGCCGTGATCGAGGTAAGCCGCGGCGAGCTTGGCCGTGTGTTGATGTTCTTTTTCGAGCGGGTCGTAATCGCAGACCGTCGTGCCCTTCTCGACGGAACCGGCCTGATTGATCGCCCCGGACAGAGCCAGAAGGCTTTCGACCAGGGTGGTCTTGCCGGCTCCGGCATGACCAAGAAACGCAAGGGTACGGATGTTTTGCACGGCAGGCATGGGGGGCTCCTCTCTGTGGACTTGAACCTGCGCACGATCCGTCGCGAGAGACTATCAGCGGGGTGAAGAGCAACACCTCAGTCCCGACACGGCTTCACAGCAAGGTCGTAAGCAGGTTCTTATAGAGTCACACTAGACCGGCCATTGCCAGGAAGCAAACAGCCCCGGAAACGAACACAAAACAGGGTTCGTTTCCGGGGCTGCTGTAAAACAGGGAAGAAGGCGATTACTTGCCCAGCACCTTCAGGGCCGCCGCATAATCCGGTTCATGGGAAATTTCCGGCACCAGCTCGGCGTGAATGACTTTGTCCTGCTCATCAAGCACGACAACCGCACGTGCGGCAATGCCAACCAAGGGACCGCTGGCGATCTCCACGCCGTAATCGGCCAGGAATTCACGACCACGCATGGTGGAAAGCGTCACGACATTGTCCAAGCCCTCAGCTCCACAGAAACGGGCTTGGGCAAAAGGCAAATCAGCCGAGATGCATAGAACCACGGTATTGGCGAGACCTGAGGCTTCCTGATTGAAGCGGCGCACGGAGGCAGCGCACACATCGGTATCGACGCTCGGGAAAATGTTCAGCACTTTCCTCTTGCCAGCCAGGCTGGCAAGCGACACATTGCTCAAATCCTTGGCAACGAGCGAAAACGGCTTGGCATGCGCCCCAACCGAGGGGAAGGAACCATTGAGATTGACAGGATTGCCTGCAAGGGTAACAGAAGCCATTAGGATATCTCCGCGTGATGTAAACAATGGATCGGATTTCCATTGTGGCTGCCCGCAGCCCCTGCCGCAATCAAAACTGAGAGCGGGTCTCATTATCAACCCTGCCCACCGCCTATCAGAACTCGTTCACGATCTGTCGCGGACGCCGTCAGCGGGGTGAAGAGCCGCGCAGGAACCGGTGTTCATGCGGGCGGATGAGGATTCCGGGCAGCACATGAGCCCCGATCACGGTTTCGCAGCAAGAGCGTGAGCAGGTTCTCAGAAGGGCTTTTTCTTTTTGGCAAGGCGCGGGATGGAGCACATCCGCCACAGCAGGCCATCGCGCAGGATCAACTGGTGGTAAAGCGCTCCGCCTACATGCAGCAACAGAACGCCGAACAGCACCCTGGCCCCCGCCACATGCAGCGTATGCCAAGGCAGGCTATCCAGATTGGCGAGCAACTCGCTCTGTCCTTCCAGAATCGCTTTGGGCAGGTTGGAGAATACGGCCATGCAGATGCCGCTGCCGATCATGATGAAAACCAGCACGTCGAGCAGACGGTGCACGATTCCTGCCAGCCAGTCGGCCCAAGGCATGCCGGACGGCAACGAAGTCGGGCGGCCGGTTTTCTTGCGGGTAAACAGCCGTAGCGCGGTGCATACCAGAATCAACACGCCGACGCTCATATGCCGCAGGATGGCCGAAATCTTGGCCGGATCGGTATCGGGGATATGGGCCATCACGAAGGTGCTCATGACGAGCGCCGCCATGATCATGGCGGCAAGCAGCCAGTGGAGAACGCAGATTACCGGGTGATAACGCTGGATATTCATGTCGGTTTCGGGGTCTTGCCGGACAAACGGATCGGGGCCGTGATTGTACTCTCGGGAAGAGACGGGAATATTGGTAAAAGGGCCAGAAATTCATTGGCGCAACCATAGACTGTGGTCATGGCGTACGCCCCCAACAGACCAAGCCTAAATTCTTTCAAAAAATTATAAATAACCAACAAATTCTTTCTCATAATTTAAAAAATAAAACATTTTAGCGTCACGCAAGAAACAAACAAACTCAGAACACCAAAAAACACCGTAAAAACTGACAAATTCCAGTATTTATTTTACAGAAAACAATATAATTAAAAGCTAATATTCGCGCAAACCCGGGTCTGATATCCAAGCATGCACCATGTCAAAGAGAAAACACCTCAGTCAAACATTGCGTGACCGTGTTGATGGCTTCCTGCTGCTTCAGGACGCAGCCCACCCGGAAGAGCAAACAAAACGTTGGCGTTTGAGCGCGCTGCGGATCATCCTGGTTTTTGGATTGCTGCTGGAATCAACCATTTTCCTGCATACCGCTTGGGAGGCTGCACAAGCCGGGCTATACGATGTCATCGGCATGGTGCTGTTCTTTTTCGTGGTAATCAGTGGCACCCTCTACCTGAGCAGCCGCAGTCTCAAACTGGGCTCCTGGTCGCTAATCCTGATTGTTTATGCCGCAGGGTTTTGCATCCTGACTGCCATCAACATCGTTGAAATCGCCAAGCTGGGCTTCATTTTTATCTACACAGCCCCATTGATTGCATTGATCTTGCTGGGGCGCAGGCCCGCGCTAATCTTCATGGGGCTCAATCTTTTTCCGTTTTTTTTACTGATCAGAAACCAACCCGTTCCGAATTTTTTGCAACTTAGTGCCACGCTGCCCGGAACGCACACCTACATTCAGTCCCTGATTTTTCTGTTTTTCAACATCGGAATTCCATTGGCTTTTTCCAGAGTGCTAAGCTCGTTGAGCCGTGCGACTCGCCATGCCCTGCAGATGAACCAAACGCTGGAAACCAGCCTGGCCATCCATGAAGAAGTCTTTGAGCACAGCGGCTCAGCCACCCTTTTTTGCCAACAGAACGGCGTCATTTTGCGATGCAACCGGCTTGCCGCACGGCTGCTTGGGCGCCTTCCAGCACAAGTTGAAAAACTTGACCTGCATGATTTGCTCGAAAAAACAGCCGAGCCCTCCCTGGATCGACCAGAGACACGCCAGCCAGGTTCAACGCTGGAGGGCATTTGGCAGATAAGAAAAAATTCTCGGCCGGTGCTGCTGCAGGTGACCCCGATGGCTCATACGGGCAATCTCATCATCTCCATGAGCGATCTGTCTGAAATCCATCAGTTGCGTACCGAACTCAACAGCAACCTGGATCGAGCCCACTTTCTTGCTCGCCATGACGGTCTTACCGGCTTGCCTAACCGGTCGCATTTTATTGAAATCCTCAACGAGCAAATCGTAAAAGCTCAACGATCCGGAAAACCACTGGCCGTACTGAACATCAAGATCCGGGATCTGCATACCGTCAATACACGTTACGGCATCATCAATGGCGATAATCTCATCAACCAGATTGGCCGCTGCATTCATAAACGGCTTTCTGCCGGGGACTGGCTTGGACGAACACGCGGCGGCGCGTTTTCCCTCTTGCTGACCAACCTGCCGCAAGACAGCAATGCTGCCCAGGAACATATCGCCCGTCACACCCGGGAATTGCCACGGCGGCATGTCATCAACGGGCACTCCCTTGAGATTAGCTACTTCATTGGAGCCGCCTCATTTCCCCAGGATGCGGGCACAGCCGAGGATCTGATCCGTTTCAGCGAACAAGCCCAGCAAAACGCGCGCAGCGATCAATCGGATGACCCCGTCTATTTCGACCCCGCCCAGGCAGCCGCCATGCGACGCAGGATCGATATCGAGGTCGGTCTGCGCAAGGCCTTGCGCGAACACAGCCTGAGCCTGTCCTACCAACCCAAAGTCGACTGTCATGGCACCCTGCAAGGCCTGGAGGCTTTGGTACGCTGGCAGAGTACGGAGCTTGGAACCGTATCGCCCGCAGAATTCATTCCCGTGGCCGAAAACAGTGGCATGGTGCATGACATCACCCTGCAGGTCATAGAGATGGTAACCAGTCAGGTCAAAAACTGGCAGGGAAAAGGGATTCCGGTCAGGCCTGTTGCCATCAACCTGTCGGCCATCGATCTTTCAATTCCGAACCTTGTCCAGGAGGTTGTTTCGCGAACGGATCAGCTCGATCTTTCTGTTGATCTTCTGGAGTTCGAGATTACAGAAACTGCGCTGATGGTGAATGGAGAAACGGGGCTGGACAACCTGAACAAGCTGAAAGAACTGGGTTTTCGCATCAGCATTGACGACTTTGGCTCCGGCTATTCTTCGCTTTCCAAAATTGCATACATGCCTGTGTATGCCATCAAGATCGACCGTGAATTCGTGCAGGACGTTCCTGGGGATTCTCGCCGTGAAAAAATCATCCACGGCATCCTCTCGCTGGCACATTCACTGGATTTGTCGATTGTGGCAGAAGGCGTTGAAAACGCTCAACAGCTTGAATTTCTGCGCACAAACGGCTGCCATCTGTTCCAGGGATATTTCTTCCATCGTCCACTAGACATCACTGGCACGGAAAAACTGCTCGCGACCCAATCAGAACAAACCCTCTTCAGGACTGGATTGAACGCAGCAACCTGCTCAACCCCATAAGGAAAGTTTTACATCCCAGCCCTCGATAGCGCTCAGGTCGATGAAAAACAACAACGCCCGCAATAGCGGGCGTTGTTCAATCGACAGCAGAGGAGCAAGGATCACCAAACCCCAAGAAACTCCAGCATCCCTTCGGCGGCCTGGCGGCCTTCGAAGACGGCGCGCACTACGAGATCGGCGCCGCGAACCTGGTCGCCGCCGGCGAACACTTTCGGGTTGCCGGTCTGGTACTTGTAGCGCTGGCAGGCCGGGGCGACGGTGCGGTTGCCGGTGTCCACGGCGATGCCGTTGGCTGTAAACCACGGTGCAGCTTCAGCCTGGAAACCGAAGGCGACGATGACGTGGTCGCATTCGACCACTTCTTCGGAACCCTCAACCACCACCGGCTTGCGGCGGCCCTTTTCATCCGGCTCGCCCAGTTGCGTGGTCACCAGCTTGAGGCCCAGGCTGCCGTCGGCGAGCTTTTCCACGCCGACCGGCTGACGGTTCCACAGGAACTCGACGCCTTCTTCCTTGGCGTTGGCAACTTCGCGCTTGGAACCGGGCATGTTGGCTTCGTCACGACGGTAGGCGCAGATCACGCTTTGTGCGCCCTGGCGGATCGAGGTGCGGGTGCAATCCATTGCGGTATCGCCACCACCAAGCACTACCACACGCTTGCCTTGCATCGACTGGTATTCTTCGCCGGCAGGCAGCGTGCCCATGCACTTGCGCACGTTGTTGATGAGGAACGGCAGCGCTTCGAGCACGCCGGGCAGGTCTTCGCCAGCGAAGCCGCCCTTCATGTACTTGTACGCGCCCATACCCATGAATACGGCATCGTAGTTGGCGAGCAGGCTCTCGAACGAGACATCCTTGCCCACTTCGGTGTTGAGGCGGAATTCGACGCCCATTTCTTCCATCACCTTGCGGCGGCGGACGACCACGTCTTTTTCCAGCTTGAATTCGGGGATGCCGAAGGTGAGCAGGCCGCCGATTTCTTCATAGCGGTCGAACACCACCGGGGTCACGCCGTTGCGCACCAGGATGTCGGCACAGCCCAGGCCCGCCGGGCCGGCGCCGATGATCGCGACCTTCTTGCCGGTCTTCACGACGTTGGACATGTCCGGACGCCAGCCAGCCTTGAAGGCTTCATCGGTGATGTACTTTTCGATGGCGCCGATGGTTACGGCGCCGAAATCGCCCTGGTTGAGCGTACAGGAACCTTCGCACAGGCGGTCTTGCGGGCAGACGCGGCCGCAGATTTCCGGCAGGCTGTTGGTCTTGTGGCTGAGTTCGGCGGCCTCAAAAAGCTTGCCTTCCTTCACCAGCTGAAGCCAGTTCGGGATGTAGTTGTGCACCGGGCATTCCCATTCGCAGTACGGGTTGCCGCAGCCCAGGCAGCGAGCGGCCTGTTCCTGCGCCTCCGGGGTGGCGAGCGGGGCGTAGATTTCCTTGAACACGAGCTTGCGCGTTTCGGCAGGGGCTTTCGCCCCCGCGTCGCGGGCCAGATTCATGAATTGAAAGACGTCATTGGCCATCTTGGTATTCCTTTACTGCTTGAGCAGGCTGTCGAGCGTGGCGGCCTTCGGCTTCACCAGCCAGAAGTAATCCGCTGCCATATCGAAATCTTCGAGCAACTGGCGGCCGATTTCGCTGCCGGTGAGCTTCACATGCTGTTCGATCTTCTCGCGCAGGAACTGGCGGTGTTCTTCCATGCCTTCGGAGTTGATCAGGCTGATGTCGATCAGTTCGTTGTTGTAGCGATAGGCGAACTTCTGCTGGCGGTCGTAGACCAGGGCAAAACCGCCGGTCATGCCTGCGCCGAAGTTGTAGCCGGTATCGCCGAGCACCACCACGCAGCCGCCGGTCATGTATTCGCAACCGTGATCGCCCACCCCTTCGACCACCGCCGTGGCGCCGGAGTTGCGCACGGCGAAGCGCTCGCCCGCGATGCCCGCAGCGAAGAGCTCGCCGCCGGTCGCGCCGTAGAGGCAGGTGTTGCCGACGATGACCGCTTCATGCGAAGCGAACTCACTGCCCTTGGGCGGGTACACCACCACGCGGCCGCCGGACATGCCCTTGCCCACGTAATCGTTGGCATCGCCTTCGAGCTCGATGGTCAGACCCTTGGCATTCCACACGCCGAGCGACTGGCCGGCCGAGCCCTTGAGCTTGACGGTCAGGCAATCGGCAGGCAGGCCGTCGGCGCCGTGCGCCTTGGCGATCTCGCCGGAGAGGCGCGCGCCGATCGAGCGGTGAATGTTCTGCACCGGATATTCGAGCACCTGCGGGGTCTTGGCCTTGATGCCGGCAATGGCATCCTTGACCATCTGCTCGGCCAGCTCGCCCTTGTCGAAGGACGGGTTGGAGGCTTCGACGCAGTAGCGCGGCTCGCTGGTGGGCACTGAGCCCTGGGCCAGCAGCACGTCGAGTTGCAGCTTCTGCTGCTTCTCGGTCGCGCCTTCGATGACTTGCAGCAGATCGGCGCGGCCGATCAGCTCTTCCATGCTGCGCACGCCGAGCTTGGCCATCCACTCGCGGGTTTCGCGGGCGATGAAGGTGAAGTAGTTCATCACCATCTCAGGCAGGCCGATGAAGTGCTTGGTGCGCAGCTTCAGTTCCTGAGTCGCGACGCCGGTCGCACAGTTGTTCAGATGGCAGATACGCAGGAACTTGCAGCCCAGCGCGACCATCGGGCCGGTACCGAAACCGAACGATTCCGCGCCCATCAGCGCGGCCTTGACCACGTCCAGACCGGTCTTGAGACCACCGTCGGCCTGCACGCGAACGCGGCCACGCAGACCGTTGGCACGCAGCACCTGCTGGGCTTCGGTCAGGCCGAGTTCGAACGGCGTGCCGGCATACTTGACCGAGGCAATCGGCGAAGCACCGGTGCCGCCGTCGTAGCCGGAAATGGTGATCAGGTCGGCATAAGCCTTGGCCACGCCGGCGGCAATCGTGCCCACGCCCGGCTCGGCCACGAGCTTCACGGACACCAGCGCCTGCGGGTTGACCTGCTTCAGGTCGAAGATCAACTGGGCCAGGTCTTCAATCGAGTAGATATCGTGATGCGGCGGCGGGGAGATCAGCGAGATGCCCGGCTTGGAGCAACGCAGCTTGGCGATCAGCGGCGACACCTTGTCGCCCGGCAATTGGCCGCCCTCGCCCGGCTTGGCGCCCTGCGCCACCTTGATCTGCAGCACTTCGGCATTGACCAGGTAATGCGGGGTTACGCCGAAGCGGCCGGAGGCCACCTGCTTGATCTTGGACATCTTGACCGTGCCGTAGCGGCTGGCATCTTCACCGCCCTCGCCGGAGTTGGAACGCGCGCCAAGGCGGTTCATGGCTTCGGCGAGCGCTTCGTGTGCTTCGGGGCTCAGGGCACCGAGCGACATGCCGGCGGAATCGAAACGCTTGAGGATGGCTTCGACCGGCTCGACTTCGTCGATGGAAATGGACTGGGCCGGATCGATCTTCAGCGCCATCAGGTCGCGCAGCATGGCGACCGGGCGCTGGTTCACCAGCTCGGCGTACTTCCGGTATTCGGCGTAATCGCCGCCCTGCACCGCCTTTTGCAGTTGCATCACCACGTCCGGGTTGTAGGCGTGGTATTCCTCGCCGTGGACGTATTTGAGCAGGCCACCTTGCGAGATCGGGCGCATCGGGTTGAAGGCAAGCTTGTTGAGCTGCTGCAGATCGGCTTCGAAATCAGCGAAACTAGCACCGGAGATGCGCGAGGTCGTACCGGCCATGCACAGATCGACGACTTCCTCGTTCACGCCCACGGCTTCGAACAACTGCGCGCCACGATAGGACGCGATGGTGGAAATACCCATCTTCGACAGGATTTTGAGCAAGCCCTTGTCGATGCCCTTGCGGAAGTTGGCGCAAGCCTTGTCCAGCGTGTATTCGACCTGACCGAGTTCGATCAGCTCCTTGACGGTCTGGTAGGCAAGGTACGGGTAAACAGCGGTCGCGCCGTAGCCGAGCAAACAGGCAAAGTGGTGCGGATCGCGCGCGGTCGCAGTTTCGACCACGATGTTGGTCTTGCAACGCAAACCGGCATTGATCAGCGCATGCTGCACCGCGCCCGTAGCGAACAGCGCGTGGACCGGCAGCTTGCCCTTGGCGATGTTGCGGTCGGACAGCACTACGATCACCACGCCATCTTCACTCACGGCGCGAACAACATCCGCTTGCAAGCGCAGCAGCGCCTGCTTGAGGTTTTCCTGAGCCGGATCGTAGTTGAGTTCGAAGAAACGGCTCTTGTAGTCCGGATCGATCTGTTCGGTCAGGACCGCGAACTTCTTCGCCGACAGGACCGGCGAACGCACTTCGATGCGCTTGGCGTTGTATTCCTCTTCCAGGAATACGTTGCGCTCGGAACCGAAGCAGGTATTGAGCGACATCACGATCGCTTCGCGGATCGGGTCGATCGGCGGATTGGTCACCTGCGCGAACTGCTGACGCAGGTAGTCGAACGGCGAGCGCACTTTCTGCGACAGCACGGCCATCGGCGTGTCGTCACCCATCGAGCCAATCGCTTCCTGACCGGATTCGGCCAGCACGCGAATCACCTGGTCGCGCTCTTCAAACGACAGCAGGAACTGCTTCTGGTAGGCCAGCAGATCGTTCTTGCTCCACTGCCGCACCACGCCCGGATCGGAGCTTTCTTCCAGATGGATGGCATGACGCTTGATCCACTGGCGGTACGGATGCGCGGCCTTCAGACGGTTGTCGATGGTTTCGGTATCGAGGAATTCACCGGTCTTGAGGTCGGCCGCCACGATCTGGCCTGGCTTGACGCGGCCCTTCTTGACCACGTCTTCCGGCTTGTAATCCCACACGCCGATTTCGGAGGCGATGGTGAGGTGGCGGTCCTTGGTGATCACATAGCGCGCCGGGCGCAGGCCATTGCGGTCCAGCATGCAGCCGGCATAGCGGCCGTTGGTCCAGACGATGCCGGCCGGGCCGTCCCACGGCTCCATGTGCAGCGAGTTGTATTCGTAGAACGCACGCAGGTCGCGGTCGGTGCTGTCCACGTTCTGCCAAGCCGGCGGAACCAGCATGCGCAGCGCGCGGAAGATGTCGATGCCGCCCTGCAGCAGGCCTTCGAGCATGTTGTCGAGGCTCATGGAATCGGAGCCGTCGGTCTGCACGATCGGGCGCACGGAATCCATATCGAGATTCGGGGTTTCCAGAATCGCTTCACGTGCCTTGGCCCAGAGACGGTTACCGGAAACGGTGTTGATTTCGCCGTTGTGCGCCAGGAAGCGGAACGGCTGCGCCAGCTTCCACTGCGGCCAGGTATTGGTCGAGAAACGCTGGTGATAAACAGCCAGAGCGGATTCGAAGCGGCTGTCGCTCAGGTCCGGGTAGAACACCGGCAGGTTGTCCGGCGTGACCAGGCCCTTGTAGGAAATCACATGCGGGTTGAGCGTCGGGATGTAGAAGGACTTGTCCGCAGCGTTGGCCTTTTCTGCCAGACGACGAGCCTGGAAGAGCTTGCGTTCGAAGCTCAGGTCGTCCATGCCTTCCGGACAGTTGACGAACACCTGCTTGAACAGCGGCAGCGTCTTGAGCGCGTATTCGCCGCAGGCGTCATTGTTGGTCGGCACCGTACGGATACCGGCCACGGCCAGCCCTTGTGCCTCGACGGCCTCACGCAGGCGCGCCAGCGAATCTTCCGCCGAGTGGAACACGAGACCCGCCGCGTACTGACCGGCCAGCGCAATGCCGGCTTCGGCCGCAACAGCGCGCAGGAAGCTGTCCGGCTTGCCGAACAGAAGACCGCAACCGTCACCCGATTTGCCGTCAGCCGCCACCGCACCGCGGTGGGTCAGGCAGGCGAGCGAACTGATCGCCGTGGAAACCAGCCAGTGCGAGGGTTTATTGTCCATCTGGGCAATAAGACCGAAACCGCAACTATCCTGTTCGAAGCGCGGGTTATAGAGCGTTCCCCGCAACCAGCTTTGTCTGTCCATCGTCATGCAACCCTTGTATCACAGAGGCCGTGTAGTAGCCTGAACCAACCCCGCACTCGGCGGAGGCGTTGTTTCCTCTCGATTTTTCGAGAGAAAGGGTCAAGATTCTATCCCTATTAGGGTTTTCCCGCAATTGAGCAGACGCACATCTTTTTGATCGGGGAATTCGATGAAAAACGAAGGGGGAGAGCCCGGATGATTTCATTGGCGGCAGATGGTTCCTTCTCCCTCACAGGGGGGAACAAACCGCAGCGGGTAGCCCGGATGCAGCGCAGCGAAATCCGGGAGTACGGGTTCAAAGACAAATCGGGTTGTGGCGACCAACAACGAAAGCCCCGGATTTCACGTTGTTTCATCCGGGCTACTCGCTTACGACATTTTCATTGACCAGAATCGCTTGCAGCACGCCCTGCCCTGGAAGGCGCCGAGAAGCACAGCAAGGCGCGGGAATTCGGCGAGCACTGTTTGAGGCCGCAGGCCGAGTTGCGCAGCCGCCGTGTCTTGCGAGCATCGCAGGGAACCCCGTAGGGGCGCCGGAGCGGGCTCGCCTAGGGGTGAAGGGGATTTGGCGAGACAAATCCCTTTCCCGTTTGCCGGGCGGAACCGGCCCTAAACCCTGCGCCGCAGGCGCATGAAAATCCTTCAGTGAACAGCATTGCCGTCGATGGAGTGTTTCCGGGCGCAGGAGATGACGGGTTAAAACCCGTCCTGCCCGCCGGAAAACATGCAGAACCGGTTCTTGCCCATTTGCTTGGCCTGGTACATCGCTTGATCGGCATGGCGCATCAGGACATCGGCCTCGTCACCGTCCTGCGGATAGCAAGCAACGCCTGCACTACCCGAGACATGCAACACGGCATCTTCCAAAGTGACTGGTTCGGCCGCAGCCTGTAACAGACGCTCCAGCGCAGGTAAGCAGCTTTGCGGGGAATCCTGGTCCGCGAGCACGGCGACGAACTCGTCACCCCCCAGGCGCGCCACGGTATCGACCGCACGCAATGCACCCGTGAACCGCTGTGCAATGGCGATCAGGAGTTTGTCGCCGGCCTCGTGACCGTAGCGGTCGTTGACTTCCTTGAAGCCATCCAGATCCAGGTAGACTACGGCGACGGTCTTGCCATTGCGCTGGCCTTCGGCAATCGCGTGGCGCAAGCGGTCGGCAAGCAGCATGCGGTTGGGCAAACCCGTCAGCACGTCGAAATGAGCCAGATGCTCAAGCCGGAGCTGGTATTGCTTGATTTCAGTGATGTCGGCAAACAAGACGACATAATGCTGCCGCACACCCGCCTCATCGAACACGGCAGTGATGGTGTTGAGCTCGGCGTAAATCTCACCGTTCTTGCGCCGGTTCCAGATTTCGCCGGCCCAGTAGCCCCCCTCGATCAGGGCCCTCCACATGTCGGCATAGAACTCGGCATCGTGCAGTCCGGATTTAAGGATGCGCGGATTCTTGCCGATGGCTTCTTCGCGGCTGTAGCCGGTGATGGTCGTGAAAGTCTCGTTGACATCCAGAATGGTGCCGTCGAGATCGGTAATAGCAATACCTTCGCGTGCATGCAGGAATACGCTTGCCGCGAGCTGTAGACGGGCTTCGGCCTTTTTGCGCGCGGTGATGTCACGGGAAACACCGAGCACGGCTACGATCCCGCCGTCCACATCGCGCATGGGAACGGCATACATCTCCAGCCAGCGATGCGCCCCTTTGAAGCCAACCACCTCGTAAGCAACCACTGCCGACTCGCCCCGTCCGGCTCGCAAGACTGCCTCAGAGAATGCTGCCCGGCATTCGGGGACGACGAGATCGACTGCCTTGGCGCCAGTTACCTGCTCTTCGGAATCGGCCTCCATCAGGGCAAGGCCGGCACGGTTCATCTGTTCGAGCACACCATCCAATGTCAGCACCTTCACACACTCCGGCTCGGTATCGACGATCGTCTTCAGCCGTTGCTCGCTGTCGGCCAACCGCCGGGCCGCGTGCTCTTCCCTTTGCAGAAACTGGCGACTGTGGCGCTGGCAAACATACAGCCCGGCAGCGAAGAGCATCGTAGCCAGAAAAAAAATACCGACCGTCATCCGGGCATTGCGATTCCAGTCACGATAGATTTCGCTCAAAGGACGCGATACCGCAACGACCAGCGGCTTGTCCATCTTCAAAACCGCTGGCCGGATATCGCGCTGGACAAGCATGAGACTCTCTTCCCGCGCCAAGGCCATTCCGGAAAAGACCGTGACCGGCTGCCCGCTCTCCCTATGACGCAAGAAAAGCGAGCCTGGCTGCGCCAGGTTCATGCCGACAACATCCCGGCTGAAAGACGGCACGGCCAGGAACACGACCCCGTCGCCATGCTGCAGCGAAGCAAACATGTCCGGCAGATGATTCACGGAATCGAGCAAAGGATTGAAATAGGTCGGGGCCAACGTTGCGGCAACGATTCCGCCAAACTCCCCGTGTGGGCCGGGAATCATGCGCGTCACGACAAGTGAATAGGCGCCGAGCACGGTACGAAACGGTGGCGAAACGTACAACGTATCCGGGTCGGCATGCTGTTGCGGCACCCGGAAATACTCGCGTTGACTGAAATCCTCGCTTCGGCCAAGAAGTTCAGGACGGCTTGCGGCCCATATCCGCCCCGACGCATCGAGGATAGTCAGGGTACGCACGCCAGGCATGGCTTCTACCAGCAAACGCAGACGATCATTCAAATCCGGTCCCACATGACCGGAAACGACATCCTTGCGCAGCTCGGCCAGGGCCTCATTGGTCGATTCGAGGTTTTTTTCGACGTTGATCTGAACCACGCGCGACATGGCCAGCAAGCGTTCCTGTTCGTGCCGTTCGACACGTACACGGTCCCGCCAGATTTCATAGCCGGTGCTGGCTCCAAGGATCAGTACCGCCGCAACGAAAATCAACCATTGGACGAAAAAGGGGTTGTGCTGTCTGGGTGAGTGCATGGTCTGCCAAAGTGGGTCCGCCGCCGCCCAATATCGGCCTGCGGCAGGTTTTCTGCAATGCAGGCAGTGGGTCTCTGCCGGATCGGACAAAAAATTACGTCAAAATTTTACTGTTTTTTACATGCCGCTTTGAGCGTTTTACACGCAGCTGCCGGATACTGCGCCAGTCCCGTTTCATAGCGATGCAAACACCCGATGCCTTCAGCAAAGCAAGCCGTGCGCCGTTCATGTCAAACCAAGCTTCTGGTGCTCTCCATGGCTTTACTGCTGGCAGGCTGCGCAGGCAGTCTGCCCTACAAGATGCCAACGCTGGACATTCCCGCCCTCTGGAAAAGCAATCCCGCCGCAGTAGCCGCCGCCCAGCCAACCGATCCCGCGCAGTGGTGGAAAACGCTCGGCGATCCGGTGCTCGACCAACTGATCGAATCCGCATTGCAGAACAGCCCCGATCTGCGCCTGGCCGCAGCCAAGGTACGCGAGGCGCGTGCGCAGAAAGGCGTGAGCGATGCCAACCTTTGGCCCTCGCTCAACGCCACGGCCAACGCCAGCCGCAGCAAGAACAGCAAGGAAACCGGCTCCGGAGCGACCGGCAACCAGTTCTCCGCAGGGCTCGACGCCAGTTGGGAGCTCGATCTCTTCGGCGGGCTGCGCAGCGCAGCCGAAGCCTCCGATGCCAGCCTACAGGCAAGCATAGAGAGTTTGCGTGACACGCGGGTGACACTGCTGGCGGAAACCGCGCAGGGCTATATCGACTACCGCGGCCTGCAAGCCCGCCTGCAAGTGGCGCGCGACAACCTCAAGAGCCAGGAAGAAACGCTCGCCATCACGCGCTGGCGCCAGCAGGCCGGGCTCGTGACCGAGCTGGACGTGGCGCAAGCCAGCACCAGCGTCGAACAGGCACGAGCGGCGATTCCAGCGCTCGAAAAATCGCTGGAAAGCACGCGCAACAGCCTGGCGGTGCTGGCCGGTTTGACGCCGACCAGGCTCGCAGCCCTACTGGAAAAGGCCGGCAGCATTCCGCAAACGCCCGCCTCGCTCGCCATCGGCATCCCCGCCGATACGCTACGCCAGCGCCCGGACGTGCGCGCCGCGGAACAACAACTGTTCGCCAAGGCAGCGCTCGTCAAGAAAGCCGAAGCCGCGCGCTACCCGAGCCTGACGCTTTCCGGCTCAATCGGGCTGGAAGCACTGCGCGCCGGGCGGCTTTTCAGTGCCGACGCCATGGCCGGCAGCATCGCCGCCGGGCTGACTGCGCCGATCTTCGATGCCGGCCGCATCCGCCAGAACATCGCCATCCAGACCGCGCAACAGGAGCAAGTTCTGGCGACTTACGAAAAAACCGTGTTGCAGGCACTGGCCGACGTGGAAAACGCGCTGGTCGCGCTGAACAAGACCCGCGAACGCGAAACCAGCCTGCAAGCCGCCGACACTTCCGCGAACGAGGCGCTGGCACTGGCCCGTGCCCGTTACCAGGCCGGACTGATCGACTTCCTGCCGCTTTTGGAGGCCCAGCGCACCCAACTCAGCGCCGACGATTCCCGCCTGAGCGCCGCTGCAGACCGCGCCAAGGCGCTGGTCCAGCTCTACAAGGCGTTGGGCGGGGGGTGGACGCCGGGGTAATCGCACTTTCCTGGTTTCCCCTCGCCCCTTGCGGGGGCAATGTATCAAGCGGGTAGCCCGGATGTAGCGCAGCGGAATCCGGGAACACGGGTTCAAAGACAAACCGGGTTTGTGGCCCTCCAACGAAAGCCCCGGATTTCACGTTGTTTCATCCGGGCTACTTGCTGACCGACCGACAACAAAGCTTCACCATGAGCGATGACATCATGCCGAACAAAGACACCTTTCTTTCAAAAATCCGGCCAGCGCCAAGCTGGTTGAAGCTCGCCAAGCTGGGGAGCGGAGCCCTGTTGACGGCAACGCTGCTGGGCGGCGGCTATGCCTGGAGCCAGCACGGCCGAAGCGATACGCAATATGTGACCGAACCCGTCGGGCGCGGCGACATCGCGCTCAAGGTTTCCGCGACCGGCACCTTGAGCCCGACCAATTCGGTCGACGTGGGCAGCGAGCTTTCCGGCACCATCGCGGCCGTCCTGGTCGATTACAACGACCGGGTAAAAAAGGGCCAGGTTCTAGCCGAGCTCGACACCACCAAGCTCAGGCAGCAGATCGCCAAATCGCAGGCCGCACTGAAAGCCGCCGAAGCCAGCATCGCCCAGAACCGCGCCACCGTCGCCGAAACCGGCGCCACGGTCAAACGCTACGAGGAAGTCTCGCGCCTTTCCGGCGGCAAGGTGCCGGCCCCCACGGAAATGGATGCGGCCCGTGCCAAGCTGGCGCGCGCCCAGGCCGATCTCGACAGCGCGCTGGCCGCCGTCGCCGAGGCGCGCGCCTCCTTGCAGTCCAACGAAACCGATCTCGCCAAGTCCACCATCCGCGCCCCGATTGACGGCGTGGTACTCAGCCGTGCCGTGAGCAAGGGCCAGACCGTGGCGGCTTCGCTGTCGGTCACGACGCTGTTCACGCTCGCCGAGGATTTGAAAAAGATGGAACTGGTGGTCTCGGTCGCCGAATCCGATGTCGGGCAGGTCCGCGCCGGGCAGGCTGCGGAATTCAACGTCGATGCCCATCCTGACAAGCCCTTCCCCGCCACGATCAAGCTGGTGCGCGTGGCCTCCAAGACCGTCGACAACGTGGTGAGCTACCAGACCGTGCTTGCGGTCGACAACCAGGATCTGGCGCTGTTGCCGGGCATGACCGCGACCGCCGACATTCTGGCCGCCGAGAAAAAAGGCGTATTGCGCGTTCCCAACGCCGCGTTGCGCTTTGAGCCCGGTGCTGCGCCCAGCGCCAAACCCGGCGGCGGCGTATTGAGCTTCCTGATGCCACGCCCGCCCATGCCGGCACAAGCGCCGCGCACTGCGAGCGCGCCCGCCAAAGCCGGCAGCAGCAAAGGAGCGGCTCGCGTCTGGATCGACTCCCCAACCGGCCCGCGCGCCGTGACCGTCCAGACCGGTTTGAGCGACGGCAAATACACCGAGATCGAATCCGGTGAGATCAAGGAAGGCGACGCGGTTATCACCGATACGGCGAGTGTGAAGAAGCCATCCTGATTTGCGCCGGCCATCATTGATCCGTTGTGATGCGCGAAGAAATCCCCGCGATGGCTTGGCAAAGCGTGGCCCAAAACGGGGGGCGGGTGCGACTTGCTTCCCCCTTTGCAAAAGGGGGATTGAGGGGGATTTGGGCAATGCTGTTTTATGCCTGTGCCGCTAAATCCCCCCAGCCCCCCTTTGTCAAAGGGGGGAACCCTGCACCCCGGCATGACGAAACGGATGTTTATTGATTTTCTAGTGGTCTGCTTCGTAAATAGCGGACACGAGAAAGCGAGGGATTCGAGTTTCTGGCAAGGCGCGAACCACAGCAATAGCCGTAGCTATTGCGAGGATGAGCAACGCGGCCAGGGGATCGAAGACAAGCTTTATCGGTTCGTTCATTTGCGAAGCAGACCACTAGCACCACAAAGAGACTGCGAGAAACCAGTTGCGCGAGATCTGTTTTTCTCTGTGTTCTCCGTGCCTCTGTGGTGAAAATGCATTCAAAGGAACATAACCCAATGGAACGCGAACCACTGATCCGCCTGCGCGGCATCACCAAGACCTACGGCAACGGCCAGGCTGCTTTCCAGGCGTTGCGCGGCATCGATCTCGACATCCACGAAGGCGAATTCATTGCCGTCATGGGCCCGAGCGGCTCGGGCAAATCGACCGCGATGAACCTTCTGGGTTGCCTGGACGTACCCAGCGGCGGCGAGTACCGTTTTCTGGGCCAGCACGTCGAGACCATGAGCCGCGACGAGCGCGCGCTGCTGCGCCGCCATCACATCGGCTTCGTGTTTCAGGGCTTCAACCTGCTGGCGCGCACCTCTGCGCTGGAAAACGTCGAGCTGCCGATGCTCTACCGCGGCGTATCGCAAAGCGAACGGCACAAGCAAGCGCGCGCTGCGCTGGAGCGCGTCGGGCTGAACGGGTGGGAAGACCACACGCCCGCCGAGCTTTCCGGCGGTCAGCAGCAGCGCGTCGCGATTGCCCGTGCCATCGTCACCGGGCCGGCGCTGTTGCTCGCCGACGAGCCGACCGGCAATCTGGACTCCGAACGCAGCCGCGAGATCATGCTGTTGCTGCAACAGCTCAACACCGACAACGGCATTACCGTGCTGATGGTGACCCACGAGCCGGATATGGCGGAATACGCCAAGCGCATCGTGCGCTTCGTCGACGGCCACATTGCGAATGACACCGTCCGGGAAGAGGTCTGCGCGTGATATTCAATGCCTTCCTGCTCGCCCTGCGCGAGATTCGCCGCAACCTGATGCGCGCCTTCCTGACCGTGCTCGGCATCGTGATCGGCGTCGCCGCCGTGGTCACCATGGTCACGCTCGGCAACGGCGCCACGGCCATGATCAAGACCCAGCTCTCCAGCCTGGGCAGCAATCTGGTGATCGTGGTCCCCGGTACGCGCATGGGGCCGGGCGGGGGCGGCACGCCGCCCCCCAACTTCAAGGAAAGCGATGTCGCCGCCATTCTGGAAAGCGTTCGCGGCGTACGCCTTGTCGCCCCCGCATCGAGCAGCTCGCTCACCGTGCAATACATGCAATCGAACCTGACCACGCGCGTACTCGGCTCCACGCCGGATTACTTCGAGATCGGCAACTGGAAGCTCGCCAACGGGCGTCTGTTTACCGACACCGAACAGCGCGCGGCCCGCGCCGTGTGTGTGATCGGCGAAACCGTGCGCAAATCGCTGTTCGGCAACAGCGGCAACCCGCTCGGCGAGCGCATCCGCCTCAAAACCCAGTCCTGCGAAGTGATCGGTGTCTTGGCGCCCAAGGGCCAGTCGGCGATGGGGCAGGATCAGGATGCCGTCGTCATCACGCCGCTCAAGACCTTCCAGCGCAGGCTGGCCGGGCGGCAAAGCCAGCAAGGCGTGGGCGAAATCATGACCTCGGTGCGCGAAGGCGCCAACACCGAAACCGTCGTCAACGACATCGCCAACCTGATGCGCTCCCGGCGCAACATCTCGGGCAA
Source organism: Formivibrio citricus (assembly GCF_900115065.1). GTDB lineage: Bacteria > Pseudomonadota > Gammaproteobacteria > Burkholderiales > Chitinibacteraceae > Formivibrio > Formivibrio citricus. The sequence goes on along the minus strand of NZ_FOVE01000012.1, from coordinate 26,027 downwards.
CGAAGTGGACAACTTCAGCGTGATCGATACCAAACAGATCGCCAACACGCTCTCCAGCACCACGCAGATCATGACCGCCCTGCTTGGCGCGGTCGCCGCGGTGAGCCTTTTGGTCGGCGGCATCGGCATCATGAACATCATGCTGGTCTCGGTGACCGAACGCACCCGCGAGATCGGCACGCGGCTGGCGATTGGTGCGCTGGAGCGCGAGGTGCTACTGCAATTCCTGATCGAAGCGGTGGCGCTGTCGTCTTTCGGCGGGGCGATTGGGCTAGCGCTGGCACTAGGCTCGTCCCTACTGCTCACCTGGCTACTGAACATGCCCTATCTGTTCAACGCGCAAATCAACCTGATCGCATTCGGCGTATCGGCCACCATCGGCGTCGCTTTTGGTTTCGTACCGGCGAAGCGCGCGGCGCAGTTGAATCCGATTGATGCGTTGAGGCATGAGTAGCTACTCAATGAGCGGGGTAATGGCGGAATGTCGCTTCGCTCCGATTCCGCCGTACGAGTTAACCCACGGCCTCCGCTTCCTTGGCGAGCGTAAACCAGCCCTTTGCAGCCTGGATCATATTCCACAAACTGTCGGGAATCGCCAGTAGCGGTACGCGCTCAGGATCGAGCGCCGTGGTAATTTCTGCCTCCCGGCCTTCACCGGCGAGTTCGACCCACGTCGGGTTCATCACCAAGCCCTGCCCGATTGCGACCAGCGACAGGCCGGTCGTCAGTGCTTTTTCGGCGTCCCCGGGCGTGCGGATAAGTCCCGCCGCAATCAAGGGAACACGGTCGCCAACGTGCTTAACCAGCAGCTCGGCAATCGTGTGCTCGCCGGTATCGCCCACGGGTTTGGCATTCGGAATATCAAAGAGCGACGCATGGATGTAATCGACACCAGCCTCAATCAGCCGATCAATCAGCACGCAGGAATCGCCAATGCGCAGCCCTCCCTCGTCTGACTCTTGCGGTGAAATGCGGTAGCCAAGCAGGAAAGGCCCCTTGGCGTGTTCGGCGATGACCCGCTGCACTTCGCGCACCAGGGCCAGCGGGAAGCGCATGCGGTTTTCGAGAGAGCCGCCCCATTCATCATTGCGCTGGTTGAACAGGGGCGAGAAGAAGTTCTGGATGAGAAAGCCATGGGCGCCATGCAGCTCGATGCCATCGAAGCCCGCCTCGATGGCGCGGCGGGTCGTCTCGCCGAAAGCTGTGATGATCGCTTCGATTTCTTCCCGGGTCAGGGCATGGCTGGTCACTTCGCCGTCATTGAACGGGCCGGGAGGCGCCTTCAGCGCGCTGGCACTGACCACGCGGCCATCCGGTACGAGGTGGGGCACGGCTTTGTTGCCTGCGTGGTAAACCTGCAGGATGGCGGGAGCGCCGCCGCTCTTGGCGGCTTCCGACAAGCGACGAAGGCTGGAAATGAAGCGGTCTTCATGGCTGGCGAACTCGTCGGCGAAGCCGATGCCGTCCGGCGTTACGTGCGTGCAACCCGTCACCACCATGCCGACGCCGTTGGCGCGGGCACGGTAGTAAGCCACCTCCTGGTCGGAGACGGTGCCATCCGGGTTGGCCGACCACGTCGTCATAGGCGCCATCACGGCGCGGTTGCGCAGGATCAGACCGTTCTTGAGGGTCAAAGGTTGGAATAACCTCGTTTTGGTTTGGGTCATAATTGAATCTCCGTTGTTGGGAAAGAAGGTCTGCGGCCGTTTTGGGCCCGATGACACGCAGTGTGGCCCTGAATGCCCCGGACCCGTTTGCCAAAACTGCCTTGATATTTGCCTGATTCGACGAGATGCAATCAATAACGGAGTCTGTTGGCGTCCGGCAATGCTAAGCTTCAGCTTCGCAATACCAAGTCAAACACGTTAATCCAAGAGGATATGGGATGGTGATTCAGACAAAGCCGAATGTCGGTGAACTTGCCAGCCTGATCGGCGGCATTGCACAAATCGACGGAGATTGCAGCACACTGATTCCGGCACTGAAGCTTGGTCGGCGCAGTTCTGCCACCGATCCGATGCCTTGCATCTATGGCCTGGGCCTTGCGCTGATCGTGCAGGGCGGCAAGCGGGTCACGCTGGGCGATGAGATCTTCGACTACGGGGCGGGGCAATCCCTGATCACCACCGTGGACTTGCCCGTGGTGTCGTATGTCACCCGCGCCAGCCCCGCCGAACCTTTCCTCGGAATGTGGCTGGAGCTGGATGCCCGAGTCATCGCCCAGTTGGCGGCAGAGATGGAGTTTGCGACGCCGCTTCAGGTTGCAACGACGCGGGCAATGTCCGTCGAGACACTGGATGCAGGCCTGCAGGACGCGCTGACCCGCTTAGTCCGGCTGCTGGCTGAACCACCGCTGATTCCCCTCCTCGCCCCCTTGATCCAGCAGGAGATCGTCGTTCGCCTGCTCAATGGCGGGCATGGCCCCAGTCTGCGCCGTCTCGTTGCGGTCGGTTCCCCGAGCCAGCAAATTGCCAAGGTAATCGCCTGGTTGAAGCAGCACTACACGGAGGACGTGCCGATGGACGATCTTGCGGCCAAAGCGCACATGAGCCCGTCGACTTTCCGGCAGCATTTTCGTGCCGTCGCCGGCATGAGCCCCTTGCAGTACCTGAAAAACCTGCGCTTGCAGGATGCCCGGCAACTGATGCTCAACGAAAACATGGATGCGGGCAGTGCGGCAGTGCGTGTCGGGTATGAGAGCGCGTCCCAGTTCAGCCGGGAATACAGCCGGCTATTCGGGGAGCCGCCAAATCGCGATATCAAACGGATGCGCGAATCCACCAGGGCAAGAGACGGACGTCTCCACTGAGTGGGGCAACTCGGCATTGCTGCATGCTCAATGCCGACAGCTCGATCAACTCAAAAGTCGCAACCCCGTTGGGCGCGATTCAACCCGCAGGAGAAATTTTGGACGTGCAGTATCGTGCAATCTGCCACGCTCCGGCCGCCGACTTGCGTAGCAGGAACAGCTCCTGATAGGCCGCGGGCACGACGACGCCGGTCGCCTTGTTGGTTTCGGTACCCTCGGTGGCACTCCGGACGAAACCCCAATCGGCGCTGATTTGCACAACCTCCTTGATTTCATAGGTCATATCGAAGCCCACTGTTGCAAAGACGTTCGGATAGACCACGGCGAGCTCGTCCTTGCCCACGGCCGCAGGCATGCCGGGCGCCATCAGCACACCGTCATCAGCGTATGTTGCCAACACGGCGGCAACGTCGACGCGGCTGAACGCGGTCAAGTAGGCGACCGCACCCGCTTCAATCGCAGCCAGTTCTTCATTAAATGCTTTGCTCATTGTTATTCCTCCCAATGTCTTGCTTTGAGGCCAAGCGACTATTCGCGAGGCGAAGGCAAGCCCGGCGGATCACCGTACCCGCAGTCGCGGGCGGCTCTCGCCGGGCTGGTTTATTACGCAATCTGAAAAGGCTCAGCGCAGCGCTTGCGCGTTGTCTCGGGCGTAAGTCTCCAGGGAGCGGGGAGCCTTGCCGGTCAGAATCTGCACGTGATCCGTGACGGCAGCAGCCCATCCTTCCCGAACCGGGTAGAAGATCGACGCTATAAAGCCGGCGTAGTCAGCGGACACACCGGCGCCAGTGAGCATCCCGATGAATGCCTGGTCGTCGATGGGCGTGTAGGCGACCGATTTGCCGATGACTTCGGACAGCAGTTGGGCGGCCTGCCCATAGCCGATCGCCTCCGGCCCCGTCAGGTTGAATGCCTGGCCATCGAAGCGGTCGGTCGTCAGGGCCGCCGCCGCGCTCTCGGCGATGTCGCGCACATCAATGAAGCTCGTCTTTCCCTCGGCGGCTGGCAGTGTGATCTGGCCATGCTCGATCCCCGCCTTCCAGAAGGTGTGGAAGTTATCCGAGAACCAGTTCGGACGCAGGATCACGTAAGGCGTGCCGGACTTCTCCAGGGCGATCTCGACCTGGCGATAGGGAATCGAATCATCGGCGTCCACGCCGAACGCGCTCTGGAACACCACTTTCACGCGGCGCTCGGCCGCCGCCTGAATCACGGGCAGCAGCAGCTCCTTCTGATTGACGTAGCCGGCGGGCAGCATGACGTAGGCGCGATCAACGCCTTCAAAAGCCGCGGGGAAAGTCTCGGGCCGGGCATAATCAAAAACCACGGCTTCCGCGCCCGCCACCGGCTTGCCCGTGCGGGAGGCTGCTTTGACCTGCTCGCCTTTGCGCAGCAGGGCTTGCACGAGGGGTTGGCCGACATTGCCGGTGGCACCGAGAACGAGGATCTTCTGGGACATGGGGAGGACTCCTTTGTTGGTATCAAAAAGAAACTAGGTACACAATAGTAATCAGCGGTAGAATCCGGCACAAGAAGGCACTTTTTCCTTACCACGTTTCTTTGCGGTAACCACCCCTGACATTGACACCCTGACTATGCCCCCCTCCTACAACGTTTATGAAGATCGATGCCCCGCGCGGCAAGTGCTGGATCGCTTGGCCGACAAGTGGGCGCTGCTTATCCTTGCCCGGCTCCAGAATGAACCCGTGCGCTTCAACCAGTTGCGCCGGGACATCAAGGGGATCTCACAGAAAGTTCTGTCCCAGACCTTGAAAAAGCTTGAGCGCGATGGCCTGCTGTCGCGCAGTGTCTTTGCAACCGTCCCTGTCACCGTGGAGTACGCGCTGACGGATCTCGGTCAATCCCTGGTTCAGACGGTCAATACCTTCGCGCATTGGGCCGAACAGCACATGGATACGGTGCTGCTCGCGCAAGCCCAATACGACGCGTGTGCCGCCTCGAATCCTGGCGCTTGAGCAGACGCTGAGACGAGAAAAACGCAAAAGGATCGGCACCAAAGAGACAAAGGCCAGTCATTGAGACTGGCCTTTGTCGTTGATGTCGGCAGCAGTTCGGCCAAAGCGGTCGGTCATACTGCGTGCTAGCATGACAGCTATCGGCCAGAAGCGGACGGTTGTAGACACAAGCCGTATGCCGGCGTGGGTAACAATGGGCGCAGCGTATTGCGCTGGAAGTAATAAACGGATAAATATCCGGTGCGTTTCGCTTTGCTCAACTACATCCTACGTGATTGCACCTCACGAGATAAACTATGTCACAAAATCCATTTGAAGACTTTATCGATTTTTTATCCAAAAAACACGGCGAAGAGCTATGGGTTACCGTCTATAAACACGAGCCTAATAATGATACAGACCACGATGGTGTAATGTATTGCGCCCTTGTTAGTAAAGAAAAAACAGAACAAGCTATGCAACGTCCTGGCTGGGACTTGATGATAGGCAGTGGGGGGCCAGGTTTTTGTAAGTCATATCAATCTGGTGAAGAAATTACGACTTACTACACCAATTTAGATTATGACTTTTTGAGGCTAATTCTAGTTCGTGACTTTCATGGAAGAAAAGAGGACTACATAGAAATTCTTGAAGAGTTTCGCCTTTTTCACAATCTATATCATGATAAAAAAACTGGTTCATTTATTAGCTTCGACGAAGTCGGTGACGAAGTTGAAGTGATCAAAGTGGAGCGCAATGAAGTAAAAGTTCGAAGGCGATACTTACGTTCTTTTTTGGCCGCTCGTCAGATGAACTTGCTTCTATACTTTGAGCTAACTCGGCACTACAAGGACAAAACAAATTTTTCTGATGACATAAGCAATGAATCACTTACTTATACAATCTATTCAGGAGATTCTTATTCAGATGGATACACATCTTTTTCGAGGATATTAGGAAAAAAACTAATCCAATGTGAGACAGTGGAGAAGTGTGGTGTATGGCCATTTGAGCAAGAGAAGGCATATCAGGACTTCATTATTGGTGGCGATATCGATGAGCCCGAGATGTTTTCGTGTGACCCTGATGGATTAGCTAATTATTTTGGTGCTAATCCTGATGCCCCACATTATCTAACCCCTGTTTTTTTTCGTAAAGAAGTTATGCAGAAATACTATAGCTCATCTGACTATGAGATTGCAGATGGGCGCCTATGTAGGACGGGCGCGTGGGATTTGAGATTGGATAACAATTCGCCAAATCATGTGTCAGTATTTCTTGGGGATCTTGGTCGAGACCTGCCAAGCAAAGAACAAGTTTATTGGAAGAGTTTTAATTTAATGCCAGACGGAAGGAAAATTAGCAGAACAAATTTCGAACGGAGCTTTCTAGGTAATTTCTACGATGCCGAAAGCCCGGGGCACAGATTCAAACAAAAATTCAAAGATATCCAAGAATATTGGAATAAAAAATACAGCTGGCTTCTTTTCTTACCTCTCTCTATCAAAGATGAGCATTTTTATGAGTCGTTGCGATCAATGCTAACTAATGAGCAGTCGGAATTTGATGCACAAGTACTTGCTCTTACAAAAATCACGATAGACTCTATAAATGTAAGGTGTCTTAGAAACCACCTTATAATATCGGATACGTCGATCAAATCCATATCATTAATGGAAGCTCTTCTTGAAAAGTTAAAATCGCCACATTTGCCTGCGCTTTCCAGCCTATTGAAAGACATTCAATCTGTTAGATCAACTGGCGTAGCGCATAGAAAGGGTACGGAGTATGAGAAGACTATCTTAAGGCTAAATATTGATGATGGGGATTACGCTTCCGAGTTCGATCGGTTTTTATTGGGAATGCTCTTTCTTTTTGAAGAAGTCATGAAATTGGACTTAGATAGCGAGAATGGGCAACATGCCTAACAAAACGCGGCTATCACAAATTTCCCGCTGCGCTCCAAATTTGCCGCAGAGCGTGGCGTTAATGTCTGCAATGGGCACAAAGCGGAAGTATTAGGCGAAGCCAGCCAACTTTCGCTTCGGCCGAACTGCTGCCGCATCAAGGCCGTAAGGCGCACTCGAAGCGTAGCGCAGTGCGTCGAATGCATAGCGCATGATTAACCCGTGCTGAATAATGTTTGATATTCAAACCCGCTTTAATTGAATTGCGGTGGTTCTTTGTTTTGCCTTCGGCAATCTATAATTCGGCGGGCTGCCACTTCGTGGCGAGGCCGCCCTACCATTGGGCTTTCTTCGTAGTTGGTTGCAGTGGTATATCTGCTTTGGGGGCTGACTGAGCCTGTGACCGCTCCGGCCGAACTGCTGCCGACATCAACGACAAAGGCCAGTCTCAATGACTGGCCTTTGTCTCTTTGGAGCCGATCCTTTTGTGCTTTTCTCTTCTCAGCACCTACAAGCAATGGGCCGGGAGAAGCACAACACCAACGCTTGCATTTCAAGCCCCCCAAACTTCTTGCAACCGGCTGAAAGGTCGGGGCCGGTTGGGGCTCAGCCTTGCGAGGCCGCTGGTCTGATCTTGAACCAGATGGAATACATGGCAGGCAGGAACACGAGCGTCAGCACCGTGCCGGCGAGCGTGCCGCCAATCAGCGTGTAGGCCAGCGTTCCCCAGAACACCGAATGGGTCAGCGGGATGAAGGCCAGGATCGCCGCCAGTGCGGTCAGGATCACCGGGCGCGCGCGCTGCACGGTGGCCTCGACTACCGCACGGTATGGATCGAGCCCGGCCTGTTCGTTTTCTCGAATCTGCCCGATCAGGATCAGCGTGTTGCGCATGAGGATGCCCGACAGCGCAATCAAGCCGACCAGCGCATTGATGCCGAAGGGCTGCTGGAACAGGATCAGCGTCGGCACCACGCCGATCAGCCCGAGCGGACTGGTCAGGAAGACCATGACCATGCCGGAGATCGAGCGGACCTGCAGGATGATGATCAGCAGGGTGGCCGCCAGCATGATGGGGAAGATCGGCAGCATGGCGACCGTCGCCTTGCCGGCTTCCTCGATGGCGCCAGCCTCCACAATGCGGTAGCCGCTCGGCAGCTTGGCCATGATGGGTTGAAGCTCCTTGGTCATGGCTGTCGATACGTCCGGCGGCTGCAAGCCTTCGGCGATGTCTCCGCGCACGGTGATCGTCGGCGTGCGGTCACGCCGCCGCAGGATCGGGTCTTCCATGCGCACCTCGACCTTGCCCACCTGCGACAGCGGAATGCGCTGCCCGGTCGACCCGACCAGCGTGAAGCCGGCAATCTTCGCGGGGTCGAGACGGATAGCGCCGGCTGCACGGCCTACCACTTGCACCGAGCGGATATCGTCGCGCACCTCCGTCAGCGGTGCTCCGCTCAGCAAGAACTGCAACTGCAGGGCCACCGAGCTGGAGCTCAGCCCCAAGGCATGGAGCCGGTCCTGATCGAGGGTGAAGTGCAGGGTCGGGACACGCGCCCCCCAGTCCGTGTTGACGGTGCGCATCATCGGGCTGGCATGCATGACGCCCTCGACCTCGGCGGCAATCTCGCGCAGCTTGTCCGGGTCCGGCCCTGTGACGCGGTAGGCCACCGGGAAGGGTGAAGGCGGCCCGAACACGATCTGGGTGACGCGTACCCGCGCCTCGGGCGCCAGGCCGTCGGCCACGGCCTGGCGCAGTCTGAACTTGAGGGCTTCCCGCTCCTTGTCGTTGCCCGCGAGCACCACGATCTTGGCGAATGAAGGGTCGGGCAGTTCGGGCGCCATGGCCAGGAAGAAGCGGGGAGCACCCTGGCCGATGTAGGCCGTCACGATCCTGGCCTCCTGCTGCTTTGCCAGCCAGGCTTCGACCTTTGCCGTCGCGGCGCTGGTTTGCCCGATCGAGGCGCCGTAAGGCATCTGCACCTCGACCAGCACTTCCGGCCGGTCGGAGGTCGGGAAGAACTGCTTCTTGACCATCGCCATACCCAGCACTGCCACCACGAACAGACCGATCACCGTACCGGCGACAATCCACTTGCGGGCGATGACGCGCCCCAGCACCTGGCGGAAGCGGTTGTAGCGCGGCGTGTTATAGATGGCCTCGTGCCCCCCTTCGACTTTCTTGAAGTCGGGCAAGAGCTTCACCCCGAGGTAGGGTGTGAACACCACAGCCACCACCCACGAGGCGATCAGGGCGATGCCGACGATCCAGAACATGTTGCTGGTGTATTCACCCGCCGTGGAGCGGGCGAAGCCGTTGGGCATGAAACCGACGGCCGTGACCAGCGTACCCGAGAGCATGGGGGCCGCGGTATGACTCCAGGCATAGGCCGACGCGGCAATGCGGCTATACCCTTCCTCCATCTTCACCACCATCATCTCGATGGCGATGATGGCGTCGTCCACCAGCAGGCCCAGCGCCAGGATCAGCGAGCCGAGCGTGATGCGGTCGAAGTTCTTTCCAGTGGCCGCCATGATGACGAACACCGCCGCCAGCGTCAGCGGCACGGCCGCCGCGACCACGATGCCGACGTGCCAACCCATGCTGACAAAGCAGACCACCATCACGACGAGCAAGGCGACGAAAAACTTGACCATGAACTCGTCAACCGCCGAGCTGATGTTGACGGCCTGATCGGTGACCTTGGTCAGCGTCATGCCCAGCGGGAGTTCCGCGTTGATTCGGGTGACTTCCGCCCCAAGCGCCTTGCCCAGATCGAGCCCGTTCCAGTCGTCGCGCATCACGACACCGAGCAACAGGGCCGGCTCGCCGCCGTTGCGGACCATGAAGGTCGCGGGGTCTTCATAACCACGCTCGACGCTCGCCACATCCGACAACTTCAGCGTGCGCCCCTGCGCGACGATGGGGGTCTGGCGGATCTTCTCCAGCGTGTCGAAGGCGCCATCGATGCGCACGAAGACCTGCGGCCCCTTGGTCTCGATCGAGCCGGCGGGGGTCAGCACATTCTGGCCGTTGAGTGCGGCAAAGATGTCTTGCGGCGCGACGCCCAACGTGGCCAGGCGGTCGTGGGAGAAAGAGACGAAGATACGTTCGGGCTGCTCGCCGATGATGTTGACCTTCTTCACGCCCGCAACATGCAGCAGTTGCTGGCGCAGCACTTCCGCATCGCGTACCAGCCGTCTTTGCGGTTCGCCCTTGGCCTTGAGGGCGAAGAGCGCAAACGTCACGTCTGCATATTCGTCGTTGACCATCGGTCCGATGACGCCAGCAGGCAATTTCCTGGCTTCGTCGCTGATCTTCTTGCGGGCCTGGTAGAACTCCTCCTGAACCTGCGAAGGCGGGGCGCTGTCGCGCAGGGATACCATGGTGAAGGCGAGGCCCGGGCGGGTGAAGGTTTCCGTGCGGTCGTACCAGCGCAGTTCCTGCATGCGCTTTTCCAGCGGTTCGGCGACCTGGTCCTGCATCTCCTGCGCCGTCGCGCCCGGCCATGCGGTGACGATGGTCATCTGCTTGATCGTGAACGGCGGGTCTTCCGCGCGCCCAAGCTTGAAGAACGCGAGAATGCCGGCGGCAGAGATCAGGAAGATCAGGAACAGGGTGATGGCGCGTTCGCGTACCGCGAGCGCAGATAGGTTGAAACGGCTCTCGCTCATGGACGCACCTCCTTGCTCGCCGTGGCGGCAGCTTGATCGGCCACCCGGACCTGCCCGCCTTCGCGCAGCAGATGCGCGCCGAGCGCGACGATGCGTTCACCCTGCCTGATCTGGCCGGTGATGCGCGCGCCATCGTCTTCGAGGCGCAGGACAGTGACGGGACGCCAGGAAACCTTGGCCGGCTCACCGGTGATGACCCACACCCCCGGCCCCTTGCCCGCGTCGAACAGGGCGCCAATCGGTACGTGCAGACCGTCTTGTCCTGGGGAATGTCCACCCGGAATCTGGATCACGACTGTGGTGCCCAAGGGTGCGTTGGCCTGTTCCCCATCCAGCACATAGCGCGCCTCGAAGGTGCGAGTAAGTCGATCTGCCGAGTTGGAGAGCTGCCGCAGCTTGGCCGGAACGACAACGCCTTCTTTGCCGAACAGCGTGGCTTGCGCAACCGAGCCGATGGCCGGGCGCAGCGTTTCCGGCAACTGGATCACCGCCTCGCGCCGTCCTGCGTGGGCCAGGCGCACCACAGTCTGCCCGGCGCTCACGACCTGGCCGGGCTCGGCCAGCGTTTCCATGACCACGCCGTCGCCATCGGCGACCAGCTCCGTGTAGCGGCTCGCATTACGGGCCACATCGGCTTGGGCCTCGGCTGCGTTGAGCTGGGCTTTGGCCGCATCGGCCGCCGCCTTGACCTGATCGTAGGCCGAAGCCGAGATCGCGCCGGTTCCACGCAGGTCGCGATAGCGGGCTTCGTCCTCCGCCGTCTGTTGTGCCCGTGCTCGCGCGGCGGCGACCGCCTCCTGCTGTGCATGCGCCGCGAGCTTCAGATCGGCGGGGTCGATGCGCATGAGCCGCTGGCCGCGTTTGACGGTTTGCCCGGCATCCACGAGCCGCTCCAGCACCTTGCCGGAGACGCGAAACCCCAGGTCGCTCTGCACCCGGGCCGCGACGGTTCCCGTGAACGTGCGTGACGCAGAGCCTGCGCCCTGGACGATTGCGGCGCGCACCAGAGGCGCCTCGGTGCGTGGATCGGTGGATGCCTTTTCGCCGCAAGCAACCAACGCCAGCGGCAAGACGCAAATGACTATGGGGGTAACGAGGCGACGCCGGAGCATGAAAGTCCCTTTGACGAAATGTTCAGGACTTTCATTGTGGTACTGGTGACTAAATTAGTCAATGGTCACAAAACCAATTCATGTCAGGGCGACAGGCTGCGGAGCACCAGGCTGGACAGGAGCGCCGGCGCCTGCTCGGTGTAGTCAAAGCTATGCTGCAACAACAAAGGATTCAGATAAGGGCGCATGACGAGGTAGATCGACATCGCTGTTTCGTCCAGCGGCGTCTTGCGCTCGAAGTCGCCGGTCTGGCGGCCTTCCTGCAAGACTTCGCGCAGCATTTTCTGGATGTGTTCTTCATAAGCGAGCGTGACCTGCCAGCGCTCTGTCGCGGCCGATGCGGCAATCTCGTAAAGCTTGCGGTCCTGGGAAAACAGCTGCAGGCTCGACTCGACGATAGCCTTGAACATGCGTCGCAACTTCTCGGGCGGCCGATCTGCCTGATCAATGGCCGCCCTGATCTCGGTCTCGATCCGGCCCACGCAGTTCGCGCAGATCATCTCGCCGATGGCTTGCTTGGACTCGAAGAACTTGTAGATGTAGGCCTTGGAAAAGCCGATGGCCTTGGCGAGATCGGAAACGGTCGTCTTCTCGTAGCCGTAGCGACTGAAATGCTCGGTGGCTGCGGCGACGATCTGGTCTCGCACCTCATGGTCGGCCGGGCCCCGGGCCGAAACGGGATAAGTAGTACTGGTCTTTTTCATGGGTTCCAGCTTACCGCCAGTCTCAAGAATTGACAATGAGTGACTGTTTAGTATTATAGTCACATAAATTCATTTCTCCTGCTCCGGGACTAGCCCATGCTGCCAAAACGCACTCTTGCCATGCTCATTGCTGTCAGCCTCTCTGCAGGCTGCGCTGTCGGCCCCGATTACGTCCGGCCCGACGTACCCATGCGTGAACGATTCATGGCCCAGGCGGCTGTAGATCAACGGCACGCCACAGCCAGCGCAGATCTCATCGCATGGTGGACAGGTTTCGGCGATCCGCAGCTGACGCGGTTCGTGACGCTTGCGTTGGCACAGAACCTCGATCTTGCGCAAGCATCGGCACGCGTGACGCAAGCGCGCGCCGGACTGGGCGCGGCCAACGCCGCCTTGCTGCCCTCCGGCAATGTCAACGGCCAAGCTGCCAGAGCCTACCAGTCCGTTGAAACCCCGTTGGGGCAAGTCCTGAATTCAGCCCCCGGGTTCGAGCGCTACGGCAATGCCTACGAGGCCAATGCCGGCGCGAGCTGGGAGCTGGACGTGTTCGGAGGCCTGCGTCGCGGACGGGAGGCCGCATTCGCCGAGTACCAGGCTTCGGAAGCCGGCGCAGCGGCGACGCGACTCGCCGTGGCAGCACAGACCGCCGACATCTATATCAGCATCCGGGGATTGCAGGCCCGCCTCGATGTGGCTCGAAAACAGGTGCAGACGCAGCAGGAACTGCTCTCGATCATCAAGCTTCTGCATGGCAAGGGATTGGCGGCCGAGCTTCAAGTCAGGCAGGCCGAAGGCGCGCTTGCGCAGGTCCGGGCCTCCGTACCCGAGCTTGAAGCGGGCCTGGACGCAGCCATGAACGCGCTGGACGTGATGCTCGGTTCGCCGCCCGGCACGCATCGGGCGGAACTCACCGAAGCAGGCAGCATCCCGGTCGCACCGAAGATCGCCGCCACCGGGTCGCCGGGTGAGTTGCTCCGGCGGCGGCCCGACCTGATCGTGGCCGAGCGTCGCCTGGCCGCATCGAACGCACGTATTGGCGTCGCCATCGCCGAGTACTTCCCCAAACTCTCCTTGAGCGGTCTGATCGGCAGCGCGACATCGGTATCGAGCGGCAATCTGTTCACCAGCGGCGCCAGCCAGGCTGCGGGTGTGTTGGGTCTGCGCTGGCGCCTGTTCGATTTCGGCCGCATCAACGCGCAGATCGAGCAAGCCAAGGGGCAAGAGGCCGAGATGTTGGCTGCGTATCGGCTGGCAGTGCTCCGGGCGACCGAGGACGTGGAAAATGCCTTCTCGGCCCTGGTCAAGCGCGAAGAGCAGGCTGCTGTGCTGACTCAGGGCGTGGACTCGCTCAGCCGCGCGCGCGGCGCTTCGTTTGCAGCGTATCAAAAAGGGGTCGTCAGCATGATTGAAGTCTTGCAGGCCGACGAAAACTTGTTGCGAGCCTCCGATGCGCGGGTTCAAGCACAAACCGAATCGGCACGCGCAGCGGTCGCCGCCTTCAGGGCGCTTGGTGGCGGCTGGCAGCCCCGCAAATCGGACGCGGTGGCAATCAAATAGCCGACCACCACGAGGACTGACGGCTAGAGGCGCGAGAAGCCTTCGCTCGATTTCAGCGCCGAGGTGGCGATGACTTCGCTGACGATGGCGACAAACAGAAAAAGCCAGGTTTTGAACATGATTCAAGATTTCCGTTAACCACAAGCCCCCCCTTCGACAAAGGGGGGCTGGGGGGATTTTGCGGCACAGGCATAATCAACTTTGCTGAAATCCCCCTCAATCCCCCTTTTGCAAAGGGGGAAGCAAGGAGTCCATTACTTCAGATTCTTGCCGAAGAAATCCGCGATCTTGTCGAACGGAATCTTGTCCATTTGATCGTACAGATCGGTGTGGTTGGCGCCCTTGATGATCAGGAGTTCCTTGGGCTGTGCCGCAGCCGCATAGGCGGTTTCGCTGAAATAGCGTGAGTGGGCTTTTTCGCCGTGGATCAGCAGGATGGGGCGTGGCGAGATTTCCGCGATGTTGGTCATCAGCGGCGCGTTCATGAACGGCAAGCCGCTGGTGATCGTCCAGGAACCGTTCGAGTTGATGGCGCGCGGGTGGAAGCCGCGCTTCTTCGACTTGTAGTAGTCGGCGTAGTCCACCAGGAATTGTGGCTCGCCCCCCTTGAGCACGTTGAATTCGGGCAGCATCGCCGGCGCGCCATTTTCCGCATCCTGCCAACGCTGCCGGCTCAGCTGCTCCAGCGTCTGCGCGCGCTGTTCGGCAGTCACGCTGTCGTTGTAGCCTTTGGACATAACGCGCGACATGTCGTACATGGTACTGGCCACAACAGCCTTGATGCGCTTGTCCACCGCCGCCGCATTCAGTGCCAGGCCGCCCCAGCCGCAAATGCCGATGATGCCGATACGCTCGCGGTCGACCGAAGCATGCAGGCCGAGGAAGTCCACCGCGGCGCTGAAGTCTTCGGTGTTGATGTCGGGCGAGGCCACATGGCGCGGCTCGCCGCCGCTCTCGCCCGTATAGGACGGATCGAAGGCAAGCGTGACAAAGCCGCGCTCCGCCATCGTTTGCGCGTACAGCCCTGACGATTGCTCCTTCACGGCACCGAAAGCGCCGCTTACCGCCAGCGCGGGCAGGCGCTGGTTGCCGCGATTCTTCGGCAGGTAGAGATCGGCGGCCAGCGTGATGCCGTAGCGGTTCTTGAAAGTGACTTTCTGATGGCCAACCTTATTGCTTTTCGGGAAGGTCTTGTCCCATTCCTGGGTCAGGCGCAGGGTATTACCGCCAGTTGCGGTGGAGTTGGTCTGCGCCAGAACGGGCTGCGCGCCGACGAATATGGCAGCACTGGCGACAATGGCGCCCTGGATGATTTTCTTGCGGGAAAGCAGGTGGGGCATTTGGGCTACTCCTTGTCAGGTGGGGCATGTTGATCCGGCCAAATGAAGTATGAATTTTTGTCGTCATACCGGCGCAGGCCGGTATCCAGCAGCAAAGCTGCTTCAAACCACTGGCCCCCGGCCTGCGCCGGGGTGACGAGTTCAAACAAAAATCTGGCCGAATCCATCGTCGAGCGGTTACAGCGCGCTCTTCAAAATGGCCGTCACCACTTCCGGTGTGTAGGTGTCGGCGATGCCAAAGATGCGCACGTTTTTCTGCACGTTCTCAACGATGGCCGGCAGGTCCGCCTCGTTGATATCCAGTTGCGGCAGGTGTGTCGGCGTGCCGATCTTGTCGTACCAGCCCTGCAGCGCGGCAATACCCTGTTCGCCGGTCTCAACACCGAACACGTTTTTCGCGAAGCGCTCGAACTGGGCCGGGTTGCGGTCGAGGTACCACTTCATCCAGGCCGGAACGACGACCGAGAGGCCGGCGCCGTGCGGCACATTGAACAACGCGGAGAGCGAGTGCTCGATGGCGTGATTGGGGAAGCTGGAGCCTGCCGTGCCGGAATAGGTCAGGCCATTCAACGCCAGCGTCGCCGCCCAGGCGAACTGGGCGCGGGCGTCGTAGTCGGCCGGGTTGGCCAGCAGCGCTTCGGTCGTCTCGATGACGGTATTGATGAGCGATTCGACCAGGCGCGATTGCAGTTTCGGGTGCACGGTCGCAGTGAAATAGGCTTCGATCAGATGCGCAATGACATCCGATGCGGAATAGACGAGATAGTCGCGGGTGACGCCCTGCATCAGTGCCGGGTTGACGATGGACACCTTGGGGAACAGCGGTGCAGCAGAGATGAAGAATTTCTCTTGGGTCTCGTCATTGGTGACCACCGCCCCGGGGTTCATCTCGCTGCCGGTTGCGGCCAGCGTCAGAATGGCGAACAGGGGGAGTGCCGATTCAACGGGGGCCTTGCCGGTAAACAGATCCCACACGTCGCCGTCGTAACGGACGCCCGCGGCAATCGCCTTGACGCTGTCGAGCACCGAGCCGCCGCCGACGCTCAGAATGGCATCGACCTGCTGCGCCCGCGCCAGGGCAATGCCTTCGCGCACCTTCGAGATGACGGGGTTGCTGACGATGCCACCGAATTCGACCAGTTCGATGCCCTTCTCGGCCAGGCTCTTGCTGGCGACATCGAAAAGCCCCTCGCGCTTGATGCGCTCGCTGCCATAGCAGAGCAGCACTTTCTTGATGCCATGCCCGGCCAGATGCTGGCCGATCAATTGTTCCTTGCCGGTGCCGAATTCGATTTGGGTCGGGTTGAAGAAGGTGAAATTTTCCATGGGGCTGCCCTCTGTGAATGCGAAGTAAATTGTTCGACTATTGATCCGGCCCAGTGATGTTTGAATTTTTGCCGTCATACCGGCGCAGGCCGGTATCCAGCGACAACGTTGCCTCAAACCACTGGACCCCGGCCTGCGCCGGGGTGACGAGTTCAAACAAAATCCGACCGAATCGATAAGTGTATTTTTCGCGATATGGGCCGCCCATCGATATACAAATCCTCCGTTTTTATTGCCTGATCCTCCAAGCTTGAGGATTGTTGGTTGGCGCAAGCGCTGTGGGCGGATATTCTTCGGGCAGGATTTGTTTGGAGATTGGCCATGCCAACGCAAGAACCGCTTGGAATGCAGGATGCCGCAATGCTCAACGCCCTGCGGGAGTCCATGGTTGAAAGCATCGGGCGCAGGACTGTTGGCAATACAGATAGTGCGACGCCGATTTCGAGCCTGTTTTTCTTTCGGCGCGAGACGCCGATGCCGCCGTGCATTTGCCTGGTAGAGCCCAGTATCGTTCTCGTCGTCCAGGGCGAGAAACAAATGCTGGTGGGCGGGGAAGCCTACCCCTACAACATCAACCGCTTCCTGATCACTTCGTTGGATATTCCAGCCAATTCGCAAATAGTCACGGCCAGCCCGGACAAACCGTGCCTGGGGCTGCTCCTGAAGCTCAACCTTCGCACCATTGCGGAATTGATCGCGCAAGGCGGGCTGCCTTTGCCCGTGGAGCGTTCGAACGACAAAGGAATCGGGATAGGCCTTGGCGCGGTCACGCCAGCCTTGCTTGATCCCATCAAGCGCCTGCTGGATTTGCTCGATGAACCCGGCGCGATTCCCGTGCTGGCCCCGCTGATCGAGCGGGAAATCCACTATCGCCTGCTGATGAGCGATCAGGCGACGCGCCTGTGGCAAATTGCTTCGGTGGGTAGCCAGGGCCATCGCGTCGCCAAGGCCATCGACTGGCTGAAAATGAATTACACCGCCACGCTGCGCATCGACGATCTCGCGGCCCATGTACAGATGAGCACCTCAAGCCTGCATCAGCATTTCCGCCAACTCACCGCCATGAGTCCCTTGCAGTACCAGAAATGGCTGCGGCTGAATGAAGCGCGCCGCCTGATGCTGAACGAGGACCTGGATGCGGCAAGCGCCGCCTTCGAGGTCGGCTATGAGAGCCCGTCGCAATTCAGCCGCGAGTACACCCGCCTCTTCGGCGCGCCGCCCAAACGAGATGTGGAAGAGTTGCGCCGCAAGGCCGATGGCACGGGGTACGCTCAAGGTATGGCGGGCAGCTAAACCCGCGGTCATTGCAAGGATTGTGGGAGCGGATGCAATCCGCGAAACGCCAGCTCAAAGCTTGAGAAACCGCACCAATAACGCCACCATGCCACCCGCGATCAGCGGCCCCACGGCCAAGCCGCGGAAGAAACAGACGCCGACGAGCGTTCCCACCATCAAGGCAGTAACCGCTTCCGGCGAGGCTTTCATGTAGGGCACGCCCTGCGCGGCGATCCACGCCAGCGCCAAGCCGATTCCCAGCGCCAGTATGCCGGTCGGGCTTTTGAACACTTTGGCAAACGCGGAAACATCCATCCGCCCCGTCACCACCGGCACCAGCACGGCAGCGGTCAGGATGGTCACGCCGACCATGATCCCGTTCGCCTCAATGACATCCAGCCAGCGGTGCAGCCCCAGCAACTTGATCAGCAGCAGCGCCATCGCGGCAATCGAAACCGTGTGGTTATTGCCCAGCACGGAGATGAACAGGATGATCAGGATGGGGAGGTTTTCCAGGTTCATGGGATTTCCGTTGTTTATCAGTGCATATTGAAAAAATTCAGGATCTGCCTGAACGCAATGCCGAAACGATCCCTGCCCCGGCGATCAGCAGCATGGCGGCATAGCTCAGCAGCGGCAGGTTATCTTTCCAGATCAGGATGCCGTAGACCGAAGTAAACGCCACGGTCAGGTAGCTCAGGCTCGCCACGACCAGCGATTTGCCCTTGCCATAGGCCCGAGTCACGGTCAGTTGGCCGATGCCGGCAAACACGCCCATCGCCACGATGATTCCGGCATTGTTCCAGTCGAGCTGCGCCATGGCATAGGGCTGCACCAGCATCCAGATACCGGAGAAAACGGTGCTCGTCAGCAGAAAATAGAACACCACGCGCCATTCCGGTTCGCCGGCCCGGCCCAGTTCGCGGATGTTGAACATCGAGCCCGCGCTGAAAAGCCCGGAAAGCAACCCCATGCTGCACGGGAACAGGAGCTCGGAAGAAATCGTGGGTTGCAGCAGCAGGATCACGCCCATGAAACCCAGCCCAATCGAGAACACCTGAGCCGGGCTGGGCAATACCCGGTGCAGGCCGGCAATCAACACCATCAGGAACAAGGGCGTGGTGTTTTGCAGCGTGATGGCCGTCGGCAAGGGCAGATGCGCCATGGCATACGTGGCCATCATCATGGAAATCGCGCCGCAAAAACTGCGCCCTGCGTGCAGGCGGAAAACGGGGCGCGATATCTTCAGGCTATATCCGCCGGGAATCACGATCGCCGCCAATAGCACGAGCAACGCGATCGATGCCCGGTAGAACATCAATTCCGCGGTCGAGAGCGTGCTGCTGCCCAGCTTGACGAACACGCTCATCGTGGAAAAGCTGAAACAGGAAACGACCATCCAGAATGGCCCGGAACTGCTTAAACGCGACATTTTGGCTTTCGGGGAAGGGGAACAGCGCCCCAGGAGCAATCTTCCGATTTTGCCAGTTTTTGCCTTGGGGCTGGCAACGCAACTTTGTGCAAATGCCCGTATTTACGGGCCGGAAACGGCATTTTTTATTGAAACGGGATATTTGCATCCGTTCCGGATACCGGCATTCTCACTATCGACTCCGTCACCTCATGAACACAAAGATGAAACCACGAATCGTCGTTGCCCGCTCCATGCCCGCCGCCGTCGCCCAACGCGCCAGCGAGGAATTCGATGCCCTGCTGGCGCAGGATTGCGTTCCCGACACCGAAGAGGTTCTCAACCGCCTTGCCCGCCACCGAGCGGAAGGCTTGATGATCGGGGCCTCAGTCAAACTGGATTCGGAAACCATCGCCCGCATGCCGGCGCATGTACGGATCATCGCCACGGTCAGCGCCGGCATCGATCACATCGACATCGCCGCAGCGCAAGCGCGCGGCATCGTCGTGACCAACGCGCCCGAGGGGCCGACGGAATGTACTGCGGATTTGTGCATGATGCTGTTGCTCTGCGCCGCGCGGCGTGCAACGGAATACCACGCCCTGATGCAGGCCGGATGGCGCCGCCGGCTGGGACTGGGCGAAATGCTCGGAACCAAGGTCAGCGGCAAGACATTGGGCATCTTCGGCATGGGCCGCATCGGGCGCGAAGTCGCCCAGCGCGCCCGCGGCTTCGGCATGAAGATTCTCTATCACAACCGCACCCGCCTGCCGTCCGAGCTCGAACAGGGCGCGACCTATTTCGCCGATTTCCGCGAGATGCTGCCGCACTGCGGGTTCCTGTCGCTCAACGCACCGGGCAGCCCGCAAACCCGCCATGTCATCAACCGGGAAACGCTCGCGCTGCTGCCGGAAGGTGCCGTGTTCGTGAATACGGCGCGGGGCGCGCTGGTGGACGAGGAAGCCTTGATCGAATCGCTGCGCTCCGGCCGCCTGGCCGCCGCCGGGCTCGATGTATTCGAATCCGAACCGGATTTTGACCTGCGTTTCCGCCAGCTTGGCAACGTCTTCCTGACCCCGCACGCTGCGAGCGCCACCACGGAAACGCGCAACAGGATGGGCTATTGCGCGCTGGACAATCTGGCTGCAGTGCTTGCGGGCAAGGCGCCGGTTACGCCGGTCACTCTGCCTTGACAGGCAGACAGGTAAACCATGGAAATGGATATCCACCTCTTGCCAGGAGCGTTATTCGGGTGGCATGTCTTTTTTGCCGGGCGCCAGGGGAACCCCGCATGGATACTTGACCGTTACCCAATAGCCAATCGCCAATGACAACGCCAGTGCCGCAGTTGCGTACACATACTCCGGGCTCACCTCCTTGTAATCCAGGATGACGATTTTACGAAGAACGGCCATATAGGCTGTCGCCATCACGATCTCGAGCTGGAGCCCCTCGTCCTTCAGGTAACTGACAATATTTGCAAACACTTCCACCGCAATCAGAACAGCCATGAAAGCGCCGAAGGTGGCAAAAATATCCCTGATTTCAAGCAAATGAAGAGGATGGGCGCTGATACGGCTGTACAGCACATAGATCACGTCCGCCACCCCCCACCAGATCACGAACACCATCAATACGGCAAGAAGCCGCACTGCGTGGCGTATTGCTGCTCGTGACAGAGCAAGCACCCGGTCTTCTTGCTCTTCACAGTGGACTTCCCTGCAGTTGGTTTCTTTCTGGTTCATTTGCATCCCCTTTGGGAAAAGTCCGGTTTGCCACGGCGCAAGCCCTAAGAACCTGTTCACGATCTTGCTGCGAAACCGTGATCGGGGCTCATGTGCTGCTCGGAATCCTCATTTATCCGCATAAACTCCGGTTCCTGCGCTGCTCTTCGCCCCGCTGACGGCTTCTCGCGACAGATCGTGAACAGGTTCTCACAGCACCCGGCATCTTCTCGCAGTATAGAAAACAATAAACGCCAAACGATAATGATTTGCACTACCACAACAAAGCCTCATGTTGCTATAGTGAAAGCGGCACCCTATGACCGTTCTGCACTCAACGAGGTGAACAACCATGACCGATGCGAGATGGCACTCTCAGTCACCTGAAGACGCTCTTGAAAAGCATGCCACAACAGAGGGCGGGCTCTCTGCCGGTGAAGCGGCAAAACGCCTGGCCAGCCACGGCCCGAATCGCCTGACTCCGCCCAAAAAGAGAAGCGCCTGGCTGCGGTTTCTGCTGCAGTTTCACAACGTGCTGATCTATGTCCTGCTCGGCGCGGCTAGCGTAACGGCCATGCTGGGCCGACCCGTGGATACGCTGATCATTTTTGGGGTTGTATTCATCAATGCCGTGATCGGGTTCATCCAGGAGGGCAAGGCGGAAAAATCGCTGGATGCGATTCGCAACATGCTCTCGCAGCGAGCCACCGTCATGCGCGATGGCCGGAGACAGGAAATCGATGCCGCCGAGGTGGTACCCGGAGATATCGTTCTGCTGGCTTCGGGGGACAAAGTGCCCGCAGACCTTCGGTTGGTGGAAACCCGCTCCCTGCGCATCGAAGAAGCCGCGCTGACCGGAGAATCCGAGCCGGTCGAAAAATCCCCGGAAGCAGTCCCCGACAAAGCCCCGATCGGCGATCGAACCTGCATGGCCTATTCCGGGACCCTGGTCGTTTTTGGTCAGGGACGCGGCGTGGTTACCGCCACGGGGGATGCCACCGAAATCGGCCGGATCGGCCGCCTGCTGGCCGAAGTCGATACGGTTGAAACCCCGCTTCTCAAACAGATGTCGGTCTTCGGGCACTGGCTGACCGGCGGCATTGTCGTGCTGGCAGGCTTCACGCTTTTGTTCGGGATGCTGGTGCATGGCCAGCCGGCAGGCGA
This sequence comes from Formivibrio citricus, assembly GCF_900115065.1. GTDB lineage: Bacteria > Pseudomonadota > Gammaproteobacteria > Burkholderiales > Chitinibacteraceae > Formivibrio > Formivibrio citricus. The sequence goes on along the minus strand of NZ_FOVE01000012.1, from coordinate 4,068 downwards.
GATGTTTCTGGCGGCCGTGGGCTTGGCCGTGGCGGCGATTCCTGAGGGCTTACCAGCCATCATGACCATCACGCTGGCCATCGGCGTACAACGGATGGCCGGACGCAATGCGATTATCCGGCGCATGCCGGCCGTTGAAACGCTCGGAGCCGTCACCACCATCTGTTCCGACAAAACCGGCACGCTGACCAAAAACGAAATGACCGTACAGCGCTTGGTCACGGCAGAGCAAGCGATTGAGGTCACCGGAGTCGGCTATGCCCCGCACGGAGGGTTCGTCTCCGACGGAAAGGATGTCGATCCCGCCGAGCTGACCGATCTCGCCCGTATTGCCCTGCTCTGCAACGACGCCACCCTGCGAGAGCATGAGGGCGAATGGAAGCTCGAAGGCGACCCCACGGAAGGCGCGCTGTTGACCCTGGCATTCAAGGCCGGGCTCAATCCGCATCTTGAAGCCGAAAGGCTGCCGAGAGTCGACGTGATCCCCTTTGAATCGGATCATCGCTTCATGGCCACCCTGCATCATGACCATGCCGGGCACGCCATGGTGTTCGTGAAGGGCGCGCCGGAGCGAGTCATCGGCATGTGCAACCGGCTGCGTTCCGGGGGCGAAGACAAGCCTCTGGAAACCCAGGCATGGCAAGCGCAGGTCGAAACGCTGGCAGCCAGTGGCTTCCGTGTCTTGGCACTGGCATGCATGCCCGTAGAAAAAGGCAAACGGGAGCTCACCTTTGGCGACGTCGAAACCGGGCTGACCTTGCTCGGCTTGGCCGGAATCATGGACCCGCCGCGCGACGAGGCCAAACGGGCCGTTGCGGCCTGCCATTCGGCCGGCATCCGCGTCAAAATGATCACCGGCGACCATGCAGTGACAGCCGCAGCCATCGCTCGCGCCATGGGTCTGGCAACCGGCGAAGGACGCGCGCTGACCGGCGCCGAAATCGAATCCATGAGCGATGAGCAACTGCGGCAAATCGTGCAGGAAGTCGATGTCTACGCGCGGGCCAGCCCCGAACACAAGCTCAGGCTCGTGGAAGCCATGCAGGCCAACGGCGAAGTGGTTGCAATGACAGGAGACGGCGTCAATGATGCCCCGGCACTCAAGCGCGCCGATGTCGGCGTTGCCATGGGCAACAAGGGCACCGAAGCCGCCAAGGAGGCCGCGGAAATGGTTCTGGCCGACGACAATTTTGCCTCGATTGCCGCCGCGGTCGAAGAAGGCCGAACCGTCTACGACAACCTGCGCAAGGCGGTGGTCTATGTGCTGCCGACCAGCATCGGCCAGGCCACGATGGTGCTGATTGCCGTGCTTTCGGGCATGACGTTGCCGATCACGCCCGTGCAGATTCTGTGGGTCAACATGGTCACTGCCGTCACGCTTTCGCTCGCCATTGCGTTCGAGCGCCCCGAGCCCGGCCTGATGGCACGCCCGCCGCGCGATCCGAAAGAACCGCTGCTTAACGGATTCATGCTGTGGCGGATCGTGTTTGTCACCACCCTTCTGGTGGCCACATCCTTCGGCATGTTCCTGTGGGAACTCGATCGCGGCATGGAACTGGAGTTTGCCCGCACGGCGGCCGTCAACACCCTGGTCATGGGGCAGATTTTCTACCTCTTCAACTGCCGGCGCCTGACTGCGCCCGTCCTTTCGCGGGAAGGTTTTCTGGGCAACCGCTATGCACTGCAGGCCATTGCTGTGCTGATGGTTCTGCAGTTTTCCATCACGCACCTGCCGTTCAAGCAAGACCTGTTCGGAACCGACGATCTGGATGGCGCAAGCTGGATCAGGGTGGTCATCGCGGGTGTCTTGATTTTGCTTGCAGTGGAGGCGGAAAAACGCTTCTGGCACAACAGGCACAGATAATCAGCTTCCAACAGGTTGTTCAAACCAGCGCAAAGCCCTCATCCACAATGTGGATGAGGGCTTTGTCAATGAAGGTGACTTAAAAGTCCGTTTGAATCCCTGCGGCAATTGCCGTAATGGACGCACCTTTATTGATTGTTCCAATCTGCGCCGAAGGATGATCAAGATTGTAGGTAGCCTGACCGTCATTCTTCACGCGGCTCAACGTCAAGATGGCGCTGGTCTGCTTGCTAAGGCTGTATTTGTATTGACCAATGACCGTATAAGCCCCGGTATCGCTCTGGGACTGGCCATTATCCTTGCGATCGTTGAGTTTGACATACTGGGTAGTAAAATGATGCTTGCCGGTTTTGTATCCGGCCCCCAAACCCCACGAATCTTGCTTGACTTCAGTTGCCGTCGCGCTGGCACGTCGCACATAGCGGTTCCACAATACCGAAATATCCACCCCTTCCACCGGCGTCAGGTTGCCGCCAAGGCGATATGTCTTGTAGAACGCTTCCGGCGCAAAGGCTGCGGTCGGCGCATAGCCGGTCGCAGAAGAACCGGCGACATTCGTCCCCCCCATGACATTGGTATCGTCATTGCGCTTGTAAACGGCGCCCAAGCGGAACATCGGCGACTTGTAGATCAGCGACGCCTGATAGCCATAGTAGTTGTACGTCGAAGTCTTGGCGCCGAAGTCATACAGGGCAAGAGCCTGGAGCCCTCCCAGGAAAACCGGCGACGAATATTTGGCTGCATTATTCAAGCGGGTTGAGTCGCCGCTCACGAGGAAAGGATACGGATCGGCACCGTTGGCATTCCAGCGGGTAAAGGCGGGCGCTATGGCACTCGGGAACGAATCGCCCAGATCGCTCTGTTTGCCGACCTGCAGTTCGCCGAAATTGCCACGCACACCGACATAGGTATCGCGGGAATTGAAACCATTCATCGCATTGGGCTCGCCGATCTGAACGCGGTTTTCAACCAGCCAATAGAGTTGCAAGCCGTTGTCCAGCTTGTCAGTCCCCTTGAAGCCGAGACGGGAATTGCCATCCGGCCCCAAGCGGGTACGGGTCAGATCGTTGGTCCCGTTGTCAGAGATCTTCGCGTATTCGACAAACGTACGCAAAGAACCGTATACGGTGACTTCTGCCATTGCGCTCGGCACAACAAACGCCGACGCCACGGCGACTGCCAGAATTCTACTCATGAGATTTACCCTCGCCTAAATATCAAAAGAAACAATCACTTGAAATAAATTCAACTTCACCTTCTCAACAACAACGCCAAAAAACGGCGCGAACAAGCCCCTACCCGCTGCAGCCGGCAATCCGGCTGGCAGCGGAGCAGTTCCCTTGGGCTTAATTGGGGATCTCTGGTTAGAGAGGCCTAGATGGACCTCAAACCAGCTTGTAGACCCGGATCACGACAGCCTGTCGTTCCGGCCGCAAACTGCCGGCATGCATGCCGACCAGTTGCACCCGGTTCAACCAGGCATAGGGGCCATCCGGCGCAGAGATTTCGACCGCAGAAAAGGCATAACGCGGCTTTTTGCCATCATCGACGATGACTTGGTTACGGATAGTCAGCACAGCACCATCATCCGTTTGCAGCTCATAAAGCGCATCCATCCGTTTGATGCCGTCTCGGCGGATCAATTGGCGATCCATGCCGCCATACGGAATGACCTTTCCGCGCAAGCCGGGGCCTTCGAAGGTTCCGCCAGTGATCTCCACCATGCGGCGTTCACCCAGCGGGCCATTACCCAAGGCCGAGTTCCTGCCTATATCCACGATTGCTTCCAGCACAAACTCAGTGCGGGGGAGATACATTGGAATCCTGTCTGATGTGGGTGTTTTGACTTTTGAAGCGACAGGCTCAGCGGCAGACAAAGAGCCCGCAGCAACAGCCAGCCCCACACCGCCAAGCAACAGACTGCGGCGATCCATGCCCTTTTCTCGCATACCTTGTTCCTTGCTCATGACCTCACTCCTTTGATTTGGATTGCATCAAGGTGCTACGCAGTTGAAGCTGGCTGCTTTTTCGGGATCGCCTTTGCCGTCGTAGCGGGCGACTTGCGGGTAGGCACAAAGCAGACGGGTACGGGTGGGAGACCAGGATGCAGGCACTTCCGGGTTGGGCAGGTTGGAGCCTTTGCCTCGTGCTGTGGCGACAATCGCATCCGGCGCTTTGCCTTGTTCAACCCAGGCCACCAGCGC
>NZ_FOVE01000028.1 GCF_900115065.1 Formivibrio citricus | reverse complement strand
GAAAAATTCACGCGGACAAAGCCGCACGTAAACGTAGGCACGATTGGTCACGTTGACCACGGCAAGACCACGCTGACCGCAGCGATCACCACGATCCTGTCGAAGAAGTTCGGTGGCGAAGCCAAGGCGTACGACCAGATTGATGCTGCGCCGGAAGAAAAGGCCCGCGGTATTACCATCAACACCGCGCACGTCGAATACGAAACCGCCAACCGTCACTACGCCCACGTTGATTGCCCGGGCCACGCTGACTACGTGAAGAACATGATTACCGGTGCTGCCCAGATGGATGGCGCTATCCTGGTCTGTTCCGCCGCTGACGGCCCCATGCCGCAAACCCGCGAACACATCCTGCTGGCCCGCCAAGTTGGCGTTCCGTACATCATCGTGTTCCTGAACAAGTGCGACATGGTTGACGACGAAGAGCTGCTCGAACTCGTCGAAATGGAAGTTCGCGAACTGTTGTCCAAGTACGACTTCCCGGGCGACGACACCCCGATCATCAAGGGTTCTGCCAAGCTGGCCCTCGAAGGCGACCAGTCCGAACTCGGCGAACCGGCCATCTTCCGTCTGGCCGAAGCACTCGATTCCTACATCCCGGAACCGGAACGTGCGATTGACGGCGCTTTCCTGATGCCGGTGGAAGATGTCTTCTCCATCTCCGGTCGTGGTACCGTGGTGACCGGTCGCGTTGAGCGCGGCATCATCAAGGTCGGCGAAGAAATCGAAATCGTCGGTATCCGTGCGACCCAGAAGACCACCTGTACCGGCGTGGAAATGTTCCGCAAGCTGCTCGACCAGGGTCAGGCTGGCGACAACATCGGCGCCCTGCTGCGTGGCACCAAGCGTGAAGACGTCGAGCGCGGCCAGGTTCTGGCCAAGCCGGGTTCCATCACCCCGCACACCAAGTTCACGGGTTCCGTGTACGTGCTGTCCAAGGATGAAGGTGGTCGTCACACCCCGTTCTTCAACGGCTATCGTCCGCAGTTCTACTTCCGTACCACTGACGTGACCGGTTCTGTTGAACTGCCGGCCGGTACCGAAATGGTGATGCCGGGCGACAACGTTGAAGTGACCGTATCGCTGATCTGCCCGATCGCCATGGAACAAGGCCTGCGCTTCGCCATCCGCGAAGGTGGCCGTACCGTCGGCGCCGGTGTGGTTGCCAAGATCATCGAGTAATCTGGGGAATCCAAATGCAAAACCAGAAAATCCGCATTCGTCTGAAAGCGTTTGACTACGCTCTGATCGACCGTTCCGCTCAGGAAATCGTCGAAACCGCCAAGCGTACGGGCGCTGTCGTCAAGGGGCCGGTTCCCCTGCCGACCAAGATCGAACGCTTCGACATTCTGCGTTCGCCGCACGTCAACAAGACGTCGCGTGACCAGTTTGAAATCCGTACGCATCTGCGCCTGATGGATATTGTCGACCCGACCGACAAGACTGTTGATGCGCTGATGAAGCTGGATCTTCCGGCTGGCGTGGACGTCGAAATCAAGCTGCAATAAATCTGAAGGTGTCGCAGGTGTTTTAGTACTTGCGGATATCCTGAAGTTTGTAGTAGTATCGCGGGCTTACCGTTTTTGAGCGGTAAGCCCGTGTATTTTTTATGGATCATAGCCAGCCAATCGTAGCTGGCCCTGAAAAAGGGAATAACTATGAGCTTAGGACTTGTCGGTCGCAAGGTCGGCATGACCCGCGTATTTGCTGAGGACGGCGCTTCCGTTCCGGTGACTGTGCTGGATATGTCTGCCAATCGCGTCACGCAAATCAAGACATCGGAAACTGATGGCTATACGGCTGTTCAGGTTACTTTCGGTGCAAAGAAGGCCAATCGGGTGAACAAGGCTGAAGCCGGACACTTTGCCAAGGCAGGTGTTGAGGCTGGTCTTGCTCTTGTTGAGTTCGATGTGACTGCGGAGAAGCTGGCTGAATTGAAGGCTGGTGATACGCTGTCGGTTGAAATTTTCTCCGTTGGTCAGTTGGTGGATGTAACCGGTACTTCCCAGGGTAAGGGTTTTGCCGGTGCTATCAAGCGCCATAACTTCAGTTCCAACCGTGCTACTCACGGTAACTCCCGTTCGCACAATGTGCCTGGTTCCATTGGTCAGGCGCAGGATCCGGGTCGCGTGCTTCCGGGCAAGCGCATGCCGGGTCACATGGGTAATGCCAAGCGCACGACCCAGAACTTGGAAATCGTCCGTGTCGATGCCGAGCGTCAACTGTTGCTGGTCAAGGGCGCTGTCCCGGGCTGCAAGGGTAATGATGTGATCGTGCGTCCCGCAGTGAAGGCAGGTGCGTAATGGAACTGAAAGTCATCAATGCTCAAGGCGAAGCGCAAGCCGCTGTTGCCGCATCCGATGCCCTGTTCGCGCGTGACTTCAACGAGGCGCTGGTTCACCAGTTGGTGACCGCCTACCTCGCCAATGCGCGCAGTGGTAATCGTGCTCAGAAAGGTCGTAGCGAAATCGCTCGCTCCACCAAGAAGCCGTTCCGTCAGAAGGGCACGGGTAATGCTCGTGCCGGTATGGCTTCCTCGCCGCTGTGGCGTGGTGGTGGTAAGACCTTCCCGTCTTCTCCGGATGAAAACTTCACCCAGAAGGTGAACCGCAAGATGTTCCGTGCCGGTATTGCGACCATTCTGTCGCAGCTGGTGCGTGAAGAGCGCCTCGTGGTTGTGGATGGTTTTGCTCTCGAGACCCCGAAGACCAAGGCGTTTGCTGAAAAGCTCGCCGGTCTGAAGCTGGATAACGCGCTGATCATCACCAAGGAACTGGACGAGAACCTGTATCTCGCTTCCCGTAATCTGCCGGGTGTGCTCGTGCTTGAGCCTTCCCAGGCTGATCCGGTGAGTCTGGTTCGCTTCAAGAAAGTGGTGCTGACCCGCGAAGCCCTGCAAGCTTTTGAGGAGATGTACGCATGACGCAATTCGCTGAAAACCGTCTGCTGCAGGTGCTGTTGGCACCGGTCGTTTCCGAAAAGGCAACGTTTGCAGGCGAAAAGAACGAGCAGATCGTGTTCCGTGTCGTGAAGGATGCCACCAAGGCTGAAATCAAGGCGGCAATCGAACTGCTTTTCAAGGTCAAGGTTGAGGGTGTTCAGGTCCTGAACGTCAAGGGCAAGACCAAGCGCTTTGGTCGCTTCTCCGGTACCCGCAAGGGCTGGAAGAAGGCCTATATCAGCCTCGTGCCGGGTCAGGAAATTGACCTTACGGCCGCGCAATAAGGAGACTGAATCATGGCATTGGTAAAAGTTAAGCCGACATCGCCTGGTCGCCGCGCCGTCGTCAAGGTGGTTAACCCGGATCTGCACAAGGGTGCGCCCCATGCAGCTCTGCTGGAAAGCCAGTCCAAGCACGCCGGCCGCAACAACAATGGTCACATCACTACCCGTCACAAGGGTGGTGGTCACAAGCAGCACTATCGTGTGATCGACTTCCGTCGCAACAAGGACGGAGTGGTTGCCAAGGTAGAGCGCCTGGAATATGACCCGAACCGTACCGCCAATATCGCGTTGCTGTGCTACGCCGATGGCGAACGCAGCTACATCATCGCTCCGAAGGGCCTGAAAGCCGGTATGACCGTGGTTTCCGGTTCCGATGCGCCGATCAAGGTTGGCAGCGCGATGCCGATCCGCAATATTCCGGTCGGTACCACGATCCACTGCGTTGAAATGCAGCCCGGCAAGGGCGCTCAGCTGGCTCGTTCCGCTGGCGCTTCTGTCCAGTTGCTGGCTCGCGAAGGTGCTTACGCCCAGTTGCGTCTGCGCTCTGGCGAAATTCGCAAGGTGCACGTTGACTGCCGCGCCACCATTGGTGAAGTGGGTAACGAAGAGCACAGCCTGCGTTCCTACGGCAAGGCTGGTGCGAAGCGCTGGCTGGGTATTCGTCCGACCGTTCGCGGTGTGGTGATGAACCCGGTTGACCACCCGCATGGTGGTGGTGAAGGTAAGACCGGTGAAGGTCGTGTGCCTGTAACGCCGTGGGGTCAGCCGACCAAGGGCTTCCGTACCCGCAGCAACAAGCGCACCAACAACATGATCGTGCGTCGTCGCAACGCGAATAAGGGGTAATGAAACATGGCACGTTCTATCAAGAAAGGCCCGTTCGTTGACCTGCATCTCATCAAGAAGATTGAGAATGCCCGCGCGTCCAACGACCGTCGCCCGATCAAGACCTGGTCGCGTCGCTCGACCGTTCTGCCGGATTTCGTGGGTCTCACGATTGCCGTGCACAACGGTAAGCAACACGTGCCGGTCTACGTTAATGAAAACATGGTTGGCCACAAGTTGGGCGAGTTCGCACTCACCCGTACTTTCAAGGGCCATGCCGCGGACAAAAAAGCCAAGCGCTAAGGTGAAGACATGCAAGTATCTGCCGTACTGAGCAACACTCGCCTCTCTGCCCAAAAGGCTCGGCTCGTCGCTGACCTCGTCCGTGGCAAGCCGGTTGAGCAGGCATTGAACATTCTGGCCTTCAGCCCGAAAAAGGGCGCAGTTCTGATCAAGAAGCTGCTGGAATCCGCTATTGCCAACGCCGAACACAATGAAGGCGCCGATATCGACGCCCTCAAGGTGAAGGTGATCTATGTGGACAAGGGGCCTTCCCTGAAGCGTTTCATGGCCCGTGCCAAGGGTCGTGGCGCCAAGATCGAGAAGCAAACCTGCCACATCACCCTGACAGTTGGCGATTAAGGAGCGATCATGGGTCAGAAAATTCATCCGACGGGATTCCGTCTCGCCGTTACCAAGAACTGGTCTTCGCGTTGGTTCGCCAACAGCAAGAGCTTTTCCACGATGCTGAACGAAGATCTTGAGGTGCGCGAGTACCTGAAGAAAAAGCTGGCTAATGCCGCAGTAAGCCGCGTGGTTATCGAACGTCCTGCCAAGAATGCCAAGATCACCATCCATACCGCTCGTCCGGGCGTGGTGATCGGCAAGAAGGGTGAGGATATCGAACTGCTGAAGCGTCAACTGCAGGGCATCCTCAATGTGCCGGTGCATGTGAACATCGAAGAAGTGCGCAAGCCGGAAATTGATGCGCAGATCATTGCTGACAGCATTGCATCCCAGCTCGAAAAGCGCGTGATGTTCCGCCGCGCCATGAAGCGTGCCATGCAATCGGCCATGCGTCTGGGTGCTCAAGGCATCAAGATCATGTCTTCGGGTCGTCTGAACGGCATCGAAATTGCACGTACCGAATGGTACCGCGAAGGCCGTGTGCCGCTGCACACCTTGCGTGCCGACGTTGATTATGCAACTTCCGAAGCCAAGACCACCTACGGCATCATTGGTATCAAGGTTTGGGTTTACAAGGGCGACGTGAAGCCAGGCGAAAAGAGCGCCGTGGTGGAAGTGCCGGAAACCCAGCGTAAAGCACGGAAGGGGGCACGCAATGCTGCAGCCAACTAGACTCAAGTACCGTAAGCAACAGAAGGGTCGCAACACCGGTATCGCTACGCGTGGCGTCGCTGTGTCCTTCGGCGAATTCGGTCTGAAGGCCACCAGCCGTGGCCGTCTGACTGCGCGTCAGATCGAAGCGGCTCGCCGCGCCATCACCCGCCATATCAAGCGCGGTGGTCGCGTATGGATTCGTGTGTTCCCGGACAAGCCGATTTCAAAGAAGCCGGCCGAGGTCCGTATGGGTAACGGTAAGGGGAGCCCGGAATACTACGTGGCTGAAATTCAACCTGGCAAGGTTCTGTACGAGCTGGATGGTGTGGGTGAAGAAGTGGCGCGCGAAGCGTTCCGCTTGGCATCCGCCAAGCTTCCGTTCGCTACCACCTTTGTCACTCGTCAAGTGGGGCAATGATGAAAGCAGTTGAATTGCGTCAAAAATCTGTTGCCGAACTCAACGGCGAACTCACGGCTCTTCTGAAGGCTCAGTTTGGTCTGCGCATGCAGCATGCGTCTGGCCAGCTGGCCAAGCCCAGCGAGATCAGCCGTGTGCGCAGGGATATTGCGCGTGTTCGTACCATTCTGGCTGAGAAGAAGGCGGCATAATCATGGTTGAATCTAAACTCAAGCGTACGCTGACCGGTCGTGTGGTCAGCAACAAGATGGACAAGACCGTGACCGTACTGGTTGAGCGTCTGGTCAAGCACCCGCTCTACGGCAAGGTGGTTCGCAAGTCCAACAAGTACCATGCGCACGACGAAAACAACCAGTACGCCGAAGGCGACGTGGTTGTGATTGAAGAGACTCGTCCGTTGTCCAAGACCAAGAATTGGGTGGTCAAGGAATTGGTCGAAAAGGCTCGCACTATCTGATTTTTCAGATAAGCGCTTGCGCGGGGGTTATACGGTGCGTATAATCCCCGTTTTTCCATCCTCGGCCCATTGGGTTGGGGTGTTTCTTCCCTTACGGGATCCAAAACTAGCCGCTTTGGGCTCGGTTTGGCCGGGCAGCTCGGTCAGCGAGTATATGGCGGATAAAGTTGGAGGTTTTTTAATATGATTCAAATGCAATCCAGGCTGGAGGTTGCTGACAATACCGGTGCGCGTGAAGTTATGTGCATCAAGGTGTTGGGTGGCTCCAAGCGTCGCTATGCATCCGTTGGCGATATCATCAAGGTCAGCATCAAGGATGCTGCTCCGCGTGGTCGCGTCAAGAAGGGTGATGTGTACAATGCTGTGGTCGTGCGTACCGCCAAGGGTGTGCGTCGTGCAGATGGCTCGCTCATCAAGTTCGACGGCAATGCGGCGGTTCTTCTCAACAACAAGCTTGAGCCGATTGGCACTCGTATCTTCGGGCCGGTGACGCGTGAATTGCGTACCGAGCGCTTTATGAAGATCGTGTCTTTGGCTCCTGAAGTGCTGTAAGGAGGGCGCGCATGAACAAGATTCGCAAGGGCGATGAAGTCATCGTCATCACTGGCAAGGATAAGGGCAAGCGCGGTACCGTGCTGCGCGTGATTCCTGCTGAAGATCGTGTCGTGGTGGATGGTGTGAATGTGGTTAAAAAACACGCCAAGCCCAATCCGATGCGTGGTATCCAGGGTGGCATCGTTGAGAAGACCCTCTCTATTCACGTTTCCAACGTCGCCATTTTCAACAAGGCGAGCGGCAAGGCCGATCGCGTTGGCTTCAAGGTGCAAGAGGACGGCAAGAAAGTGCGCGTCTTCAAGTCCACCGGCGAAGTGGTTGGCGGCTAAGGGGTGAATGATGGCTCGTCTGCAAGATTTTTATAAAGATACGGTTGTGCCTGAACTGGTTAAGCAGTTTGGTTACAAGTCGATGATGGAAGTGCCGCGCATCGAGAAAATCACCTTGAACATGGGTGTTGGTGAGGCGGTTGCTGACAAGAAGGTCATGGAGCATGCAGTTTCCGATATGCAGAAGATCGCAGGTCAGAAGCCGATTGTGACCAAGGCCAAGAAGTCTATTGCTGGCTTCAAGATTCGTGATGATTATCCGATTGGTTGCAAGGTGACTCTGCGCCGTGATCGCATGTACGAATTTCTTGATCGTTTGGTGACGATTGCGCTGCCGCGCGTTCGTGACTTCCGTGGTGTTTCTGCCAAGTCTTTTGACGGTCGTGGCAATTACAACATGGGTGTGCGTGAACAAATCATCTTCCCGGAAATCGAGTACGACAAGATCGATGCGCTGCGCGGGATGAATATCACGATCACTACCACGGCGAAGACCGACGAGGAAGCCCGTGCGCTGCTCGCCGCCTTCAAGTTCCCGTTCAAGAGTTAAGGTGGAATCATGGCAAAACTCGCACTGATCAATCGTGATGAAAAGCGCCGCGCTGTGGTCGCCAAGTTCGCTGCCAAGCGTGAAAAGCTGATGGCGATCATCAACGACCAAAGCGCCAGCGAAGAAGATCGCTTCCAGGCTCGCCTGAAGCTTCAGGCCCTGCCTCGCAACGCCAGCCCCGTGCGTCTGCGTAACCGTTGCCAGCTGACCGGTCGTCCGCGTGGTGTGTACCGCAAATTTGGTCTCGGCCGTAGCAAGCTGCGTGATCTCGCCTTCAAGGGTGAAATCCCGGGCGTGGTCAAGGCTAGCTGGTAATAGGAGAACAGAAACATGGCAATGCATGATCCTATCGCCGATATGCTGACCCGTATCCGTAACGCTCAGCGTGCGGAAAAGGCTGCGGTTGAGATGCCGTCTTCCAAGCTGAAGGTGGCTATCGCCAAGGTCCTCAAGGATGAAGGCTATATCGAATCTTTTGCAATCGCCGGTGATGTGAAGCCGGTGCTCTCGATTGAACTCAAGTACTATGCCGGTCGCCCGGTTATTGAGCGCATCGAGCGCGTCTCCAAGCCGGGTCTGCGCGTCTACAAGGGCGCAACAGAGATCCCGCAGGTGATGAATGGTCTTGGTGTGGCGATTTTGTCCACGTCCAAGGGTGTGATGACTGACCGCAAGGCACGTTCCCACGGTGTGGGTGGCGAGCTTCTGTGCTTCGTAGCTTGATGAGGTGAACAATGTCTCGCGTAGCTAAGAATCCGGTAGCCATCCCGGCTGGTGTCGAGGTTAAGCTCGAAGCTGGTGCAATTACTGTCAAGGGGCCGAACGGCACTTTGAGCCAAGCGCTCTGCGCCGATGTCGAAGTAAAGGTCGAGAACAACGCGGTGACCTTTGCAGCCAAGTCGGCTGCCAAGCAATCCCGTTCCATGTCCGGCACCCTGCGTGCGCTGGTCAACAACATGGTGACCGGTGCTTCCAAGGGCTTTGAGCGCAAACTCAATCTGGTTGGCGTGGGCTATCGTGCCCAAGCCCAGGGCGACGCGCTCAATCTGACGCTCGGCTTTTCGCATCCGGTTGTTCACAAGATGCCTGCTGGCGTTCAGGTGACAACACCGACGCAAACCGAAATTGTGCTGAAGAGCGCTGACAAGCAACGGCTTGGTCAAGTGGCTGCCGAAATTCGTGCATATCGCGCACCGGAGCCCTACAAGGGCAAGGGCGTGCGTTATTCGGACGAAGTGGTGACCATCAAGGAAACCAAGAAGAAGTAATCGAGGCTGAAAAATGGACAACAATCAACGTATCCGTCGTGCGCGCAAAACCCGCGCCAAGATTGCGGAACTCAAGATGGTGCGCCTCTCGGTGCACCGTACCAATAGCCACATCTACGCCCAGATCATCGATGAGACAGGCGGTAAGGTGCTGGCATCTGCCTCGACGCTCGAAGCAGAGGTGCGTAGCCAGATCAAGAACGGCAGCAATGTTGAAGCTGCGGTTGTTGTAGGCAAGCGTATCGCTGAAAAGGCGAAGGCAGCTGGTGTCGAGAACGTCGCTTTCGATCGCTCCGGTTTCAAGTACCATGGCCGCGTCAAGGCTGTGGCTGAAGCTGCGCGCGAAGCCGGCCTCGTCTTCTAATTGAGTTTGGAGTGAAATAAATGGCCAGGAACGAAATTGAAGATCGCGGTGACGGCCTTCGGGAGAAGATGGTTAGCGTTAATCGCGTAACCAAAGTCGTCAAGGGTGGTCGTATTCTCGGGTTTGCTGCACTGACCGTGGTAGGTGATGGTGATGGTGCCGTCGGCATGGGTAAGGGCAAGTCCAAGGAAGTGCCGGTAGCTGTGCAGAAAGCCATGGAAGAGGCTCGTCGCAAGATGATCAAGACTTCCTTGAAGAACGGCACAATCCAGCACACGGTATTCGGCAAGCATGGCGCGACTACCGTGTTCATGCAGCCGGCTCGCGAAGGTACCGGTATCATCGCCGGCGGCCCGATGCGTGCGGTATTTGAAGTGATGGGTATTCACAACATCACAGCCAAGTGCCACGGCTCGACCAATCCGTACAACATTGTGCGTGCAACCCTCGATGGTTTGGCAAAGCTGAATACGCCGGCTGAAATTGCAGCCAAGCGCGGCATGACCGTTGAAGATATTTTGGGGGCATAACATGAGCGACGTGAAGAAAATCAAGGTTACGCTCGTCAAGAGCCTGATCGGTCGCCTGGAAAGCCACAAGGCTTGTGCTTATGGTCTGGGGCTTAAGAAGATCAATTCGACTTCCGAAGTGATCGATACCCCGTCCAACCGTGGCATGATCAACAAGATCAGCTACCTGCTGAAGGTGGAGGGCTAAATGGAACTGAATACTCTGCAACCCGGCGTTGGTGCCAAGCATGCCAAGCGTCGTGTGGGTCGCGGCATCGGCTCCGGCCTCGGCAAGACCTGCGGTCGCGGTCACAAGGGGCAGAAGTCCCGTACTGGCGGCTTCCACAAGGTTGGTTTCGAAGGCGGCCAAATGCCGCTGGCCCGTCGTCTGCCGAAGCGTGGTTTCAAGTCGCTGAGCAGCGGCAAGACCGCAGAAGTGCGTCTCTCCGAGATTAACTTGCTGCCGGTCAATGAGATCGACCTGTTGGTTCTGCTGCAAGCGGGGATTGTTTCCCAGCATGCAACGGCCGCCAAGGTGGTGCTCTCCGGCAAGATCGAACGTGCGGTCACCGTAAAGGGTCTTTCCTTGACCCAAGGTGCTCGTGCTGCGATCGAAGCGGCCGGCGGCAGCATCGTTGAGTAACGCGTCTTAACTGGACAAGGTGGAACGTGGCTAATCCCGCACAGGCATCCGTCAGCAAATTTGCGGATCTGAAAAAACGGGTCTGGTTCCTGGTGGGCGCACTGATCGTATACCGTATCGGTGCGCACATTCCGGTTCCCGGCATCAATCCGGTCGAGCTGGCGAAGCTGTTTGAATCGTCGCAAAGCGGGCTCCTGAACATGTTCAACATGTTCTCTGGTGGCGCGCTTTCGCGGTTCACGGTTTTTGCTATCGGCATCATGCCGTACATTTCGGCATCGATCATCTTGCAACTGGGGTCGGAAGTTTTGCCCAGTCTCAAGCAGCTCAAGAAAGAGGGGGAGGCTGGACGTCGCAAGATCACCCAGTACACGCGGTATGCGACTGTGCTGCTAGCGGGCGCGCAAAGTTTCGGTATTGCCATGATGCTGTACAAGCAGCCGAACCTTGTGATTCTGCCTCAACTGCAGTTTGCCATCATGACCGTGGTAACGCTGGTGACTGGCACCATGTTCCTGATGTGGCTGGGTGAGCAAATCACCGAGCGCGGTGTCGGAAACGGCATCTCGATCCTGATTTGCGCCGGTATCGCTGCGGGTGTGCCCTCGGCAATCGGTAAAACGCTGAGCTTGGCAAATAGTGGTCAGTTGCCGATTCTGCTGGTTCTTGGACTGTTTGTGGGCGTGATTTTGTTGACCGCTGCAGTGGTATTTATTGAGCGGGGGCAGCGCAAGGTGCCGGTTCAGTATGCCAAGCGTCAGGTCGGCAACAAGATCATGCAGGCGCAAAGCACCCATTTGCCATTGAAGGTCAATATGGCAGGGGTGATCCCGCCGATTTTTGCTTCGTCGATTATTCTGTTTCCTGCGACCGTTCTGTCTTGGACGGGGAACAGTGAGAAGTTCGCGTGGCTTAAGGCTGTTGGTGACAAATTGCATCCTGGGCAGCCGCTGTATGTGCTGCTTTATGCGGCAGCGATTATCTTCTTCTGCTATTTCTATACGGCGTTGGTCTTTAATCCGAAAGAAACAGCTGACAATTTGAAGAAGAGCAACGCAATGATCCCGGGTTATCGTCCAGGTGATCATACTGCACGCTATATCGAGAAGTTGATCCTGAAGCTTACGCTGGTCGGTGCGGTCTATATTACGATCATTTGCCTGATTCCTGAGTTGTTGATCCTCAAGTGGAATGTCCCGTTCTACTTTGGCGGTACCTCTCTGCTGATTCTTGTGGTCGTGACGATGGATTTCATGGCGCAAATGCAGTCGTATGTGATGTCGCATCAGTACGAAAGCCTGCTGAAGAAAGCCAACTTCAAGGGTGCATAAAAGGTTATGGCGAAAGAAGACGTCATCCAGATGCAGGGCGAAGTCCTGGAAACGCTGCCTAACGCAACATTTCAGGTCAAGCTCGAAAACGGACATGTGGTACTTGGGCATATTTCCGGAAAGATGCGGATGCACTATATCCGCATCCTGCCCGGAGATAAGGTTACAGTGGAGCTGACTCCCTATGATCTGTCCAAGGCCCGCATCGTATTCCGGTCCAAGTGATGGTACGGAATTAATTTTGATCGAAAGGAAAGACGATGAGAGTTCAGGCATCGGTCAAGAAGATCTGCCGCAATTGCAAGATCATCCGCCGCAATCGTGTGGTGCGTGTGATCTGTACCGATCCGCGGCACAAGCAGCGTCAGGGTTGATTGCATAAATCAATGCCTGGTGCTAAAATCTGCAACTTTTTCAACCTGGGGTAAGTAGAATGGCCCGTATTGCTGGGGTTAACATTCCTAATCATCAGCATACTGTGATCGGCCTTCAGGCTATCTTCGGTGTTGGTCGCACTCGCGCCTATGCGATTTGTGCGTCAGCTACCGTCGAGCCGACAAAGAAGGTTAAAGATCTCAGCGATGCTGAGCTCGACAAACTGCGCGACGAAGTCGGCAAGTACACTGTCGAAGGGGACCTGCGCCGTGAAGTAACCATGAGCATCAAGCGTCTGATGGACCTTGGTTGCTATCGTGGCTTCCGTCACCGCAAGGGTTTGCCGGTTCGCGGACAGCGTACTCGTACCAATGCACGTACCCGCAAGGGCCCGCGCAAGCCGATCGCCGGCAAGAAGTAAGCTAAAAGGATTTTTATAGAATGGCTAAAGCAAACACAGTGCGTGTACGCAAGAAAGTCAAGAAGAGCGTGTCTGAGGGAATCGTGCATGTGCATGCATCCTTCAACAACACGATCATCACCATCACCGATCGCCAAGGAAATGCTTTGTCTTGGGCTACCTCGGGCGGTGCTGGGTTCAAGGGCTCTCGGAAAAGTACACCCTTCGCAGCCCAGGTGGCAGCGGAGTCTGCTGGTAAAGTTGCCCAAGAATATGGTGTGAAGAACCTCGAAGTTCGCATCAAGGGTCCCGGTCCGGGTCGTGAGTCCGCCGTGCGCGCACTCAACGCGCTTGGCTTCAAGATTACCAGCATCTCGGATGTGACGCCTGTGCCGCATAACGGCTGTCGTCCGCCGAAGAAGCGCCGCATCTGATACCGGAGTAACTCATGGCTCGTTATATTGGACCCAAGTGCAAACTTGCCCGCCGTGAAGGCGCGGATCTTTTTCTCAAGAGCGCTCGTCGCTCGCTCGACAGCAAGTGCAAGCTGGAACAAGCCCCAGGCCAGCATGGCGCCAAGGCCCCTCGTCTTTCCGACTTTGGTGTGCACCTGCGCGAGAAGCAAAAAATCCGCCGTATTTATGGCGTACTGGAACGTCAGTTCCGTCGTTATTTTGAAGAAGCCTCTCTCCGCAAGGGCTCAACTGGTGAAAACCTGCTGAAGATTCTCGAATCCCGTTTGGATAACGTTGTTTATCGCATGGGTTTCGCTTCTACTCGCGCAGAAGCGCGTCAGCTGGTTTCCCACAAGGCGATTGTGGTGAATGGCGGTGTTGTGAATATCCCTTCCTTCTCGGTCAAGGCTGGTGATGTGGTTTCCGTGCGCGAAAAAGCCAAAAAGCAGGTTCGCGTTCAGGAAGCGCTGAATCTTGCTGAAGGCATCGGCTTTCCGAGCTGGGTGCAGGTGGATTCCAAGAAGATGGAGGGCGTGTTCAAGAACATGCCGGAGCGTTCCGATCTGTCCAGCGATATCAACGAGTCGCTGGTGGTGGAATACTACTCCAAGTAATAACCTGATCCAGTAGGACAAGGGATACTGATCTATGCAAATTAACGCGAATGAATTGCTCAAGCCGCGCATTATCGATGTGCAGGCGGTAACTGCGGCCCATGCCAAAGTTGTGATGGAGCCCTTCGAGCGCGGTTATGGCCACACGCTGGGCAATGCCCTGCGCAGGATCCTGTTGTCGTCCATGGCTGGCTATGCCCCGACTGAAGTGAAGATCGATGGCGTTGTGCACGAATACTCTGCCCTAGATGGCGTGCAGGAGGATGTTGTTGATATCCTGCTCAACCTGAAGGGCGTAGTTTTCAAGCTGCATGGCCGCGAATCGGTCACGCTTACGCTTTCCAAGGAAGGCGAGGGCGCGGTCAAGGCTGGTGATATCCAGTTGACGCATGATGTGGAGATTGTTAATCCGGATCATGTCATTGCTCATCTGTCCGCAGGTGGCAAACTCAATATGGAAATCAAGGTCGAGAAGGGGCGCGGCTATCAGCCGGCTCCGGCTCGGCTGGCCAAGGATGAGAACCGCACCATTGGCAACATCGTTCTGGACGCTTCGTTCAGCCCGGTGAATCGTGTCAGCTATCAAGTTGAAAGTGCCCGTGTGGAACAACGCACGGACCTGGATCGCCTGATTATTGACGTCGAGACCAATGGTGTGATTGATCCGGAAGAGGCTGTCCGTCAGGCAGCGCGCATGCTGATTTCTCAGCTGTCCGTTTTTGCTGATCTGGAAGGCACCCCTGTGCCGGAAGAGAAGCCGCAGGCACCGCAGATCGACCCGATCTTGCTGCGCCCGGTTGATGATCTCGAACTGACGGTACGCTCTGCGAACTGTCTCAAGGCCGAGAATATCTACTACATCGGCGATCTGATCCAGCGCACGGAAACCGAGCTTCTCAAGGCTCCGAATCTCGGCCGCAAGTCGCTCAATGAAATCAAGGAAGTGCTTGCCTCCAAGGGGCTTTCCCTCGGCATGCGCCTCGAAAATTGGCCGCCCGCAGGCTTGGAAAAGCACTGATCGGCCGGTTTAGAAAGGAACTGACAAATGCGTCACCGTCTTGCCAATCGTAAACTGAATCGCACGACGAGCCATCGTCTGGCGATGCTGCGCAACTTGGCCAATGCCTTGCTGCGTCATGAAGTCATTAAGACCACCTTGCCTAAAGCAAAGGAGCTCCGCCGCGTGGCAGAGCCTCTGATTACCTTGGGCAAGAAGCCTTCCCTGGCAAACCGCCGTCTGGCATTTGACCGCACCCGTGATCGTGAGATCGTGGTGAAGCTGTTCGATGTGCTGGGCCCGCGTTACGCTGCGCGCAACGGCGGCTATGTGCGTATCCTGAAGTGTGGTTTCCGCCAGGGTGACAATGCGCCGATGGCGTATGTCGAGCTGGTTGACCGCCCTGAAGAAGCAGAAGTGGTCGAAGCGGCAGAGTAATTATTGCTGCTGGACGTTTGATGAAAAAGCCAACCTGCGGGTTGGCTTTTTTGTTGCCTGTTAAACGGAAGTAACATGTTTTTTTGACAATAGCGAAAAACGCGGGTGATTTTATCGATTCAATAACGTTTGCAATATTTGTCGCGGGAAAGCTTTATTGTCCCCACTTTTAAAGGCATAAAAATTCCCGCTCTGCTTTTGTGTCGGAGGAACAATTGCAATTCAATTGCCGGTAGTATCTAGGTCTTGCAAAGCACGCCACATGGGTGGCGCTGCGAAAGACACTAGTTCCATCTGCCGGGATGCCGGTACGGTGGATGATTTGTGGTCACGAGTTGTTATGGTTTCGAATCGGTGTAGAGTTTTTCTGATCAAGTGGCAAGTTGCGGCTGTGTTGGGCCGTCTTGTTGCGGGTGCCCTTGTGCGACCAGTCGCAGAAGTTGCCAAGTTTATTGAAGATTCCTGTGATGTGGAAGACGCGCGGCGCCCTGAAGGGGCGCCGTGTTTGTTTGGTTTGGGGCTCTTCTCATATTTTTCGGAACAAGGTAATAGGGCGTAGAAGCCCGGATGGCAGGTAGAGAAAAAGCGTAGTACGCAATTGCTTGGCTTTTCCCCCGAGGGGAGAGCCGCCGGCAGCCGTGAGGAGGGCCCGCCGTGACTGATAATACAATCAGCTTCTACATCATTGACCCGCACAAGAATGAACAAGAACGGGCGGATGTAGCCAAACTTCTGGCTCAGTGCGATCTGGATTTTGAAAATACTGTTGAGATTTTTGTTGTCGGTCGACAGAATGGCCAGTTGGCGGCTTGTGCCGGTCTTGACGGAAATATTGTCAAATGCGTGGCGACTTCTCCAGATTGGCGCGGAGAGTCCTTGAGCCTCAGGCTGATGGGGGAAATGGCGCATGTCGCGTATGAATTGGGCCGCCATCACCTGTTTCTGTTTACTCGACCTTACAACGTTGAGGCGTTCCAAGGCTGCGGCTTTTATCTTCTGGCCGAAGTTTCCGACCAATGCGCCTTGATGGAAAATACACCGTTTGGCATCAGGAATTATTGCCAAAGCCTTGCACGGCTACGCAAGGACGGGCAAAAAATTGGCGGAATTGTGGTTAATGCCAATCCGTTTACCTATGGCCATCAGTACCTGATCAGAACAGCTGCAAGCCAGTGCGATTGGTTGCATTTGTTCGTCGTAGCCGAGGATGCTTCTTTCATCTCGTACCGCGACAGGTTCGCGCTGGTTCAGGAAGGGGTTAAAGGCATTCCCAATTTGACGTTGCATCCGGGGTCGCAATACATGGTATCCCGTGCGACTTTTCCTGATTATTTTTTCAAGGACAAGGGCATGGTGGGCGAGTGTTGTACCGCCATTGATCTGCTTCTGTTCCGCAATTACATCGCGCCGGCTTTGGGTGTGACGCATCGCTTTGTGGGGACTGAGCCCTTTTGTCCCACGACGCGAAAATATAACGATGACATGAAACAATGGTTGCAGACCGAGCCGACAAGGGGCTCGCCGATTACTGTTGTGGAAATACCTCGGACCGCAGTAGACGGGACGCCCGTTTCTGCATCGCAGGTGCGGCGCCTGCTGGCAGATCGCGACCTTGAAGCGTTGACTAAACTGGTTCCGGAATCGACGCTGGCACTACTCAAGAATAAATACATGCCCGCAGCATGATTTGTTCGCAGAGGGGCTGGTCAAGCAGGTGTGACAGGTTTTTTTGTTGTTCTTACATAAAAGTGTAACAGGAGGCTAGAAGATGAAAATCGTGAAGGAAGCACTGGCTGGCACGCTCGAATCGAGCGACCTGCTGGTCAAGGTGGCGCCTTCTCCTACGGACACGTTGGAGGTCATGGTGCAGAGCGAAGTGATTCGCCAGTTCGGTGAACAGATCAACAAGGTCGTACGCGAAACGCTCGAAAAAATGGGTGTAACCGCGGGCCAGATTCTGGTGGATGACAAGGGTGCACTGGACTGTGCGATTCGCGCACGTCTTCAGGCTGCCGTATTGCGTGGTGCTGACTGTAACAAGATTGAATGGAGCCGTCTGTCATGAAACTGCGTCGAAGCATGCTGTTTGTTCCGGGTGCCAACGCCTCCATGCTGAGCACCGTTTTTATCTACAAGCCTGACTCCATCATGTTTGACCTGGAGGATGCCGTATCCCTGCGCGAGAAGGACAGCGCACGCTTGCTGGTATTCCACGCCCTGCAGAATCCGGCTTACAAAGACATCGAAACCGTTGTCCGCATTAACCCACTCAATACCGAATATGGCCTGCTGGATCTGGAGGCCGCGGTGCGTGGTGGCGTGGATATCGTGCGCCTTCCCAAGACCGATCGTCCGGAAGACGTGCATGAGCTGGAAGCGCATGTCGAGCGTATCGAGAAGGAATGTGGTCGCGAAGTGGGTTCCACCAAGCTGATGGCCGCTGTTGAATCGGCCTCCGGCGTGATTAATGCCGTGGCGATTGCTACCGCATCCAAGCGTATGGTTGGTATTGCGCTGGCTGGTTTCGACTACGTGATGGACATGCAGACCGAGCGTGGCGATGGTACTGAATTGTTCTATGCGCGTTGTGCAGTTCTGCACGCCGCCCGTTATGCCGGCATTGATGCTTTCGACGTGGTGTATGGCGACGTCAACAATGAAGAGGGCTTCCTCAAGGAAGTCGACCTTATCAAGAAACTGGGCTTCAACGGTAAATCGCTGGTCAATCCGCGCCAGATCGATCTGCTGCACAACGCCTATGCTCCGACCGAGGAAGAAGTCGAACACTCCAAGCGCGTGGTGGCAGCGGCAGAACAGGCCGAGCGCGACGGCCTTGGTGTCGTTTCGCTGAACGGCAAGATGATCGATGCGCCTATCGTCAACCACGCGATTCGCGTACTGCAGAAGGCCCAGGCATCGGGCGTGCGCAAGTAATCGGGAGAGCTACAGAATGAACAACATGAATGATCCGAAGCTGTTCGAAGAACCTTGCCTCAAGGGCCTGGAAAAATTCGAAGAGTTTGCCCAGAAAGCCCCGTACCTCCGGGATAACAATCTCAAGCACACACGCAAGATCGTCGAATCTCTGGAAGACGCGATCCGTCGCTCCGGCCTGAAGGATGGCGGCACGATTTCCTTCCATCACGGATTCCGTGAAGGTGATAAGGTCATCAACATGGTGGTGGGCGTGCTGGCCAAGATGGGCTTCAAGAACCTGACGCTGGCACCGTCCTCGCTGATGAGCTGCAACCATCCGCTGATCGAACACATCAAGAACGGCGTGATCACCAAGATCTATACGTCCGGGATGCGCGGCAAGCTGGCTGAAGCCATTTCCAACGGTTTGATGGAAAACCCGATCAACATCCATTCGCATGGTGGCCGTGTTCACCTGATTCAAAGCGGCGAGATCAACATCGACGTGGCTTTCCTCGGTGTTTCGTGCTGTGACGAGTTTGGCAATGCCAATGGCGTCAGCGGCAAATCGCGCTTTGGGTCGATGGGTTATGCCATGGTCGATGCCCAGTATGCCAAGTGCGTTGTGATGCTGACTGAAGATTTCGTTCCGTATCCGAACAATCCGGCCAGCATCCGCCAAGACCAAGTCGATTACATCGTCAAGGTTGACCAAGTCGGCGATCCTTCCAAGATCAGTGTGGGTGCTGCGCGCATGACTCGCGACCCGCGTGAATTGATGATTGCCCGCTATGCGGCAGACGTGATTGAGCACTCCGGCTATTTCGAGCAGGGCTTCTCGCTGCAGACCGGTTCCGGTGCTTCATCCGTGGCCGCGACCCGCTTCCTCGAAGACCGTATGCGCAAGAAAGGCATCACTGCCAGTTTTGCGCTGGGCGGGATTACCGGCAACATCGTCGATCTGCACCAGAAGGGCCTGATCGACAAGATCATCGATACCCAAAGCTTCGATGCCGATGCGGCCGAGTCGTTGCGCGTCAACCGCAATCACATGGAAGTGTCGACCAACTGCTACGCCAACCCGAGCTCAAAGGGCGCGAGCGTGGACCGTATGGACGTCGTGATTCTGAGCGCGCTGGAAATCGACCTCGACTTCAATGTCAACGTTGTGACCGGTTCGGATGGTGTGATGATGGGTGCTTCCGGTGGTCACTCTGATGTGGCTGCTGCTGCCAAGCTGTCGATCGTGGTTGGCCCGTTGATCCGCAGTCGCATGCCGACGATTCTGAAGAAGGTCACCACTCGCGTAACGCCGGGTGAAAACATTGGCGTGCTGGTGACCGATCATGGGATTGCGGTCAACCCGAACCGTCCGGATGTGGAAGAACGCCTGCGCGCTGCCGGCCTGCCGGTGTTCACGATCGAGGAACTGCATGCACGTTCCGTGGCGATCGCGGGCGAACCGACCGATGTGGAATTCCTCGACAAGATCGTCGGGGTGATCCGCTATCGCGATGGCACCGTGATCGACGTGGTGCGTCAGGTTAAGCCGCTGTGATGAAACGGCCGGTGGCAAGCGTCACCGGCTGTTTTTGACAGAACTGTCCAGGCATCAGTATGCAAAAAGGAGGCGTTTGCCTCCTTTTTGCTATTGGGAGTCGAGTTTCCCGGTTGCCGGGCATGTTGATATGGTGCAAAATATTGACTTATATTAAAAACATATAAAACTCTAAGCGCCCGGGCTGCTCGTATGGTTCCTTTGCCGAAGACTGTTCCCTGAGCTTGGGGTGCGTGTCCCTGATCTTGCAGGTTTCTCTTAACGCTTTTGTTCCAGGAGTTCCCCGATGCTTGAAGCTTATCGTCAGCATGCAGCCGAGCGCGCCGCGCTGGGTGTCCCGCCGTTGCCCCTGTCTGCGAAACAGACGAGCGAGTTGATTGACCTGCTCAAGGCTCCGCC
>NZ_FOVE01000042.1 GCF_900115065.1 Formivibrio citricus | reverse complement strand
GCGAAGATCAGGGACACCACCGGCATCGCGTTGGCGCCGTTGGCGACGATGCGAGCACCTTGTTCCTTGGTCTTGTAGTTGATCATCAGGGCCAGAGCGGTACCGATGATGAACAGGATGGCCAGCGGCAGCAGTTCCACCATCAGGGCAGCCAGCAGCACGATGGTCAGCACAGCGTTGATCCAGAACTTCTCCGGGCGCTTCAGCTTCTCGGCATCCGGATCTTCGGAAACGGAGTGGTGGCTGCCATCGTGGGAGAACTCGATCACGCCAAGACGAGCGCGTTCACGCTTGCCCCAGAAGTAAGCCAGGCCGAACACGAACAGCGTGCCCAGCACCATGCCCGGGATCAGCGGGGTGAACACTTGGGAAGCTTCCAGATGCAGCGAAGCCAGCACGCGGCCGGTCGGGCCACCCCAAGGGATGATGTTCATCACGCTGTTTTCCAGCAGGGCGAGCGACGGCAGAATCAGCGGGTTGATGCCGATACGACGATGCACACCGAACATGGCGGTACAGGTTACGAGGTAAGTCGTCGAACCGTCACCGTCCAGCGAGATCAGTGTAGCCAGCAGCGCGGTGCCGACGCAAACCTTGACCGGATCGCCGTGAACGGCTTTCAGGATACGCTCGATGATCGGATCAAACAGACCCGCATCGATCATGGTGCCGAAATACAAAATGGCAAAACAGATCATGATGCCGGTCGGAGCAACGCGACGGACACCGTCCATCATCATCTTGCCCAGTTTGGCGTCATGGAAGCCGAGAGCGAGCGCGGTGACGATCGGGATCAGGATCAGAGCATTCATGGCCGACATCTTCTTGGACATGATGAGATACATGAACACGACAATCATCGCGAAACCGGCGACAGCCAGTGTCATTTGATTCATGCGACTTACCTCCTAGTTTGGATTTGTTTTTTATTGGCGCGCCGAAAACAGAAACGCCAAATACTGCTACCCATAAGCTAATACGGTGCGCTGCATAATATACGGTTTTGAAAGCTTCGTGGACAGCCCAAGTCTTAAAAACGACTTAAACACCTTTAACAACATAAAAATTATTAAGCGAATTAAACGCCTGTTTGGCGGTGAATGGCGAAGGGGTTTTTAATTGGTTTTTTTGGTGTGGCGGTGCACAAATGGCGATGGCTGTGCTTCTTGGTTTATGTCTTTATAATCAGTCTGTTGTGCAATTTATTTTGGCTGGTTGATATCCGGTTTGCTGAATTGGAGATTAATCGTCAAGCGTAAATGTTGACCGAAAGACGGATAACAAGGATACTTTCAGGTTTGTATTATGGCGCGTCGCGCATGGGGTTTTTATCCTGTGGG
>NZ_FOVE01000002.1 GCF_900115065.1 Formivibrio citricus | reverse complement strand
CCGAAGTCCGCGCTGCCGTTCGACTTGCATGTGTAAAGCATGCCGCCAGCGTTCAATCTGAGCCAGGATCAAACTCTTTAGTTGAAATACTAATGTGTTCGATCCATGCACAAAGTTATTACTGGCGATGACTCTTGCGAGCCATTCGCTGTATTTCTTGGTGCAGGTATCAATTTTGGTTACCCAATCAGATACCCACACTCATCGGTTGCATTCTGTTAAAGATCGTTGTTGTCCACCCGAAAAACCCTGTAAAATCAGTCCTTCGCGCTTCAAACTTCGCTGCGTCAGCAGCAGAGAGGCCGAACTATACCGACCCACCCCAAAACCGTCAACACCTTCTTCTCACCTTTATCACCACAAAGTCGATAAACCCCTGATCCGCAAGGATTCATCAAAAACATCTTCCCACCCTCAAATCAGTGGATCGCTGCGGCAACAATGATCGCGATCCCCAAGCACATGGCAGCCGCCACCATCCCCAGCGCCGTATTGCGCCCTTCAACCAGCTCTTTCCACAGGTTGTAGGGGGTCAGCTTGTCGATGATGATGAAAGCCACCCAGAAGACAATCACGCCCAGCAAGGCATAAAGCAGCGAGTTGGCCAAATTGATCAGGTTTAAGCTCATGAGTTGACTCCTTACTTGTGATAGGCGCGCTGCCCGGCCGCGCCCTTGGCGATGCGTTCGCTGGCAGCCGAACCGAAAATCGAATAGCCGCGCGCCTGCGCCCAAGCAAAGGAGAGCAAGCCTGCAGCCACGAGAACAACAAAGATTCTATAGAACATAGTCAGTCATCCGACTTCCCACCCCAAGGGTGATCGCTTTCAGCCCAACGCTGTACCTCGAAGTAGTAACGTCGCCAGCTGGCCCATAACGGAAAAATCAGCAGGCCGAATACCAGCACCCACAGATTGCCCCAGACAGGAACATCACGCACGACCCGCAGACGGTTGACCACACTGCCTTTTTGTTCGGGCGCACTTTCGGTTTCCACTTCCATGACATACTCGCCCGGCGGAATGCCGGTCAGGAAGGCCGCATCGTGGCGACTGCCTTCAGTCCAGCTTCCGTCACTATCCCGTCCAGAATAGAAGCTGAGTTCGCGACCCAGCGCGATCTGCTCGCCGGTCGTGCGATTGATCAGCGTCATCGACAGGTATGCCCAGCTATTGTTGAGCGACGCTTCATTTTCCAGGCGCAGGTTGGTATGTCTTTTCAATACAAAGGGCGCAGAGGTATAGGTCGCCGAGCGCCCCGGGGTCAGTTCGAAAGCATGGGACAGCACCGTTTCATTAGCCGCCCGCCAGACAAAAAAGATTTGCAGGGCCACAGCCAGCAGCGCCGCCAGCCCGTAAACCTTCCAGAACCGTGCGGTATTCCCCATATAGGGAGAAGGCTGATTGGGAGCGATGCCGTTTTGCGGCCCGGCCAGCACTTTCGGGCAAGCCGCTTTCAGCTCATCCAGCGGCAGGTATTCGCATTGCGTCCAGGTTATTTCATTCGGCGCGCGTTCTTTTGAGAGCATATACGGCGGCGCGATGTAATCGTCGCAATCCACCTCGTCGCCGGCCTTGACACGCCAGTTGAATTCTCCGGCCACATAGGCCGCCCGCGCCCTGCAACTCTGGAAGTGCTTGTAGGTCTGACCTTCGTAACCGGCCACCGGCGAAACAAAGTCCTTGCCGCCGCTCGCATTGGGCAATTTCGACGTGGCGCGACCGTAGCTCCAGTGACCTTCGGAATCAATCAGCCAGCGAAAACCGGCTTTATCCCCATAGAGCAGATACTCGTCCCATGGATAAATCTCGCCGTCCACTGCGGTCTGCCGACGCATGAAGCCGAGCACCTGCAGCTTGTCGCCGCGCAAAGTCAGTGCAGTGCCCAGCGGAATACGCGGCAGCACACGCTCGCTTTTGCGTGCGCCGGCAATGATGGCCAACCCCGGATCGGAGACATCCACGGTCGTTCCGCAGGCCGGGCATGCATACGCCAATATCTCCCCCGCATGAATCTCCGCGGGCGCAGCACAGGTCGGGCAATTGAATACTTTCGCCTGCACCCTGGCCGCTTCGCGCGCTGCGGCCATCGAATCATCAAGCTTGAGCGCGGCGTAACTGGTCACCGCTCCCAGATACAGGCGCGGCGGCGTGTCGCTGTAATCAATACTGACGAACCCCTCATCCTCACCGCGAAAATCCGCCGCGGGCGCCGGATAGCCCGCCCCGACCCGGAAAGGCAACTCGCCCTCGCTCGCCACCACGCGGGATTCTTCCTTGTTGGTCAGCGTGTACGACTTGCCGCCCAGGCGCACTATCTGCCCCGGCTCCAGAGTCGCCCACTCCGGCAGCGCGCCCTTGGCCTCGACCGGGAAAGTGACATAGGCCAGGCCGGAACCTTCAGACACCCAGCCCTCGCGCCCGTCGTCGAAGAGCGCGTACCACTCGTTCCAGTAGCCGGCCTCGTATTGCAACTGGATGCGCCCGATCAGCGTGAAATTCACGCCCTGCCAGGCACCGGATACACCGCGGTGCAGCGGGCTGGCATCCTCGGCCAGCGCGGCCATCTTGCCGATGTCTTCGATATTCTGGTCGTGGCGCACCAGCGTGCTGCGGCAATAGTCGCAGACCGCCATGACGGACGTAGCCGACTGGAAAATGACTTCAGCGCCACAGGAAGGGCATTGGGCTTTTTTCATGATGTTATTTTCAGAAACCACCCATTACAACGGGAGCGCGATGGTTAATCGCGAAAACCAATCGCGGATTTCATCCGCTCCCACACTCATGCTCAAACCAGCTTCTTCAGCAACTCGGCCTTCTTGGCCGCGAATTCTTCTTCGCTGAGGATGCCCTTCTCTTTCAGGCCGTGCAGTTTTTCGATCAAGGCCAGCGGGTCTTCCGCGGGCGCCCCGGCCTGCGGCGCAGCCCCCGCGCCGCCCATCGCCTGCCCAACCGCAGCGGCCATCGCCTGCCCCATGCCGATCCCGGCCCCCACGCCCGCGCCGATGCCGGCCATGCCGCCTTCGTTCTGCGCGGCCAGCGGGATGCTTTGTGCCACGTTGAACTGGGTATATTTATTCATATCCCCGATCACGTTCATGCTGATGCGCTGGTCGAGAATCTTCTGCAACTCTTCCGGCAGCGAGACGTTCTGCACCACAAAGCTATCCAGCGCCAAGCCGTAACGGGCGAACACCGGCTCCATGGCGGTTTTTAGCTTGGCGCCGATTTCTTCCTGATTCGCCGCCAGATCGACAAAAGCGATGCCGGCCGAGGCCACCGCATCGGTCAGCGAGCCGATGATGGTATTGCGCAACTGGCCATCCAGATCATCGACCGAATAAATCTCGCGCGTACCCGAGACCTCTTTGTAGAACACCGCCGGATCGACAATCTTGTAGCTGTAGATACCGAAAGCGCGCAAGCGCACCATGCCGAATTCCGGATCGCGCAGTGTAATCGGGTTGGGCGTACCCCATTTGCGGTCGAGCTGCAGACGGGAGCTGAAGAAATAGACATCGGATTTGAACGGGGAATCGAAGAGCTTGTCCCAGTTCTTGAGGTTGGTCAGAACCGGCAGGGTTTGCGTGTTGAGCGTATAGAGGCCCGGCTGGAACGCATCGGCCACCTGGCCTTCGTTGACGAACAGCGCCAGTTGCGAATCGCGCACCGTGAGCTGCGCGCCGTTCTGGATTTCGAAGTCCTGCATCGGGTAGCGGTAGGCCAAAACCCCGTCGCCCTCCTCGGTCCAGTGGATGACATCGATAAACTGTTTTTTGACGAAATCGAAGAGACCCATGATTGGCTCCTTGCGTGGGGGATGATGGGGTTATAGCACACCCCGAACCTGTCGAATCAAACAGCCTTGCCTTGGGCACAAAAAAGCCCCGATGCCAAAGCAGCAGGGCTTTTGTTTGAATCCAATCTTGCGTTTACGGCGCCAGCGTACAGGTCGCGGTATTCATGTTGCAATTCGTGTTTCTGTCACCCGGCGCCCGCGGCACAGCCGTCACCGGATCACCAATCGCCGCTGGGGTATTAATTGCCGCACACGCACCCAATACCGCCGCACTCGCAGGCTGCCCATCCATCAAGCTTGCCAAGGCCCAGTGTGCATAATTGGTTGCCTCGGCCTGACAGGCTCCGTTGGCAGCACGGATGCGGTACTGGTTGTATTGCGGCAGGGCGATGGCAGCCAAGATGCCGATGATTGCCACCACGATCATTAATTCAATCAGGGTAAAGCCTTGTTGGAAACGCATCATGGGACTTCTCCTTCTGCAATTTCCCTTCACCGCAGAATTCCAGGTGAACCGCGAAGCCTCTTGGAAAATCCCCCCGCCTTGCGAGCGAGGGGACTCAGCAGACTAAGGCAAAATTAAAATGCTTACGGGAGCAGAGTGCAAGAGCCGTTTGTCCAATCACACCGAGAATTACGGACACCAGGAGTTCTAGGAGCAACATCAGCTGTACCAGCCATTGCAGCAGGGGTGGCAATAGCGGCATTACAAGCACTCGGCACATGAGCCGGAACAACCATGCCATCTGTAGCCAAAGCAGCCACAGCAGCCTTGGCATACGCAGCAACTTCGCCCAAGCAAGCATTTTCAGCAGAACGGATGCGATATTGGTTATATTGCGGCAACGCAATAGCGGCCAAAATACCGATAATTGCCACCACAATCATCAGTTCGATCAGGGTAAAGCCCTGTTGCATCTTCTTCATGATATTCACCTCTCGGTAGTTGAGTATTGTGCCGTCTTCGCGGCGGCGCACTCTGTTGATAGCAAGGGGTGTGCCAGCGGGCAAGGCGGGGGCGGATGAACGGCAGGCGGGCGTTCTTCTGCCGGACGCCATAGCGCTGGGGAAGTGTGTTGCGGCTGCGCCGACCCCGGTCAGCCGCCGGTCCAGATGCCGTTTTTTGTCACATTTTGCCCCGAGATGGGCAACTGGGCTTGCCCTGCGGTTTTTCTCGCACCGACAATCGGCCGCAAACCGAAAAACAAAAAAGCCCTCGAAAAATCGAGGGCTTTTTATTGAATACTGGCGGAAAGGGAGGGATTCGAACCCTCGGTAGGCTTGCACCTACGCCTGATTTCGAGTCAGGTACATTCAACCACTCTGCCACCTTTCCGCGGAGCGAGGCGGGATTGTAGCGCAACTTGTGGCGGGGTTCCAGGCATTTCTATTCCATACCCAAGGCACTCACACTATCCAGGTGTCCCCTCGCCCCTTGCGGGAGAGGGGGAAATGTATCAACCATGCACTGATCTTGCCCCATCTCACCCTCTCCCCTGCCCTCCTCCATCAAGAGGGAGGGAGAAAAAACGGTGCTATTTGCATATTATCGATTCAAAAAAGCGCACAGTCCGATTGCCCTGACTCCAGAGCGAAGCCCCCCGCCCCTTTATCTAAAAAAGAGCGTTGAGAAATCTCCATTGCCGCCCTCCCCTCAATCGCCCTTTGGCAAAAAGGGAAGCGCAGAACCGGGCCGCAACATCTCCTGCCGTGACATTGTTTCATGTTGCATTGCGCGCCGGTAGAATGCTGCTTTTGCCTTGTTTCGAGATGGCCATGACAGTCCGTACCCGTTTTGCTCCCAGTCCCACCGGCATGCTGCACATCGGCGGCGTGCGCACCGCGCTGTTTTCCTGGGCCCATGCCCGCAAGAACGGCGGCAAGTTCGTGCTGCGTATCGAGGATACCGATGTCGAACGCTCGACGCCGGAATCGGTGGCGGCGATCATGGACGGCATGCACTGGGTGAATCTGGATTACGACGAAGGCCCGTTCTACCAGATGCAGCGCATGGATCGTTACAAGGAAGTGCTGCAGCAGATGCTGGAAAGTGGCCATGCCTATCGCTGCTACGCGAGCAAGGAAGAGCTTGAAACCATGCGCGCCGAGCAGGAAGCGCGCGGCGAGAAGCCGCGCTACGACCGCCGCTGGCGCCCGGAAGCGGGCAAGACGCTGCCCGAGCCGCCGGCAGGCGTTGCGCCGGTGATCCGCTTCAAGACCCCGCTCGATGGTTCGGTGGTGTGGGACGATCTGGTCAAGGGCCGCATCGAGATCAGCAACGAGGAGCTCGACGATCTGATCATCGCGCGCCCGGACGGCACGCCGACCTACAACTTCTGCGTGGTGATCGACGACTGGGACATGGGCATCACCCAAGTGATTCGCGGCGACGACCACGTGAACAACACGCCGCGCCAGATCAATATCTTTCTGGCACTGGGCGCGCCGCTGCCGCAGTTCGCCCACCTGCCGATGATCCATAACGACCAGGGGCAGAAGCTTTCCAAGCGCCGCGATGCGGTCAGCGTGGTCGACTACGACCGCCAGGGCTTCCTGCCGGAGGCGCTGCTCAACTACCTGGCCCGACTGGGCTGGGGGCATGGCGACGACGAGTTCTTTACCATGGCGCAGTTCGTGGAGTGGTTCGATCTCAAGAATGTCAGCCCCAGCCCGTCGCGCTTCGACCGCGACAAGCTGCTGTGGCTCAACGCCCAGCACATGAAAGTGGCCGATCCGGCTCGCTTGGCATCACTGGCTGCACGCTTCCTTGAAGACAAGGGTATCGACACAGCCAACGGCCCGGCCCTGGCAAGCGTCGTCACCTTGCTGCGCGACCGTGTGCAGACGCTGGTGGAACTTGCCGAACAGGCCGAGTATTTCTACCGCCCGCTCGATCCGACCGCCGAGGTTGTGGAAAAGCACCTGACGCCGGACGACGAGGCGCGGCTGGAATTCTTTGCCGAAGGCGTGGCCCGGCTGGAAGTCTGGGATCAACCGACCCTGTCGCAGTTCATCAAGGACTTTGTGAAGGCACAGGGCGTGAAGATGCCGCAGGTAGGCATGCCGTTGCGCGCGAAGGTCTGTGGTACCACCAGCACACCCTCGGTTGATGCCGTGCTGGCGCTGCTGGGACGTGAGGAAGTGTTGAAGCGGCTGGCGGCTTGATCCAGAATTTTCACCTCGTGAAACACAGAGGTACAGGGAAGAGCGCGATCGTTTTGCCGTCATACCGGCACACCTGAATGGTGTGCCGTTTTGTTTTGCGATTCGCGGATTTCATCCGCTCCCACATACCGGCCAAAGCGGGTAGCCCGGATGCAGCGCAGCGAAATCCGGGGGCACGGAGTCAAAGACACACCGGGTTTGTGGCAACCACCAACGCAAGCCCCGGATTTCACGTTGTTTCATCCGGGCTACTCGCTGGACCCCGGCCTGCGCCGGGGTGACGAATTCGAACAAAAATCTGACCAAATCTACTGATCGATTCCCGCTCAAACAAAACGGCACACCTGCATGGCGTGCCGTTTTGTTTTGTGTTTCGCGGATTTCATCCGCTCCCACCTATATCAAAGGCGGTACGCGGCTATCATCCCTTGCATGCTGCCGGCCAGGCGTTCCAGATCTCGCGCGGAACGGGCGCTTTCGCTTGCTGCGGCGCTGCCTTCTTCCGACATCGAGGCCACGTGCTCGATCTGCTGCGCCATGCTGTGGCTGGCGTGCGTCTGTTCGCGCATCGCGCTGCTGATTTCACCGACCATCGAAACCGCTTCGCGGCTGCCGCTGCCGACCTTGATCATGACTTCATTGGCATGGCTGGCATGTTTCGCGCTCTGCTCCACCTGCTGCACCACATGGTGCATGCCTTCCACGGCATCGCGTGCGCCCTGGCGCATCGATTCGATGGTCTGGGTGATTTCCTGCGTGGAGGCTGCGGTGCGTTCGGCAAGCTTGCGCACTTCGTCGGCCACCACGGCAAAGCCGCGGCCCTGTTCGCCGGCGCGCGCGGCTTCGATGGCGGCATTGAGCGCGAGGAGGTTGGTCTGGTCGGCGACTTCCTTGATGACGGCCACGACAGAGGAGATGCGCTCGCTTTCGCTTTCCAGCTTGCGGATTCGCTCTTCGGCCTGGCTGGCCGTGGCGGCAGCCTGGCTGACTTCCTGCATGGTCTGGCCGATGACCTGTTCGCCCTCGGCGGCCAGCTTGCCCGATTCGCCGGCAAACTGGCTGGCTACGTTGGCACGGTCGCCGACATGGTTGATGCTGACCGACATCTCTTCCACCGAGGAGGCCATGCTGGATGCGGCTTCGCTTTGCGCGACCGATGCCGTGGCAATCTGGTTGGAGATGGCGGCCATTTCGCTGGCCGAGGTCGCTACCTGATTGGCATTGTTTGCTACCTGGCGAAGGTTTTCCTGCAGCTTGTCGAGCAGGCGGTTGAAGGCATCGGCGGTTTCGCCGATTTCGTCGCGCCCAAGCCCTTCAACGCGCGCAGTGAAATCCAACTGCCCCTGCACCCGGAACATGGCGTCGTGCATTTTTTTCAGGGAATTACGAATGCCGCGGCACAAAAGCACGCTCATCACGCTGACCAGCAACACGCCGGCCAAGGTGGCAATCGCGGTAATCACGGCATTGCGCTGGCCGGTGGCGGCGGCCTTTTGCGCGAGATCGGCAGCCAGCTTTTCGTTGTATTGCTTGTGCTGGGCAAAGGCTTTGGTCAGTTTTTCGCCGGCAGGCTTCCATTCCGCCTCGATCACGGTATTCGCGCCCGCCCGATCGTTGGCGCGGGATTTTTCCAGCATCCGGTCCAGCGCCACGACATAAGCAGTGAAGAGTTGCTTGTCTTCTTCCAGCAGGGCTTTGTCGCGCGGGTCGGTCACGGATTTTTCGTATTCGCCCAGGTTCTTGCGGATATCGGCGACCTTCTGCTTGATGACTTCGTCGTGCGGGGCTTTCCTGGCCGCATCGTCGTAGGACAGATGGTAGAGGCCGTTGACCCGAATCAGCAGGAAGCTGCTCTCGGCATCACTGAGCAGGCCCAGGCTGCGGATCACGTTTTCGCTGGTGTATTTCATGTCCGCCGTGATTTGACGGGCTGTGACAAACCCGATCAAGCCAACAATGATCAATGCCAGCACTGCGCCTACACTCATCACGGCAAGGCGTCGCGATATGGTTAGGTTCATGAGTATTCCCTTATATACATTATTGTATTTTGTTTCGCATTCATGACAGGGCGCTTAATGTACACAATGCTACACGCCGCAATCAAGCGCTATTCGTCTGATGCATAAACAATTTCCAGAACATGCAATGGTACGTCTTGCGCTTGTCGGACACGGCGATGCCCCGGTAAAAACCGGTAAAGCTTTGTGAGTATTTGACAGCGAGTAAAAAAGCGGGCGCTTGCCGCCCCCGCTTTTGTTGGAAACAAGAAAGCTCAAAGCCGATAGGCTGCCACGATGCCGTGCATCTCGCCGGCCAAGCGGTCCAGATCGCGCGCGGCGCGGGCGCTTTCTTCGGCGGCGGCGCTGCTTTCCTCGGACATCTGAGCGATCTTTTCGACCTGAATGGCAATGTTGTTGGTCGCCGTGCCCTGTTCGCGAATTGCGGTAGCGATCTCTTCGACCATGCCCACGGCGCTGCGGCTGCCTTCGCCGATCTGGCGGATCGAATCGTTGGCTTCCTGCGCGCGCTCGACACCCTGCCCCACCTCTGCCACCGCACCCTGCATGCCTTGCACGGCATTGCTGGCGCCGGCACGCATGGTTTCGATGGTGCGGGAAATTTCCTGCGTGGATGCGGCCGTGCGTTCCGCGAGCTTGCGTACTTCGTCGGCCACCACGGCAAAACCGCGGCCCTGTTCGCCCGCACGCGCTGCTTCGATGGCGGCGTTGAGTGCCAGCAGGTTGGTCTGGTCGGCCACTTCCTTGATGACAGCCACGACATTGGAAATCTGCGCGCTGTGCTGTTCAAGCTCGTGAATGCGCGCAGCCGCATCATGCACCGTGCCGGCAATCTGGTTGATGCCTTCTGCCGTCTGGCCGATAACCCGCTCGCCCGAGGCTGCAAGCTGCCCGGATTCGCAGGAAATACGGTTGGCTTCCTGCGCGCGGTCGGCGACGTGGTTGATGCTGACGGTCATTTCCTCGACCGTCGCGGCCATGCCGGAAGCGGCTTCGCTCTGCTGCTGCGATGCCTTGGCGACCTGCGACGAGGTCGCGGCCATCTGGTTGGCGGCCGCGGCCACGGATTGCGCACCAGTGGCGATTGTTTTCAGGTTGTCCTGCAATTTTTCCAGCAGGCGGTTGATGGCCTTGGCCGTGATTCCCAGTTCGTCGCCGCTATGCACTTCAACCCGGCGCGTGAAATCGAGATGGCTTTCAATATGCGTGATGGCACTCTGGGTTTCATGCAGCGCCTTGTTGATGCTGCGCAACAGGAAGAACCCCATGCTGCCCACGCCCAGAATCGCCGCCACGATCAGGATCAGCGAAATGATCTGCCCGCGGCGGTCGCTGGCCATGGAGGACTTGTGGAAATCCTCGGCCAGCTTGTCGTTGTATTTGCCATGAGCTTCAAGGGTGGCCAGCAGCTTGGTGAGGTTCTCGCGGTTTTCCGGCTTGCCGATCTCCGCCAGCGCGCCTTCCTGATCATTGGCGCGGGATTTTGCGAACAGGGCATCGAGCGTGGCAAAATAGTTGGCGAACAGCTTCTTGTTGGCCTCCAGCAGCTCCTTGTCCTTTGCATCCGAGAGCAGTTCCTTCTCGTAACGGGCCAATTTTTTCTGGAGTTGTTCCTTGTGCTCGGCAACTTTCTTTTCAACGCCGGTCTTTTGCGCCGGGTCCTTGACCAGCATGTGGTACAGCACCAGCACGCGTATGTTCATGTAATCGTCATGTACATCATCCAGCGTCTGGATGCTCGGCATGGCATTGGTATAGAGGTAGTCAACGCCGCCTCTCAAGTGCGAGGCGACTTGCGCGCCGGAAACGGCAAGAACGATCAGCGCCAGGATCGAACAGCCGATCATGATTTGCAAACGACGGGCGATGGTAAGGGCCATGGACGGGATTCCTTTTTCTGATTTTCTGGAGGCTGAACCGACTCAGGCTGAAGGATAGGACAAACACCCCACGCAAACCAAGAAGCCGCATGTAACACAGGCAACTCAAAAGCTTACGAACTTCGTAATAGAAACAGGCGCACGAGGCGCCTGTTTCGATTTGCCGACGATTTACTGCGTCGTCAGATTACTTTTCCATTTCGCGGATGTCTTCCGCTTCCACACATATCAAAGCCGGTACGCCGCCACAATGCCGTGCATCCCCAGCGCCATGCGATCCAGATCGCGCGCGGCGCGGGCGCTTTCTTCTGCGGCTGCGCTGCTTTCCTCGGACATCTGGGCAATCCGCTCGACTTGGGTGGCGATGTTGTTGGTCGCCGTACCCTGTTCACGAATGGCTGTGGTGATCTCTTCGACCATGCCCACGGCGCTGCGGCTACCCTCTCCAATCTGGCGGATCGAGTCGTTGGCTTCCTGTGCACGCGCCACGCCCTGGCGGACTTCCTCGACGGCCCCCTGCATGCCCTGCACGGCATTGCTTGCGCTGGTACGCATGGTTTCGATGGTATTGGTGATTTCCTGCGTAGAGGAAGCCGTGCGCTCGGCCAGTTTGCGCACTTCGTCGGCCACCACGGCAAAACCGCGGCCCTGTTCGCCGGCTCGCGCGGCTTCGATAGCGGCATTGAGCGCCAAGAGGTTGGTCTGGTCGGCGATCTCCTTGATCACAGCAATCACGTTGGAAATCTTCTGGCTGTGCTGCTCAAGCTCGTGGATGCGCGCGGCAGCGTCATGCACGGTCGAGGCGATCTGGTTGATACCATGTGCGGTTTGGCCGATGACATTTTCACCCGTGGCGGCCAGCTGGCCGGATTCGCTGGAAATGCGGTTGGCTTCCTGCGCCCGGTCGCCGACCAGACTGATGTTGACGGTCATTTCCTCGACCGTCGCGGCCATGCTGGAAGCTGCTTCGCTTTGCTGGTGTGCGGCCTTGGCGACCTGGTCCGCAGTGGAAGCCATCTGGTTGGCTGCCGCAGCGAGCGTCTGGACTTCGCCTGAAATCGTCTTGAGGTTGCCCTGCATTTTTTCCAGCAGTCGGTTGACCGCTTGGGCGGTAACGCCCAGCTCGTCGTTGCCGTGGACCTCGACCCGGTGGGTAAAGTCCAGGTTGTTCTCGATATGCCCCACAGCGGTTTGCACGCTGTTCAAACCGCGACCGATGCCGCGCACCAGCCAGATACTCAGCAGGGCGACACCCGCCGCGCCAACGGCAATCATCGCCCAGCTGATGATCAGCCCAAGCCGCGCGCTTTCACTGGCGCTTTTTTCCTGCTCGTCGGCCAAGGCCCGGTTGTATTTCTTGTGCGCTTCCATCGCCTCAGTCATTTTGGCCGCGCCTTGCTGGGTTTCCGGCAGGTTAATGACGGCAAGCGCAGCTTCAACCCCTTCAGTTCTGGACTTTTCCAGCACCTTCTCGATAATCGTGTAGTAGTTGACCATCAACTTCTTGTCAGCCTCGAGTAGTTCCTTGTCCTTGGAGTTGACCAGCCGCTCCTTCTCATAGCGAGCCAGCCCCTTGTCGATGCTTCCCCTGACTGCGGCCATCTGTTTTTCAACTGCGACTTTCTTGGCTGGTTCAGCACTCAAGCTGTGATAGAGCGTCAGAATGCGCAGGCGCATGAAGTTTTCGTTGATGTCGGCAATCGCTTCCACACTGGGCAGCGTATTGGCATTCACGTTGTGCAGGCTTTCGTTGACTTTCGATGTCACGCGCGCGCCCGTTATGCCCACGGCCAGCAATGCCACCACGGAACAGGCGGCCATGATCTGCAAACGTCTTACGATGGACAATGCCATGTTTTCCTCCCTGAGTCGCCCGCCCAGTCACATTTCACAAATTGAAAATTTGCAGCAAGTGCAATTTGTGCACCGCAGAAAGCGAGCGTCTGTCAAAGTTGTTTTTTTCAAACGTTAAAATTACCAATCGACCGCATGGTAAGTTAACCATTTAAGATTCGCAAGCGCCTGCAGCTTGGCGGCAGACCGCCAACCCTCTATCCTGCCAGCTCCGCTCCATTACCCGATTCGCCATGCCGTCCACTCTTTCCCTCCGCCAGAAAATCGGTCAGCTTCTGATGGCCGGGTTCGATGCGCTCACGCCCGATGCCCAGATCGAAAACCTGATCCGCAACCATCACCTCGGCGGCGTGATCCTGTTCCGCCGCAACACTCAGACGCCGCAGCAGGTGGCCGCGCTCAACCGGCGCTTGCAAACCATCAACGCCGAGCGCTCCGGCACACCGCTCTTCATCGCCGTGGATCAGGAAGGCGGCGTGGTGGCACGGATCGAGAACGGCGTCACACCGTTGCCTTCTGCGCTGGCTTTTCGCACAGCAGGAACTCCCGCCGATTGCGAAGCACTGACCCGCATCGCCAACGAGGAACTGTGCCAGCTCGGTTTCAACGTCAACTTCGCCCCGGTGCTGGACGTGAACAACAACCCGCGCAACCCGGTGATCGGCGTGCGCGCCTTTGGCGAAACGGTGGCCGAGGTCTGCGAATATGGGCTGGCGGCGCTGCGCGGAATTCAACAAGCCGGGATCGCCGCCACGGCCAAGCACTTCCCCGGCCACGGCGATACCGATGTCGATTCGCATCTTGGCTTGCCGCGCGTACCGCACGACCGGGCGCGGCTCGATGTCGTGGAGCTCGCCCCGTTCCGCGCCGCGATTGCGGCCGGAGTGGAAGCCATCATGTCGGCGCACGTGGTATTTCCTGCGTTCGAGCGCGATCCCGATACGCCTTCCACGCTCTCACACGCCGTCCTGACCGGGCTGCTGCGCGAAGAGCTCGGATTCAGGGGCGTGGTGTTTACCGATTGCCTGGAAATGGACGCGATTGCCAAAGGCATCGGCGTCGTCGAGGGCGCGGTGCGCGCGTTCAAGGCAGGCGCAGACGTACTGCTGGTCTCGCACCGCGAGGATCGCCAAATCGCGGTCATCGAAGCCTTGGTGCGCGCAGTTGAAAACGGCGAGATCGGCGAGGCGCGCATCGACGAATCGCTGGCGCGCATTCTGGAGCTCAAGGCGCGGCTGCCCGACTGGCGCGCGCTACCTGCCGACCCATCGGCCCTGTTAGCGACGCCGGAACACCTGGCATTGTCGAAGCGCATCCATGCTGCGGCTGTCTCATGGGCAGGCCAGCCGAACCGGCTCGACCCGGCCAGGCCGGCGCTGGTCATTACCTGCGAAGTGCGCGAACACACGGAAATCGATGTCGTGGCAACGGCGGAGGAAACGCTCGGCGGCTGTCTGGCTGCGCGCGGAATGGGCATCACCGAACTACGCCTGCCGCTCGCGCCAAGCGGGGAGGATATTGCCTTGGCCGCCACCCGCGCCGGAGCTAGCGAACAGGTGCTTTTCGTCAGCTACAACGCTGTGCTCAAGCCGGCACAGCAGGCGCTGCTGGCCGCGCTGCCGCAAGAAAAAACCTGGCTCGTGGCCGGCCGCCTGCCTTATGACCTCGATCTCGCGCCACAGGCACATGGCCGGCTTGCCGCCTGCTCGAACCGCCCGGCGGCATTGCAAGCGCTGGCAGAGGCTTTGCTGCGGAAGCGTGGGCCAACAGCGGTATAATCCCGCTTTTCCACCATTCCCTGCCACCGGAGGAACACATGCTATTGCGCTGGATTGCCGGAATTGCCCTGTTCGGCGCCCTGACGCTGGGCGCACATGCCGAAGAGAAAGATGCGCCCTTGCCGTTCGACGACCCCGCCGCCGCACCACAGGTCGCCAAGAAAAAACCGGTCAAGACCACACAGTCCCGCAAGAAAGCCTCCGTGAAGTCGGGCAAGAAAAAGGCCGTGACACCGGCCACTGCCCATCAGGTCAAACAGCCGAAGAAGAGAGTGGGCACAAAAAAAGCCGGCGTCAGAAAGGCCGGCAAGAAGAAAAAACGCTGACTCCCGTTCGCGGATTGCATCCGCTCCCACAATAGTCGACTCTCTGTGGGAGCGGATGCAATCCGCGATAACTTCCCCTCCATGAAACCGCAAGTCTCCACAAAAGCCAGAAGCGCGGACCTCCGCAAAGGCCGTGTCTCACTTTGCGGGCAAACATACCTGCTGACAACCGCCACTTGGCAACGGCAAGCCTTTTTTCGGGACACGTTACTGGGCCGCAGCGTTGTCCACGAGTTGCGTCAAGCACAGCGGGACGGGCTGGTCGAGACCCTAGCCTTTGTGGTGATGCCCGATCATTTCCACTGGTTGCTTACCCTCCGGCAGGGCTCGCTTTCGGCTTTGATGATGCGGGTCAAACGTCGGAGCGCACTTGCTATCAATTCTGCGCTCAAGCGCCAAGGTCCTGTCTGGCAAAACGGCTTTCACGATCACGCGCTGAGGAAAGAAGAAGACTTGGCTGCCATAGCCAGGTATATCGTGGCCAACCCTTTACGGGCAGGGCTTGTCGCCGGGGTCGGCGAATATCCGCTCTGGGATGCGGTTTGGCTGTAATTTGACGCTGTTTTGTTCGCGGATTGCATCCGCTCCCACAGAAAAGAACTATTTCACAGCGGCGATCCGCGCCAGTTCCTCAAAGTAGGTCGGGAAGGTCTTGGCGGTGCAGCCCGGATCGTTGATCCGCACCGGCACACCACCCAGAGCCGCCAGCGACAAGCACATCGCCATGCGGTGGTCATCGTAAGTGTCGATGGCCGCTCCGGGCTTCAGTTGCGCGGGCGGTGTGACGCGGATGTAGTCCTGCCCTTCCTCCACCATCGCGCCCACTTTGCGCAGTTCGGTCGCCATCGCGGCGATGCGGTCGGTTTCCTTGACGCGCCAGCTTTCGATGTTGCGGATCGTCGTCGTGCCGTCGGCGAACAGCGCCGCGACTGCGATCGTCATCGCCGCATCGGGGATGTGGTTGAGATCGACGTCGAGCGCCTTGAGGCGGCCCGATGCGGGCGGTGCGGCTTCGATAAAATTTGCGCCCCAGGTAATCTGCGCGCCCATCTGTTCCAGCGTTTCGGCAAAGCGCTTGTCGCCCTGGATGCTCTCCGAGCCCATGCCTTCGACGCGCACCACCCCGCCGGCAATCGCCCCTGCAGCCAGGAAGTACGAGGCCGACGAAGCATCGCCCTCGACATGGATTTCGCCGGGGCTGCGGTAGACCTGCCCGCCGGGGATGAAGAATTCGCTCCAGCCGCGGCGCTCGACCTGCACGCCGAAACGCGCCATCAGGTTCAGCGTGATTTCGATGTACGGCTTGGAAATCAGATCGCCGATCACTTCGATGGTCACGTCTTCGCCGGTCAGCGGCAGCGCCATCAGCAGCGCGGTCAGGAACTGGCTCGACACGTTGCCCTTGATCGGCACGCGGCGGCCGGCTTCGATTTGGGCGGGCTGGATCGCGAGCGGCGGGAAGCCTTCGTTGCCGAGATAGACAATGTCCGCCCCCACGGCGCGCAGGGCATCGATCAGATCGCCGATGGGGCGCTCGTGCATGCGGGGCACTCCGCTCATTTTGTAGGTTCCGCCCGACAACGCCAGCGCCGCCGTCAGCGGGCGAAAGGCCGTGCCGGCGTTGCCAAGAAACAGGTCGGCCGCCTTGACCGGGAACACGCCTCCGCAACCGGGAACGGTGAAATCGCGCGTTTCGCCATGCTGTTGCCAGTTCACGCCGAGCTGCTGCAGCGCTTCGAGCATGCGCTGGGTATCGTCGGAGGCAAGCAAGCCCTTGACCTCGGTCGTACCCTGCGCCAGCGCGGCGAGCAGCAAAATGCGGTTGGAAATGCTCTTGGAGCCGGGCAGCACCACGGTGCCGTTGACGCGGGCGATGGGAGCGAGATCGAGATATTCCATGGCGATCACCTTGCAAACAATTCGGGGACAAGGTCGGCCAGCGCGATTCTGACGCGCTCCGGGCCGAGGTCATTGAGACATTGCATGTGCCCGAGCGGGCAGGTGCGTTTGAAACAGGGGCTGCACGCCAGCGCGAGCGTCACGATGCGCGCCTTGTCGGACAGCGGCGGCGTGAAACGCGGCGAGCTGGAGCCGTACACGGCGACGCTGGGCCGATCCAGCGCTGCGGCCACGTGCATCAGCCCGGAATCGTTGGTCACGACGGCGCTCGCCAGCGAGAGCAGGTCGATGGCCTCGGCAAGGCTGGTCT
This sequence comes from Formivibrio citricus, assembly GCF_900115065.1. Lineage (GTDB taxonomy): Bacteria > Pseudomonadota > Gammaproteobacteria > Burkholderiales > Chitinibacteraceae > Formivibrio > Formivibrio citricus. Next base: position 232,666 of record NZ_FOVE01000002.1, on the reverse strand, counting down.
TCCCGCTCAGGTTGACGGACCCCGGTGCGAGCGCGGCGATTTCGCCGGCGATTTCGTTGTCCTTGCCCGAGCCGAACAGCCACACCTGCTTGCCTTCGGCCAGCAGTTCACGCGCCAGCGCCGCGGCATGGTGTGCCGGCCAGCGCTTGGCCGGGCCATATTCCGCGCCGGGGCAAAGGGCAATCACCGACTGATCCGCATTGAGGCCGGCTTTCTGCAACGCGGCGGCGCGGGCGGCGGCATCGATGACCAGACGCGGATAAGGAACCGGACGTTGCAGGAGCTGGTTTCTGTCCTCGGCCAGCGCGGCGAAGCGCTCGACCATTTTCGGCAGCGCTTCGGTATCGAGCTTGCGCGCATCGTTGAGCAGGCCATAACGCATCTCGCCCACCCAGCCCGTGCGCAACGGGATCCTTGCGAACCACGGAATCAGCGCAGACTTGAGCGAGTTGGGCAGGACGATAGCCTGGTCATAGCGCCGCGCCTTGAGTTGATGCGCGAGCTTCCGGCGCGCCCGCAGGTTCAGTTCGCCGTGGGTAAACGGGTTGTCGAGCGTTTCGTTCACTTCCGGCATGCGCGCATGCACGGCGCGCGTCCAGGCCGGCGCGAGTACATCCAGCACCAGACCGGGGTAGCGCTCGTGCAATCGCCGGTACAAGGGCTGCGCCATGATGGCGTCGCCAATCCAGGCAGGGGCGATGATGAGGATTTTTGGCATGAGACGCGATTGATTTGAAACTTGCGCGGCGGACCGGAAAGAGATTTACCCTCTCCCCGGCCCCCTCCCTGACAGGGAGAGGGAGGGAATAAACGGGCAGTGTTACACCAGCGTGCACCAGCCAGCGTATTTCTCGTTGCGGCCTTGCACGATGTCGAAGTAGCGCTGCTGGATTTCCGCGGTGATCGGGCCGCGTACGCCGGTGCCGATAGAGCGGCGGTCGAGTTCGCGGATCGGGGTCACTTCGGCGGCAGTGCCGGTGAAGAAGGCTTCGTCGGCGACGTACACTTCGTCGCGGGTGATGCGCTTCTCGGTAATTTCCAAGCCCATGTCCTTGATGATCTGGAACACGGTGTTGCGCGTGATGCCGTCGAGGCAGACGGTCAGATCCGGCGTGTAGACCTTGCCGTTGCGAATCATGAAGAAATTTTCGCCCGAGCCTTCGGCCACGTAGCCGTCAACGTCGAGCAACAGCGCTTCGTCGTAACCGTCGGCGGCAGCTTCTTCGTGCGCCATGATCGAGTTCATGTAGTTGCCGTTGGCCTTGGCCTTGCACATCGTGATGTTGACATGGTGGCGGTTGAAGCTCGAAGTCTTGACGCGGATGCCCTTCTCCATGCCTTCGGCACCGAGGTAGGCGCCCCACGGCCAGGCGGCGACGATCACGCGCACGTCCTTCTTCGGCGGGGCGATGCCGAGTTTTTCCGGGCCGTAGAAGGCCATCGGGCGCAGGTAGCCGGACTTCAGGCCGTTTTCACGCACCACGGTGCGCTGGGCTTCGTTGAGTTCTTCCTTGGAGAACGGCAGGTCCATGCCGACGATCTTGGCCGAGCGGAACAGGCGGTCGGTGTGATCCTGCAGACGGAAGATTGCCGGGCCCTTGGGGGTGTCGTACGCACGCACGCCCTCGAACACGCCCATGCCATAGTGCAGGGTGTGAGTCAGCACATGGGTGGTGGCTTCGCGCCACGGCACCAGCTTGCCGTCATACCAGATAACGCCGTCACGATCCGACATCGACATCTTGATTCTCCTTCTGGGAATGGGTCTGATTGCTTGTCCTAATCGGTAGATTGTAGCCCAATCCTTTCGAATCAGGGGATGCCCCGATTGCAAAAACAGGATATGACCGATAAAAGCAAAAGGGTAAAAACATGAACTAGTTCCGTTGCGCCAGCGCGACCGGAAAGATTCAATTCCGTTAATTCGGCTCTTTGGACATAAAGGGGATTGCAATGGCCCGCTCGCGGTATCTTCCCGACAATTTCACCCTGGCCCTGGTCGCCACCGTTCTGACGGCGACCCTGCTCCCCTGCCGTGGAACCACGGCCCAGTACTTCAATCTGGCAACGCATGTCGCGGTCGGGCTGCTGTTTTTCATGCACGGCGCGAAACTGTCGCGCGAGGCGGTTCTGTCCGGCATCACGCACTGGCGCCTGCATCTGACGGTGGCCTGCTGCACCTTCCTGCTGTTTCCGATGCTGGGCTTCCTGCTGCAGCCCGTATTGAGCCATTTCGTCACCCCGGAACTCTATCTGGGCATGCTCTTCCTGTGCCTGCTGCCCTCCACGGTTCAATCCTCGATTGCCTTCACCTCGATGGCCAAAGGCAATGTACCTGCCGCCATCTGCAGCGCCTCGGCTTCCAACATCCTCGGGATTTTCATCACACCGTTGCTGGTCGGGCTGCTGCTGGCGCAAACCCAAGGCCAGAACGGTTCGCTGGATTCGATCCTCAATATCGTTTCCCAGCTTCTGCTTCCGTTCATCGCGGGGCAAATCGCCCAGCGCTGGATCGGCGGCTGGGTCAACCGCAACAAGGGCACGCTGAAATACGTCGACCAGAGCTCGGTACTGCTGGTGGTTTATACCGCTTTCAGCGAGGCCGTGATTTCCGGGCTGTGGCAGCAAACCCCCGCGCCCACGCTGGCAGGCTTGCTGATCGTCAACGTCGTTTTGCTGGCCATCGTCATGACCTGCACCACGCTGTTGAGCCGGAAACTGGGATTCGGGCGGGAGGATGAAATCGCCATCGTTTTCTGCGGCTCGAAGAAGAGCCTTGTCAGTGGCGTTCCCATGGCCAAGGTACTGTTTTCCGGTGCCGCCATCGGCCAGATCGTGCTGCCGCTGATGCTGTTCCACCAGATCCAGCTCATGGTCTGCGCCGTCATGGCGCAGCGCTATCTCAAATCCGCGCCGGCAGAAAATCAATAGTCAGTCACGCAGGTTTGCGTGGATGCCGAGGCACGCGTCTGCGCCCCTTCCGCGCGAAGCAAACCGCAGCCATAGTACGGCTATGGCGAGGATGAGCGACAAAGCGAATGGGAATGCGGGGCGTGCCGAACATAGCAGAATCTGCGTGACTGACTACCCGCCTACTCGAAACTCACCTGGTAACGCCCGATCAGCCTGCGGGTTTCCCCGCTGCTTTTCATTTGCTGCAAAACGTGGGCCAGCTTGCCCGCGGTCGATGACGGCAGAATCCGCGTCGGCAGGTTGTGCGGGGAAAGCGGCGCGTTCGGGTTGTAGCGGGGATTGGGCTCTTCGGCATAGTGACGGGAATGCCGCGAAAAACCGATATGCATCGGGTAGGCCGGGCCGAGGCAGTTTTCATGCAACCGCACGCCGATGGCCTCCGCGGAAGGCTGCTTGTTCTTCTTCAGGTAATAGAAAAACGGGCCGCGCTCGATGAAAAATAGGTCGCCCCAGTTGCCGTTCAGGAATCGTACCGCTTGGGGAATGTCGATCATCGGCCCCAGCTCGACCGGCTTCAGAGAAGGAAAACGCCGGCTGATTTCGGACTTGCTGGCTCCCAGCTCGACGATCACGCGCAGCGGCGGCGCCGACTCCAGTCCGTTGAGTGGCGGCACCTCGGGACGGGTCAGGCAGACCTCGCGCGTCATGATGCCGTTTTCGACCCAGCTCATCACCGCAACGCGGTCTTCGGCAAAAGAGCCGGGATAGAAATCCACCTTGCCATCCTGCATCTCATGAAAGATGCGCCGCTTGGGAAGGCGGACAATCTTCAGTTGCATCCCGATTTTCTGTGCGGCACGGGAAAACAGGTCCTGATAAAGACCGCTGTTGTCCGGGGCCTCCGCGATCAGCGGTTCCTTTTCCCTGGCCGGATAAGCCATGACCAGCACGCCATCTTCGGCATGGAGCCAGGTAGAAAAAAGGAGCGGCACGAAGGCAAGCAGGCGACGCATGGTCGACTCCCTGATACGAACGGAAGTTTTCTCCCGGAGGGAAGCCCCGGCGCACGGGAGAGACAATTTTCATGCTAGCTGCTTTCGCATCAACCAACAAACCGATTCCGGGCTCCGCCCGACAGCCCGACGCAAAGGCACAGCCGCCTGCTGAAATAGGTTCTAAGCTCAGAGTGATGCGGCATGCAACAGACACTGCCGACGCAAACACCCCTTCACAGGATTGCCATGAACGCCGAGTTTCCATCAGGACTCAGCGCTGCCGAGGCTGCAGCCCGACGGGCCGCGGAAGGCCCCAACGAACTGGGCACGGAACAGAAGCGCACCTTGCAGGCCATTGCGGTTGAGGTCGCCCGCGAACCCATGTTCCTCCTGTTGCTGGGCGCGGGCGCGATCTACGCGGCCATGGGCGACATCCACGAGGCCATGATCCTGCTCGGGTTCGTGTTCGTCATCATGGCCGTCACCATCCTCCAGGAACGCCGTACCGAAAACACGCTGGAAGCCTTGCGCGACCTCTCCAGCCCCCGTGCGCTGGTCATTCGCGACGGCACGCCGCAACGCATCTCCGGGCGCGAGGTGGTCCGCGACGATATCGTAATCCTGACCGAGGGCGACCGCGTTCCCGCAGACGGGGAGGTTCTGCAAGCGCATGAGCTGGCGACGGACGAGTCGATGCTGACCGGCGAATCGGTGGCCGTGGCCAAGTTCGCTGGCGATGGCGCGATGTTCGCCGGAACGATGGTCGTGCGCGGGCAAGGGCTGATGCGCGTGACCGCCGTCGGCGGAAAAACCGAGCTGGGACGCATCGGCAAGTCGCTGAAGGACATCGCCATCGAATCGTCGCCGCTACACGACGAGGTCGGCCTCCTGACCCGGCGACTGGCGATGATCGGGGTCGGTCTGTGCCTGATGCTGTCCTCGCTTTACTGGATATTGCGGGGCGGCTGGCTTGAGGGATTGCTGGCAGGCATTACCCTGGCGATGGGCATCCTGCCGCAGGAATTCCCCGTCATCATGATCGTGTTCCTCGCCATGGGCGCGCGCCGCATCGCGCAACAGCGCGTGCTGACGCGCCGTCTCAACGCCATCGAAACGCTGGGAGAAACAACCGTGCTGTGCGTCGACAAGACCGGCACGCTGACCCAGAACCGCATGACCGTGACCACTCTCTCGGTCGGAGGAAAATGTCTCGATGCCCACGCCTTGCCCGGCGACAACCTGCCCGAGGAATACCACGAACTGCTCGAATACGCGGTGCTCGCCAGCGAGATCGACCCGCACGATCCGATGGAGCAGGCTTTCCACCGCTTTGCCCGCAACTATCTCGCCAATACGGAACACCTGCACCCGGACTGGGCGCTGGCACGGGAATACGAGCTGTCCCCGGCGCTGCTGGCCATGTCCCATTTGTGGCAAGACCATAACGGCCAGCACGACGTCGTCGCAGCAAAAGGCGCAGTGGAAGCGATAGCGGACCTCTGCCACCTTGAAGGCAGCGAACTCGAAGAAGTCATGCAACAGGCCGAAGATTTGGCCAAGCGCGGGCTGCGCGTTCTGGGCATCGCCAGGGCCGAGCACAGCGCCAATGCAAGCTGGCCCGCCATCCAGCACGATTTCGATTTCCGGCTGGTCGGGCTGATCGGACTGGCCGACCCGCTGCGCGATGAAGTTCCCGCCGCGATCGCCGAATGCCGGCGCGCCGGAATCCGCGTGGTCATGATTACCGGCGACCACCCCCGCACCGCCCGCGCGATTGCGGCAGCGGCGGGAATCGATGGAGACGAAGTACTGACGGGCGCAGAGCTCGCTGGCATGACGACTTCAGAACTGGCGCGGCGCATTGCCGGGGTGAACGTCTTCGCCCGCGTCACGCCACAACAGAAGCTCGCCATCGTCGAGGCGCTGAAAGCGAACGGCGAGATCGTTGCCATGACAGGCGACGGCGTCAACGATGCACCGGCGCTCAAGTCGGCGCACATTGGAATCGCCATGGGCAAGCGCGGCACCGACGTCGCCCGCGAGGCGGCTTCGCTGGTGTTGCTCGAAGACGATTTCAGCGCCATCGTTTCCGCCATCCGCCTGGGGCGGCGCATCTTCGCCAACCTGCGGCAAGCGCTGATCTACACGCTGGCCGTGCATGTTCCGATCATCGGCCTGTCGATCCTGCCGTTGCTGCTCGGCCTGCCACTGGTACTGGCGCCGATCCACATCGCCTTTCTCGAACTGGTCATCGATCCGGCCTGCTCGGTAGTTTTCGAGGCGGAAAAGGGAAGCGACAAACTCATGGAGCAGCCGCCGCGTTCGCCCGCGGAGCGGCTGGTGTCTTCACGGCAACTCGTCACGAGCCTGGTTCTGGGCCTGCTGACTTCGGCGGTCACGGCGGGGATATATAGCTGGCTGATAAGTCATGGCAAAGCCGCAGAAGAGGCGCGCGCGCTCGCCTTTGTTGTTCTGGTCGCGGCCAACACCGCGCTTATCTTCGCCTGTCGGGCGAGGGAACCGGGGTGGCACAAGTTGTTCGACGGGCTCGCAAGGACAAGCATCCTGGTCATCGCAGCAACCCTGACCGGACTGGCCATCGTTACGCTGGTGCCATCCATCTGCGCCGCCTTCGCCTTCCGCCCGCCGCCGCTTCAGGAGTGGCTACAGGCTTTCCTGATTGGAATCGGAATGATGGCGCTGTTCGTTATCGCCCAAAACCTGCTGCAAAAAAAAGGGGAAGGAACCATGTCCTTCCCCGGAAATACAAAGTGAAAGATCAATCTTCCTTTTCAAACCACGCCATGCTTTCGACATGCGCGGTATGCGGGAACATGTTCACCACGCCCGCCGCCTTGAGCGTATAGCCCTTCACGTGCACCAGCACGTTGGCATCGCGCGCCAGCGTTGCGGGGTTGCAGGACACATACACGATGCGCTTCGGCCCACTCGTTTCCGGAATCGACTTGCACAGCTCCATCGCACCGTCGCGCGGCGGGTCGATCAGCATGCGATCGAACGGACCAAGGCGGGCGAGCCAATCTTCGGTCATCTCGAACAGGTTGGCGACCTGGAACTGCACGCGGTTGGCCAAGCCGTTCTTCTGTGCGTTTTCCAGTGCCCGGTCGACCAGTTGCTGACTGCCTTCCATGCCCAACACCGTGGCGCCGCTGCGCGCGATCGGCAGCGTGAAATTGCCCAGTCCGCAGAACATGTCGGCGATGCGCTCGCCCGGTTGCGGATCAAGCAGGCGGATAGCGCGCTCGACCATGACGCGGTTGATGTGCGGATTGACCTGGGTGAATTCGGTCGGTTTGAACGGCATGGTAACGCCGAATTCGGGCAGGCTGTAGGTCAATGCCGGCGCATCGAGCGGATACAGCGGGTAGGCGGTGTCCGGCCCCTTGGGCTGCAGCCAGATCTGCACGTTCCACTCATCGGCGTACGCCTTGAACAAGGCCTCGTCTTCCGGCGTGATCGCGTCCATGTTGCGAAACACCAGTACGTCGACATGGTCGCCCGCCGCGAGTTCGATCTGCGGCATGCGCTCACGGATGGAGAGCTGCATGACCAGCTCGCGCAGCGCGGGCAACTGCTTCGAGATGCGCGGGGGCAGGATGTGGCATTCGGTCATGTCGGCGATAAAGCTTGAGCGCTTTTCATGGAAGCCGACCAGCACCGTTCCTTTCTTGGCGACATACCGCGCCGACAGGCGGGCGCGATGCCGGTAGCCCCAGGCCGGGCCGTAGATCGCCGGCAGCAGGGTTTCGGCCTGCACGTTGCCGATGCGCTTGAGGTTTTCTTCCAGCACACGCTGCTTGGCCGCGACCTGCGCGGTGAATTCCATGTGCTGCATCGAGCAGCCGCCGCACACGCCAAAATGCGGGCAACGCGGCGTAGTGCGCATGAAGCATTCCTGCAGGATCGCCATCGCCTGCGCATTCTCAAAATTGGGTTTCTTGCGGTAGGTGCTGTATTCCACGGTTTCGAACGGCAATGCGCCGTCGATGAAAATGGTCTTGCCTTCCACTCGGGCAATACCATGCCCCTCGAAATCAAGCGATTCGACATGGGCGATGCGGGGGGGATATTTCTGCGCAGACATTTTTTGCTAAGGTGCTGAAAAACGGGGATTATACCGGCAACGGACACCATCCGACCGACCCGATTCATGGAAAATATGACCCGCGAAACGCTTGACTACGACGTGCTGATCGTTGGCGCCGGCCCGGCCGGCCTTGCGGCAGCCCTGCGCCTGGCGCAACGAGCACACGACACAGGCAGCCCCGTGCGCATCTGCGTACTGGAAAAGGGCGCTACCGTCGGTGCGCACATCATGTCCGGCGCAGTCATTGACCCGTCCGGGCTGGACGAACTGGTTCCGGACTGGCGCCGGCGCAACGGCTTTGCCTTTGCCGAAGCCGGCACCGAGCACTACCACATCCTGAACGCAGAAAACGCCACGCCTCTGCCGGCTTTCCTGCTCCCGCCCATGCTGCGCCAACGTGGCTGCATCGTTGCCAGCCTGGGCGACATCTGCCACTGGCTGGGCCGGGAAGCCGAGAAACTGGGGGTGGACATTTGCGCGGGCTATGCGGCTTTCGAGCCCGTCATCGAAAACGGCGCGCTGGTCGGCGTCGTGACCGGCGACATGGGGCGTGATCGCGACGGCGATCCCAAGCCTGACTTCACGCCCGGAGTGGCCATCCGCGCCCGCTACACCCTGGTTGCGGAGGGTGCGCGCGGCTCGCTGGCCCGGCAGCTCGAATCCCGTTTCGAACTGGCTTCCACTCCGCAAAAATACGCGCTGGGGCTCAAGGAACTGTGGCAACTCGATCCGGCACGCCACCAGCCCGGACTCGCACTTCACGCCACTGGGTGGCCGCTGGGCAAAGAGGCTCACGGCGGGGCCTTCATGTACCACATGCCGGGCGGCTTGGCTGCAGTGGGGCTCGTGGTTCATCTCGATTACCGCAACCCGTATCTTTCGCCGTTCGGCGAATTCCAGCGCACCAAGCGTCATCCCGCCCTGCGCGAATACCTTCAGGACGGGCAACGCGTGGGGTTCGGCGCGCGGGCCATTGCCTGCGGCGGACTGCAGGCCATGCCCAAACTGGCGTTCCCCGGCGGGGCGCTGCTCGGCTGTTCGGCCGGCCTGCTCAACCCGGCGCGCAGTAAAGGCATTCACGGCGCCATGATTTCCGGCGTCGCCGCAGCCGAGGCGGTTTTCGCCGCCTGCGAAGCCGGCCGCCGGCATGACGAGCTGGCAGACTATGCCGATGAACTGATGGATTCCCCGCTATGGGATGAGCTTGAGGCGGCCCGCAATTTCAAGCCCTGGCAATCCCGCTTGGGCAAAGGGGCTGGCGCATTCGCCGCGGGGGCGGAGCTATGGGCGGCGAGACTCGGCGTTCGCCTGCCCTGGACGCTGCCGCACCGCCAGGCAGACCACGAAACCCTGCTGCCGGCGCATGCGGCAAACCCGGTCGACTATCCCGCCGCCGACAGCGTCATCAGCTTCGACTTGGCCAGTTCGCTGCATGCCGCCGGCGTCGCGCACAAGGAAGATCAGCCCTGCCATCTGCACCTGAATAATCCGGTCTTGGCGCTGGAAGTCAATTTGAAGAGATACGCCGCACCGGAAACGCGCTATTGCCCAGCCGGCGTTTATGAAATCGTTGGTCGAAACGATCAAAAACAGCTACAGATCAACGCCGGCAATTGCCTGCATTGCAAGACCTGCGACATCAAGGATCCGGAGCAGAACATCGTCTGGATGCCACCGGAAGGTGGGGGCGGCCCCAACTACCGCAGCCTGTGAGCCGACCGGGGTCTACAATGAAAAAACCCCGCTTGCGCGGGGTTTCCTAACATCAGTCCGCTGAAAAATCAGACGGCCTGGATGTTGGCAGCTTGCTTGCCCTTTTGACCAACAGTGATCTCGAAAGAAACACGTTGACCTTCCTTCAGGGTCTTGAAGCCGGGCATGTTGATTGCGGAGAAGTGGGCAAACACATCCTCGCCGCCTTCGTCCGGAGTGATGAAACCGAAGCCCTTGGAGTCATTGAACCACTTGACGGTACCGATAGCCATTGCTGGTATTTCCTATTCAAAACTGTATTAAAACCTCAACGAGGCGACGCTGGGTTTGAGGTGCAAGACAAGTAATCGGCAAGACCGTCACTGCGTAAACTTGTACATCAAACTTGAGAGTGCTTTTTACGCGACTTTTGCACAACGGGTCAAGCTCCCGTGGCGAATAAACAACAAATTGTCACGCTTGACGCGCCTTGAAAAGCGTACCCGCTGCGCCAAAATTGAAATAGAGTACGGACATTGATCCAATCCTCCTTCAGAAACGGATACAGATGGCCACCCGGCATCAACACGAAACCGAGCTCGCTGTACGCGCCACACAGACCACGCCGCCGCCGATGTGGCGTGTGGTGCTGCTGAACGACGACTTTACCCCGATGGATTTTGTAGTCATGGTGCTGCAAACATTCTTTGGACTGGAAATCGAACGCGCAACCCAAATCATGCTCAAAGTACATACGGAGGGACGCGGCATCTGCGGCGTCTACCCGCAGGATGTCGCCGCAACAAAAGTATCGGACGTCACGCGCTGCGCCAGACAGCACCAGCATCCGCTGCAATGCATCATGGAGATCGAAGAATGATTGCCCAAGAACTGGAAGTCAGCCTGCATATGGCATTCATGGACGCGCGACAGAAACGGCATGAATACATCACCGTGGAACACCTGCTGCTTGCGCTTATCGACAATCCGTCGGCAAGCGAAGTACTGAGGGCATGCGGAGCCCATGCCGATGAACTGCGCCGCCAGTTAACCGACTTCATCAACACCCATACCCCGATCGTTTCGGGCAGCGGCGAAGTGGAAACCCAGCCCACGATCGGGTTCCAGCGCGTGATCCAGCGCGCCATCCTGCACGTGCAGTCGTCCGGGAAGAAGGAAGTCGCCGGAGCCAACGTGCTGGTCGCCATTTTCGGAGAAAAAGACAGTCATGCCGTTTATTACCTGCACCAGCAGGGCATCACCAGGCTCGACGTCGTCAACTTCATCGCCCACGGCATTGCCAAGAACAGCAGTACGCCACAACACCCGAAACACGAAAACGCCGAAGAGCAGGAACAGGCAGCCGCGCAAGGCAGCGTGTTGGAAAACTACACCCAGAACCTGAACCAGATGGCGCTGACCGGCAAGATCGACCCGCTGATTGGCCGAGAACCTGAACTTGAACGCGTGATCCAGACCCTGTGCCGGCGGCGCAAGAACAACCCGCTTCTGGTCGGGGAGGCTGGCGTCGGCAAGACCGCGATTGCCGAAGGGCTGGCGCGACGCATCATCGAGGGGCAGGTTCCGGACGTGCTGAGCAACGCCACCGTCTATGCGCTCGACATGGGGGCATTGCTGGCCGGGACCAAGTACCGGGGCGACTTCGAACAGCGCCTCAAGGCAGTCATCAAGCAACTGACCGACGAGCCGGGCGCGATCCTGTTCATCGATGAAATCCATACGCTCGTCGGTGCCGGCGCAGCCTCCGGCGGCACGCTCGACGCCTCCAATCTCCTGAAACCGGCGCTGTCGCACGGCGCGCTGAAATGCATCGGCGCAACGACCTATAGCGAATACCGCACCATTTTCGAGAAGGACAACGCATTATCGCGCCGTTTTCAGAAAATCGACGTGGTTGAACCTTCCATTGAACAGACCGTGGAAATCCTCAAGGGACTCAAAGACAAGTTCGAGCAGCACCATGGCGTCAAGTACACGCAGGCCGCACTGAATTCGGCGGCCGAACTTTCGGCCAAATTCATCAACGACCGCCACCTGCCGGACAAGGCCATTGACGTGATCGACGAAGCCGGCGCCGCACAGAAGATCCTGCCCAAGTCGAAACAGAAAAAGACCATCAACAAGCACGAGATCGAGGAAATCGTCGCCAAGATTGCACGCATCCCGCCGAAGAACGTCTCGACCGACGATCGCAACGCGCTGAAAACGCTCGATGCAGACCTCAAGCGCGTCGTATTCGGCCAGGGGCCAGCCATCGACGCACTGGCCACCTCGATCAAGATGGCCCGCGCGGGGCTCGGCAATCCGCAAAAGCCCATCGGCAACTTCCTGTTCTCCGGCCCGACCGGGGTCGGCAAGACCGAAGTCGCGCGGCAACTGGCCTACATCATGGGCGTGGAACTGATCCGTTTCGACATGTCGGAATACATGGAAGCACACGCCGTCAGCCGCCTGATCGGCGCCCCCCCCGGCTATGTCGGCTTCGAGCAGGGCGGGCTTTTGACGGAATCGATCAACAAGCACCCGTATTCGGTGCTGCTGCTCGACGAAATCGAAAAAGCCCACCCGGACATCTTCAACGTGCTGCTGCAAGTCATGGATCACGGCACGCTGACCGACAACAACGGACGCAAGGCCGATTTCCGCAACGTCATCGTGATCATGACCACCAACGCGGGAGCCGAATCACTCAACCGTGCCGTGATCGGTTTCACAACCAAAAAGGAAACCGGCGACGAAATGCAATCGATCAAGCGCATGTTCACGCCGGAGTTCCGCAACCGGCTTGATGCAATCATCTCGTTTGCACCGCTCTCCCCGCAGATCATCCTGCAGGTCGTGGACAAGTTCCTCATGCAACTGGAAGCCCAGTTGCACGAGAAAAAGGTGGAAGCGCACTTCACGCCGGAACTCAAAGCCTGGCTCGCCGAGAAGGGTTTCGATCCGCTCATGGGCGCACGCCCCATGGCACGGCTCATCCAGGACACCATCCGCAAGGCACTTGCCGATGAACTCCTGTTCGGACGGCTGGTTCAAGGAGGGGAGGTCATCATCGACATCGACGAGAACGGCCATGCTGTGCTCGATTTTCCGGAAAAAGCGCCGCTTACTGTCTGAGCGGCCCATGAGCCCCGATCACGGTTTTGCAGCAAGATCGTGGACAGGCTCTGGCCACCTCCCGACAACAAAAAACCCTGCGCTGACGCAGGGTTTTTTGTTGGTACAGAAGAAAATCAGCTGTTGCTGCCGGGCGTACCTGCCGCCTCGCTGGCAGCTGCTTCAATGAAGCTCTTCAACCGCTCGGAACGGGTCGGATGGCGCAGCTTGCGCAACGCCTTGGCTTCAATCTGGCGGATCCGCTCACGAGTCACATCGAACTGCTTGCCCACTTCTTCCAGCGTATGATCGGTATTCATGTCGATACCGAAGCGCATGCGCAGCACCTTGGCCTCGCGCGGGGTCAGCGTGTCGAGCACTTCCTTGGTCGCCTCTCGCAGGCCGGCATAGATCGCTGCCTCGGCCGGGGCCAGATTGTTCTGGTCCTCAATGAAATCACCCAGATGCGAATCGTCGTCGTCACCGATCGGCGTTTCCATCGAGATCGGCTCCTTGGCAATCTTGAGGATCTTGCGGATCTTGTCTTCCGGCATTTCCATCTTTTCTGCCAGCTGATCCGGGGTCGCTTCCTGGCCGCTTTCCTGCAGGATCTGACGCTGGATGCGATTCATCTTGTTGATCGTTTCGATCATGTGCACCGGGATACGGATGGTGCGCGCCTGATCGGCAATCGAGCGGGTAATCGCCTGGCGAATCCACCAGGTCGCGTAGGTCGAGAACTTGTAGCCACGGCGGTATTCGAACTTGTCCACCGCCTTCATCAGACCGATGTTGCCCTCCTGGATCAGATCAAGGAACTGCAGGCCGCGGTTGGTATATTTCTTGGCAATCGAGATCACCAGACGCAGGTTGGCCTCGATCATCTCGCGCTTGGCACGACGGGCCTTGGCTTCTCCGGTCGACATCTGCCGGTTGATTTCCTTGAGCTCCTTGATCGGCAGCATCGCGTTTTCTTGCAGATCGGCAAGCTTCTGCTGCTTTTCCATGACCGCGTGCTGGTAGCGAGCCAGGATTTCCGAGTATTTCTGGCCGGCTGCGATTTCGTCCTGCACCCAAGAGGCATCGCATTCACGCCCGACGAATGTCTTGATGAAGTGCTCGCGCGGCATCTTGACCCGCTGCGTGCAGATATCCATGATTTCGCGCTCAAGGCAGCGAATCTCGTCGACCATGTCGCGCAGGCTGTCGCATTGCGCCTCAACCTGGCGCGCCGAGAAGCGGATGAACTGGAACTCCTCGACCACGGCCGCATGCGCCTTGGCGTAACCCTTGCTCCCCACGCCTTCCTTCTTCAGTGCCTTGACCATGGCATCGTAGTGCTGGCGCACCAAGGCAAAGCGTTCACGCGCCTGGTTCTTCAGAAGTTCCAGATTGGCGGCCGCCATGGCGCTGCCACCATCGTCATCCTCTTCGTCTTCTTCACCCTCTTCGGCGGCCACTTCTTCAGGCAAGGAGATCGGTTCTTCTTCCTCGACGGCATTCGGATCAATGATGCCGTCGATCACTTCGTCGATACGGATCTCGTCATTGAGCCCCTTGTCGACCAGTTCGAGGATCTGGCCCAAGGTGGCCGGACAGGCGGAGATCGCCTGGATCATGTGCTTGAGGCCTTCCTCGATCCGCTTGGCGATTTCGATTTCACCCTCGCGGGTCAGAAGCTCGACCGTGCCCATTTCGCGCATGTACATGCGCACCGGATCAGTGGTACGGCCGAATTCCGAATCGACCGAAGACAGCGCCGCTTCGGCCTCTTCGACGGCGTCTTCGTCCGCCACCGCAGGAGCGGCATCGGACATCAGCAACTCTTCGGCATCCGGTGCCACGTCGCAAACCTGGATGCCCATGTTGGTAATCATGCCGATCACGCCTTCGATCTGCTCAGCGTCGAGCATATCCTCAGGCAAATGGTCGTTGATTTCGGCGTAGGTGAGATAACCGCGCTCCTTGCCGAGCACGATCAGCTGCTTGAACTTTGCCTTGCGCGCTTCCGGATCGGCCTTCTCGGCCTCCTCGCGGTTTACTTCCCGAAAATCAAGGTCTTCTTTCTCGAACTCGTGATCTGCAGCCATATTCTCAACTACCGCTTCATGTGTTAAGCGAAACTCGCAATTATGCCATACACGGACCGCTTTGTCCCGTCAACCGGACAGGCGCCCGCCCCGAGGCTACTTCCTGAGCGCCAGCGCCAGGTATTCGGCCTTTTCTTCTTCGGTCAAACCGCCATTGGCATGGCGATACTCCAGCTCGGCTTTCCGGTCCCGTGTCGCCGGGCGCCCCAGCTCCTGACCGACCATCGTCAGTGTAGACAGAAACTCCGCCTCCAGCTCTTCGCCGGAGAACTTTTCGAACGTTTGCGCAGCATGGCGGCACATGGCAAGCAAGCGGTCATATTCGGGCTCACCCCGCCAGCGCTCCACCAGAACCACGCCCGTAAGCTCCGGAGCTTCGCGCGCCATTTCCAGCAACGCCGCCACCAGATCTCCACGCCCCGACGGCCAGTCGCGCCACACCGGGCCGCCTTTCGTTGCCAGTTCCGGCGCAAACAACACCAGTTCCTGCAAACGCGACAATGAATCCTGCCGGACTTTTCTGGCTTGAGGCACAAGACGGGGGCGCACCTGACGCACTTCCCTCTCCGTCTTGCCCGCGCCAGCGCCGGACTTTTTGCCTTTACCCGACTGCAGCAATCCAACTTCTTCAAACGTAAGCTGACAGATTTCCGCCAGCCTCTTTTTCAACAGCATCTGCAAGGCCGGCGCATGCGCCATGCGCGCGAGGTACGGCTGCGCCACATGCAAAAGGCGCGCACGCCCCTCTTCCTTGGTCAGATCAATCTGCGCCGACAGCTCGCGCAACAGGTATTGCGACAGCGGCAGCGCATCCTGCACCAGCAAGGCTTCGAAACGCTCCCGACCGAATTCGCGCACGAAGCTGTCAGGATCGTGCTCGGTCGGCAGGAACAGGAAGCGCAACTCCTTACCGTCCGCCACCTCGGCCAGACTGTTTTCCAGCCCGCGCCATGCCGCCCGGCGCCCGGCCGCATCGCCGTCGAAACAGAACACCACCTCGTCGGCAAGCTTCAACAACTTTTTCACATGCTCGGGCGTGCACGCCGTTCCCAGCGTCGCCACCGCATATTCAACGCCATGCTGATGCAGCATGACGACATCCATGTAACCTTCGACCACCAGTACCCGGCCACGATCGCGAATCGCCGCCCGCGCCTGCGGCAAGCCGTACAATTCGCGCCCTTTTTCGAACACCGGCGTTTCCGGCGAATTCAGGTACTTGGGCTCGCCCTGCCCCATCACCCGCCCGCCGAATCCGATCACCAAGCCTTTCTGGTTGAGAATCGGGAACATCACGCGATCGCGGAAACGGTCGTAGCGGCGTTTGGTTTCTTCCTTCTCAATGACGAGACCGGCTTCAGGCAACTGCTTGCTCCAGTCGTAATCGGGAAAAACCTGTTTCAGCGCCTGCCAGTCTTCGCCGCCGGGGGCATACCCCAACCCGAAGCGCGCAGCAATCGCCCCTGACACGCCGCGCCCTTTCAGATAGTTGATAGCCACAGGCGCGGTTTTCAACTGGGCACGGTAAAAGTCGCACGCATCCTTGAGCACATCCGTCAGACGCGGTCCGGTCTTTTCTTCGACCGGCACATCGCCCACTTCAAGCGGAACCGGCATGCCTGCCGCCTCCGCCAGCAGCTTGATCGCCTCGGGATAGTTCACCCCCTGGTATTCCATCACGAAACCGATAGCGGTTCCGTGCGCACCGCAACCGAAGCAGTGATAGAACTGCTTGGTCGGACTCACGGTAAAGGAGGGCGATTTCTCCTTGTGAAACGGACAACACGCCGCATAGTTCTGCCCCGCCTTCTTCAGAGGCAGGTAGCGCTCAATCACTTCGACGATGTCGACGCGGTTGAGCAAATCCTGGATGAACGACTCCGGGATGCGCGCCACAGGATCAGCTCATGCGGGACTTCACCAGTTTGGAAACCTCGGCCATGTCGGCACGGCCGGCCAGCTGCGCCTTGAGATCAGCCATGATCTTGCCCATGGCGGCAGGCGTCTTGCCATGCGCAGCAAATGCCCGATCGACAGCTGCGGCAATTTCTTCCGCAGACATGCGCTGCGGCATATACACCATCAGCACTTCGACCTCGGCCTTTTCCTTGTCGGCCAGATCGGCACGATTGGCAGCTTCGTATTGCTCGATACTATCCTTGCGCTGTTTGAGCATCTTCTCGATCACGGCCATGACCGCGGCATCGTCCAGCTCGACCCGTTCGTCCACTTCTTTTTGCTTGATGGCAGCCAACAGCAGGCGGATCGTCCCGAGGCGGTCCATTTCCTTGGCCCGCATGGCCGACTTCATGTCTTCCTGGATTTGCGCTTTAAGGCTCACGACTTTCTCCAAACAGCAAATTAGAAATACCAAAAGGCCGCACAAGGCGGCCTTTCAGCATACCGAAACCGGTCTTAGTAGAGCTTGGTCGGCAGCTGTTGGCTACGCAGGCGCTTGTAGTGGCGCTTCACGGCAGCAGCGAGCTTGCGCTTGCGCTCGGCGGTCGGCTTTTCATAGAACTCGCGGGCACGCAGTTCGGTGAGGAGACCGGTCTTTTCCACGGCGCGCTTGAAACGGCGCATGGCTACTTCGAACGGTTCGTTTTCTTTGACGCGGACGGTAGGCATTGAAGAATCCTGTTAATCGTTCGGCCCCAACACGGGACCTTTTACGGAAAGGCGAGCATTATCACGCAAAGCTTCGCAACATGCAACACCAAGCGTGCGCAAAACCTTGAGCGCATCGACAGTCCCGGCCACATCATGCACCCGGATCACCTCCGCGCCAGCCTGTGCCGCCAACACCGCAGCCGCAACGCTGGCGCTGGCGCGCTCACCCACCGGCTTGCCCGTAATTTGCCCCAGCATCGACTTGCGCGACACGCCGACAAGCAAGGGGCAGCCCAACTCCTGCCGCATCGCGGCCAGCGCACGAAACAGGGCCACGTTGTGCTCGAACGTCTTGCCAAAGCCGAACCCCGGATCGAGCAGGATGCGCTCGCGCGCAATACCGGCAGCCAGCGCTGCATCGCGCCGCGCGGCCAGATAATTTGTTACCTCAGCCACTACGTCAGCATATTCAGGAGCGGACTGCATACTCCGGGGATCGCCCTGCTTGTGCATCAGACAGACAGCCGCTCCCGATTGCGCAACGAGCTCCAGCGCGCCGACACCCTCCAATGCGGCAATGTCGTTGACGAGATCGACTCCAGCCTCCAGCGCCGCGCGCATCACTTCCGGCTTGCGCGTATCGACCGAGAGCGGTACGTTCATCGACTGCAAGGCCTGCAATACCGGCACCACGCGCCGGATCTCTTCTTCGACCGGAACCGTTGCCGCGCCCGGGCGCGTCGACTCCCCGCCGATGTCGAGAATATCCGCGCCCGCTTCAACCAGCTTCCGGGCATGCGCTGCTGCCGCCGCAGTCGAATCGAAGCATCCGCCATCCGAGAACGAATCCGGCGTGACATTGACAATCCCCATGACCAGCGGGCGGTGCAGCAATAACTCGAAACGACCACACAACAATTTCTGCATTGCAAACTCCACAAAAAACAAGGCGGCGCATGCGCCGCCTTGCATCCAAACTCGCCAGAATCAGACTTCAGTCGCCGGCGTAGTCGTCGCCGCCGGCGCATCGCCACTCGGACGATCTCCGCTATTCGACTGCTTGCGCGGCTTCCAGTCCTTGGGCGGACGCGGTTCGCGATCCTGCATGATGTCTTCGATCTGCTCGGCATCGATGGTTTCCCATTCGAGCAGCGCGGCAGTCATGCGCTCGACCTTGTCGCGATTTTCTTCCAGCAGGCGACGCGCCAGCGCATACTGCTCATCGATGATGCGACGGATTTCCTGGTCAACCTGTTGCATGGTCGCCTCGGAGACATTCTTGTGCGTCGTGATCGAGCGCCCCAAAAACACTTCGCCGTCGTTCTCGCCATAAACCATCGGCCCCAGCTTGTCGCTCATGCCGTAGCGCGTCACCATGTCGCGAGCCATCGAAGTTGCCCGCTCGAAATCATTGCCCGCGCCGGTCGTCATCTGGTTCATGAACAGCTCTTCGGCGATACGCCCGCCGAACAGGATGGCGATTCGCGACAGCAAGTAGGTACGGTCATAGCACCAGCGATCCTCTTCCGGCAGCTGCATGGTCAAGCCCAGCGCACGACCGCGCGGGATGATCGTAACCTTGTGAACCGGATCGGACTTGGGAACCAGCTTGCCGACGACCGCATGGCCCGATTCATGGTAGGCCGTATTACGGCGCTCTTCCTCGCTCATGACCATGCTGCGACGCTCTGCACCCATCATGATCTTGTCCTTGGCGGATTCGAAATCCTCCATGTCAACCAGGCGCTTGTTGCGGCGCGCGGCAAACAAAGCCGCTTCGTTGACCACGTTCGCCAGATCGGCGCCGGACATGCCCGGCGTACCGCGCGCCAACACCGCCGGATCGACGTCATTGGCAATCGGCACCTTGCGCATGTGCACGTTGAGAATCTGCTCGCGGCCGCGAATATCGGGCAGCGGCACCACCACCTGGCGGTCGAAACGCCCCGGACGCAGCAGTGCAGGATCCAGCACGTCCGGACGGTTGGTCGCAGCAATCACGATGATGCCGGAATTGCCCTCAAAACCATCCATTTCGACCAGCATTTGGTTCAGCGTCTGTTCGCGCTCGTCGTTGCCGCCGCCCAGGCCGGCACCACGCTGGCGGCCAACCGCATCGATTTCATCGATAAAGATGATGCACGGCGCATTCTTTTTGGCGGTATCAAACATGTCGCGCACACGCGCCGCCCCCACGCCAACAAACATTTCCACGAAATCGGAGCCGGAGATCGCGAAGAACGGCACTTTGGCCTCACCTGCAATCGCCTTGGCAAGCAGGGTTTTACCGGTACCAGGCGAGCCGACCATCAGGATACCGCGCGGCATGCGGCCGCCCAGACTCTGGTACTTGGACGGATCGCGCAAATAATCGACGATCTCCTTGACCTCTTCCTTGGCTTCGTCACAACCCGCCACATCGGTAAACGTTATCGTATTGGTCGAATCATCAAGCATTTTGGCACGCGACTTGCCGAAGCTGAACGCCCCGCCCTTGCCGCCGCCCTGCATCTGGCGCATGAAGAACACCCAGACGCCAATCATGAGCAGCATCGGGAACCAGCTCACGAAGATGTTCATGAGCACCGACGGTTCTTCTTCGGGCTTGGCCTCGAATTTGACGTTGTGCTTGAGCAGCGTGTCGACCAAACGGAAGTCAAACGGCGCGAAAGTGGCAAACGTACCGCCGTCATTGCGCTTGCCGCGAATCCACTGGCCGCGCAACGGGTAGCCTTCAATCGTCACGGTCGCGATCTTGTTGGCTTCCACTTCCGCCATGAATTGCGAATAGGCTATTTGCTGCGAGGTATCCTGACGCTTGTTGAACTGGTTGAACACCGTCACCAGCACCAGACCGATAATCAACCAGATGGCGATATTCTTGCCAATATTGTTCACAACCTGACTCCTGTAGCCCCACTTGGGCTCTTACCCGGATTGTACCTGCTCAAGCACGCTTCTGTTTGCCGAGCAAATAAATTTCACTACTGCGATCACGCGAGGCCTTGGGCTTGCGACTGACGACCGAGGCAAAAGTTTCCCGCATCGCCGCCATATACTCATTGAAACCGTATCCCTGAAACACTTTGACAAGAAAATTGCCACCCGGTTTCAGGTGATCCTGCGCAAACTGCAGGGCAAGCTCGCACAAATAGATGCTGCGCGCCTGATCCGTAACCGCATTACCGCTGATATTGGGCGCCATGTCACAGATCACAAGGTCCATCTGTCGGCCGCCCAGCAAGGCCGTGAATTGTTCCAGTACCGCGTCTTCGCGAAAATCGCCCTGCACGAACTCAACACCCGGAATGAAAGGCATCTCCAGAATATCAAGCGCAAAAACCCGCCCGGAATTCCCCACAAGTTTTGCCGCCACCTGCGACCAGCTCCCCGGCGCAGCCCCCAGATCGGCCACCCACATGCCCGGCTTGATGAGCTTGTCTTTTTCGTTTATTTCCAGCAATTTATAGGCCGCGCGAGCGCGATAGCCGTCCTTTTGCGCCTGATGCACATAGTGATCGTTCACATGTTCCTGCAACCATGCATTGCTGGTCTTGCTGCGAGCCATCGTATATAATTCTTTGTTTAATAAAGGAATTGAAAAATGATCGAACTCACGCCCGATCAGCGCCGTTACCTCAAGAGCCAGGCCCATCACCTCAACCCGGTGGTCATGATCGGCAACAATGGTCTGACCGACGCCGTGATCCGCGAAATCGCAGCCAATCTCGACGCGCACGAACTCATCAAGATTCGCGTACTGGGCGACGACCGCGAGCTGCGCGAACAATTCCTGCAGCAGATCTGTGCCGACCTCGACGCCGCTCCAGTGCAACACATCGGCAAACTGCTGCTGGTTTACCGCCCCGGTGCCGAAGGCAAACGCAAGATCGTTTTGCCAAAAGCCAAAAAATGAATCAGACGGTGAGGTGACCGGCGTCACCTCACACCACATCTGCCTCCCCGCTCCCGGCTCAATACTCCGAGATCTGGAGCCTATTCAGCAGGCGCAGCCGCCTGATGAAACAGGCTCTTACTTGGCCTCTCCACGCCAGACATAGATCAAACCCAGCACACTCTGCACCAGGTAAATCAGGCTGGAGATGGTATGCCAGCTCGAAAGCCCGCCACCGAATACGCCTTCCGTAACATTGCTGACTGCGGGCTTGATTTTGGCGATCAGCGGGAATACGGCAAACTGGTTAGCCAGCGTACAGGCCAGCATCCCCATCACCAGCCAGAAGCGCGCTGACTGGAATGCGCGCAGGCCATCGGCCCAGATGCACCAGACCAGCAGGTACACGCCAGCAACGATGCCGACCCAACCAATCGCGTGAAACAGCTTCCCGGCAACCGCGCCAGCCAACGCCCCATCCAGGGCACGAAACAAAATGGGGGCGACCAGAAGGCCGGCCACCCACATGCCGCCGATCCAGAGCGTTGCCAGAAGATTCTTGAGTCCGTTGCCCATTTAGTCCGCGAAGGGGGAAGGGGGAAGAGAGAAGGGAAAAACCGGTCAGTGGCGCTCACCCTTCTCTCTCCTCCCTACCTCCTTCCCTCCCCGTATCAGATGTATTTGACGTCCAGCACTTCGTATTCGCGAATACCGCCGGGAGCCATGACTTCGGCGACATCGCCTGCGTACTTGCCGATCAGCGCACGGGCAATCGGGCTGGAAACCGAAATCTTGCCGTCCTTCAGATCCGCCTCGTCGTCGCCGACGATCTGGTAGGAAACCTTGCTGCCGGCATCCAGATCTTCAAGATCCACCGTAGCGCCGAACACCACCCGCCCCTCGGCAGTCACGGCCAGGGCGGCGGGATCGATGATCTGCGCATTGGACAGCTTGCCCTCGATCTCGGCAATCCGGCCTTCGATGAAACCTTGCTTTTCCTTGGCGGCATCGTATTCGGCGTTTTCCGAGATGTCGCCATGAGAACGTGCCTCGGCAATCGCCGCGATCACGGCGGGACGCTCGACGCTTTTCAGGCGCTGCAATTCGGTCTTGAGTTTTTCCACGCCAACGATGGTCAGTGGCACCTTGATCATGTTTCTGTCTCCTCACGAAAAGCGAACGACAGATCGCTTTCCCGTACCAAAAGAAGAGCCGCCATCCCTCGGGATGGCGGCTTGTTGTTATAACGCTAAATTATCAGGATTTGATCCGGCGATGCAAGCCCTGCAGGTCATAAACCTTCATTTCGCCCATGTCGCGCAAGCCGAAGCACGCAGCGCGGGCACCGGCCAGCGTGGTGTAGACCGGCAGTTTGGCCTTGAGCGATTCGTGGCGGATCGAGTAGGAATCCTGGATTGCCTGGCGACGCTCTTCGACCGTGTTCACAATCATGGCCATTTCGCCGTTCTTGATCATGTCCACGATATGCGGACGGCCTTCCATCACCTTGTTGACCTGGGTCACCGGCACGCCGGCGCGCGTGATCGCTGCGGCCGTACCACGGGTGGCGAACAGGTGAAAGCCGAGCCCGGAGAGAATTCGCGCACACTCGACCACGCCCGCCTTGTCGCCGTCGCGCACCGAGAGGAAGACGTTACCGGAAGCCGGCAGGCGTTCGCCTGCCGCCATCTGGCTCTTCACGAAGGCTTCGGCAAAGCTTTCGCCCACGCCCATGACTTCGCCGGTCGACTTCATTTCCGGCCCGAGGATGGTATCCACGCCCGGGAACTTGATGAACGGGAACACGGCTTCCTTGACCGAGTAGTACGGCGGAATGACTTCCTTGGTCATACCCTGCGACTTCAGTGACTGACCGGCCATGCAGCGCGCAGCCACCTTGGCCAACGGCACGCTGGTGGCCTTGGATACAAACGGCACGGTGCGCGAAGCACGCGGGTTCACTTCCAGCACGTAGACGGTTTCGCCCTGGATCGCGAATTGCACATTCATGAGGCCGCAAACCTTGAGCGCCTTGGCCATGGCCACGGTCTGGCGGCGCAGCTCGTCCTGCAGCTCCTTGGCGAGGCTGTACGGGGGCAGCGAGCAGCCCGAGTCGCCGGAGTGCACGCCAGCCTGCTCGATGTGCTCCATGATGCCGCCGATCAGCACTTCTTCGCCGTCGGACAGCGCATCGACGTCGACTTCAATCGCATCGTTGAGGAAGCGGTCGAGCAGCACCGGGCTGTCGTTCGAAACCTTGACTGCCTCGCGCATGTAGCGCGCCAGATCGTCTTCGGAGTGCACGATCTGCATTGCACGGCCACCGAGCACGTAGGACGGGCGTACAACCAGCGGATAGCCGAGCTTGGCGGCGAGGGCCAGCGCATCCTTCTCGTTGCGCGCGGTGGCGTTCGGCGGCTGCAGCAAGTTGAGTTCGTGCAGCAACTTCTGGAAACGCTCGCGGTCTTCGGCGGCGTCGATCATGTCCGGACTGGTACCGATGATCGGCACGCCATTGGCTTCCAGCGCGCGAGCCAGCTTGAGCGGCGTCTGACCGCCGTACTGCACGATCACGCCGAACGGCTTCTCGACATTGACGATTTCCAGCACGTCTTCAAGCGTCAGCGGCTCGAAATACAGACGGTCGGAGGTGTCGTAATCGGTCGACACGGTTTCCGGGTTGCAGTTGACCATGATGGTTTCATAACCATCTTCGCGCAGCGCCAGCGCGGCGTGCACGCAGCAGTAGTCGAACTCGATACCCTGACCGATACGGTTCGGGCCGCCGCCAAGCACCATGACCTTCTTCTTGTTGGTCGGCTGCGCCTCGCACTCTTCCTCGTAGGTCGAGTACATGTAGGCGGTGTTGGTCGCAAATTCGGCAGCACAAGTATCGACGCGCTTGTATACCGGGCGGATGTTGAACGCATGGCGTGCGCGGCGCACGGCGTTCTGGTCAGTGCCCAGCAGCGCGCCAAGACGACGATCGGAGAAGCCCTTGCGCTTGAGGCGACGCAGTTCGGCTGCGGTCAGCGAATCCACATTGCGGCCGCGCAGTGCGTTTTCTTCGTTGACGATGTCCTCGATCTGCACCAGGAACCAGCGGTCGATCCTGGTGAGCTGGTGGATTTCTTCCATGCTCAAACCGACGCGGAAGGCATCAGCCACGTACCACAGGCGTTCCGGACCGGGGTTGACGATCTCGGACTTGATCACGGACAGATCGGTGGTGATCTCGTCGAAGCCGGACATGCCGGTTTCGAGGCCACGCAGGGCCTTGTGCAGCGATTCCTGCTGGGTGCTGCCAATCGCCATGACTTCGCCAACCGACTTCATCTGCGTGGTCAGGCGGCTGTTGGCTTGCGGGAATTTCTCGAACGCGAAACGCGGCACCTTGGTGACCACGTAGTCGATCGACGGTTCGAACGAAGCCGGGGTCAGCCCGCCGGTAATTTCGTTCTTGAGTTCGTCGAGCGTGTAACCGACGGCCAGCTTGGCAGCCACCTTGGCAATCGGGAAGCCGGTCGCCTTGGACGCCAGCGCCGAGGAGCGCGACACGCGCGGGTTCATTTCGATCACGATCATGCGGCCATCGGCCGGGTTGACCGAGAACTGCACGTTGGAACCACCGGTATCGACGCCGATCTCGCGCAGCACCGCAATGGATGCGTTGCGCATGATCTGGTACTCCTTGTCGGTCAGCGTCTGGGCCGGCGCGACAGTGATCGAGTCGCCGGTATGCACGCCCATCGGGTCCAGGTTTTCGATCGAGCAGACGATGATGCAGTTGTCGTTGCGATCGCGCACGACTTCCATCTCGTACTCTTTCCAGCCGAGCAGCGACTCTTCGATCAGCAGTTCGTTGGTCGGAGAAAGGTCCAGACCGCGGGTGCAAATCTCGATAAATTCTTCAATGTTGTAGGCAATGCCGCCCCCCGAACCTCCCATCGTGAACGAAGGACGAATGATCGCCGGGAAGCCGATCTGGTGCTGCGCGGCCATCGCTTCTTCAAGCGTATGGGCAATCGCGGAGCGGGCCGAGCCCAGACCGATCTTGGTCATGGCGGCCTTGAACTTCTGGCGGTCTTCGGCCTTGTCGATGGCCTCCGGCTGCGCGCCGATCAGCTCGACCTTGTACTTGTCGAGCACGCCGTGGTGCCACAAGTCCAGCGCACAGTTCAGCGCGGTCTGACCGCCCATGGTCGGCAGGATCGCGTCGGGACGCTCCTTCTCGATGATCTTCTCGACCATCTGCCAGGTGATCGGCTCGATGTAGGTCACGTCCGCCATGTTGGGGTCGGTCATGATCGTGGCCGGATTGGAGTTCACCAGGATGACCCGGTAACCCTCTTCGCGCAGCGCCTTGCAGGCTTGCGCGCCGGAGTAATCGAATTCACAGGCCTGGCCGATGATGATGGGGCCGGCGCCAATGATCAGGATGGATTGAATGTCTGTACGTTTTGGCATTTCTATGTGAGGTGTGAGGGGTGAGGGGTGAGGAGAAAAACCTCGAACCGACTCACCTTTACACCGTACTCCTATTCAATATTTCAATAACAGTTCCGCGAAGGTGCGCTACAAGCGCGCACCTCACACCTCACTCCTCACGCCTTACGTTCGGCCATGGCCGAGATAAAGCGGTCAAACAGATACGCCACATCGTGCGGCCCCGGGCTGGCTTCCGGGTGCCCCTGGAAGCTGAATGCCGGCTTGTCGGTCAGTGCGATACCCTGCACGGTGCCATCGAACAGCGAGCGGTGCGTGACGCGCACGTTGGCCGGCAGGCTGGTTTCGTCGACCTGGAAGCCATGGTTCTGGCTGGTGATCATCACGCGCTTGGTGTCGAGATCCTGTACCGGATGGTTCGCGCCATGGTGGCCGAACTTCATCTTGCTGGTCTTGCCGCCAGCGGCGAGGCCCAGCAACTGGTGCCCCAGGCAGATGCCAAACACCGGCAGGCCCTTGGCCAGGAATTCCTTGATCGCGGCAATCGCATAATCGCAAGGCTCGGGATCGCCCGGGCCATTGGAGAGGAACACGCCGTCCGGATTCATCGCCAACACCTCGGCGGCCGGGGTCTGCGCCGGCACCACGGTCAGGTGGCAGCCACGCTCGGACAGCATGCGCAGGATGTTGTGCTTCACGCCGAAGTCGTAGGCCACAACCTTGAACTTCGGGTGGCTCTGCAGCGGATAGCCGACACCCAGACGCCATTCGCGAATATCCCACTCGTAGGACTTGTCGCTGGACACCACCTTGGCCAGATCCTGGCCGGCCATCGAACCGAAGGACTTGGCCTTCTCGACGGCAGCGGCAGCATCGATGTTGTCGCCAGTCACGATGCAACCCGGTTGCGCGCCCTTTTCGCGCAAGATGCGCGTGAGCTTGCGGGTATCGATGTCGGCAATCGCCACGGTCTTGTTGGCTACCAGATATTCCGACAGGCTCATTTCGCTGCGAAAGTTGGATGCCAGAAGCGGCAGATTGCGAATGATCAGGCCGGCGGCGAACACACCGCGCGATTCGGCATCTTCAGCGTTCACGCCATAGTTGCCGATGTGCGGGTAGGTCAGGGTGACGATCTGGCGGCAATAGGACGGATCGGTGAGGATTTCCTGATAGCCGGTCAACGAGGTATTGAACACCACTTCGCCGATGGTTTCACCATCCGCGCCAATGGAAGTACCATGGAACAGGGTGCCGTCGGCAAGTGCGAGAAGTGCTGGTTTGGACACTGGCGGCTCCTGGGCATTGCGCCCAATTGATGTGATTTCCGGGGTGCGTATGTAGAAAAACGGGACAGAGCGAACCCATCCCGTTTTTATCACGCAAAATTGGCTGGATTCTACCGGAAAACCCCCAACCATTCAACGCGAAAGCTTCCCCGATCAGCGCCCCCGCTCCTGCCAATCGGCTTGAAGTACGGAACCGCGCCACCTATTCTGGCTCAAAAAGGAGCGCTGCCATGAAACCACTGCACTTGATCCTCTCCGCCGGCCTGCTCGCCTTTCCGGCTCTTGGAGAAACCCTCCCGCGAACAACAAACGTCATCGAAGAATGGAGCGCCATCAAGGCGCCGCCAGCGCCGCCCGTCGCATCCGTCACGGTCGACGCAAAAACCGCTGCGCTGCTGGTGCTCGACATGCAAAACAACCTCGTCAACCCGCAATCCCGCCCGCGCGCCGTAGCTGCCGTGCCCGGCATCGCCCAACTCCTGGGCCGCGCCCGCGCTGCCGGAATGCTGGTCGCGCACAGCAATACGCCGACCGGCGCGCCAGCCGACATCGTTCCCGCACTCGCTCCGCTTGCCGGCGAACCCGTAGTGCGCTCCGGCGTGGACAAATTCTTCCGCACCGATCTGGAAAAAATCCTGATGGAGCGCGGAATCAAGACCGTGATCGTGGTCGGCACCGCGCCCAACGGCGCGGTACTGCACACCGCCACCGGCGCCTCGCTGCGCGGGATGAAAGTATTGATCCCGGTCGACGGCATGCCGGGCGCGGAAAGCTATTCGGAACAGTACACGGCCTGGCACATGCTCAATGCGCCGGGAACGCGGGCCAATGCCACGCTGACGCGGCTGAACTGGATCAAAATTCAGCAGTAAAGCCGCTTCTCCATAAACACCGAAAGCGGGTCTTCCGCATAATCGCCGAACGGGCCAATGCGCACGAAGCCGCATTTTTCGTAGAGCGCCAGCGCGGCATCCTGCTTGATGCCAGTCTCCAGGCGCAGGAACGGGATGCCGACGGCGCGTGCATGGCTTTCGAGATGCGCCATCACGGCACGGCTGATGCCGCGACTGCGCAGGCGCTGCGGGACATACATGCGCTTGACCTCGGCATAGTCGCCGCACTTCTTCAACGCGCCAATGCCGACCACCTCCCCTTCAACCCGCACCGAAGCGAAGTAGATTTCGTCGCGCAACAATTCGTCGATCGAGAGGAAATGATTCGATTCCGGCGGATAGAGCGAACTCTGGTAGGCATCGAGTTCCTCGATCAGCCTGACGATTTCCGGCCTGGCCGGGTTGTCCTGTTCAATGATCACAATTCAACTCTGCAAGTAATTTGGGGAGGCCGCATTTCGCGGATTTCATCCGCTCCCACGGGAGGGCGGCCCCAGCCAAAGCACGAAGTCTGCTTCAGCAGGCGAGCAAGTTGGCTCAGATGATGATCCCACCACCCAGGCAGACCTCTCCATCGTAGAGCACCATCGACTGCCCCGGCGTCACCGCCCATTGCGGCTCATCGAACTTCAGCTCGCAACGCCCGTCATCGAGATAAACCAGTTCGCAGGGCGCGTCGGCTTGGCGGTAGCGGGTCTTGGCGGAATAGCGCCCGGCCTTGGGCGGCTCGCCCAGTATCCAGCTCAGATCCTGCGCGACGAGCGTCGGCTTCAGCAGCAGCGGATGGTCATGCCCCTGCACGACGATCAGCTCGTTCTTCGCCATGTCCTTGCCCGCAACGAACCACGGCTCGCCGGGACCGCCGATGTTGAGCCCCTGGCGCTGGCCGAGGGTGTAGTACATCAGCCCCATGTGCTCGCCGACAGCCTTACCCTCGGGCGTGACCATCGGCCCCGGCACCTTGGGCAGGTAGCGGTTGAGGAATTCGCGGAACGGGCGCTCGCCGATGAAGCAGATGCCGGTGCTGTCCTTTTTCTTGGCATTCGGCAGGCCGATCTTTTCGGCGATGCGGCGCACTTCGGGCTTGTCGATCTGCCCGAGCGGGAACACCGCGTGCGAGACCTGCTCCTGCGAGAGCCGGTAAAGGAAGTAGCTCTGATCCTTGTTGCGGTCATGCCCGCGCAGCAATTCGGTGCGGCCATCGGGACGCACGCGGTTGTCGGCGTAATGGCCGGTCGCCATCTTCACGCCGCCGAGCTTCATCGCGTAATCGAGGAAGCATTTGAACTTGATTTCGCTGTTGCAGAGGATGTCCGGATTCGGCGTGCGCCCGGCCGAGTATTCGGCGAGGAAATAGCTGAACACGCGGTCCTTGTATTCCTTGGCAAAGTTCACGAGTTCAATATCGATGCCCAGCAAGTCCGCCACCGCAATGGCGTCCATGCTGTCTTCCTTGATCGAGCAATACTCGTCGGTATTGTCGTCTTCCCAGTTCTGCATGAACACGCCGATGACCTCGTAGCCCTGCTCCTTGAGCAGGTACGCGGTCACCGAGGAATCGACCCCGCCCGACAAACCGACAACAATTTTTTCACGCACGGTCGTAATCCCGGATCAGGTCGAGCGGATAGCGCCGCCCGGCGAAGTAATCGTCGATGCACGCCATGAGCAGCGGACTGCGGTGCTGGTCGCGCCGCGCCACGATCTCGTCATAGGTCAGCCAGACCGGGCGCTCGATGCCTTCGTCAAGCTGGTAGCCGGGCTCTTCGCCCAGCACGTCAACCGCAAAAGCAAAGCGCAGGTAGGTAAGCTCCGGGCGCTCAGGCGGCGTCCACTGGTAGATACCGACCAGCGCCGTCGGGCGGAGATGATGGCCGGTTTCTTCCAGCCCTTCGCGGACGCAGGCGTGCAGGATGCTTTCGCCCTGATCGACATGACCAGCCGGCTGGTTGAGCTTCAATTCGCCGTGGATGCGCTCTTCCACCAGCAGAAAACGGCCGTCGCGCTCGACCAGCGCGGCGACCGTGGTATTGGGTTTCCACATGATTTTGATACCGACAGGGGAACAGCCGGCATTTTACCTGAAGCGGCCAACTGCCAGCGCAGCAAACATTACCCTGCCAGCCGCCCCATCTGATAATCGGCCACCGCCTGCTGCAATTCCTCTTCGGTGTTCATCACGAACGGCCCGTGCTGGGCAATCGGCTCGCCCAGCGGCCGTCCGGCAATCAGCAGAACCCGGCTTGCCTGGATGGCCTGAATTTCCACCGCCTCGCCGTCGTTCGCCAGAATCGCCATGCGGCGCTCGGCAACCCGCTCGCCGGCCACTTCGAGTTCGCCGCGGTATGCATAGAGGAAAGCATTGTGCGTCGATGGGACCGGGTGGCTGCACCTAGCGCCCGCCGGCAGGTGGATATCCAGGTACAGCGGCTCGGTGACCGAGCGCTTCACGGCACCGGCGACTCCCACGCTCGTTCCCGCCAATACACGCACCCGGATACCGTCCGGTGTGGTGTATTCGGGAATCGCTTCAGCCGGGAAATCGCGATACCACGGCGCCTGCATCTTGTCCTTGGCGGGAAGATTGAGCCAGAGCTGGAAGCCTTCCATCAGGCCGTTTTCCTGCTCGGGAAGCTCGCTGTGAATCACGCCGCGCCCGACCGTCATCCACTGCATTCCGCCGTTTTGCAACAGCCCTTCGTGCCCGGCGCTGTCGCGATGGCGCATGCGCCCGGCGATCATGTAGGTGATCGCCTCGAAACCGCGGTGCGGGTGATCGGGAAACCCGCCGATGTAGTCGTCGGGATTCTCGCTGGAAAAGGCATCGAGCATGAGGAAAGGATCGAGCCGTCGTTGCAACCCGCCGGTCAGCACTCTGGTGAGGCGCACGCCCGCACCGTCGGAAGTGGCCCGGCCCGCCACCAGACTTTCAACATGCCGGATCGAAGTGGTACTCATGATTTGACTCCTTTCCTCGTAACCATCACGCCAACGTCGCGATTTCCTCCCGGGCAGCGGCCAAGGCTCGGGTTACAGCCTCTTCGCCATACCCCAGTCCTTCGGCATAAACGAACTGCACGTCATCGATCCCGAGGAAACCCAGCACGGTGCGCAGGTAAGGCACTTGCGTATCCAGCGGCGAGGTGCGATGCATGCCGCCGCGCGCCAGCGCCACGTAGGCGCGCTTGCCCTTCAACAACCCTTCCGGCCCCTTTTCGGTATAGCGGAAAGTCACGCCCGCGCGGCAGATGGAATCGATCCAGTTCTTGAGCTGCGAGGTCACGCCGAAGTTGTACATCGGCGCGCCCAGCACCAGCACATCGGCGGACTGGACCTCGGCAATCCGGGCATCGTGCTCGGCAATCCGCTGCGCCTGCTCCGGAGTGCGCGTTTCCGGGCTGATCATCAAGGCTTGCAGGACGGCTTCATCGACTGGCGAAACCGGATTTTGCGCCAGCTCGTGCACGGTCAGGCTGCCATGCGGTTTTTCCGTGCGCAGCCGTGCGACTATCTCGTTCGCGAGCAGAGTGGAAACGGCTCCCTGGCTGCGGGCACTGGAATTGATTTGCAGGATGTTCATGTTGTTTGTCCTTCGTTTGCTTGTTCGACAAGCACACTTTATTGGAAACAAATGCGACAATAAATACTCCAAAACCCATTTCACCATTCCAAAAATGGAACAATACAATCTGGACGCCAACGACCTGCTGCTGTTCGCCGCAATTGCTGAAGCCGGCAGCTTCGTGCGTGCGGCCGAACGCCTGCAACTGCCCAAATCCACCCTGTCGCGCCGGCTCACGGCACTGGAAACCCGGCTTGGCGAGCGCCTGCTCACGCGCACCACGCGCAAGCTGCAACTGACCGATTTCGGCCAGGCAGTGCTGGCGCATGCCCGCCAGATCGCCGACGAGGTCGATGCCGCAACCGCCCTGGCCCAGTCGCGCCAGGCCAGCCCGAGCGGACGACTGCGCATCTCGATGCCCTCAGATCTTGCCAACCAACTACTGGCCCCGATGCTGGAGCAATTCATCCGGCAATACCCGGCGGTCGAGCTGCAGATCGACCTCTCGCCCCGGCGCGTAGACCTGGTAGCGGAAAACTACGATCTGGCAATCCGCGTCGGCGAAATGCCGGAAGACAGCACGCTGGTTGCACGGCGCATCTGGCGCTATACCCCGGCCCTTTATGCTGCACCAGCCTATCTGGAACGTCACGGCGCGCCGCAAACCCCGCAGGATCTGACCGGGCACGCGCGGCTGTGCATTCTCACCCGCGACCGCGAGCCCGCAGAGTGGCTGCTGCAAAGCGGGGAACAGCAACACCTCATCGGCGGCCACGCGGCGGCGGCGATCAACTCGCCGGAAATGCTGACGCGGCTTGCCGCCGCCGGCTTGGGCATCGTCGCCAGCAACCGGCTGTTTGCGATGCCTTACGAAGAAAAAGGGGAACTCGTGCGCGTGCTGCCCGATTGGCACCTGCCGCTGGTCACCATCCGGGCTGTTTATCCGGAACGACGGCTACTGCCCGGCAAGACGCGAGCGTTTCTGGATTTGCTGGAGGCGTGGTTGAGGCCGGATAGCTGAATCCGGCTCGAAGCCGCTACAATTCCCGTTTCGCTCCACAAGAACCTGTTCCAAGTAATCACAAGAAGCGCTCGCGATGGGCGCACAACACGGGAAAACTCATGAAGCACTGGATTGAACGCAACTCCAAAACGCGTCTGCACCGCCTGAACACACGGCAACGCAAGAAATATCACCTGGGCGAATTCCGGGAAACGGGCTTCCATGCCGCCGTACGCTTCCAGCATGCGCTGAGCGACATCGAACTGAGTCAATGGCTGGATGATCTGGTGACCTGGATCGAGGCCAACGGGCTGATGATCGGCGGATTTGGCGGATCGACTGGCCTGGAGGAAACCAGTGGTTATGTAGTCTGCGAAACGGGCTCTGCCACCGATGCGCACCGCGAAGCCTTCGCCGCCTGGAGCAAAACCCATCCGCTGGTCGCTTCGGCCGAATGCGAACCGCTCAGTGATGCCTGGTACGACGATCAGGCCTGTTGATCGACCGTTACCTCGTCTTGTTCGGCCCGCGCCGCCCGCGTTGTTTGGGGCGGCTTTTTTGCGCCGGCTTGGGATGCGGCAGCATGCGCGGCAACAGCTCACGAAACTCTTCAGGCGCAGCTTCGCGCCACTGACCCGGTGCCAGCCCGTCCAGCGCGAAATCGCCGATGCGGGCGCGGATCAGGCGTAGCGTGGGAAAGCCCACCTTGGCAGTCATGCGCCGCACTTGGCGGTTCTTGCCTTCGCGGATGGTCAGCTCCAGCCAGGAGGTCGGGATATTGGCACGAAAACGGATCGGCGGATTACGCGGCCACAGGTCGGCGGGCTCGACGATCAGCCGCGCATCGGCGGGAAGGGTGACGAAATCGCCCAGGTCCACGCCTTGGCGCAAGGCTTCGAGCGCGGCCTCGTCCGGAACGCCTTCGACCTGCACCCAGTAGGTCTTGGGCAGCTTGTGTTGCGGATCGGCGATGCGCGCCTGCAGCGGACCAGTATCGGTCAGCAGCAGCAAGCCTTCCGAATCGGTATCGAGCCGCCCTGCCGGATAGACCCCTTTGATCGCCACGTGATCAGCCAGACACTGGTGCGGCGGAGAAGGCGTGAACTGGCAAATAACGCCGTAGGGCTTGTTGAGCAAGATCAGCTTGGGCATTTCGGAAATCAGGCACGGGGAAAGGCCTTCATGATAACGGTTTACCCTCCATTGCAGCAGCCCGTCTCTGCCATGCCCGACGCCCCCCGGCCCGAAAATTGCGTTGCCGTTTTTCGTAATATGTTGCACAATATGTACTTATATTAAAAACATATAATTCAGATTGTGCCTGCGCCGCAACGACCATCGCGGCGCCTGTTTCACCGGCAACCGAATCTGTCTTATCCGGGCCCTTTTTTGTCAACCCACTGATTTTCAGGATTTTTCAATGAGCCATATCGAGATTCCGCAAGGCGGCAGCAAGATCGTTCCGGGCCAGCCGATCCCGGACAACCCCATCATCCCGTTCATCGAAGGCGACGGCGTGGGCGTTGACGTGACGCCGGTCATGCGCAAAGTTGTCGATGCGGCCGTTGAAAAAGCCTATGGCAGCCAGCGCAAGATCCACTGGATGGAAATCTACGCGGGCGAAAAGGCCGTCAAGCTTTACGGCAACGAAGACTGCCTGCCGAAGGAAACGCTGCAGGCCATGAAAGACTACGTGCTGTCGATCAAGGGCCCGCTCGGCACGCCGGTCGGCGGCGGCATCCGCTCGCTCAACGTCGCGATGCGCCAGCAACTCGATCTCTACGTTTGCCTGCGCCCGGTGCGCTGGTTCAAGGGTGTGCCCTCGCCGGTCAAGCACCCGGAAAAGGTCGACATGGTGATCTTCCGCGAGAACATCGAGGATGTTTACGCCGGCATCGAGTGGAGCGCCGGCACCCCCGAAGCGCAAAAGATCGTTGAATTCCTGCAAAAGGAAATGGGCGTCAAAAAGCTGGCCTTTCCGGAGACCACCAGCATCGGCATCAAGCCGATCTCCAGGACCGGCACCGAGCGCCTGGTGCGCAAGGCGCTCAAGTACGCCATCGACAACAAGCGCAAGTCCGTGACCATCGTGCACAAGGGCAATATCCAGAAGTTCACCGAAGGCATGTTCCGCAAGTGGGCCTACGACATTGCC
This sequence comes from Formivibrio citricus, assembly GCF_900115065.1. Classification (GTDB taxonomy): domain Bacteria; phylum Pseudomonadota; class Gammaproteobacteria; order Burkholderiales; family Chitinibacteraceae; genus Formivibrio; species Formivibrio citricus. The sequence goes on along the minus strand of NZ_FOVE01000002.1, from coordinate 197,898 downwards.
AAAAACGAATTCGGCGCGACCGACCTTAATGGCGGCCCGTGGATGCAGTTGCCGAACGGCATCGTCATCAAGGACGTGATCGCGGATGCGTTCCTGCAGGAAATCCTGATGAACCCGGCCGATTTCGACGTGATCGCCACGCCGAACCTCAACGGCGACTACATTTCCGACGCGCTCGCCGCGCAAGTGGGCGGCATCGGGATTGCTCCGGGCGCCAACATCTCGGAAAGCGTGGCAATTTTCGAAGCCACGCACGGCACTGCACCGAAGATCGCCGGCAAGAACACCGCCAACCCCGGCTCAATCATCCTTTCCGCTGAAATGATGCTGCGCCACATGGGCTGGACAGTTGCGGCCGATCTCATCGTTGACAGCATCGAGAAGACCATCGCCGACAAGGTCGTGACCCACGATTTCGCCGCGCTGATGGACGAAGCCAAGGAAGTTTCCTGCTCCGACTTCGGCGATGCACTGATCGCCCACATGTCGACCTGCCGAGCCGAGATCGATCATCTCAAAGGCGTGATGCCGATCTGATCGTCAGCATCCGCGTAGAACTAAAAACCCCGCCGAAGTTTCATGGCGGGGTTTGTTTTTGAGGACCTGCTCCCGATCTTGCTGCGAAGCCGTGAGCGGGGCTCTGGGGCTCCGATACAACTCACAGCTTTTTGACAGGCGGCTCCCACTGCATGGCCAGTTCCATCGCCTGCTCGATCTGCTTTTTGGACATCTGCTTTTCGGCATTGTCGCGGTTGCGGTCGGCGTACGGTTCGCCGGACAAGGCCGCCAGGTGGAACCACTTGTAGGCTTGCACCAAGTCCTTTTTCACGCCCAGACCGCGGGCATACATCAATCCCAGACTGAACTGGGCCTTGCCGTACCCCTGTTCGGCGGCCTTGCGGTACCACTCCGCAGCCACGGTCTCGTCACGCCATACGCCGATGATTTCCTCGTAGGCTTGACCGAGGCTGTGCTGGGCGGGTGCGAAGCCCTTTTCCGCCGCCTTGCGGTACCACTCCACGGCCAGCTTTTCGTCCTTGTCCACGCCCAAGCCGAAGGCATACATCATGCCCAGATTCTGCTGCGCATGCAGATCCCCCTTCTCGGCAGCAGCCTTGAATTCTCGCAACGCCACGGTGTAATCGCCCTTGCCGTAGGCTTCCATGCCTTCGTCAAACCCCGCATGGGCACTCAAAGCCGCAGCAAAACAGGCAGCCACCAGCAATCCACGAACCATTTTCATTCATCTCTCCATCAAAAATTGGGCGCCAGTTCCGGCAGGTAAGCGAGCACATGAGGGTTTCGAGCTCCGTCCGACTGCCCGACGCGAAGGTACAGCCGCCTGACGACTACCAGCGCACCGGTTCGGCGATCAGATCGACACCAAACCGTTGCTTCACATCTCTCTGCACGGTTTCTGCCAGCCGCGCCACATCGGCGCAGCTCGCGCCGCCCAGATTCACCAGCACCAGCGCCTGCTTTTCGTACATCGCCACCGGGCCCAGCGCGTGGCCTCTCCAGCCGCATTGCTCGATCAGCCAGCCAGCGGCCAGCTTCCAGCGCCCGTCGGGCTGCGCATACGAAACCAGATCGGGATACTGTGCCAGAATCCGTTCGCGGATGGCAGACTCGACTATCGGATTGTGAAAAAAACTGCCCGCATTGCCCAGCTCCGCCGGATCGGGCAGCTTGCGGCGCCTCACGGAGCTGACAGCCTGCGCGACAGCTTGCGGCGTAGCGGGCAAACCTGCTGCCGCCAGCTCCTTTCCGATCTCGCCGTACCCCGTTGCAGGTTGATGATGTTTGGGCAAGCGGAAGGTCACATTGGCAATCAGCCACTTGCCGGCTTCCTCGTGCTTGAAAATACTGTCGCGGTAGGCAAAACGGCATTCGGCATGGCCGAATACGCGCCGCTCGCCGGTCTTGAGATGGAACGCGGTCAGGTCATGCAGACAGTCCTTGACCTCGACACCGTAAGCACCGATGTTCTGTACCGGAGCGGCCCCTACCGTACCAGGAATCAGTGCCAGGTTTTCCAGTCCGCCCCAGCCTTGCTGCAAAGTCCAGAGAACGAATTCATCCCAGTTTTCGCCTCCCCCAGCGCTCACATACAACGCATCGTTCGTCTCGCGCAGCAGATGCCGTCCAGGGATTTCCACCTTGATGACGAGCGCATCGAGATCGCCCTGTAACCAGAGATTGCTACCGCCGCCCAAGACCCGCCACGGCAAATCGGCCAGACGGGAATCAGCGCGCAAACCCGCCAGTTCTTCTGCAGATTCCAGGCGAACGAAATGGCGCGCCCGGCCGGGAAGGCCCAGCGTATTGAAAGGAGTCAGATCGATATCGGATTCAACGAGAGGCATGAAGAAAATCTTTGCTCGGCAGGCAAAGACGTCATTATCCTCCATGTCGCCGGGCGAAGGTGGCGCACCGACAATTCTACCGGTGTGAAATTTCGCGGGACGGTTGCAAACCGCGAAATACCGGCGGTTTTTCGCGGTTTTCATCCGCTCTTACAACAACCGGCAATTCAGGATCACGGGCGGTTGCCGAGGTTCCAGCGCGCGCAATACCATTTGGTCTGCGGCTTCTGCGGGTTGGCGAGCCCCACGAGCACGCTACCGGTTTTCGACAGATAGCGGGGATACGGGCCGGGCAGTTCGACAAAAGCCATACCGAGCTTTTCCTGGATTTTCTTGCGCACGTCCGCCACCGGTGCCTCGATCAACACCCCCACCATCAGCGCAGTCGATTCAGGCATGTTGACGAAAGCTTCCTTCGCCTGATTGCCGGCCAGCTCCGCGCCTTCGACCTTGTACCACTCCGCCTCGCCCCAGACGCGCAGCGGCTTCCCCAAATAAGTCTGGAAGTAGCTGCGCCAGTATGCCGGCGACCATTCGCTACGGCAGGCCAGCGCTGCTTCGACCTTGTCGGAGAAATGAGAAGGCAATCCCGCCGCCGGCGATACTCCGGCCGCCATCAGCATCACCAGGAGAAATAGCGCCCTCGACCCCATGTCAGAACCGCTGCGAGAGCAGGATCAGCACGGCCGCGCCCAGCATGCCGGAGATCGCCCCCAGCCAGAGGTTGCGTTTTTTCTGTTCGCGCAACAATCCCGCATACCCCTTGAGCAGCAGCGGAACCGGATCGTGGCTGACCAGCTCGTTGATGCGGCGCGGCAGGCCCGGCAGCAGCGCAGCCCATTGCGGCGCTTCGGTGCGCAAATTGTTGAGCAGTGCGCGCCAGCCGACCTGTTCGTTCATCCAGCGCTCAAGGTAAGGCTTGGCGGTCTGCCACAGATCAAGCTCCGGATCGAGCTGGCGCCCCAGCCCTTCGATGTTGAGCAGCGTTTTTTGCAACAGCACGAGCTGCGGCTGAATCTCGACGTTGAAGCGACGCGAGACCTCGAAAAGGCGCATCAGCACCAGGCCGAAGGAAATCTGCGCCAACGGCTTGTTGAAGAACGGCTCGCACACCGTACGCACGGCACTGGCAAGCTCTTCCGGTCGGGTATCGGCCGGCACCCAGCCGGACTCGATGTGCGCGGTGGCGACGCGCAGGTAGTCGCGGTTGAAGAAGGCCAGGAAGTTGATCGCGAGGTAGCGCTTGTCCACGTCCGAGAGCGCACCGACGATACCGAAATCGAGCGCGATGTACTGCCCCTGCGGGGTGACGAGGATGTTGCCCGGATGCATGTCGGCATGGAAAAAGCCGTCGCGGAATACCTGGGTGAAGAAAATCTCCACACCGTTTTTCGAGAGCTGCTTGAGATCGACACCCTCGGCCCTGAGCCTGTCGATCTGGCTGACCGGGATGCCGTCCATCCACTCCAGCACCAGCACCTCGCGCGAGCAGTAGTCGTAAAACACCTCGGGCACGATCAGCTGTTCCGATCCCGCGAAGTTACGACGCAACTGCGAGGCATTGCCGGCCTCGAACATCAGGTCGAGTTCATCGTGCAGGTATTTGTCGAATTCGGCGACCACCTCGCGCGGGCGCAGGCGCCGGCCATCGGCGGAGAATTTTTCCACCCAGCCCGCCAATGTACGCAGCAATGCCAGATCGCTCTCGATCACCGGCAGGATGCCAGGCCGCAGCACCTTGACCGCGACCTTGCGCCCGTCTGGCAGGGTCGCGGCATGCACCTGCGCCACCGAGGCCGAGGCCACCGGCTCGCACTCGAAACTGGCAAAAAGTTGCGATACCGGCTGCTTGAGGCTGGCCTCGATCATGCGCACGGCCGTTTCGGCCGGAAACGGCGGCACCCGGTCCTGCAGCCTGGCGAGTTCGTCGGCCAGGTCTTGCGACAGCAGATCGCGCCGTGTCGAAAGCACCTGCCCGAATTTGACGAAAATCGGCCCCAGCGTCTCCAGCGCACGACGCAGCCGCTCCGCGCGCGGCGTGGCCAGCCTGCGCCAGAAAAACAGGATGCCCAGCAGGCAGCGCAGTCCGCCGTTTTGTTGGCGAACGAACAGGAACTCGTCCAGGCCGTAAAAAATGACGACACGGAGAATCTTGAACAGCCGGAAAAAGCGCATGATGGAAACGCAATGGAAAGATCGTGCCATTATCGCAAGATTCCCGGTCATTTCCACTGCGGCAAGTGAAATATAGAGTCGGCCAAATATTGTTTGAACTCGTCAGCCCGGCGCAGACCGGGGTCCAGTGGTTTGAAGTAGCTTCGTTGCTGGATACCGGCCTGCGCCGGTATGACGACAACAATTCAAACTTCACTTGGCCAGATCAAAATGCGGGCCTGTTTCAGCGGCCGGATAGCGCGGCAGACGCTATCGTTTTATCTGGAACTGGAATCATCCCGTCACAAAACTGTAGGCATTGCGCCCCTTGGCCTTGGCAAAATACATGGCCCGGTCCGCCTGCTTGAGCAGGACACGGTCTTCCGTTCCGTCCCGCGGAAACAGGGCGATCCCCACGCTGGCCGAAATGCAGACCTGTTCGCCGTCCAGGTCGAACGGCAAGGCCAGCGCATCGAGCATGGCCTGCGCGACCTCGGATGCCCGTTTGTCATCGACCTGTTCCGGCAAAACCACGGTGAACTCATCGCCCCCCATGCGGGCAACAGTATCGCTGTCGCGCACGCAACGTTGCAGGCGCTGCGCGACCTCCGCAAGCAGCCGGTCGCCGTAATCGTGCCCCAGCGTGTCGTTCACGTTCTTGAAGTGATCGAGATCGACGAACAAGAGCGCCAGAGTGCGTTCGGCTCGGCGGGTTTTCTTGATGTCGATCTGCAGGCGGTCGCGGAAGAGGCGGCGGTTAGGCAGTCCGGTGAGGCTGTCATAATTGGCCTGGCGCCAGATGAGCTCTTCAGCCTGCTTCTTGTCGGTAATGTCGGAGAACAGCGCAAAGCGCCACTGCACCTCGCCATTGCGGTTGCGCAGCGTGCTGATGGTCATCCAGAGTGCGATGTCGGAGCCATCCTTGCGACGCCCCCATATCTCGCCCTGCCAGACTCCCGACTCTTCAACCGCACGCCAGACCTGCTCATGGACGGACTGCAAATCGCGGCGGGACGCCAGTACATCCGGGGTTCTTCCCAAAACTTCGGCCGATTCATATCCCAGCAGCGTCGTGAATGCAGGGTTGACCGAAACGATGTGCATCCTGGTATCGAGTACCATCACGCCTTCACCGCAGGCTTCGTAAATCGAAGCGGCCAGCTTGAGTTGATTCTCGGCTTCCTTGCGCTCGGTAATGTCCAGAATGGCCACGATCGCACCGGAAATGGCACCGCCGGCGTCGCGCATCGGCACGCCGTGGCCAAGTACCCAGACGACCCGCCCACCGGGCAGAACGCGCCGGTATTCGATGTTTCCGGGCACCCCTTCTGCGATGGTCTGGCGCCGGACCTCCTCGACCCGTTCCTTGTCCCTGGGATGCACATCCAGCTTCCAGCCCTCGCCGCGCACCTGCTCAAAAGTCACACCGAGCATGTCCAGATAACGCTGGTTCGCATACACACAGTTGTCTGCAGCATCGAGTTCGATGACGCCAAAGGGCGAAGCATCCAGCAACGCCTGGTAATGCGCCTGGCTGGCACGCAGCGCGGCCTCGCTGCGCTTGCGCTCGGTGATGTCGCGGGAAAACCCCGCCGTGCCCAGCAATGCGCCGTCGTCGGCCAGAATCGGCGTCTTGAAGACCTCCTCCCAGTGCCCCTCGTCGTCGACCGGCGCTTCCACGGTTTTGTGGACCAGTGTCTGCATCACTTCACGATCTTCGGCAACGTAGTACGAGGCCTTTTCCGGAGGGCAGAAATCAAAATCGGTTTTCCCGACCAGCGCCTCGGGAGTGGTTTGCCCGTACAGGCGAGCCAGCCGGTAATTCGCGTCCAGATAACGCCCTTCGCGATCCTTCAGCCAAACCAGGAAGGGGAAATTGTCGAGGATCGCGCGAAGCTGCGCCTTTTGCCTGCGCAGCAATTCTTCGGCCCGGCGCTGCTCCGACGAATCCTTGACGATGCCGGCAAAAAATCCGCGCTGCGGGCAAAACAAATTGACCTTCAGCCAGCGTCCCAATCCGGCTGCGTAGCCTTCAATGACCTGCGATTCGCCGGTCATTGCAACACGTCCCCCCGCCTCGAGCCAGTAGCTCTCCATATCGGGATAGACTTCGCGCATCGTCTTGCCGAGGAGTTCCTGGGCCGGTTTGCCCACGATCTGTTCGTAAGCCGGATTGACTTCGACATGCCGCGCATCGATCGGTTTGCCTGCCAGGTCCAGCACGACCTGCATCAAAACGAAGCCGGAATTCATGTTCTCGAACAGGCGCCGGTAACGCTCCTGGCTCTTGCGCAATTCCTCGTCCAAACGACGGCGCTCGGTAATGTCACGGGCAACGCCCAGCAACCCCATGATCTTGCCGCCTGCGCCACGAATCGGGGTTTTAATGGTTTCGAGCAAGACGCGGCGGCCATCCGGGTAACGCACCCACTCTTCGTTGATGCAGGTTTCTCCACTCTGCATGGCCAGCTGGTCTTTTTCGCGGAAGAGATCGGCCAGTTCTGCGTTGACAAAATAAAAATCCGTGCGTCCGACGATCTGGTTTTGTGGTTTGCCGAAATATTTTTCAAAAGCGCGGTTGCACCCTTGGTAAACGCTGTTGGTATCCTTGAAAAAAATCAGGTCCGGGATCGTATCGAGAACCGAACGCAAGACCGCGCGCTCGTTGCCCAGAGCGTTTTCGGCCTGCCGGCGGGCCGTGACGTTGCAGCCTTCGGCCAGAATGTAACGCACCTTGCCTTCGTCGTCGAAAATCGGACGCGCAGCAAAATCCACGTTCAGCAGGCTGGAATCAGCGACCTTGTTGGTTACTTCGAAAGCTTGCGTTTCGCCTTGCCTGCATTGCTGGATGGCTTGGCGGAGCTTTTCCTGCTGCTGCGGATCGTGCTGCCACCCCGGCGTTTCCCAGAAAGGTTTGCCGACCACGTCTTCCCGTCGCGCCCCTACCATGTCCAGGGCAACCGAATTGATTTCCAGGACAGTCCCGTCCGGCTCCAGCACACCCAAAAGCACTTGCGTGGAATTGAATACCGCTTGCAGGCGCAACTCGGAATCGCGACGCGATTCGATCAGCTTCTGGGCATCGACAATCCGTTGCAGGCCGAGCTGGCGGCAGAAATCCTCCTCGTTCAGCACCCCCAGCAACTTGCCGGATTCGTCCTGCACGACCAATACACGATCCGGCCCTTGGGAAATCAGGCCGACCACCGCCGTATGCCAAGCGGCGGACGCGGGCTGAACGCAAGTCTTGACGCCGGCCACCTCGCGCAGCAGCGTGCTCAGTGTCACACCCTCAAGCCACAGGCGCGGCAAAGTTTCAGGCATCAGCGCCATCAACGGCGTGCCGTCGCCTTCCATCACCAGAACGGCTTGAGCGGGTTCGGCAGCCAGCATTTCCAGCGCGTGCCCCAAAGAATCTTCGGGCCGCAGGCAAACCGCGCGACGCATGACGAAATTGGCCAGCGTTTCAGACAAGAGGCGCTCCCATTCAAATAATCCCTAATTCCAGATGAAACGAAATGCGGAAAAAGCATGCAAACAGCATCGCAAGCGCCGATGACAAAGTATCGTTTTAATCTGGAATTGGAATAAAACCTGTCAATCTTTACAGGGAATGATTCAAGGTTAACTTTTTGGGCTATGGTTTTCCAGCGCCCGGCTCATAAAAAGGAAAACCCCGCTGACGAGCGGGGCTGCGGACAGAGGGCACGGCAAACGCTATTCCAGGTGCTGAACCCGATTTTCGAGTTCGGTTACACCCCGGCTCAATGCATTCACTCCATTGGCCCAGCGCCCCACTTCGACGGGATGTGCCAGAATGCCACGCTCGTCGCGCAGGTATTCAGCATATGATTTCACCAGCCGCCCGCCGATCGCACCAGGAATGCCGCCGAATACGCCGGCCAACTTGACGAGCCGGTTTGCCAGCACATCGCCCACCAGCTCGGAAAGGTCTTCCGCCGCATCCCAGCGCAGAAGCGAGAGCGCATGCGCCACCCGCCCGCCCAACGCAGCATCGCCGGAAAGCTCGATTTGCTGGGCGGCGGTAGCGGGATCATGGGTACGCACGATGAAGAACGACAGAGACAACACCAGGGTGGCCTCGGGAGGCGCTTCGCTGTGCGCCAGCAGCCCGTCCGGCATCATCACCAGCGTTTCGTTCTTCAGCGGCGTTTCAATCCGCACCGTGCAACCCGATTGCGCGGCCAATTCCGATTGAGCGACGGGAGAATGGGCAAGAAGGCGGTTCAGCACGGCAGCAAGCATCACAGTTTCACCCCCTTGTGCAGCGCCACGATACCGGCGCTAAGGTTGAAATATTCGACCCGTTCGAATCCGGCGTCGCCCATCATGCCCTTGAGCGTTTCCTGGTCCGGGTGCATGCGGATCGATTCGGCCAGATACCGGTAGGAGTCGGGATCGTCGGTCACCCATTTTCCCATCAGCGGCAGGAGCTTGAAGGAATAGAGATCGTAGGCGGGCTTGAGCGGTGCCCAAACCCTGGAAAACTCCAGCACCAGCAGGCGTCCGCCCGGCTTGAGCACCCGGTACATCTCGCGCAAGGCGGCATCCTTGTGCGTCATGTTGCGCAAACCGAATGCCACGGAAACCACATCGAAATAATTGTCGGGGAAGGGCAGTTTTTCCGCATCGCACTGCGCAGCCGGCAGGGACACCCCTTCGTCGAGCAGGCGGTCGCGCCCCACCGCCAGCATGGAGCTGTTGATGTCGGTCAGCCAGACTTCGCCGGTCGGCCCCACTTTTTTGGCAAACGCCCGCGACAGGTCGCCCGTGCCGCCGGCGATATCGAGCACTTTGTTTCCGGATCGAACACCGCTGGTTTCGACGGTGAAGAATTTCCACGCCCGATGCAGGCCAGCCGACATCAGATCGTTCATCACGTCGTACTTGCGGGCCACGGAATGAAATACGTCGGCCACCATTTGGGCCTTTTCCGATTCTTCTACAGTCTTGAATCCAAAATGCGTTTCAGAGGTCATGGCCGTCAGCCGGAGAACAATCAAGGGATGCGCATAATCATAACGCGACAGATCATGTTGCGGTGAACAATTGCTGCTTTCTGCCTGTTCCGATCCGCTGTTGCAGCCTCTATTTCAGCGAGAAAAACAGGTTCATAATGCCCGCAGACTTTTCCCGGTAAACCGCTATGAACCTGTTGAAACATGCGACCTGGCTGCTCATCGTCGCGCTTGCGTCCGGCTGTGCAAACCTCTCCACTCCCGAGTCCGGCAAGGACAAGGCCTACCGCATCACCATCATGCATACCAACGACCATCATGGCCGGTTCTGGAAGAACGAGCTTGGCGAATACGGTATGGCCGCACGCAAGACCATCGTCGACCGAATCCGCAAGGAAGTGGCCGAACAGGGCGGCCACACCCTGCTGCTCGACGGCGGCGACATCAACACCGGCGTTCCCGAGTCGGACATGCAGCATGCCATTCCGGATTTTGTCGGCATGAACCTGCTCGGCTACCAGGCCATGGCGGTCGGCAATCACGAATTCGACAAGCCGCTGTCCGTGCTGAAAATGCAGCAGCAACTGATCAAGTTCCCGATGCTGTCAGCCAACATTTACCGGAATGGCCAGCGCATGTTCCGTCCTTATGAAATTTTCAGCTTGGGCGACGTACGCGTCGGCGTACTGGGGCTTTCCACCGAAGACACCGCCAAGCTGGTCAACCCGGATCGCATCAAAGGAATCGAATTTCGCAATCCGCAATCCGAAGCCGCCTCGCTGCTCCCGGAACTGCGCAACCAGGCGGATATCGTCATTGCCATCTCCCATATGGGGCATTACGAGAACGGCGACCATGGCACCCTCGCGCCGGGCGACGTTGAAATGGCCCGTTCAGTGAAAGGCATCGACCTGATCATCGGCGGCCACTCGCAGAATCCAGCCTGCATGAAAGCGGAGAACGTGCGGAACAACGATTACGTTCCCGGCACCGCTTGCCAGCCGGACCGCCAGAACGGCACCTGGATCGTACAGGCGCACGAATGGGGCAAATATGTCGGCCGGGCAGATTTCGAATACCGCAAGGGCACGCTCAAACTGGTCAACTACGCCCTGATCCCGGTCAATCTGAAAAAGCCGGTAACGGCTGCAAACGGCAAGATCGGCTATCGCCCCTATACCGAGGAAATCCCGGAAGACCCGGACATGCTGGCGCTACTGAAACCCTTTCAGGCTTTCGGCCAGCAGCAACTGGACAACACCATCGGCAGCACCGATGCGGCCATCGCAGGGGGACGCGACATCGTGCGCTCGCGCCCGGCCGCCATGGGAAAATTGCTGGGCCGCGCCATGCTGAAAAAAACCGGCGCCGACTTTGCCATGATCAACGGCGGCGGCATCCGGGATTCCCTGAAAGCGGGCAAGATCACCCGCAAGGATGTGCTCAAGGTGCTTCCTTTCGGCAGCACGCTGGTCACCGTCAAGCTGACAGGCAGGGAAGTGATGGACTACCTGGACGCCGCGGCGAAAATGACGCCGGGTTCGGGCGGATTCCCGCAATTTGCCGGAATCGAACTGGCCATCCGGAGCGGCAAGGTCGAAAGTGCCCGCATCAAGGGGGCGCCGGTCGAGCCGGGGAAAACCTATCGCCTGGTGCTCAACAGCTTCCAGGCTTCCGGCGCCGACCAGTATCCGGCCCTGTCAGGCCACCGGCATTATGCCGACACGGGCTTGGTGGATGCCGACGTGCTGAGCGAATTCATTGCCGCCCGCAGCCCGCTCAAGGCATCGGACTATGCTCCGGCAGGCGAAATCATCCGGCATTGACCCGGAATCACCACCCCAGCAACTGCGCCCCATGCCGCTTGAGCCAGTCGCGTTGGTGTTTCCAGTCCGGGCAATGGACCTCGACCAGCGCCCAGAAGCGCGGCGAGTGGTTGAGTTCGGCCAGATGCGCCAGCTCATGGATCACGACGTAATCGATCGCGGCAGGCGGCGCCTGCATCAGCCGCCAGTTGAGGCGAATCCCGCCATGCGCGGCGCAACTGCCCCAACGCCGGCGCGCCGAGGACAAACCCACCCGCGCCGGTTGCAAGCCCATGCGCGCGCTCCAGTACGCCACGCGCTGCGGCAGGAATTCCGCGGCGCGGCGCTTCATGAAACGGGCCAGCGCCACGCTCATGCCGGCCTCATCTTCCGCAGCCACGTGCAACAGTTCGCCATCGAGCCGGGTACGCCCCGCACCGGCAGCCAGCACCACCGCTTCGCCCAGCCAGAAAAACGGCGCGCCGGCGCGTAGCTGTGGCGTTTCGGCGCTTGGCCGCGAGACAAGGCGGGGAAGAATCCAGTCGAGTTTCTGGAAAATGGCGCGCTCGGCATCGGCCTGCGGGGCGCGCAGCGGCAAGGTGATGCTCAGTCCGTCCGGCCCGATGCGCAAGCCGATGCTGCGCCGGGCGCTGCGCTTGAGCGTATAGGCCAGCTCGCGTCCATCGGGCAAGCCAATACGGGCCGATTTCATTTTTTTAGGTAGCAGGGGCCACGCATCTCGGGCGGGATGCGCGCCATCTCGCCTTCGATGAAGGCTTCGACCTCGGCGGTGATGTCGGCCGCTTCGCGGCCTGCGGTCGGGATCGGCTTGCCGATCTTGACGGTGATGACGCCGGGCCATTTCAGCAACGAATTGCGCGGCCAGAATTCGCCCGCATTGTGCGCAATCGGCACCACCGGAATTTCCAGATCGGCAGCCAGACGCGAACCGCCGTGTTTGTACACTCCGCGCTCGCCGGCACCGACTCGCGTCCCTTCGGGGAACACGATCAGGCAAAAGCCTTTGGCCAGCCGGTCATGGCCTTGGGTCATGATCTGCCGCTGCGCCTGCACCTTCTTCTGGCGGTCGATGGCAATCGGCGAAGTGGCGCGCACGGCCCAGCCGAAGAACGGAATCAGCAGCAGCTCGCGCTTGAGCACCCACGCCACGGGCGGAATGAAACACTGGAACGCCATGGTTTCCCACGCCGACTGGTGCTTGGGCATGAACATCGCCGGCCCTTCCGGCAGATTTTCCAGCCCTTCGACGCGGTAGCTCAACCCGCAGGACAGCGCCAGCCAATGAGTGACCAGCTTCGACCAGGTGGACATCACCCGGTAGCGCGGCACCGGCGACATGGGCATGATGACCAGCGCGATAAGGGTATAGACGACTGTCAGCAACGCCCAGCCGGCCCAGAAAATCAGCGAACGAATCAGGATCATTTCGGGAAAACACTCATCCCCATATCGTGGGCCAACAAGTAAGTGGCCACCGCCTGGAGATCGTCAAATATCAGTGTATTGAGCGGTAGATTGCCTGCCGCTTCGGTTTTCTTGCCCTTGCCGGTCCGTACCAGAATGGGCATGCCATCCATGGAAGCCACCGCTTCGAGGTCGCGCAACGAATCGCCGACCATGATGAGATCCATGGCGTTGACATGATAACGGTGGGCAATTTCCTGCAGCATGCCGGGCTTGGGCTTGCGGCACTCGCAGTCCTCCTCCGGATGGTGGGGACAGAAGAAGATGGCATCGATATGCCCGCCCGCCGCCGCCACCACGCGGTGCATTTTGGCGTTGATGCGGTTGAGTGTATCGACGCTGATCATGCCGCGACCGACCGCGGACTGATTGGACGCCACGACAATCGACCAACCGGCACGAGACAGTTCGGAAATTGCCTCGATACTGCCAGGAATCGGATGCCATTCATCCGGCGCCTTGATGTATTCCGGGCTGTCTTCGTTGATCACGCCATCGCGGTCGAGTACAAGCAGTTTCATGGATTCAACCCTTTTTTCACCACCCAGGACACCAAGAGCACAAATAAAACCATATTCATATTAGCCGCCCGACCACCAGATGCGAAGGCGCAGCCGCCTGATGAACAGGCGCTTATTCGGCCAGCAGCGACAACTCCGCAACCCGGTTCATCAGCTCGGCCAACGCATTCAGCAAGGCCAGACGGTTGCCGCGCACGGCCAGGTCGTCAGCCATCACCATCACGCCATCGAAGAAGGCATCGACCGGCGTCTTGAGCGCAGCCAGCGTCTTGAGCGCGCCGGTAAAGTCGCCGGCCTTGAGCTGGGCTTCGACGCCCGGAGCAAGCTTCGCGAATTCGGCATGCAGCGCGGTTTCCGCGGCCTCGGCGAACAACGCGGGGTTGAGCGCCGGAATCTTGCCTTCGACCTTCTTCAGGATGTTGCGGATACGCTTGTTCGCAGCGGCGAGCGCAGCGGCTTCCGGCAGCGCCTTGAACGCCGCCACGGCCGAGAGACGCGCAGCCACGTCGTCGAAACGGGTCGGCTTCAGCGCCAGCACCGCATCGATGTCGGCAAGCGGGTGCTCCGCAGCCAGCAGGTTCTTAAGGCGTTCCAGCATGAATTCGTACACACCCTCAACCGTCCCTTCTGCGATCACGCCAGCCGGGAAGGTGGCGGCAGTCGCCATCAGCAGCGAATGCAGGTCGAGCGGCAAGTTCAGCAGCATGCGCAACACGCCAAGCGCGGCGCGACGCAGCGCGAACGGGTCCTTGTCGCCGGTCGGGATCAGGCCGATGCCGTAGATACCCACGATGGATTCCAGCTTGTCGGCAAGCGCCACGGCAGTGGCCACCGGGCCTACCGGCAGACTGTCGCCCGCGAAGCGGGGGTGATAGTGGCCTTCAATCGCCGCCGCCACTTGTTCATCTTCGCCGTCGATGCGCGCGTAATACATGCCCATGATGCCTTGCAGCTCGGGGAACTCGCCCACCATGTCGGTCAGCAAGTCAGCCTTGGCCAGGAATGCCGCACGTTCGGCGATCTTGCGCTCGGCACCGAGCGCCGGGCCAATCTCGCCGGCGAGCTTCTGCAAGCGCTGCACACGCTCCATCTGGCTGCCGATCTTGTTGTGGTAAACAACCGAGCCGAGCTTGGCGACGCGGCCTTCGAGCGGGGTTTTCTGGTCCTGCTCGAAGAAGAACTTGGCATCGGACAAGCGCGCACGCAGCACGCGGGCGTTGCCCTGGATGATGTGCGACGGATCGGCGGTTTCGAGGTTGGAAACCACGAGGAAGCGCGGCAACAACTTGCCGTTTGCATCGAGCAACGGGAAATACTTCTGGTGCTGCTGCATGGAAAGGATCAGGCATTCCTGCGGCACCTTGAGGAAGTCGGCAGAGAACTCGCCGACATACACCACGGGCCATTCGACCAGCGCGGTCACTTCGTCGAGCAGGCCTTCGGACGGGGCGATATGCGCGCCCTGCGCCGCGGCAGCAGCAGCCAGCGCTTCTTCGATCTGGTGACGGCGTGCGGCGAAATTTGCCACTACGCGGCCCTGTTCGTAGAGTTTTCCGGCGTATTCGTCGGCGTTCGCCAGCGTAATCTCGCCTTGCGAGAGGAAGCGGTGGCCGAGCGTGGTGCGGCCGGATTCCAGATGCAGCACCTTGGCCGGAATCACATCCGCACCGTGCAGCACGGTCAGGCGATGCACCGGACGGATAAACTGTCCGTCGCGGTCGCCCCAGCGCATCATCTTCGGCGCTGGCAACTTCTTCAGCGCGGCCTCGATGATGCCGGAGAGCACGCCAGCCAAAGGCTGGCCCTGCTTCACCGAACGGAACAGGAAGACTTCCTGCTTGCCGTCCGAGGCCTTTTCCAGTTGATCGAGCTGATCGGTGGCAAGACCGACCGACCGGGCAAAGCCGAGCAGCGCCGGCGTCGGCTGACCATCCTTGAAACCGGCCGCCACGGCCGGGCCTTTCTTTTCGACCTGCTGATCGGGCTGGACGGCCAGCACGCCCGGAATCGACACCGCAAGGCGGCGCGGGCTGGCATGGGTGGCATATTCGGCCTCTTTCGCAACAAAACCGAGCTTCGCCAGTTCCTCGAAAACGGTTCCGGCAAAGGACGCTCCCAGCCGGGATAGCGCCTTGGGTGGCAGTTCTTCGGTCAACAATTCAATCAGCAGTGTTTGGGACATATCGCGTCATCCAGTTGTTCAGGTCCGGGGCTACCCGGAATCATTGTTTCTTGGCCGCTTCCTTGTCTGCATGGATCTGGCAGACCTGGCGCATGAAGTCGGCTCCGTAGGTATTCGGCGTCGGCGTCGAGAATTCCCACTGATAACCCGGCACGTCATAGCGCGCCACTTCGGCGTTGTTTTCGTCGGTCAGCACGGCAGTCGTCGCCGCCATGCGCCCGCTCTTGCACTCGATGGCCTGGCGGGTGAACTTCTTGCGGTACTTGCCCTTCGAGACACCATCGATCTGCGCCGTGCGGAAGCTTTGCAGCATCCAGACGTAGACATACTTGTCCTTGGCATAGCGATCGTCGCGCGAAATCGCGTCCACGTTCACCAGCACGTCGAAGTCCGGCATCGTGCCGTAGCGCCGCCACTCGCCCTTGAAGGGCGGGGGATCGCCGGGGCGGCCCTGTTCGTAACCGAGCTTGCCGTCACAAGCAGCCACCAGCATCACGGGCAACAGCAGGATCAGGAACTTTCGCATCGGTTTCACTCCGGAAAAGGAATTACTCGGCTCACTCGGCTCGGCACATCGGGAAGCCCAGGGCTTCGCGGCTGTCGTAGTAGGCTTGCGCCACCTGCCGCGCCAGCGCCCGCACCCGGCCGATATAGGCCGCGCGCTCGGTCACCGAAATCGCGCCGCGCGCATCGAGCAGGTTGAAGGTATGCGAACACTTCATCACCATCTCGAAGCCCGGAAGCGCCAGCCCGGCATCCATCAGGCGCTTGGCCTCGGATTCGAAATCATTGAAGAGGCGGAACAGCAACTCGACGTTCGAATGCTCGAAGTTGTAGGTGGACTGTTCGACTTCGTTCTGGTGGTAGATGTCGCCGTAGGTCACCTTCTGGCCGTTCGGGTACACGGTCCAGACCAGATCGTAGACGTTCTCCACGCCCTGCAGGTACATCGCCAGACGCTCGACGCCGTAAGTGATTTCGCCCAGCACCGGCTTGCAATCGAGGCCGCCAACCTGCTGGAAGTAGGTGAACTGCGTCACTTCCATGCCGTTGAGCCACACTTCCCAGCCCAAACCCCAAGCGCCCAGTGTCGGAGATTCCCAGTCGTCTTCCACGAAGCGGATGTCATGCACGGTCGGGTCGATGCCCAGCTCGCGCAGCGAACCGAGATACAGGTCCTGGATGTTGTCAGGGCTGGGTTTGAGCACCACCTGGTACTGGTAATAGTGCTGCAGACGGTTGGGGTTCTCGCCGTAACGGCCGTCCTTGGGGCGGCGCGAAGGCTGCACGTAGGCAGCATTCCACGGCTCCGGGCCGAGCGCGCGCAGGAATGTGGCCGTATGGAATGTCCCCGCGCCAACTTCGATATCGTAGGGCTGCAGCAAAGCGCAGCCGTGGCGGGCCCAGTATTTCTGGAGGGTAAGCAGGATTTCCTGGAATGTCAGCATGATTCTTTTCTCTGCCGCTCTCGGGCGGCCGGATTTGCACCAAAGGTGGGATTTTACTTTCTTTTCAAGGCTGAGGGGAAATCGACGCGAATCACACAACCTCGCGGGGTTTCTTCACCCCCTCCTTTTGTCGGAGGTTGGCAAAAATCACCTGTCACACCGCTGCAACATGTCACATTGTTGTAACAATCAATTCGTACAGTGGCGCCATCACCAACAGCCAAACAAAGGACTCCCCGATGTTGCGCAAATTCAAGTTGCTCCAGATTTCCGCCCTTGCCCTGGCGATGGGCGCCGCCTCCCTGGCCGTGCAAGCCGCCGAGATCACCGGCGCGGGCGCTTCCTTCCCGGCTCCGCTGTACGCCAAGTGGGCCGATGCCTACCAGAAAGCCACCGGCAACCGCGTGAACTACCAGTCGATCGGCTCCGGCGGCGGCATCAAGCAGATCACCGCCAAGACCGTCGATTTCGGCGCTTCCGACATGCCGCTCAAGGCTGAAGACCTGAACAAGAACGGGCTGACCCAGTTCCCGGCCGTGATCGGCGGCGTGGTGCCGGTCGTCAACGTGGCCGGCGTTCAGCCCGGTGCGCTTCGCCTGAGCGGCCAGGTGCTCGCCGACATTTATCTGGGCAAGATCAAGAAGTGGAACGACAAGGCGATTGCCGATCTGAACCCGGGCGTGAAGCTGCCTGGCACCAGCATCGCCGTGGTACGCCGCGCCGACGGCTCCGGCACCACCTTCATCTTCACCAACTACCTCTCCAAGGTTAACGCCGAATGGAAGCAGAAAGTCGGTGAAGGCACCGCTGTGAAATGGCCGGGCACCGGCATGGGCGGCAAGGGTAACGAAGGTGTGGCTGCCTTCCTGCAGCGCATCCCCAATTCGATCGGCTACGTGGAATACGCCTATGCCAAGCAGAACAGGCTGGCTTGGGTGAAACTGCAGAATGCCTCCGGCAACTTCGTTGCTCCGGACGATACGACCTTCAAGGCTGCCGCAGCCGGCGCCAACTGGGCCAAGTCCAACTTCGGCGAGATCCTGACCAACCAGCCGGGCAAGGATAGCTGGCCGATCACGGGTGCAACCTTCATCTTGATGCACAAGAGCCAGGCCAAGCCGACTCAGGGTGCGGAAGTGCTGAAGTTCTTCCAGTGGTCGTTCAAGAACGGCGGCAAGATGGCGGCTGATCTGGAATACGTGGCCCTGCCGGACAACCTGGTCAAGCAGATCTATGGTTCGTGGACTGCCGGCATCAAGGATGGCGCGGGCAAGCCGGTACTCGTGGCCAAGTAATTTATGCAACCCGGGCCGGCGGTTGCCGGCCCTCTACAAAGGAAATACTGAACAAGTCAGCGAGAAGACGCAGGGCAAGGAGCCCGGAGCGCAGAAACCGCAATGTATATGCGAATACATGAGGATTTCGAGCACCGCGCGACGCCGCCATGCGCCTTCGCAGCAATTGTTCAGCGTTTCCCAGACAAACGGAACCCATGAAAAACTCACCCTCCAAGAGCAAGCTGGGCGACCTGTTGTTCTTCAACCTGACCCGCGCCGTGGCCATGCTGACGCTGCTGGTGCTGGCCGGGATCATCGTTTCCCTGACCATCAGCGCCTGGCCTTCGATCAAGACCTTCGGCTTCGGCTTTCTCACCAGCAGCGAATGGAACCCGCCCGCCGAGCAGTTCGGCGCACTGGTGCCGATCTACGGCACGCTGGTGACTTCGCTGATCGCGCTGGTCATCGCGCTGCCAATCAGCTTCGGCATCGCGCTCTTTCTGACTGAGCTTTCGCCCACTTGGTTGCGCCGCCCACTCGGCATCGCCATCGAGTTGCTGGCCGGCATTCCCAGCATCGTCTACGGCATCTGGGGGTTATTGGTTTTCGCGCCGGTGTTCGGTGAACACGTGCAGCCCAAGATCGCCGAAACGCTCGGCGAAGTGCCGGTCATCGGCGAACTCTTTTCCGGCCCGACCTTCGGCATCGGCCTTCTGGCTGCCGGCATCATTCTGGCTATCATGATCATCCCGTTCATCACCTCGGTCATGCGCGACGTGTTCGAGCTGACCCCGGCCATGCTCAAGGAATCGTGCTACGGCCTCGGGGGAACGACCTGGGAGGTGGTGCGCAACGTGGTGCTGCCCTACACCCGCGTCGGCGTGATCGGCGGCGTGATGCTCGGCCTGGGCCGCGCACTCGGCGAAACCATGGCCGTGACCTTCGTAATCGGCAATGCGAGCCTGCTCGAAAGCCCGTCGCTTTTCATGCCGGGCAACAGCATCACGTCCTTGCTCGCCAACGAATTCGCCGAAGCCTCGCCGGGGCTCTACACCGCCGCACTGATCGAGCTCGGCCTGATCCTGTTCGTGATCACGTTCATCGTGCTCTCGCTGTCCAAACTGCTGTTGCATTCGCTGGAAAAGAATTCCGGCGGAAAGCACGTCGGGTAAGAACCAATGAAACTCTCGACCAAACGCAAAGCCGTCAATTTTTTTGCGCTCTCCATGTCGCTGGCAGCCATGGCTTTCGGCCTGTTCTGGCTATTCTGGATTCTGTGGATGGTGCTCGACCTGGGCGTTGGCGCGCTCAAGCCCACGCTGTTCACCGAAATGACGCCGCCTCCGGGCGAGGCGGGCGGACTGAAGAATGCCATCGCAGGCAGCCTCATCATGGTGGGCCTGGCAATGCTGATCGCCACCCCGCTCGCCACGCTGGCCGGCATCTACCTGGCCGAATACGGTCAGCGCAGCTGGCTCGGCAAGGTCACGCGCTTCGTCAACGACATCCTGCTCTCAGCGCCCTCCATCGTGATCGGCCTGTTCGTCTACGCGATCTACGTCGCCAAGGCCGGCAAATTTTCCGGCATGTCCGGCGCGCTGGCACTGGCGCTGCTGGCGATTCCGGTCATGGTGCGCACCACCGAAAACATGCTGGCGCTGGTCCCCAATTCGCTGCGCGAAGCCGCGTTCGCGCTCGGCGCGCCGAAGTGGCGGGTGATCCTGATGGTGACACTGCGCTCTGCCAAATCGGGCATCGTGACCGGCATTCTGCTCTCCGTAGCGCGCATTTCCGGCGAAACTGCCCCGCTCTTGTTTACCGCGCTGTCCAACCAGTTCTGGAGTACCAATCTCTCCGAGCCGATGGCCAGCCTGCCGGCCACCATTTTCAAGTTCGCCATGAGCCCGTTCGCCGACTGGCAGCAACTCGCCTGGGCCGGCGTATTCATCATCACTCTCGGCGTACTCATCCTGAACATCATCGCCCGCGTCATGTTCAGAAGCAGCCCGCAACGTTAAGGAAATAAAAGATGCCTATCGAATCCTCCGCCCAGGCACTGGTCCCGCAGATCAGCATCCGGAACCTGAACTTCTATTACGGCAAAGCGCAAGCCCTCAAGGGAATCAATCTGGATATCTACAAGGGCAAGGTCACCGCCTTCATCGGCCCGTCCGGCTGCGGCAAATCGACGCTGCTGCGCACCATCAACCGCATGTACGACCTCTACCCCGGCCAGCACGCCGAAGGCGAATTGCTGATCGACGGCGAGAACATCCTGCACGGCAACGTGGACACCATCGCGCTGCGCGCCCGTGTCGGCATGGTGTTCCAGAAACCCACGCCCTTCCCGATGTCGATTTACGAAAACATCGCTTTCGGCGTGCGCATGCATGAAAAGCTCAACCGCAGTGCAATGGACGACCGCATCGAATGGGCGCTGACCAAGGCCGCGCTCTGGAACGAGGTCAAGGATAAACTCAAGCAGCCCGGCACCAGCCTTTCCGGCGGCCAGCAACAGCGTCTGTGCATCGCGCGCGGCGTAGCGGTCAAACCGCAGGTGCTGCTGCTCGACGAACCGACCTCGGCGCTCGACCCGATTTCCACCGGCCGCATCGAAGAGCTGATCCACGAACTCAAGTCGGAGTTCACGATCGCCATCGTGACCCACAACATGCAACAGGCCGCGCGGGTTTCGGATTTCACCGCCTACATGTATCTGGGCGAGCTGGTCGAATTCGGCAAGACCGACGATATTTTCGTCAAACCCAAAGACAAACGCACGGAAGACTACATCACCGGTCGCATGGGTTAACGAGGCAGCCGCGCCCGATCCCTGAAAACATTGGCCGAACCTGCACAGGATTGCCATAAAGGAACCAACATGAACGAATTCGAAAAACACGTTTCCCGCGCTTTTGACGACGAGCTCACCACCCTGCGCAGCCATGTGCTGGAAATGGGCGGGCTGGTCGAAGCCCAATGTCTGGCCGCAACGCAGGCTTACACCTCGGGGGAAATTTCCACGGTTTCCGACATCGTCGAAACCGACCGCAAGATCGACGTCTTCCAGACACTGATTGAGGACGAGTGCGCCCAGGTCATCGCCAAGCGCCAGCCCGCAGCCACCGATCTGCGCCTGATCCTCGGCGTGACCAAGATCGTCACCGACCTGGAACGCATCGGCGACGAAGCCAAGCGCATCGCCAAGGGCGCGCGGCGCATCCACGGCGAAGGGCCGAAATCGCTGCCGCCACATACCGCAGACGTGCGCCACATCGCCAAGGCCGCGGCCGACATGGTACGCCGCTCGCTCGACACCTTCTCCCGGCTCGACACCGAAGAAGCGCGCCAGATCATCCGCAGCGATGCCGAGGTCGATACCGAATTCAAGGCCGTGATCCGCCAGCTCGTCACCTACATGATGGAAGACCCGCGCACGATCACCACCTCGATCGACATCATCTCGATTGCGCGCGCCATCGAGCGCATCGGCGACCATGCCAAGAACATCGCCGAGCACATCATCTACATCGTCGAAGGACGCAACAACCCGCCTGCGTTCAAGGAGTCCGCATCTTGAACCCGAACATTCTTGTGATCGAGGACGAGCCGGCGATCCAGGAACTGCTCGCCATCAACCTCAAGCACGCTGGCTTTCTGGTCATTCGCGCCGGTAGCGCCGAAGAAGGCGAATCGGCCATTCGCGCCGCACTGCCCGACCTGATCCTGCTCGACTGGATGCTGCCGGGCAAATCGGGCGTAGCGCTGGCCAAGAAGTTGCGCGCCGACGAGCGCACCCGCGAGATCCCCATCATCATGCTGACTGCGCGCGTGCACGAGGAAGACAAGATTCAGGGACTCGAATCCGGCGCGGACGATTACATCACCAAACCGTTCTCGCCCAAGGAACTCATCGCGCGAGTACGCGCCGTGCTGCGCCGCCGCGCGCCGCATCTGGCCGGTGAAGCGGTCGAGATCGAAGGACTGGCCATCAATCCGGCCACGCACCGCATCACCTGCAACGGCGAACCGCTGGAACTCGGCCCCACCGAATTCCGCCTGCTGTTTTTCTTCATGACGCACCCGGAGCGCGTCTACAGCCGCGCCCAGTTGCTCGACAGCGTCTGGGGCGACCACGTGTTCATCGAGGAGCGTACCGTGGACGTCCACATCCGCCGCCTGCGCGCCGCGCTTGAAATCACCGGGCACCACAAGCGGCTGGAAACCGTGCGCGGCACCGGCTACCGCTTCCGCGGCGCGGAGAAAGTGGAATCATGAATTTCCACCCCGTGGTACGCGCACTGGGCTACACCCTGCTCACCCTGGCAATCGCCGCCGTGGTCTGGCTGTTCGGGTCGGCCCATGCAGCTTGGGCCACGCTGGTACTGGGGCTCCTGCTGCAGCTTGCCTACCATCTTCGGCAATGGATCGCTCTGGAACGCTGGGCGCGCAATCCGTCCCCGGCGACCGAACTCGTCGGCAGCGGCGTCTGGAGCGAGCCGTTTGCCCACCTCTACCGGCACGAACGCGACCTGCGCCGCCAGATCGCCTACTGGCAGGAAGAACTCGCGCGCTTCGGCGCCGCGGGCCAGGCGCTGACGGTTGGCGCCATCATCGTCGGCGAGGGCTGGCGCATCGAATGGTGCAACCGCATGGCCGAGCAGCAACTGGGCCTGAACCAGCAAACCGACATCGGCGAACCGATCACCCACCTCGTCCGGCAACCGCTATTCCTGAACTACCTGACGGCCGGCGATTTCGCCGCCCCGCTGCAAATGCGCTCGGAGCGCGCCGGCGATGCGCTGCTGTCCGTGCACGTCATCGCCTACGGCAAGAAACGGCAACTCATCCAGATCACCGATATCACGCAGACCGAACGCGTCGACCAGATGCGCCGCGATTTCGTCGCCAACGTATCGCACGAACTGCGCACACCGCTCACGGTGCTGCACGGCTTCATCGAAACGCTGCGCGAGCTGGATCTGAACCCCGAGGAACGCAACCATTACCTCGGCATCATGGCCGAGCAATCGGACCGCATGCAGCGCATCGTGCAGGAACTGCTGCTGCTCTCGACCATGGAAGCCGCTCCGCCGCCCCCGACCGACGAGCGCATCAACATGACCTCGCTGCTCGATAAACTGCGCCGCGATGCCGAAGCGCTGTCGAACGGCCAGCACCAGGTCGAATTGATCCAGGGCTGCCATGCCGACCTCTTCGGCTCGGAAGGCGAGATCACCAGCGCACTGAGCAACCTGGTTTCCAACGCCGTGCGCTACACGCCCGCCGGCGGTTCGATCCGTATTCACTGGAGCAGCAGCGCCGAAGGGGCCGAATTCGCCGTCGAGGATACCGGCATCGGCATCGACCCCGCACACATCCCGCGCCTGACCGAACGCTTCTACCGCGTTGATCGCGGCCGTTCGCGCGAATCGGGCGGCACCGGGCTGGGACTCGCCATCGTCAAGCACGCCATCACCCGCCACCAGGCCTCACTGCACATCCACAGCAAACCCGGTCAGGGCAGCTGCTTCGCCGTGCGCTTTCCTGCTGCGCGCGTGGCACTGTAAATCAACAGGAAGAATCCCCGCGCTCAGAACCGGTCACGGCTTCGCTGCAAGATCGCGAACCGGTTCTTATAAACGGGACTCTACCCTGTTGCGCCCGGCTTCCTTGGCATGCCGCAAAGCCTCGTCCGCGCGCTTGATCGTATCGGAATAGTGTTCCCCATACCGATAAAGGGTGACGCCTATGCAGGCCGTGATGCGGTAGTCGATGTGGTCGTGTCGAATATTCTCGATGCCGAGGCGCACCCGCTCGGCGACCTGAACGGCAAGGTCGAGCGGCGTCTCGGGCAGGATGAACAGGAATTCCTCACCGCCCCAGCGTCCGCAGATGTCATATTCGCGGAGCGAATCCCTGATCGCGCAGGAAACCTCGCATAGCGCCTTGTCGCCAGCGTCGTGCCCATACCGGTCATTGATGGATTTGAAAAAATCAATATCGATAATGCCGAGGGAGTAAGGCGTGCTGTTGCGGACTGCGCGCCCCGTCTCTTCACCAAGCCGCTCCATCAGGAAACGGCGATTGCCCAGACTGGTCAAAGGATCGTGCAACGAAGCTTCCCTGAGCGCTTCGCTGATTTCCCGCAGGCTTTGCTGGTAGCGATCCGAGATTCGCATCAGCTTTTCGACTCGTCTCAACTGGCGGTCATATTGCTGCGACAGGGTTTCGCTGTTGGCCCTGGACAGCAAGTGATAGCCATCGGAAATCCTGACCAGACGTTCCAGCCGCTGCCGTTGCCCTGCGTTCTGCTCAAGCAACCGTGCAAGCGGCTCGCGCAGCGGGTTGCCCTCGTGCGCCGGATCGGCCAGCAGCGTTTCGATGTGCCGGATGAGTTCCTTTTCGGCGTCGATCTGCGGCAATGACGGTTTATCGGACATCGGCAGCGATCTCGAAGGGGAAACTGCAGTCCTCGCGAAACTCGTCGGCCAGATCCAGTACCCGCTCGTTGCGGGGATCGTAGAACCAGTTCACGCTGACCTGGCGCCCCTGTGTGTACGCATCTTCGAGCAGATCGAAGATGTCCATCATCGCTTTGACCGAGCTGGTGTTCATGTAAACCAGCTTCAGTTCGAGCTTCAACGGCATGGATGAGTCCTTGAGAAAACGTTCGACCCAGTCAATGACCGGACCGAAGAATTCGAAGGAATTTTCCGGGTAGGAATCCCCTTCCATGGCCAAGGTTCCTTGCTCCCAATCGCCGCGGATGCAGGGCGTCGATTGGCTTCCTTGAACGTTCAATTCATTCATCGTTACATCCAGAGAGGGATTTCAGATAACCGCGCGCAGGCTGAAAAACGAGCGCGTGGTGCTGACTGGCGCCAAGCTCCCGCGGAGCGGCTCCACCGATTTTCTTGCCATATCGATCAGGCCCAGTCCCGCCCCGCTGGCGGCTTCTTCGGTGCGAGGCAGCCGCAATTGGGTTTTGTAGGCGGCCTTGAGCCCGGTCTTGTCCATTGTTGCGAGTTCTTCGATTCTGGCGAGCAGCGCCTCGCCATCGCTCTTTTCCACCTGGTTACAAGCTTCGACCAGATAACGGCCTTCGGCATCGCGTGCAACGATAACGGTGGCCGAACTGTCTTTTTCGTCGTAGCCCCGCGCGAGCGCATAGTGGCGGATGTTTTGGGTCATCTCGACATAAACACCGAACACGTCCATGGCAGCCGAGGGTTGGGCATTGTCCGCCTGCAGATAATTCTTCAGGGCGTTGCCGATTTCCTCGATCAGGCTGCGGGAAATGGGGCCGTTGAAGCAGAGCAGGATTTGCCTGCTGTTGAAATGCTCGCGCAGCGCAAAAATATCGATTGATTCCATCGCAGCCCCCGTTCAGTCGAATCGGAAAGATAATATCGTGATGTCGTCCCGCTGGGGACACTCCCCACGGTAATCGTCCAGCGCCCGGTCCAGCGCCGCGGCCTGCGCCTCCATCGGCAAGCGCGCATGCTGCAGAAGCAGCTGGGTAAAGCGGGTATTGCCAAAGCCATAGCCCAGTTCGCCGCCAGCCTGATCGAGGAAGCCATCGGTGACCAGATAGTATGTCGCATCGGGCCGCACGGCGATTTCCGTGTCGGCATAGCATCCCCGCCGACGGTCTCCGATCGCCCGGCGCACGCCTTTAATCTCTTCGACTTCGCGGCCATCACTCCAGTACAAACCAATTTTGGCACCGGCGAAACGCAGGATGTTCCTTGACCGATCGACATAGACCAGCCCGGTATCCATGTTGGTCGCAATCGCCCGCGGAAAGTCGCACTGGCCGATCATGCTACGGATCGACTCGTCTGTCTGTTCAAGGATCGCCGCAGGCGATTCAATCCCGACTCGATTCGTTGCATTATCCAGCGCCGATCGCGCCAGCATGGTCATCAACGCGCCCGGAACGCCATGCCCGGCACAATCTACCACGCCGATCAGACAGCGCTCGCCTTCCGCCCTGAAAACGTAAAAATCGCCGCCCACCACATCGCGCGGACGCCAGAGGACGAAGTGATGCCGTCCCAATGATTGTTTCAGTTGTTGATCGGGTAGCGTAGCGCGCTGGATAAGGCTGGCATAGTCGAGAGAATCCCCGATTTTCTGCTGAGCGCGCCGCATTTCCATGTTTGCAGCTTCAAGCGCCTGCGTGCGGGCCAGGACCTTGTTTTCAAGCTCTTCGGTATTACGGCGAACCTGGTCAGCCATGACACCGAAAGCCCGGCTCAAATCACCCAGCTCATCCTGCGAGGGGGGCGGCAGGGACACATTGAAATCGCCCTGCGCCATGGCAGCAGCCGAAAGCTTCAGCTTGTTCAGGGGATGCAGCACCAGCCTCTCCACTGCCCAGGCGAAAGCAACCAGCAAAAAAGTCAGCAATGCGGCGAACACTGCGACAGCGGCATTGGTCCAGGTCTTGTCCAGCACCTGCGCCGTCTGCAAATCCACTGCAGTGACGACATGCCACTTCAACTCCGGTATGTAGGACAAGGCGAGCAATTGCTCCCGGCCATCCAGCGAGACATGCAATGTGAATACTTTCCCTGGCTGGGAAAACGCCTTTCCCATCGCTTCTGCCAATGCGCCGCGCTGTTCGCCTTCCGGCAGGAGCCCTGCCAGGGTCTGGCTCGCGCCGGCATCGCTGGCCGCGGTGTTGTAGGCAATCAAGCGTTCGTCGCCATGCGCCTGGATGGCTCCGGCCTGATTGATGACGATCGAAGCGACGCCCGGTTCGCTGCTGGCGATGAAATCCTTGAGAAAACTGCTCAGGTCGATGCCGGCCCCAGCGACGCCAAGCTTGCGTTCGCCATCGCGCACAAGGACATTGAACCAGACACGCGTCACCTGCAAGACGCGGTCATAATCAACGTTGATGTTGTAATCTTCGTTGCGCGCCAGTGAACTGAAAAACCAGGAATCGCCACTATTGTCCCGACTCAGGTTGTACCGGGGCTGTTCACTGTAGGGTTTGCTGTTATCGTTGGCGTAATAGCTCCGGCTACCCACGCTGGCGATGGAATAGGCATGGTCGCGAAAATCCTTGCGGTATCTCTCGGCCTCCTTGAAGAACAGCGCCCTTTTTTCAGGATTGTTCTCATCCTGCAACCATTGAATGGCAACCACCGAATCGGCAAGCCGCCGGGAAAGCGCCAATTCGCGGGAGATCGGCGCCAGGATGCTTTGACGCTTGAGCAGCGTGAAATTGACCGCGTAGGCTTCGCCGAAATGATTGCGTACCCGCTCGAATAACTGCCAGCCAATCAAACCTGCCGGCAACATCGCCAGCAGGCAAGCAAGCAACAGCGCCGATATCGCTTTAGCCCTCAACCCGAAACGCCAGAGTGCCATCCTTTTTCCTGCGAGGCTCAATATATCAAGTTGCAATTATAACTTAGAGCCCATTTCATCAGACCGTTGCGTCTTCGCATCTGGCGGGCGGGCGAGGCTCGGAAGCCTCACGTACTTCCATGTACATGCCGGCTATTGCTCCAGGGCCGACCGAGCCGCCATCTCCAAGATGGCGGGAGTGTGCCAATGGCCGGGATGCACGGCAAAACGAATGGAGACACGGGTGAGCCGAGCATGGCAGTGCCCGCATGACCGACTACCCGGAATCAGAGATGGGCGGGCTGGAATTTACTGTTTCCAGCCTATCAGTTCATGAGCATGGCTCAGGCAAGCACTGGCAACATCCGAGCCAGCCAGCGATTCGCGGATCGCCATATTCCAGTGAGCGAGCGCAGAACGAAGTTGCGTCGCATCGTCCGTCTGTGCGATTTCCTGCTGCAATTTTGCAGCCATCAATCCGAGATGCTGCTGGCTGGTTTCGATGAGGTAGGCTTTGGTGCGGGTAAGCCGCACGGGATCAAGCGGCGGTTCGGGCGCTTGCTCTGCAATGAGATTTGAATGCTCCGCCGGAAAAACCTGAATGGGCTGGATGGCCTTTGGTGGCCCGCCAGCGATTTGGCGCTCGATGAAGCCGCCTTCGCGAAGATCGTGCAGCAACCCCCGCAATTCCTGCGAGGGCATCATGCCGGACAACGCCCCCAGCGGACGGTTGCCGTCCAGCAGCACCAGCAATTGCCGGGCCTTGGCCCTCAGCCCGTAGCGCCGTTCGGCAAGCTCTTCGAGCGCCTTGCCGGTCTTCGAATAAACGGCCTTTTCCCAGTCCGCCTCGCCCTTAGCCAATTCAGTCATCAGAAAAACTCCAACTCGCCGCTCATGGCCTCTTCCTGAACAACCTCGTCCGCCGAAAAATCCAGCGCGATGCCGTCAGCAGTACAGGTGCATACCGTCAGCCCGAACCATTCGGCACCATCGACACTCACGGTGAACGATTGCGTCAGCGATGGCTCCAGCATGGCGAGGTATTGCGCGCAGGTATTTTCCAGAACAAACGGCGTCGACATGCCGACATGCCGGAACTGTTTGCACAGGCTGCGGTTGACCGCGCCGCAGAGCATGTTGGCAAATTCCGCACAGGCATCGCGCAAGGCCTGCCCTTCCAGCTTGGCCGGGCTGCGTGTAGCCCGCGCCAGTTGCTCGATGGCTCGCGCATCCGTGCCGAATTCGAACAGGGCCACGATGCGGAACAGGTAGGAAGAAATGTTGAGGACAACCAGCGGCCGGTTCGCCGCCTTGTCCTGGACTGCAACGCCATGGTTGCGCGCCACCGCGCAGCGCTGCTCCGCCCCGGTGGCAGCGTTGTCCAGTATGGCGCGCTCGAACAGTTTTTCGAGCGCCACGCCAGCATTGGCACCGATCATAGGCCACCTGCACCGATGATCGTTGTACCTATTTTGTCGTTGGCAGCCTTCAGCCCAAACACCGCCGTGCGGATCATGTTGCCGCTGGCCTGCATGTCCTGGAAGGTTGTCGTCGTGACCAGATCGTTCTTGTCGAGGTTCTGCTTGTACTTCTGCGCCCAATTGGACGACGACAGCGCCAGCTCCCGCACCCCGTCGGCCACAACCGCGAAACCGCGCCCGTGCTCGCCGGCCCGTGCCGCTTCGATCGAAGCATTGAGCGCCAGCATCACCACGTTCTTGATGATGCGCGAGAACTCGTCGTTCTGCTGCTTCAACTCGCGGTTGTTGGTAAGGATGGACTGCATTTCGTCGTGCCAGCGCTCGACGGTCCTGACCATGCCCAGCAGCGATTCGATGTCCTGCTGCAGCGAGGCGTGTTCCGCTTCCAGCGTGGTGCGCAGACGGGCCAACTCCTGAGCGTGTTCGTGGCGGGCCTGCTGCAGGCGATCTTCGCCTTCGCTGGCGGCCTGCTCCAGCGCCGCGGCCAACGCCCCGGCATGCCCGGCCGCTTGCCCGAGCAACTCATCGCGCAGCGCCTGGGCTTCGGCACGAACGTCCGCCAGGCGCGCCTCGGCCTCTTCGGCGGGAATGTGACCGGACAAGGCATCGGCCAGCCTGCGCGCCTCATCAAGCTTATGCTGAAAATCCCGGCGCTGTGCAGCGAGCTTCCACGCCAGGGGAATCATGCCCAGCCCGATTCCCGCGCCGAGCCATACAAAACTGCTTACCGACCAGTCCATCACTTTCCTTCAGCCAAAATCAGGCAATCAATTTCTTCAGCGAGCCGATAACCGCAGCGCCATTGAAAGGCTTCACGATCCAGCCCTTGATACCGGCGGCCTTGCCGCGTTCTTTCATGGCCGGGCTGTTTTCCGTGGTCAGCATGATGATATTGACCGACGAATTCTTCAGCTCGCCGCGAATCTTCTCGGCCATGGTGAGGCCGTCCATATTGGGCATGTTCACATCGCTGACCACGAGCTTGATCGACGAATTGGCCTTGAGCTTGTCGAGCCCGTCCTTGCCATCGACGGCAGGAACCACGGTCAGGCCGTTGGCTTTGAGAAAATCGCAAACTTCGTTGCGCACGGTGCTGGAATCGTCGACTACGAGGACTTGTGCCATGAGAAAACTCCTTTATTTTTGAAACGGCAAAAAATCAGAACAGTTCGAGCTCGCCGGATTCAACCAGCGATTCGACGGTCGGGTTTTCCCGGAATTCATCCGGCGACCAGTTCAGGTTGAAAACGAAGCGCTGGAACAACGGAACCGGTGCCACATCGGGCCGGTTCCGTTCTCGCAGCGTGTATTTGATGCAAAGCTGCGGATCTTCCGAGCCGAACGAGATATAGCGACGCTGGTGATTGATGATGATCGGCACCTGTGTTTGGCATTGGCACCGGTTCACATCCTGGGAAACGTAGCGGCTCTTGAATGCGCCCCAAGCGAGGTTGGTGGCCTCGCCCAGCACGTTGTTGAGCTCGCGGAAGGTCATCGTCTCGCCCTCGTCGATACCCGCCTCGCGGCTTATCAACGCCATCATGGCTTCCTCTGCCGCCTGCAGCATCATGTAACCGCGGCACCAGTGGCTGTCGATGGCCATCATGGTGAACACTTCGCCGTAGATGATGCGGTCCTTCACGAGGTAAGGCGTTTCGACGTCGATATCGCATTCGCGGAACAGGGGCTGCAGCGCACCGCGCGTAATTTCGGTAATGCCGCGCACCAGATCGTTGGGATACACCCGGCTGAAAATCGAGGCTTCCAGCGTGGCCTTGAGCAGTTGCAGGTCGGCCAGCGTATAGGCGCAGCGGAACATCGCTGCGTCCTGCTCGGCCAGCCCGGCCACGCTGGATACGGCATCGCGGCGCAGGAACAGCGGCAGCTCGGGCCGCGAGGCGTGGATGGCTCGCGCCAACTCCAGCCCCTGCCCCGTCTTGCCGCCGTAGTTTTCGTGCAGCAGGATGCCGCCAAGATCGACGTTGGATTTGAGGATCGTCATGACGCTGTCGGCATCGCCCTGTTGCGGTTTGATCGCCACCAAGCCGCATTCCTCGCAAAAGGCTTTCAGACTATCGGGGGGCAGACCGGCGCCGTCGAGCACCAGAACCTTGCTGACTACCATTTTGTTGCTGTTCATCGTGTCACTTTCCTGCTGAATTCAAACCACGCGCAGTTGGGGCTTGCCGGCAACCGGCGACCCGGCCACGTCGGCTTCGCTTGCCTCGGCTTCCTTCGCCATCTCGCGCAAATCGTAGACATAAAGCGTTTCGCGGCCCTCGACATACAAGGCGCTGCTTTCCGGCAGGAGCACCACGGTCTCGAAGCGGCGGAAGTCAGCGCCGATAGCGTTATCGAGGAAGCGGATCTCGATCTTGCCGTGCTCGCGTTTGACGAAATCCTGCACCGCGTCCATGCCCACGCCGCGGCCGGAGATTTCGCTCACCTTTTCGGCAGTCGAGAAACCGGGGCGGAAGATCAGGCGGGCGATGTCCTCGTCGCCGAGGTGTTCATCGGCGCGGATCAGTCCTTTCTGGATGGCAGTCTTGCGGATACGGGCCAAAGCCAGCCCGCGACCGTCGTCGCTCAACCTGATCTGCAACTGGCCATCGGCCACATTCATTTCCAGATCGATCAAACCGGCCTTGGACTTGCCCTGCGCCAGACGTTCTTCCTTGCTTTCCAGACCATGATCGAGCGAATTGCGCAGCAGATGCATGAACACATTCTTGATCACGCCGGATATCTGGTTGCGCAGCACGTAGCCGTGGTCCTCGATCCGGATCATGGGCGGTCTCTTGCCGAGCTCTTTCGCCAGGGACGGGAGCGAGGCAAGGATGCCGGCCAGCGCCTTGCCAAGCGGCTCCGTGCCGAGCAAGCGCAGCGTCTTGCGCACCGCGTCGCGTGCGGCAACGAGTTCGTGCAGGTTGCCGGTATTGACCGTTTCCAGGCGGTGGATCGTTTGCTGGATCTGTTCCTTGTCCACCATCAGGTAGCGTTCCACGCTGCCGCGGCGGCCCGGCCCCTTGCGGCCCAGGCTGACTTCGTTGATCCGTGCATAGCGCTCAACGGCATCGCGCACGCCGGCCAGCTCTTCCAGCAACAGGCCCTGATCCCAGGCGATATCCGGATGAGCGCCGCGCAATTCGTCGTAGGTCTGTTCGGCCTCGTGCACGAGGTTGGTCAGGTGCTGCAGGCCATAGGTACGGGCATTGCCCTTGATCGTGTGCATGTTGCGGAAGAGTTGCGCGATGGCTTGCGCGTCCTGCTCCGGATACTGGTGCAGGATGAGTTCGTTTTCGTCGATGAACTTGAGCGCGCCGGCGATGAAGTCGTGGAACTTCTCCTGGCTGACCGCGAGAATCTCGCCGATGATTTCCAGCTCCTGTTTCTTCTCGTTGGCTTCGGCGGCCAGCTTGCGCAGTTCGGTCACATCGCGCACGCACAGCATCAGGCGCACGATCGTGTCGGCATCGTTGGTGATCGGCGACCAGTTCAGATCGAGGATCTTCACGCGGCCATCGGGCATGCGCTTTTCGACTTCGCCGGCGAGAAGATGCTGGTTGAACTCGAAGTTCATGCAGTCTTCGCCGATACAGGCGCCGGCAGCGGCTTCGACCTGCGCCAGCGCATCGGCGCCGAGGTTGGTATCGGCAAACACCAGCGCCATCATGTCGCGCCCGGCGATGTCGCGCGTTTCGAAGATGGTTTCGAGGTAAGCCGAATATTCCGGGTGCACCTTGTTGCCGTCGGCAATCGTCAGGATGCCCTGCGGAATGTTCTGCAGCATGGTCTGGATGTCGGTGGTCTTCTGCTTCAGTTGCTCCGAGCTTTCCTGGATTTTCTCGATCATCGCGTTGAAGGCCACGGTCGATTGGCCGATCTCGTCCATGCGCTCAACCGGCAGACGGCGCGTGAAATCCTGGCTGGTCGCGATTTCGGTCATCAACGACTGCATGGTGCCGACCGGCCGCACAATCTGGCGGTAGAGCAGCGTCCCGGCCGCACCCAGCGCCACGATAGCCAGCACGGTCGCCATCGACAGTGCCGACACGGCACCGGCCAGATTCTCGTTCAGGGCCGTGATGGCTTCATCCTTGCTGCGGTTCTTTTCAATGCGCAGCGTATCGATCACTTGCTCCATCTCGCGCTTGTACTGCGCCACGCTGGCAAACAGCACCGCCTGCGCCAGATCGGTCTGGCCTGCGAGCTTGAGCTGCGCCATCTCGTCGATGGCCGCAAAGTAGTTGTCGAGGCTCTCGCGGGTCTGCTCGATCAACCCCTGCTGGGCCTGCCCCGTAGCCTGCTTGAATTGCAGGTCGAGCCCGTCCTTGAGCTGGGTTTTCTGAGCCGCAAGTTTTTCCCTGGCTTCCTCGGCCAGCGTCTGGTCCGGCGCACTCGCCAGCGTCATCGTGGCGAGCTGCACTTCCTTGAGCAACGCCACCAGATCGGCCGAAGCCAGCGCGCTGGGCACAACGCCCTCGGTCACGGTTTTTACGTTGGACGCGTTTTTCCGGGACTGGATAACGCTGTAGCCGCCGATGGCGGCAATCGCCACGAACGTCAGGGCTACGAGGAACACGATGCGATGGCGCAGACTCATTTTGTCTTTCCCCAAATGGATTGGATTCGATCCGGAATATCAGGATTTTCTGAATTACGTTCGGGGCGGAGTATTTCAGGGGAATATGAATTTCTTGTTACGGCGACGACCCGCGCAAACCGCACGGAAAACTAAAAACACCCTAACACCAAGTAGATACAGGCTTTTTTGGGCAAACCCACCTCCATTATTGGTAGTTTTACCAACTTGACAAAAAAACACGATTTACACAGACAGATTGAAATCGCGAAATCCTGGCGTAACAAAACCCGGCGAACATGCCTGCACCTTCCATCGCTATCGAGGTGAAGCATGTTCAGTCTGACCAGGGAAATGGCTCTGCAAATCCAGGAGCTGCACATCCGCTATTACGCGGACCGCTATCCCGGCGGAGAGCCCGCACTGCGCGCCGCGCTTGCGCCCATGACCTACGCCGACCAGCTCAGGCCCGGTGTGCGCTACGCCTACAAACACGTCAACGCCCACATTCCGCGCGCACAGGCCATCGACGCGCTGATCTGCGGTGCCGCGAAGTGATTCACCCAAGCCTCCCCATCTACCTTCACAGGAACAAGCCTCGATGAAAAACCGCACCCTCCAGCTTTTGATCGGTTCCGTTTTTTGCAGCCTTGCGCTCGGTACGCAAGCAGCCCCACCCCCGATACCCGACATCAGGAACGTCATCATCCTGATCCCCGACGGCATGAGCGTGGGCGGAACCACGCTGGCGCGCTGGGTGCAGGGCGGCAAACCGCTGGCGCTCGACGAAATGGCAGCGGGGCTCGTGCGCACCTACAACGCGGACACACCGATCGGCGATTCCGCGCCGGCCGGCTCGGCTTTCGCCACGGGTTTCAAGAGCCAGACCGGCAACGTCGCTGTACTACCGGCCAAGGTCGGCATGCCCGGCGTACCGGCCACACCAAAAAACGAAGTCCACCGCCCGGTCGCCACCATTCTGGAAGCCGCACGGCTCGCCGGAAAATCCACCGGCCTCGTGGCCACCAGCGAAATCATGCACGCCACGCCGGCCGACTTTTCGGCGCACGATCCCTCGCGCAAGGCCTACGACAATCTCAGCGAACAGCAGGTCTACAACCGCATCGACGTCGTTTTCGGCGGCGGATACCGGTATCTGCTGGCGGAAAACCGCAAGGACAGGGAAGACATGATCGGCTCGCTGAAAGAACAGGGTTATGCCATCGTGAATACACCGGCCGAAATGGCCTCGCTCAAGCGCGACAAGGTCTGGGGGCTGTTTGCCGCCAAGGACATGAAATACGAGCTCGACCGCGATCCGGCCAAAGAACCGTCGCTCGCCGAAATGACGCGCAAGGCCATCGAGCTGCTCTCGAAAAACCCGAACGGCTTTTTCCTGATGGTTGAAGGCTCCAAGATCGACTGGGCCGCGCATGCCAACGATCCGGCCGGGATCGTTTCCGACGTTCTGGCCTTCGACCGCGCCGTGGCCGAAGCGCTGGCCTTTGCCAGGAAGGATGGCCACACCGCCGTCTTTGCCCTTTCCGACCACGGCAACTCCGGCATCACCATGGGCAACCAGACCACATCCAAGAGCTATGACAAAGAACCGCTCTTCGTATTCGTCGAACCGCTGCGCCGCGCGCGCCTGACCGGCGAAGGCATCGGCCTCAAGCTGAACAAGGATCGCAGCAACGTGCGCGAGGTAATCGCCGAGGAATGGGGGATCGACGACCTGAGCGACGAAGAAGTCGCCAGCGTGGTCAAGGCCAAGGCCGCGGACATCAACTATGCCACCGGCCCGATCCTGGCGCGCCGCGCCAAGATCGGCTTCACCACCAACGGCCACACGGGCGAAGACGTGGTCTGGTATGCCTGGACGCCGAAACGCACCCACCCCACCGGCGTGATCGAAAACACCGACGTGGCCAAAACCATGGCCCGGCATCTCGGCCTCGACCTGGAAAAGGCCACCTCGACCCTGTACGTGGAAGCGGAAAGCGCTTTCGCCAAGGCCGGAGCACAAACCAGCGTAGATCATTCCGATGCGAACAACCCGGTGCTGGTCGTGCGCAAGAACGGACAGGAGTGGCGCTTTCCGCAAAACAAGAACCATGCACTTTCCAACGGCATGAAAATCGACCTGCCGGGCGTGATGGTCATGAGCGGCAAGCGCTGGTATTTGTCGAAGGCGGCGGTTGAACTGGTAGAGTGAATCGGCACACGCCCTCCGCCCTGAACAGGCAACGCCCGGCACATGACCGCAATGTTGTTCACTTAAGGATTTTTATGCGCCTGCGGCGCAGGGTTTACAGCCGGTTCCGCCCGGCAGACGGGAAAGGGATTTGTCTCGCCAAATCCCCTTCACCCCTAGGCGAGCCCACTCCGGCGCCCCTGCGGGGTTCCCTGCGATGCTCGCAAGACGCGGCGGCTGCGCAACTCGGCCTGCGGCCTCAAACAGTGCTCGCCGAATTCCCGCGCCTTGCTGTGCTTCTCGGCGCCTTCCAGGGCGGAGCGTGCTGCATGCCGCGCTGTTCAAGAAAAATGCCGCTCACTTTTCTTAAGTGAACGGCATTACGGCACATGACCGGGCGTTGTTTTTGGCAAGCATCGGGTTCGCGGATTGCATCCACTCCCACATTTTCCAGGAACCTCTTCACGATCTGTCGCGATAAGCCGTCAGCGGGGTGAAGAGCAGCGCAAAAACAGGGGCGCACAAGTAGAACATGAAAATTTTGAGCTGCAGATGAAACGGACGCCAGACCGCACGACAAATGCCGATGACCAAGCATCGTTTTGAACCTGAACGGGAATGAATAGGTTTTGTTACATCCCCCCGCATGACAGTCCCGGGCGCATCGTTTATGCTGGGTTCACTCACCGTTGTGCCGCCTGCCATGAAGAAACTGCTGTCCACCCTGCTGTTCGCCCTCGTCCTGCCCGTCCACGCCAAAGTCGATCTTCCCGCCGTGCTGGAAGCCGCGCGCAGCCACAACACGCCGCAACTGGCCCGGCTCATGGAAAAAAGCCAGGGCGACCTACTGGAAATGTACCCGCGCTATTACTGGCTCAGCGACCGCATCCGCACCCTGAGCGCCGTCGAAGTCGCCGATTTCTTTACCCGTTACCCGGATACGCCGCTTGCCGAGCGCTTCCGCGCAGAATGGCTCAAGGAACTGGGCCGCCGTCAGGACTGGCCAGCCTACGTTGCCGAATACCCGAAACTGGAGAAGCCCGCGACCGAGCTCCAGTGCTATCAGGCTCAGGCGGGCCTCGCGCTCGGACAGCGGCCTGTCCTGTTGCAAGCAAAACCGCTCTGGCTCACCGGGCAGGGGCTGCCGCTGGCTTGCGCACCTGTCTTCGATGCGCTTTTCGCGCAAGGCCTGCTCAATACCGAAGACGCGTGGAAGCGCATTCGCCTTGCCCTGTTCGATGACAACACCGAACTGGCGGCACAGATCGCAGCGCGCGTCGGCTCGCCAGCCGCACTTTCGGCCAAGAATCTCGCCGGCTTGCGCCAGCAACCGGCCCGCGGCGGGCAACAGGCAGCAGAATCCCGCGCCGGACGCGAAGCCGCGCTTTATGCGCTCTCGCGTTTGGCTCGCAACGATCCCGAACAGGCAGCCAAACTGCTCTCCGGCATGGAGTCGCACTGGCCGGAAGCCGACCGCCGCTACGGCTGGCGCGTAATCGGCGTCCTGGCCGCCAAGCGCCACCATCCGCAGGCCAATGCCTGGCTTGCGCATGCCGGCGCAGGCGGGATGAATGCCGAATCGCGCGCCTGGGCCATCCGTGCAGGATTGCGTGCCGGCGACTGGAGAGGCGTGCTGGCCCGCATCGACGCGCTGCCGGATACCGAGCGCAAGGAAACCGTCTGGCGCTACTGGCGCGCGCGCGCCCTGCGCGAGCTGGGGCGCACAGTGGAGGCCAACCAGCTTTTCAGCAACATTACCAACGGCGACGAGTTTTACAGCCTGCTCGCCCGCGAGGAACTTGGCACCGTGCTTTCCACCCCGGCCGTTCAGTACCGGGCCAGCGAGGACGAGATCCGCGCCATGATGGCGCAGCCCGGCGTAAAACGTGCGTTCGCGCTCCTGCAGCAGAACTGGCGCACGGAAGCCATACGAGAATGGAACTGGGCCATGCGTGGGCTTTCCGACCAGATGCTGATCGCCGCGGCCGAGGGCGCTCGCCGCGAACGGTGGCACGACCGTGCCATCTACGCCGCCGACCGTACCAAGCAATTGCACAACTACGAGTTGCGCTACCTGACTCCGTACCGCGACATCGTCGAGAAAAGGGCACGGGCGGAAGGGCTCGATCCGGCTTGGGTCTATGGCCTGATGCGCCAGGAAAGCCGCTTCATCAGCGACGCAAAATCCGGCGTCGGCGCCCGCGGCCTGATGCAGCTGATGCCCGCAACCGCCAGATGGGTTGCCAAGAAACTGGGCTGGAAGAAATTCGACCTCAACAACGTCAACGAGATTTCCAACAACGTAGCGCTGGGCAGCCATTATCTCGGCGAGGTCTGGAAGAAGCTGGGTTCCAGCCAGGTACTTGCCAGCGCCGGCTACAACGCCGGTCCAGGGCGCGCCCGCGCCTGGCAGGCCGACCGACCACTCGAAGCGGCCGTCTACATCGAGAACATTCCGTTCACCGAAACGCGCGACTATGTGAAAAAAGTCATGGCCAACGCCATGCACTACGCGCCCGACTTCGGCAGCAACTCGACTTCGCTCAAGGCGCGGATCGGCACCATCCCTGCCAAGGGCGGGTCGGTCAACAACCTGCCGTAGGACTGCAAACCCAAAATCAGAAAGTCAAAAAAGCCGGCATGACAGCCGGCTTTTCTCTTGATTGCGCGCTTGCGGTTACCTGATTTCGAATATCTTCCCGAAATTGGCCACGTCCAGCACCGCCCTGACCGTTCCGGTGCAGTTGCGCAGCACGATCTTGCGCCCTCCGGCGCGCTCGTTCAACAGCAGCAACATGCCCAACGCTGCGGAATCGATATATTCCACGGCATTGAAATCGATTTCGATCTCTTCGACCCCTTCGTTGCCAAGTGCGCCCATCGTGGCTGCCTTGAACTCGCGATGCGCCTCAAAAGTAAAGACCCCATCAAGGGCAATGTGCGCTTTGTGTTTTTCTATGGTCAAAATGGCTTGCATGAGGGGGCTCTCCGTTTCCTGTAGCCGTAATCCAGATTATTAATCTAGGCGCTGTTGCCGGAAGATTCAAACCGGCTTTGCGGCGTCGATCAAGTTCTTCCAAAACGCTGGCAGGTCTTGCGGTGGATCTCGGCAAGTTGCAGCGCCCGGCCGTTATCCTGATCCAGCTCCCGTACGCGCTCAAGGTATTCCGCAGCCCGGCGCATGTAGGTTTCGTGCCAGCCTTCCCGATTCACGAATGCCAGCAGCGCGTTGATCGCATTGAGCAAGACCATCAGGTTGGCAGGCATGTCGGCCACGGCCTTGATGAACCGCTCCGCGGCAGCCGCCAGCTCGCCGCTCTGGGCCAGGCGCACGGCTTCGTTGTTGAGGGTGACGATATCCTGGTTCGTTTCCTCGATCAGCCGCGATGCCACCTCTTCGCGCCCGGCTTGGCGGAACAGCGTCGTAACCCGTCCCTGCAAGCCGGCGTCATCGTGCCGGTTTTTCAGGACTGTCCGGACAATCTTTTCGCCGACCTCGAAACGCTGCTGGTTCATGCAGGCTTGCGCCAGCACGAGCCCGACTTCGGAAGGCGGCGGCGCGAGCAGCGTGGACAGGCCGTGCAATGCCTGGTCCAGTGCATCGCGTGCCCTGATCTTGTCCCCGTGCTTCAGCCAGATATCCGCATCCAGCGCATCGGCCATGGCTGCAGCCGGCGCATCCTTGAATTCCCGACGAATTTCCGTAGCCGTTCGTCGCGCGCCCAGGGTGTCGCCGCGCGCAATCTGCACTTGCGCCAGCCGGCCGTAGTCTCCCGGGTCGCGCCAGAAAGAGTAGCGCGACAGGCGCACCGTTTCGGATATCGCAGCATCGGCAGTCGCCAGATCGCCGTTATGCCACGCCACATCGCCCAGATCGCGCTGCCGTCCGATCACATAGGGCGAGCGGGCCACCGCCCGTCGCAGGGTCTCCAGCGCCCCGGGGCCATCCCCGCCAGCACTCTGGCTTTTGGCCAGCCAGTCATAGGCCTCCATGACCAGCTCATGCTCCGCGATCACCCCCTGGAAAACGGTACGTGCTTCTTCATGGCTTCCCAGATGGTAGAGCGACTTGCCCAGCGCCATGCGCGCCCACGGGAGATCGGCTTGTGCGAGAACTTCGCGGCACAAGTCCCGTGCCGCGGCCCAGTCACCTATCCGCAGCAGCAAATGCACCTTCATGCGCAGGAAGCTGGTCGCATCATCGCCGCCGGCTTCGATTTCGGCTTCGCACAGATGGATGGCGCGCAGGAAATCGTGCGCCAGAACCGCCTCGTCGATGGGGCGGAGACGCGCCTTGCGACGGATGGCGCGGACCAGCTTGCCGTACAGCATGTCACCGGTATAGGGCTTGAGTACGATGGCATCGGGCGCCAGTTCGGCAGCGCCGATCACGCGTGTTGCGCGCCGCTCCGCGGTCACGATCATGAATACGCATGAGGCTTTCAGGATGCCGTGACGACGCGCTTCCTCAAAGAGATACAAGCCGTCGAACCCGTGCCCAAGGTCGTATTCGGACAGCACGACGTCGTATTCCTTGCGCCGCAGCATGCCCAGCGCATCGCCGGAGCGCGCGGCGTAATCGACATTGCCGGCGCCGAACTCGTTGAGCATGGAGCAGGTAGCCACCCGCATGTCCGTCACGCTGTCGATGACCAGGAAGGAAAGGCGCGACAGGTCCGGCCCGGCCGAAAAAGCCGGAACGGGCTCCGCTTCAGCCTCGGGAACCGGCGCGGGTTTTATGAAGGAGTAGGGACGGATTTCTGCCATGACTTCAATTTAGCCTACCGGTTGCAGTTTGGCATAAGCAACCGCAAGCCATTTGAGGCCATGATCACGGAAGTTGACCTGCACGTTGGCCCCTTTGCCCTGCCCTTCGCTATCGACCACGACCCCCTGGCCGAATTTGGGATGCTGCACCG
Organism: Formivibrio citricus; assembly: GCF_900115065.1. Classification (GTDB taxonomy): domain Bacteria; phylum Pseudomonadota; class Gammaproteobacteria; order Burkholderiales; family Chitinibacteraceae; genus Formivibrio; species Formivibrio citricus. The sequence goes on along the minus strand of NZ_FOVE01000002.1, from coordinate 157,142 downwards.
TCATGCCGATGGCCAGACCATGTTCCGGAGCTGCCTCCACCTTTCTCGCCACGGGCTGCGCGGACGGGGCATAGCCGCGGTTCAGGTATTTGAGCAGATCGGCAGGAATCTCCGCCAGGAAACGCGACGCGATCCCGAAGCGGGTCTGCCCGTGCAGCATGCGGCTCTGCGCCAGAGACAGGTAGAGACGGCGCCGGGCGCGCGTGATCGCCACATACATGAGGCGGCGCTCTTCTTCCAGCCCGTTGGCGTCGTTCAGGCTGTTGTCATGCGGAAACAACCCTTCTTCCAGCCCGCTCAGGAATACGGCGTGGAATTCCAGCCCCTTGGCCGCATGCACCGTCATGAGCTGAATCGCTGCTTCGCCCGAACCGGCCTGATGTTCGCCCGCTTCGAGGGAGGCATGGGAGAGGAATGCGAGCAGGTCGTTTTCATCTTCGGCGACAAAGGTGGCTGCGGCATTGATCAGTTCGTCGAGGTTGGCCAGCCGCTCTTCCCCTTCACGCTCGGACCGGTAATGCGCGCGCAAGCCGGAAACGTCCAGCATGACATCGACCATTTCCGGCAACGGCAGGGATTGCACCTGGCTGCGCAGCGTTTCGACCAACTGGACGAACCGGGCTACCGCCGCACCGCCACGCCCGCCGGCCCCGCCACAGGCTACCTGCCACAGACTGGTGCCCGCCATGCGCGCCTGATCCTGCAATCCTTCGACGGTACGTGCGCCGATTCCGCGCGTGGGGAAATTGATGATCCGCAGCAGGGCATTGTCGTCTTCGGGATTGGCAATCAGGCGCAAATACGCCATGGCATGCTTGATTTCCTGGCGCTCGAAAAAGCGCAACCCGCCGTAAACGCGATAGGGGATTCCGGCGGTGAACAGAGCATGCTCGACAATCCGCGATTGGGCATTGGCACGATATAGCACGGCGATTTCGGTCGGATTGACTCCATCGCGCACCAGATTGCGTGCTTCATCGACAATGAATTCCGCTTCTTCGAAATCCGTCGCGGCCTCATAAACGCGTATCGGCTCGCCCGCCTCTGCCTCGGTCCAGAGGTTTTTACCCAAACGTTGACGGTTTCGAGCAATTACCGCATTGGCGGCATCGAGAATATTGCCGTGCGAGCGGTAATTACGCTCAAGACGAATCACATGCTTTACCGCGTAATCACGCTGGAAGTCCTGCATATTGCCAACATTGGCACCACGAAAGGCATAAATGGACTGGTCGTCATCGCCCACGGCAAACAGCGCATTGCTTTCGCCGACAAAAAGCTGCAGCCATTGATACTGCAAACGATTGGTATCCTGGAATTCATCGACGAGGATATGCCTGAATCGCGACTGGTAGTGCGCGCGCAAAGCCTGATTGCGCTCCAGCAATTCATAACAGCGCAGCAGCAGCTCGGCAAAATCGGCCACGCCTTCGCGCTGGCACTGGCGCTCGTATTCCGTGTAAATCGTTCTGAGCATGTGCGAATAGTCGTCCCATGCATCGACGCTTTCCGCGCGGCGGCCGTTTTCCTTGTGGCCGTTGATATAGAGTTGCACGGTCTTGGGGGGGTAGCGCTCGTCATCGACATTGATCGCTTTCATGACCCGCTTCACCGCCGAGAGCTGGTCCTGGCTATCGAGAATGGCAAACGCCTCAGGCAGGCCGGCTTCGCGCCAATGCAGGCGCAACATGCGGTTGCACAGACCGTGGAACGTGCCGATCCACAAGCCGCGCGGATTGAGCGGCAGCATCGCCGTTAGGCGGGTCAGCATTTCCTTGGCGGCCTTGTTGGTGAAAGTCACCGCAAGAATGCCGGAGGGGGTCGCCATCCCCGTGGAAAGCAGCCACGCAATCCGTGTTGTCAGAACACGGGTTTTGCCGCTTCCCGCTCCGGCCAGGATCAGTGCATGCTCGGCCGGCAGTTCCACTGCGGCCATTTGTTCCGGATTAAGATGCCGTGTCAGTGCGTGAGACATAAAAAGCCCGTCATTGGCGAATTCAATTCGAACAAAAAAGGGCGGCTCACGCCGCCCTTTTGCATGGGTTCAACATGCTCAAATACGCAAATCGTCGATGGATTTGCCGCTGGCAAGCCAGTCCAGCACCCATTGCGGCTTGCGGCCACGGCCGGTCCAGGTTTGCTCGGCATCGGCCGGATTGCGGAATTGGGCAACACCGGAAGAAGCAACCTTGCGGCCCTTCTTTTCTGCGCCGAGCACATCGGCCAGAGACAGGCCTGCAGCCGCAGCCATACGCAGCATTTCTGCCCGCAAATTCTGCTTTTCAGCTTCCTTGCGACGTACGATTTCGACGTCAATCTTTTTCTTCAAATCAGCGAGCTCAACAAGGCTCAGGGTGGAAAGATCTGCCACGACATTCTCCAATGTTCGATCGGTTGGAAATTAATTTCTTGCCCGCTTGATTATGCACATTGGCTTTAAGAAATACAAGTTTTTGCATCCCGGCTAAAAACAATAAAAATCACACCGCGATTCATTTCCAATGGGCGATTAGCCTTCCCCTGGAAGGGGTTTTTATTTGGCCAGCCATCCAGCCACTTCTTCCAGATCCTTTTCACCCAAATCGCCCACAGCCGCTGCTAATTGCAGACGCGAAAGCAGGTAATTGCAACGGGCCGAAGTCAGATCGTAACGCGTGGAATAATATTGCTGCTGGGCATTAAGTACATCGACAATCGTTCGCACCCCCACTTCCTTGCCCAACGTCGTGGAATCCACGAGCGACTTGCTGGAATTGAGCGATTGCTGCAATGCCTTGATCTGGGCCGCGCCGCTTTGCACGCCAAGGAAAGCCTTCCGGGTGGACAGAACCGTATCGCGCCGCGCCGCTTCCACGTTGTCGCGCTGCTGATCCTGCTTGGCGATAGCTTCACGGAATTGCGAGGAACGGTTGCCGCCGGTATAGAGCGGCACGCTCAATTGCAGCATGATCTGGCCTGTGGCCGTCTTTTCCACGCCCGCCGTCTTGGTCAGCGATGCGCTTTCCCACTTGCTGCCATAGCTCGCTACCAGATCCAGTCCAGGCGCGGTCTCCATCTTGTATTTATCCACTTCACGGCGCGCGATTTCCAGATTCAATCTCTGGGAAAGCAGGGTGAAATTTCCTTCGTCGGCGCGCTTGAGCCACGGATCGACCGTGGCGGGTTCCGGCATGCCCGGTTGCAGCTTGTCGCTGACCGGAGCGAGAGTTTGCGGTTTCAGTCCGGTCAATTGTTCGAATGCCTGATATTTCACTTCGCGGTCGTTCAGCGCCGCGATTTCCTGCGACAACAGACCGTCGTAACTGGCCTGAGCGGCATCCACGTCGGTAATCGTGGCCACCCCAACCTCAAAAGACAGCTTGGCTTGCGCCAATTGCTGAGAAACGGCTTCTTTCTGGGCTGCGATCTGGCGAATCTTTTCTTCGGCCAGCACCACATCGAAATAAGCTTTGGCCACCCGCTGAATCAAATCCGATTCGGCTTGCCGATACTGGATTTCCGCCAAGGCCGTTTGCTTGCGCAATTGATCCGCGCCGGCCAAGGCCTCAATCCGGTAGACCGGCTGGGTCAGGCTCAGGCTGTAGCCATAGCTGTTGCCGTTACGGTTGTAGGACTGCGAGGTAGAAGTGGGCTTCTCCGGGTCGAACTCGCTATTGGCACGCCCGGCATTGCCCGCCAAGGACAGCTTCGGCAATAACAGAGCATCGCCCTGTGCTGCTTTTTCCCTGCCGGCGAGCAAACCGTTGCGGGCGGCGGAAAAGACTGCATCGGTCTTGCGTGCAGAACTCCAGGCTTCCAGCAAATCGGCGGCCCATGCGTTTTGCAGCAATAAGGACAAGCAGCCAAAAGCAAGCAATCTTTTTTTCATGGATTTTTTTCTCCGTTCCGGACCGGCAAATTCTACTCTTGAGCACCTCCGCACGACACCATCAAATTTGCACTTCTCCGCGGTCTGCATCAGACCGGATTGTGCAAGTACTTCAAAACCATAAATCCATGCGCACGGATCGCGGGCTCGCCACAATTTTTGAAGGCGCTTCTGATAAAATCGCCTCATTCCAACAGGAGCCAGCCATGACCCACGCCATCGACCCGTTGCAAAAAGCCGAGATCCTTTCCGAAGCCCTGCCCTACATCCAGCGCTTCTTCGACAAGACCATCGTCATCAAATACGGCGGCAACGCCATGATCGATGAAGAGCTCAAGGAAGGTTTTGCCCAGGACGTGGTGCTGCTGAAGCTGGTCGGCATGAACCCGGTCGTCGTGCATGGCGGTGGTCCGCAGATCAACGAACTGCTCGACCGCATCGGCAAGAAGGGCGAGTTCATCCAGGGCATGCGCGTAACCGACGCCGAAACCATGGACGTGGTGGAAATGGTGCTGGGCGGGCATGTGAACAAGGAAATCGTCTCGCTGATCAACAAGCACGGCGGCAAGGCCGTGGGGCTGACCGGCCAGGACGGCCACTTCATCAAGGCGCACAAGATGTTCCTGAAGGGCGCAGGCGACGACGAACTGATCGACATCGGCCAGGTCGGCGAGATCGAATCCATCGACCCGACCCTGGTGCAGCACCTCGATACCCAGGACTTCATCCCGGTCATCGCCCCGATTGGCGTGGATCACGAAGGCGAGAGTTTCAACATCAACGCCGATCTGGTCGCCGGCAAGCTCGCGGAAACACTGAATGCCGAAAAGCTGATCCTGATGACCAACACGCCGGGCGTGCTCGACAAACAGGGCAACCTGCTCACCGGACTGACCGCCAAGCGCATCGACGAGCTTTTCGCCGACGGCACGATTTCCGGCGGAATGCTGCCCAAGATTTCATCGGCGCTTGATGCCGCGAAAAACGGTGTCAACTCCGTGCACATCATCGACGGCCGGGTGAAGCATGCCCTGCTGCTGGAAGTGCTGACCGCAGCCGGCGTCGGCACCATGATTCGCGCACAGTAAGTCCGCCTGTCCACGCGCCGTCCCGGCCTGTCGCGCCGGGGCAGCGCGCGGCCCAAAATGCCCCTTTTGCGCAAGCTCGGCGCAAGCAAAAATCGGCCTACCCCCGCAACAAAGACCTGCCACGCCCTCAAAAAACCCGCTCCGGCACCACGACATCCCCCGATCATCCGATCATCGCCAAGTCTTTGCATTTCTTGGAAAAAATGCCCTGTTACCCGCCCGCGTTTTTGCTAGAATAGCGGCCATTTTTCGTGGGGATGATCATGGCACTCCTGGAGATTCGCGACGTTGTAAAGAAATTCGGCGATTTCACCGCCGTGAATCATGTCAGCCTGTCGATCGAGGCTGGCGAATTCTTCACCCTGCTCGGCCCGTCCGGCTGCGGCAAGACCACGCTCTTGCGCATGCTGGCTGGCTTTGAGAAACCGGATCACGGCCAGATCATCCTCGACGGTCAGGACATGGCTCACGTCCCTCCGGAAAAGCGCCCGGTCCACACCGTATTCCAGAATTACGCCCTGTTCCCGCACATGACCGTGGCGCAGAACATCGCTTTCCCGCTGAAAATGGAGCAGCGCCCGGAAGCCGAAATCAAGGCCATGGTGCAGGAAGCGCTCGAAGACGTACGTCTGCAACAGTTCGCGACCCGCTTCCCGCACGAACTCTCCGGCGGCCAGCGCCAGCGCGTGGCCATCGCTCGCGCGCTCGTGAGCCGTCCGCGTCTGCTGCTGCTCGACGAACCGCTTTCGGCGCTCGATGCCAAATTGCGCGAGCAGATGCAGATCGAACTGATCACGCTGCAGAAGGAAGTCGGCGTCACCTTCGTTTATGTGACCCACGATCAGGGCGAAGCGCTGGCGCTGTCGCACCGCATCGCGGTCATGAACAAGGGCAAGGTCGAACAGCTCGACGTTCCGGAAACCATCTACAGCTACCCGAAAAACCGCTTCGTCGCCGACTTCATCGGCCAGTGCAACCTGCTCGACGCCACCGTTACGGAAATCGGCGCCGAGCGCATGAAAATCGAGATCGCCGGCGTGGGCATCGCCGAAGCGCAGAAAGTCGAAGGGATCGAGATCGGAACCAAGGGAGCCCTTTCCCTGCGCCCGGAAAAGATCAAGCTCGGCGTCACTTTGCCGGCCGACGATGCCGACGAAGTCCATTTCAAGGGACAGGTGCACGACTGCCTGTACCTGGGCGACGTCACCATCTACATCATCGAGCTGGAAAACGGCACACTGGTCGAAACCATGCTGCCCAATTCCGATCCCGGCAAGGCCAAGTTCTTCGACGACAACGATCTGGTGGAACTCGCCTGGCGCTTCGACGCCGGCCACTTCCTGCCAGTCTGAAGGAGTTGACGATGGCGCATTCCAAACACACGACCAAGTGGCTGATCTCCGGTCCGCCGCTCCTTTACCTGCTCATCTTCTTTGCGATCCCTTCGCTGATCATGGCCTTTGCCGCCTTTCGCTTCCCGGGCGACTACGGCGGATTGATGCCGCTCGTCAGCACCAGCGATGCCGGCGCATCGACCTGGCTCATCAACCAGAACAACTGGCGCGAGTTCCTGACACTGGAAAACTTCCTGCGCTTCGTCGAGGACAAGGTCTACGTCGAACTGTTCATCAAGTCATTCTGGTATGCCGGTTTGACGACGCTGGTCTGCCTGGTGATGGCCTACCCGCTGGCTTGGCTCATCGCGCGCAGCGCCAGAAAAACCCGCGACCTTCTGGTGTTGCTGGTCATCCTGCCGTTCTGGTCCAACTTCCTGATCCGGGTGTACGCCTGGATGATCATTCTGGGGCCGCAAAGCTATTTCAGCAGCACGCTGAACAAGGTACTGGCCGTCTTCGGCATCGAACCCGTTTCGCTGCTGTTCTCGCAATTCGCCGTCATCGTCGGTCTGGTCTACGTGCACCTGCCATTCATGGTCTTGCCGCTCTACGCCAACCTGGAAAAACACGACATGACCCTGCTGGATGCCGCACAGGATCTCGGCGCCAATGCGTGGCAGCGCTTCTGGAAAGTCACTTGGCCGCTCAGTCTTCCGGGCGTCTGGGCCGGCGTGGCGCTGGTCTTCATTCCGGCGCTGGGCATGTTCGCGATTCCCGACCTGCTGGGCGGAACCAACAGCATGATGGTCGGCAACCTGATCAAGCAGCAATTCCTCGACAGCCGGGACTGGCCGTTCGGCTCGGTACTTTCGATCATGCTGACGCTGACCGTATTGCTGCTGGCCGCGATTGCCTCCTGGGCCGGTAGTCGCCACAAGAAGAAGGGAAAGAAATGAAGCCTGTCGCTCGCTGGGTGTGGGGCGTCGCCCTTGCCGTCTATGCCTTTCTGTATCTGCCTTTGGCCATCGTGGTGCTGTTTTCCTTCAACGATTCCAACCTCAACGCCGAATGGGTGGGCTTTACCCTGAAATGGTACGTGATGCTGTTCCAGGATCGCGCCATGCTGGAGGCTGCGACCGATACGCTGCTGATCGGGCTGGTCACCTGCGCCTGCTCCACCGTGCTGGGGACCATGGCCGGCTATGCCATGTACAAATGGCGCTTGCGGCTTTTGCCCGCGCTGGTGCTGACCCCCATCGCCATCCCGGAAATCCTGATGGGGGTATCGCTCCTGATCTTCTTTGTGATGCTCGACATGACGCTGGGGCTGGTCTCGATCACGCTTTCGCACATCGCCTTCTGCATCGGCTTTGTCGCCATCGTTGTGCGCTCACGCCTGCAAGGCATGGATGAATCGCTGGTCGAAGCCGCACGGGATCTGGGCGCCACGCCTTTCATGGCATTCCGTCAGGTCACCCTGCCGTTGATCATGCCCGGCATCATCGCCGGCGCCCTGATGGCCTTCACGTTGTCGATCGACGACTTTGTCATCAGCTTCTTTACCGCCGGAGTCGGCTCAAACACGCTCCCCCTGGAAATCTATTCCCGCGTCAAGGTACCCATGAAGCTCAACCCGGAGGTCAACGCTGTTTCGACCCTGCTGATGATGCTGACCCTGTCGCTGATCCTGATCGTGAGCAAAATTGCGCCAAATGCATTCCGCTCGGAATAGTTGAGCACTTTGCAGCAAAATAAATCGTGGCATAATCGCCCGCAGGGGGCGAGGAACAAGGGTTCCCCGCCCTTTTCATATTTTTCAAACCGCTGTGTCTTTCTGGAAAAGGTAACCGAGATGAAAAAGTTACTGTTGGCTTTGCCGGTGGCTGCCGCCTTGATGGTGTCTGGCTGTGGAAAAGAAAACGCTGCACCGAAAACGGCGTCTGCGCCGCAAGCAGCTTCTGCGCCCAAGGCAAGTGCCGATGTACTGCACATCTATAACTGGAACAACTACATCGCACCTGAAACCGTGAAACGGTTCGAAGAAAGCTGCAAATGCAAGGTGGTCCAGGATTACTACGGCGCCATGGAAGAAATGCTGGCCAAGCTGTCCGCCGGAGCCAAAGGCTACGACATCATCGTGCCGACCGGCTTTGCCATCCAGCCTCTGGTGAAACAGAATCTGGTGCAACCTCTGGATCTCTCCAAGCTTACCAACGTCAAGAACCTTGATGCGGGCTTCATGAACAGCGCGTTCGATCAGGGCAACAAGTACTCGCTGCCCTATGCCTTCACTACCACGCTGGTCGGCTACAACGATGCCAAGCTCAAAGAGCTGAAACTCGATCCGACCTCCTGGTCCATCATTTTCGATCCGGCCATCCTCGCCAAGATCAAGGGCAAGGTCACGGTTCTGGACGATTCGCGCGAACTCTTTGCCGCAGCCCTGATGTACAACGGCTTCTCGGCCAATTCCACCAAGCCGGAAGAGCTGGCCAAGGCCAAGGAAACCATCCTCAAGGCCAAGCCGTTCTGGGCCGCCTTCAACACCCAGAGCTACATCAAGGAACTCACCCTGGGCAACATCTGGGTTGCGCACGGCTATTCCAACGACATGTTCCAGGCCAACCAGGATGCCAAGGCAGCCAACCGCCCGTTCGGCATCGGCTACTCTCTGCAGAAGGAAGGCAACACCCTGTCAGTGGACAACATGATGATCATGAAGACCGCGCCGCGCCCCGACCTGGCCTACAAGTTCATCAACTTCATGCTGGACGGCAAGAACTCTTCCGAGCTGACCAACATGATCGGCTCCGGCAACCCGAACAAGGCCGCTGCCGAGTTCGTGCAAGCCGACATCAAGAAAATCGCCGCGGTATTCCCGGATGCCGAAGCCCAGAAGAAGCTGACCCAGCTCGGCTCCCTCGAAGGAGCGCAGCTGCGTGAACTGAACAAGCTCTGGACGCAGGTCAAGACCGCCAAGAAGTAAACACACGCAAACGGGCGGCACGGCCGCCCGTTTTTCCTTGCGGGACACTCCTAGACAAGAACTGCACCCCGATGGGACCGAAAAGCACGCTACCTCCCTTCGCCTACCTTTCGCGCCACGATGCGCCACCGCGTTTCGCCCGTTATTTTCTGATCTGCACCCTGCTGGTCATCCTGCTGGTCAGCCTTTACCCGTATACCGGCTGGCACCACAACGGCCCCCCGGTACTGGCGTTCTTTTTCTATCCATTGCCGCATTACTTCACGTTTTTCGACAACCTGATCAATTTCATTGCCTACCTGCCGGTGGGGTATTGCATCACCCTGATTCGAGGACGCACCGGATCGGCATGGCTGCTTGCGATCCTGTCCGGACTGCTCTTTTCCTCAATCATGGAATTCGTCCAGCAATTCCTGCCGGGACGCATTGCCTCGAATCTCGACATCCTGACCAACGCAGCCGGCGCTGCGGCAGGCGGCTTGCTGGCCATGGTACTGGGCAGCAGACGCGGCCTGCGTCTGTGGCAGATGTGGCGCCACGCCTCGCTCGCTCCCGGCGCAGCCATGGAGTGGGGATTCGCCTGGCTCCTGCTGTGGTTCGTTTCGCAACTTGACCCTACCCAGCCCTTTCTCGGTGTGGTCGTCACTCCGCGTGGCTTGCCACAACCATTCGTATCGCCGATTTCTGACGCGGCATTGTTCCTGCGCCTGCTGGAAGGCAGCGGAATGATGCTGAATTTCCTGGGTGTCGCACTCTACGTGTCGGCACTGGTACGCCATACGGCCCAAGTGCCGCGCGCCATCGTTCTGACGCTGGGCATCGCCCTGCTCGCGAAAATGGGCTTTGCCGGCATGCTCCTCAAACCGGCGCAGTTCTTTGCCTGGATCAACCCCAATATCGTGATCGGCGGGCTGCTGGGGATACTGCTGCTCACGCAACTGTGGCGGCTGGCGCGCCGCCTGCGGGCACTACTGGCTTTGTTGAGCCTCTCGGCGGCCCAAGTGGTAAGCTGGACATGGCCGCTCGCGCCGCAGTTTGCCGACGGGCTCTCGCTGTTCCGCTGGCATTACGGCCATCTGCGGCATTTCAGCGGTCTGGCGGCACTGATCGGCGATCTGTGGCCTGCGCTGGCCAGCCTCTGGCTGTTTTACATCGTCTTGCGACAACACCGGGAAGAAAAATGGATAGCGTGAACACCGAACTCGCCGGACTTGAACAAGTCATCAAACGCCTGCAACAGGCCAAGCGCGTGCTTTTCATCACCGGCGCTGGAATCTCCGCCGACTCCGGCCTGCCCACCTATCGCGGCATCGGGGGGCTCTACAACGACCAGCATACCGATGAGGGCATGCCCATCGAAGTGGCGCTCTCCGGCGAAGTCATGCGCCGCACACCGGGAGTCACCTGGAAATACCTGGCGCAAATCGAAGCGGCTTGCCGGGCAGCGCGCCCCAACGCGGCCCACGAAGCCATCGCGCACTTGCAGCAACACTGCCCCGTGACGGTGCTGACCCAGAACATCGACGGCTTCCATCACCGAGCGGGGAGCGAGGACGTAATCGAAATCCACGGCAACCTGTTCGACCTGTACTGCCCGCGCTGCGGCCATGAAGAAACCGTTGCAGACTATTCCGGCCTGACCGAGTTGCCGCCGCCCTGCCCGCAGTGCAGCCATTGGCTGCGCCCGCGCGTGGTGCTGTTCAACGAAATGCTGCCGGAAAAGGCGCTGGCCCATTTGTACGCTACCACCGAAGAAGGGTACGACGTGGTGTTCAGCATCGGCACCACCAGCGTCTTTCCCTACATCGCCCACCCTTTTGTGCGGGCACGGCACATCGGCGCACTCTCGGTGGAAATCAACCCGGCAGAAACCCAGGTCAGCGACTCAGCCCATCTGCGCTGGCGTTGTGGCGCGGCGACTGCGTTAACCTGCCTGATGACCGGACTGAAGATGTAAAAAACCCGCTTGCCACAGGCCAAGCGGGTTTTGACGAAGCGCAAACGCTTACTTCGCGCCGATGGTTTCCAGCACCGTCCACTTGCCCTGCTGGACCTTGAACACGGTGATGCCGCCATCTTTCAGGTCACCCTTGCCATCGTAGGCGATCCTGGCAGAGGTCACGCCGCTGTGGCTGATCTGCGCCAGCACCGGCAGATACTTGGCCGGAACGGCGGAATCAGCCTTCTTCATCGCAGCCAGCAGCACACGCGTCGCGTCGTAGCCATACGGCGTATAGATTTCCATCTCGCCGTACTTGGCCTTGTAGCGCTCCAGGAACGCCTTGCCGCCGGGCATCTGCTCAATCGGCACGCCGGCCATCGAGGCGATCGTTCCTTCGGCGTCGGCGCCTGCCAGCTTGAGGAAGGTGTCGGAGCGGGTCATTTCGCCGGAAACCAGCGGAATGGTCATCCCCAGACGTTTTTTCTGCTTCACCATCGGCCCGGATTGCGCATCGGCGCCGCCGAAGAAGATGACGTCCGGCTTCACGCCCTTGATCGCGGTCAGGATCGAGGTGAAATCGGTTTCCTTGTCGCTGGTGAACTCACGCTTGACGATCTCGGCTCCGGCCGCCTTGGCGGCCTTCTCGAATTCGTCGGCCAGCCCCTGGCCATAGGCGCTGCGGTCATCAATGATGGCAATGCGTTTGGCCTTGAGCTTTTCAACCACGAACTTGCCGATCACCGAACCCTGCTGGGTATCGGAGGTCATCGAACGGAAAGTGGTCTTGAAACCCTGCGCGGTATAAGCCGGCGCAGTCGCCATGGCAATCTGTGGCAAGCCCGCATCGCTGTAGATCTTGGATGCCGGGATCGAGGTGCCGGAATTGAAGTGGCCGATCATGCCTGCGACCTTGGCATCGACGAATTTCTGCGCCACCTGGGTCGCGGATTTCGGATCGGCCATGTCGTCTTCAGCCAGCAGGACAAACTTCACCTTTTTCCCGCCCAGGGTCGGGTTTTCCGCATTCACGTCGTCGATCGCCATCTGGACGCCGTTCTGGTAACCCTTGCCATAGTGAGCCTGCGGCCCGGTCAGCGGCGCGGCGAAACCGATTTTCACCACCTCGGCGGCTTCTGCCGCCTTGGACGCGACGGTTGTCTTGGGCGCTGCGTTTTCCTTTCCGCAGCCGAGCAACAACGCTGCCGCAGCAACCGGCAACAGGGCTGTCTTGACGAATCCGGGCATCATTTCCCCCAACTGGTTATTCTTGTTCACGGAAGCAGCGACTTTGCCATAAGTCCCCGCCGGCGTACAGAAAAAGCCACGCCGGAACTCTACAAAAGCAGGGTCTCCTGCCTTGAGCAGGAGACCCTGTATGGCAAATGCAAAGTCAGGCCGCCAGCCGCTTGAGGTTTTCCACGCTGGGGGCGAAAAACGCCGCACCGGTCACGGCGCGGGTGAAGTTGAGCAAATGGTCCACCCGCCCGTCGATCGTGGGGGCCACCATGCGGGCCAGCATTTTTTCGTAGATCTGCGGCGTGCGGCAGTATGAACAGAAATACATGCCGCGCTCGCCCCCGGGAATGCCATAAGGCATTGAGCGACGCAGTATCTCGAGTGGCTTGCCGTCCTGCTCGATACTGACCCGATGCTGGTGCGAAGTCAGCGCCCGGTCTTCCCTAGAGAACTCGACATTGCCCTGCTTGGTCCGCCCCATCACGGTTTCCTGCTGCTTCAACGGCAGCTTGTTCCATTCTTCCATGCGATGCACATAGCGCTGGACGTGAATGTAGCTCCCGCCGACCCATGCCGGATCTTCCTTCCCAACCAGTGCGATCTCGGGACGCGCATCAGCCGCGATCGCGCCATCGCCGTCCATGAAACCCAGCAAATCCCGTCCGTCGCGGTAACGGAAACCATGCACCACTTCCAGGAGGTCCAACCATTCGGCGAATTCCTGGGTCAACTGGTCGGCCAGATCGTGCAACACGTCGTAGTGATCGGCGCGCAGATGCAGGAAAACATCGGCTTCGGTAATCGGCACGGGATGAACAGCGCCGGGAATACGCGGGAATGGATGCAGCGCCTGCGGGCGGTCGCTCCACAACTCGGCCCAAACCGCCGAACCGAATGCGATCACGGTCCCCAAGCGCGAGGCCGGGCATTCGGCAAGCATCTTTTCCACCCGCTCGGGCAATTGCGCCATCATCGCCTTGAGTTTGGGGCTGGCGCGGCGACCGATGCGGCGGCGGAACAACAAGAACAGGGCATGCTGGCTGGCATCGGGAAGAATCCCGTTCTGCGGTGTCGGCATATTTCACGCTCCTTGCGAAGAATTTGACCGGGCAAATGCCCAGATCTGCGGCAACCAGTCGGCATAGCCGACAAAACTGTGGTCGCCGCCTTCCATCACGCTCAGTCTGCTGCCGGCATAAAAATCGGCAGCATCCCGGTAATCCAGTGTTTCGTCGCCGGTCTGCAGCAGCACCCAGTACCTGTCCGGGCGGGATGGTTTGCGTTCCAGTGTACGCAGGTCGTCGGCAAATCCCGGTTCGACGACCTGTATCTCGCCCGTCTGGTAATTACGCTGCGGGCCGATGTAATCCTTCAGCAGCTCATAAGGCCGGACAGCGGGATTAATGAGCACCGCATGGCATCCGAACTCTTCGGCAAACCATGTGGCATAGAACCCGCCCAGCGAACTGCCGACCACAAAAACCGGCGCACCCTTCAATTCTTGATACAACCCGCGCAGCAATTCCGCCACCTGCAATGGCACGGGGGGCAATACCGGGCAATGAAATTTGGCTCCCAATCCCCGTTCGGCCAGCCAATCCCCGGTTTCCCTCGCCTTTTTCGAGTCCGGCGATGACAGGAAACCATGCAGGTAAACAAGATGCGGCAGGATTTCGCTCACGGCAGCAATACGACCGCGCCGGTGGTACGACGCGCCTCAAGATCGCGGTGCGCCTGCTCTGCCTGCTCCAGCGGGTAGCGTTGAGCAACTTCCACTTTCACCTTGCCGCTTGAAACCACATCGAAAAACGCTGCCGCACTTTCAAGCAGGTCGCTGCGATTCGAGGTGTAATGCCACAGGGTCGGCCGAGTGAAAAACAAGGACCCCTTCTGCGAGAGAATGCCGGGGGGAAACGGCGGAACGGCGCCGGAGGAATTACCGAAGCTCACCAGCATGCCGCGCGGGGACAGGCTGTCGAGCGAACCTTCGAAGGTCGCGGCCCCCACTCCGTCGTAGACCACCGGCACCCCTTTGCCGCCCGTGATCTCAAACACTCTCGCCGCAAAATTCTCCAGGGCATAATTGATTACGTAATCGCACCCGTGAGCATGGGCAATCGCAGCTTTGGCTTCGGAGCCGACGGTGCCGATCACCGTCGCGCCAAGCGCCTTGGCCCACTGGCAGGCGATTTGCCCGACCCCGCCCGCTGCGGCATGGATCAGCACCGTCATGCCAGGCTCTACCTTGAAAGTGCGACGCAACAGGTATTCCGCAGTCATGCCGCGCAACAACGCGCCACCCGCCACTTCGTCAGGCACGCCATCCGGAACGGGAACCAGCCGTTCGGCAGGCATGATCCGGTATTCGGCATAACCGCCCAGCGCCCCGCCGGCATAGGCCACGCGATCACCCGGCTTGAACTCGCTCACATCCGGCCCAACCGCCTGGACGACACCCGCAGCCTCCATTCCGATTCCCGAAGGCAGCGGCACGGGGTACAAACCGCTGCGATGGTAGGTATCAATGAAATTGACGCCAACGGCACGCTGCTGCAGCAGAACTTCCCCCTCCCCGGGGATCCCCGGTTCGACCCGCTCCAGGGAAAGCACTTCCGGGCCGCCGGTCTTGTGAAAACGAATACACCGCATTTGCATGGCTGATTTCCTGAAATTTTCCAGAATTTGTTTACGCTCTTGCTGACGCTCTTGCTGCGAGGTCGTGATCGGGACAAAAAAACCGCCGGAAAACCCAGCGGTTCTTTCCCGCCTCAAAATCACGACATGATGTTGGTGCCACCATCCACATACATCACACTGCCGGTCAGGCGCGCCGAACCCGGCTCGCACAGGAACGCGGAAACTTCACCCACGTCATCTATGTCCGCAAGCTCCTTGAGCGGCGCAGCCTGGGCGGACTGTTCGATCAGCGCGTCGAACTCACGGATGCCACTGCCGGCACGGGTCTTGATCGGACCGGGCGAAACGGCATGGACGCGAATTTTTTTCGGCCCGAGGTCATAGGCCAGGTATTTGACCGAGCATTCCAGTGCGGCCTTGATCGGCCCCATGATGCCGTAGGTCGGCACCACTCTTTCCGAGCCGTAGTAGCTCATGGTCAGCAGGGTTCCGCCATCGACCATCAACGGCTCGGCCAGTTTGGCCATGCGGATGAACGAGTGGCACGATACCTCCAGCGCCAACTTGAAGCCTTCTGCAGAAATATCCACGATGCGGCCATGCAGATCCTCGCGCGGCGCAAACGCGATCGAATGCACACCTATATCCAGCCGACCGTATTTCTGCTTGATCGCATCGAACACGGCTTCCATGCTGCCCGCTTCGGTCACATCGCATTTCATGGCGATTTCAACGCCAAGCTCTTCCAGGAGCGGCGCGATGAAATCGCGGGTACGGTCGGTCTGGTACGGCATGACAATGGTTGCGCCCCGTGCGCGCAATGCCTTGGCAACTCCGTAAGCGATGGATTGATTGTTGGCAACCCCCAATACCAGCGCCACCTTGCCGGCCAAAGTCTGTTCTGTCATTTGCTTGCACTCCGTTCAAAGTAAAAATCACATTTTTTCAAGCTAGCACGCCAGCCGGTTTTTCACCGAAAAAAATGCCGCACCCGCGTCTTGGTAACAATCACAAAACGCTTGTTTCCATATATGGCCATTCCGCACAAAATCCACGGCAGCAGGATCAAGCCCAAAATCTTTCGTTTCCATTTGAAAGCATCCACCTTTGCCGTTACGCTAGCGGGATATTCAGTCCGGCAGCCCGCAAATGAATCTGCGCTTCACCAAAATGCACGGCCTCGGCAATGACTTCATGGTCATTGACGGCGTGACCCAGTCCTTCAATACCGATCCCGCGCTGATCAAGCGTCTGGGTGATCGGCATTTCGGCGTCGGTTTCGACCAGCTGTTGCTGGTGGAGCGGCCCGAATCGGCTTGGGCCGATTTTCGCTATCGCATCTTCAACTGCGACGGATCGGAAGTGGAACAATGCGGCAACGGGGCGCGCTGCTTTGCGCGTTTCGTCCACGACAAGAAACTGACCGAAAAGCGCGAAATCGCTGTGGAAACCGCCAAGGGCGTGATTTATCCCCGCCTGGAAGACAGCGGCGAAGTTACGGTCAACATGGGCGTGCCGCGTTTTGCTCCGGGCGAGATCCCTTTCGTGGCGGATACCGATGCCGTGACTCATGCGCTTGACGTGGCGGGCAAGGCCGTGGACATCAGCGTGGTGTCGATGGGCAACCCGCACGCGGTGCAGGTGGTGGCCGATGCCGATGCCGCGCCAGTGGCCGAACAGGGGCCGCTGATCGAATGCCATGCCCGCTTCCCGCAGAAGGTCAATGTCGGGTTCATGCAGGTCGTGTCGCGCGAAGCGATCCGTCTGCGGGTATTCGAGCGCGCAGCGGGCGAAACACTGGCTTGCGGCACTGGAGCCTGCGCCGCCGTGGTGGCGGGTATTCGCCGCGGTTTGCTGGACTCTTCGGTGCGCGTGACGACACGCGGCGGCGAATTGACCATTCGCTGGGAAGGCTCGGGCGAACCGGTCTGGATGACCGGCCCGGCCGAGACGGTTTTTGAAGGCAATCTGACTATCTGAGGGAGAGCGCGGCATGCAGCCGATCGATATCGTGGAATGGCTCCGGCAGAACCCGGAGTTTTTCGAGGAATTTGCCGACGAACTCGCGGAAATCTACGTTCCGCATTCGCACCGAGGGCAGGCCGTCTCGCTGGCTGAGCGCCAGTTGCTGACGCTGCGCGACAAAAACCGGGCGCTGGAATTGCGCCTGTCCGAACTGTTGCAGTTCGGCGAAGAAAATGACATCACGTCCGACAAGCTGCACCGCTTGACCGTGGACCTCATGCGCGCCACCGACATGCCCGGCATCATCGGCACGCTGGAATACCACCTGCGCGAACGTTTCGGCGTCCCGCACGTGGCATTGCGCCTGTGGCTACCGGGCATGGAAGGCAGTCTGCGCGAGTTCGAACCGGTGGGCGAGGACGTAACGCGGTTGGCACAGAATCTCGTATCGCCCTACTGCGGCCCGTACGTAACCGACGAGGTGCTGGGCTGGTTCGGCGAGGCCGGGCCGGGGCTCAAATCGTTTGCCCAGTTCGCTCTGCGCGCAGGTGAGGAGCCTTTCGGCATCCTCGCGATGGCAAGCGAAGACAGCGACCGCTTCTACCCCGACATGGGCACGCTCTACCTGCAACGCCTTTCCGACCTGGTTTCCGCAGCGCTGCTGCGCATCGTCCGCGATGAGCCTGCAAACGTCTCTGAAGATTGATCCGCTCACGGTTCCCGCTGAAACCCCGGCGGGAACCGGTCTACTTTTTTCCCATTTCCAGCGTTACCTGACCGGCGAGGCCGGCGCGAGCCCGCATACCTTGGCAGCGTATCTGCGCGACCTGGCCTTGCTGACCGAACTCGCAGGCTCACCCAATCTGCAGCAGCTTTCCCCGGCCGATATCCGCGGCATGGTACGCAAGCTGTCCGCACGCGGGTTATCGGGGCGCAGCATCGCTCGCGTGCTTTCCGCCTGGCGCGCGTTTTACCGGATCATGGCACGCGATTTTGCCTGGCCGGCCAATCCGGTCGAAGGCGTGCGCCCGCCCCGCAGCGCAAAAAAGCTCCCCGAAGCCATGACGACTGACGACGCCGGCGGTTTCCTCGACAACCTGCCGGATGACGATGCGCTCGCGGTGCGTGACCGGGCGATTTTCGAGCTCGCGTATTCATCTGGCTTGCGGGTAGCCGAACTGGCCGGACTGCAACTCGGCGATCTGGACCGGGAACAAGGTATGGCCAAGGTCTTTGGCAAGGGCAGCAAGACGCGTGTTGTGCCGGTTGGCGAAAAAGCGCTGGAGGCGCTGGCAAACTGGCTACCGGAGCGCAACCTGCTGGCTACGCCGGGCGAGACGGCATTGTTCGTGGGCAAGAACGGGCACCGTTTGACAACCCGCGCCATCGAATTGCGGTTGACTCAGTGGCGACAGCGGCTCGGCATCGCTGAGCCGCTGTATCCGCACAAGCTGCGCCACAGTTGCGCCAGTCACTTGCTGCAATCCTCGGGCGACTTGCGCGCGGTGCAGGAGTTGCTGGGGCATGCCAGCATTGCCACGACACAGGTCTACACCCATCTGGATTTCCAGCATCTGGCGGAAATCTACGACAAGGCGCATCCGCGGGCGAAGAAGAAAGACTGACGACTGTCCGGTCTGCGAGCGAGCCAAAGCAGAGGAAGGGTGCGCCATGCGCACCATCCCGATCTAACTCGCCTGGAAATCGAACAGGTCATAACTCATCTGCTGCTCGATCAGTCTGGTGGCACGCACCTTGCGTTCGCCGTCCGGCGTCAGGATGGAAAGCTCGCGCAGCGGCGTGTAGGTGCCCTTGGTGGCCGCGATGCGGGCCGGCTGCTTGAGGATGGAAATTTCCGGCAAAAGCAGCGCCGGCAAGTAGTGCTGGCCTTCCGTGGCAATAGTCGGCCGTACCAGCGCCGGAACCGCTCGCGAAGAAAGCACTTGCAAGCCCATTTCGATGCAGTTTTCTTCGTCCTGCTGCAGCCAGCGCACCGAGGCTATCATCCAGGCGGCCTCCGGGAAAGCGCGCAAGGCGACGATATCGCCCGCCCGGACTTGTTCGTCAGCTATGGCCAATGAACGTACGGCATATCCGCCCGGGCTTTCATTGAGCACTTGCCACTTGGAAAGCAGGACTTCCCGCAAACGGCCTTCCGGAGCCGGTGTTTCCTGGTTCTCGTCCAGATCCGGAGCGGTTTGCGGCGAAACCATCATTTTTCCATCGTTGAGCTGGGTCACGACCGAACGGATGCCGAACGCGATATCGACCAGCGTTTGCGATGCAATACGCTGATAGGTGCGCTGCGGCGAGATGGCCCACTGCCGCATGGCCCGCCGCAGAATCTGCAAGCGTGCCAGCACTCTGGCACGATCATGCGCCAGCGGCGTTTTGGCCTCGATCGCGGCCTCGGTCTTGTGCAGATGGCGAGAAAGTTCACCGGTTTCCAGCAGGATGGCAACCGGCGTGGGCAAATCGGAAGTACGGTTGCCGACGAAATAAGGTGCCTTGTCGCTATCGAGCTCGACCAGGAAATAACCTGCCGTATTGAGCAGCTTGGATAGCGGCTGGAAGTGCGCCAGATGCCCGTAGTTCTCGACGATGTCCACGACCTTGTCCTGCTCCAGCGGCGCGAAGCGCAGCGGATCGGCAAGGGAAAGCAGCAAGAGCCGCTTGTATATCGTGGCAATGGAGCGGTTCTTGGGCTCCGTTGGTTCGTCGAGGAACTTATTCTCGGCGCCAAGACGGAACATCTGGTGCGCCTCGCTCCAGATGCCTTTGGGCATGGGCATGAAAAGGCGGCAATTGATGCGGAAGAAACGCCAGTAGCAATACAGCACCCGCTGCACGAAAAACGGCTCCACCTTGCCACTGCTGAACAACCCGCGCTTTTCCATGCGGTTGACCAGCGCCACTTTCCAGCCCATGGACATTTCCAGCCACAGGTTGCGATAAAGCAGCGCGGCCTGTCTGGCGCGGTCCTTCATCGGCAGCCCGGCCGAGGCATAGGTGGCTTCAAAACCGCCGGCCAGCACATCCAGCATGGTTTCGTATTCGCTGAGCAGCGCGACGCGCTCGTCGACACCAAGTTCGATGCGGTTGAGCGAAGCCAGCGCATCGAAAATGAAGCGCCCGCATTCGATGACGTCGGAAGCGGGTAAACCAATCAGCCAGTCTTTCAGCCGTTTCGGATTGGTTTCCACAGCCTTGGCCAGTTCCGGATTGACCTCTGGCAGATCAAGCAAAAGCTGCATGGGGTAGTTCCCTTTTCCGGGACCGGCTTCCGGGAGGCCGGTTTCAGATGGTTTGGTCCAGCGCGACCAGCGTGCCTGCGGCAAGCAGTCCGGCTTCCTCTTCGTTCAGTGCATACGGCGGCATGAAATAAACCGTATTCCCGATCGGTCTTACCAGCAAACCTTGGGCCAGCGCAGCTTCGAAGAAGCGCTGGGCAAAGCCCGCAGCGACGCCCGCCACGTCGAACGCCCAGATCATGCCGGTGCGCCGCCAGTTGCGGATGGCGGGGTGGTTTGCCAGTTCACCAAACAGGGCATCGAACCTCACGGCCTTGGCCGCATTCTGTTCCACGATCCTGTCGTCACGGAAAATCGCCAGCGTAGCCAACGCCGCAGCACAGGCCAGCGGGTTGCCGGTATAGGAATGCGAATGCAGAAAGCCGCGCGCAGTTTCATCATGGTAGAAAGCGCGGTAAATGTCATCCCCGCACAGCACGGCAGCAAGCGGCAGATAGCCGCCGGTAATGCCTTTGGACAGACAGATCAGGTCGGGACGGATGCCGCCCTGTTCGCAGGCGAACATCGTGCCGGTGCGGCCGAAGCCCACGGCGATTTCGTCGGCGATGAAATGCACGCCATATTTGTCACAAAGTGACCGAACGCGGCGCAGGTAGTGCGGGTGGTACATCGCCATGCCGGCAGCGCCCTGAACCAGCGGCTCCAGGATGATTGCGGCGATGCGCTCGTGGTTTTCGGCAAAGATTTTTTCCAGGGCCTGCGCGGCGCGCTCGGCAACATCCTCGGCGCTTTCGCCCTCGGCGGCTTGGCGCCAGTCCGGATTGGGCGCGCAGAAGTTTTCCTGCACCAGCGGAGCATAGGCTGTACGGAAGATGGCGACGTCGGTCACCGAGAGCGCGCCCAGCGTTTCGCCGTGGTAGCTGTTTTCCAGGTAGACGAAGCGGTTCTTCTCCGGCAGGCCGAGGTTGCGCCAGCAATGTGCGCTCATCTTCAGCGCGATTTCGGTCGCGGAGGCGCCGTCGGAGCCGTAAAAGGCATGGCCCAGCCCGGTGAGTTCGGCCAGTTGCTCGGAAAGACGCACTGCGGGCTCGTGGGTGAAGCCGGCGAGCATGACATGCTCCAGTGAATCCATCTGCGCGGCAATTGCGGCCTTGATGCGCGGCTCGTTGTGGCCGAAAAGGTTGACCCACCAGCTCGAAACCGCATCCAGATAACGCGTCCCGTCGCAATCGTAGAGCCAGACGCCTTCACCGCGCGCAATCGGGATCAGCGGGAAGTTTTCATGATGCTTCATCTGGGTGCAGGGATGCCAGACGGCGGCGAGGCTGCGCTGCAGGAGTTCCTGGTTGGTCATGTTCGTGTCCTGAATGTCCCAAAGCAGAAAAGGCCCAGAGCGAACTCTGGGCCTTGCTATCTGGTGGCTATGAGTGGACTTGAACCACTGACCCCAGCATTATGAGTGCTGTGCTCTAACCAGCTGAGCTACATAGCCAAAATAGAGGCGAGATTCTGCCAGCCAACCTTTGCCTCTGTCAATACCCCTTTCGCTATTCGCTCACTGCGGGGCAACTGCAGAACAGGTGGCGGTCGCCGTAGACATTATCCGCCCTGCCGACCGGCGACCAGTACTTGTTCCGGCGCAGGCTTGCCAGCGGCCAGGCGGCGGTCTCGCGGCTGTAGGCATGCAACCAGTTGTCCGCCGTCACGACCTCCGCCGTGTGCGGCGCATGCTTGAGCGGGTTGTCCTCGCGATCCATGCGGCCTTCCTCCACCGCGCGAATTTCCTCGCGGATCGCGATCATCGCGTCGATAAAGCGGTCGAGTTCCGCCAGCGGTTCGGATTCGGTCGGCTCGACCATCAGCGTTCCCGGCACCGGGAACGACATGGTCGGCGCATGGAAGCCATAGTCGATCAGGCGCTTGGCCACGTCGTCGACAGTGATGCCACTCGTTTCCTTGAGTGGACGCAGGTCGAGGATACATTCATGCGCCACCAGCCCGTTCGGCCCGGTATAGAGTACCGGGTAGTGTTCGTCCAGACGTTTGGCGATGTAGTTGGCGGCAAGAATCGCCGATTCGGTCGCGGCGGTGAGCCCCGGCGCGCCCATCATCGCGATATACATCCACGAGATCGGCAGAACGCTGGCCGAGCCGAACGGCGCGGCGGAGACCGCACCGATACCCTGTTCGCGCCCCGGCAGGAACGGGACCAGATGCTCGGCTACGGCGACCGGCCCGACGCCCGGTCCACCGCCGCCGTGCGGAATCGCGAACGTCTTGTGCAGGTTGAGGTGCGAAACGTCGCCGCCGAACCGGCCTGGCGCAGCCAACCCCACCAGCGCGTTCATGTTCGCGCCGTCCACATACACCTGCCCGCCGTGGGCATGCACGATGTCGCAGATTTCGCGCACGCGCTCCTCGAACACGCCATGCGTCGAGGGGTAGGTGATCATGATCGCGGCCAGATTGGTACTGTGCTGCTCGGCCTTCGCTTTCAGATCGTCGATGTCGACGTTGCCCTGTGCATCGCAAGCCACCACGACCACCTGCATACCGGCCATGTGCGCCGAAGCGGGGTTGGTGCCGTGCGCCGAGCTCGGGATCAGGCAGATGTTGCGCTGCCCTTCGCCGCGGCTGGCATGGTAGGCATGGATGATCAACAGGCCCGCGTACTCGCCCTGCGAGCCGGCATTGGGCTGCAGCGAAACGCCGGCGTAACCGGTGGTCGCGCAGAGCATGGTTTCAAGCTGGCCGATCATTTCCAGATAGCCGGCCGCCTGTTCGCGCGGCGCGAACGGATGCAGATGCGCGAATTCCGGCCAGGTTATCGGCAGCATCTCGCTCGTAGCGTTGAGCTTCATCGTGCACGAGCCGAGCGGGATCATGGCGCGGTCGAGCGCGATGTCCTGGTCCGAGAGGCCGCGCAGGTAGCGCAGCATGGCGGTCTCGGAGTGGTGCGTGTTGAAGACCGGATGCGAGAGGAAAGCCGAATTCCGGCGCAGGGCTTCCGGAATCGTGGAGGATTGCGCCAGCGCGGTTTGGCTGGGCAGCGTCTGGCCGGGCTTGGCGAACAGCGTCCAGAGTTGCGCTACGTCTTCGAGCGTCGTGGTCTCGTCGAGCGAGATGCCGATGCGGGCGGCATCGACATGGCGCAGGTTGAGGCGCGCAGCCTGGGCTGCGGCGTGGATGCGGGCGGTGTCCTGCCCGGTGGCGACGGTCAGCGTATCGAAGAACGCCGTGTTTTCGATGCCGAAGCCGAGCTGCTTCAGGCCGGCGGAAAGAATCGCGGTCAGCTTGTGGGTGCGTGCGGCGATGGTCTGCAGGCCCTGCGGGCCGTGGTAAACCGCGTACATCGACGCCATGACCGCGAGCAGCACCTGTGCGGTGCAGATGTTCGAGGTCGCCTTCTCGCGACGGATGTGCTGTTCGCGCGTCTGCAGCGCCAATCTATAAGCAGGTTTCCCTTGCGCATCGACGGTCACGCCGACCAGCCGCCCCGGCATGCTGCGCTTGAAGGCATCCCTGGTGGCCATGTAGCCCGCGTGCGGGCCGCCGAAGCCCATCGGCACGCCGAAGCGCTGCGCCGAGCCGACCACGACGTCCGCGCCCCATTCGCCCGGCGGAATCAGTACGGCCAGTGCCAGCAGGTCGGCGGCGACGATGACCATGCCGCCGCGCGCCTTGTATTGCGCCACCCATTCGCGCCAGTCACGCACTTCGCCGTTCACGCCCGGGTATTGCAGCACCACCGCGAACGAATCGTTCTCCAGCGCCTCGCGGCCGGTGCAGGTGCGCACTTCGATGCCGAGCGGCTTGGCACGCGTTTCGATCACCGCGCGGGTTTGCGGCAGCACGTCGTCGGCCACGTAGATCACGTTCGATTGCGACTTGCCGGCGCGCTGCGCGAGCGTCATCGCTTCGGCGACGGCGGTGGCTTCGTCGAGCATCGACGCATTGGCGATGTCCATGCCGGTCAGGTCGGTGATCATGGTCTGGAAGTTGAGCAGCGCTTCGAGCCGGCCCTGCGAGATTTCCGGCTGGTACGGCGTGTAGGCGGTGTACCAGGCCGGGTTTTCCAGGACGTTGCGCAGGATCACGCCAGGCGTATGCGTGCCGTAGTAGCCCTGCCCGATGAAGGATTTGAACACCTGGTTGCGAGCGGCGAGTGCCTTGAGTTCGGCCAGCGCCTCGTTTTCCGGGCGCGGCGCGGGCAATGGCATCGGTGCATCGCGGCGGATTACGGCCGGAATGACCGCGTCAATCAGGGTCTGGCGGGATTCGTAGCCGATGGCGGCGAGCATGTGTTGCTGTTCGGCATCGGTGGTGCCGATATGGCGGCGAATGAAATCGTCGCGCTGTTCAAGCTGGGCAAGCGGGCGGGGCATGCGTGTTTTCCCTTTGTTTGTTTAATTCTTCACCACAGAGGCACAGAGTCCGGGAGAACACCTTGCCAAGAAGCCGTCCATCCGTCCGGCTCACGCATTTCTCTGTGTCTCTGTGTCTCTGTGTCTCTGTGTCTCTGTGTCTCTGTGTCTCTGTGACTCTGTGGTTCAAGAATTTCCTATTCGTTGAGCAGAGCCTTGTAGGCTGCCTCATCCATCAAGCCATCGACGTCGGCAATGTCATCCGGCTTCACCCTGATGAACCAGCCTTCGCCTTCTGCATCTTCGTTGACCTTTTCCGGCGCATCGACGAGTGCTTCGTTGACCGCGAGGATCGTGCCGGCAACCGGCATCTTCACGTCGCCGGCGGCCTTGACCGATTCGATCACGCAGGCCGGCTCTTCCTTGGCAAAGTGCTTGCCGATTTCCGGCAGTTCGACAAAGACCAGATCGCCGAGCGCGTCTTGCGCATGGTGGGTGATGCCGATGGTGACGGTGCCGTCGGTTTCAACGCGCAGCCATTCGTGGTCGGGGGTGTATTTCATGTTGTTTCCTTTGGTTTTTGAGTGGTGTTCGAAGAACGATCAGACGCCCCGGTAGTAACGCTGGGGCACAAAAGGCATTTTGCAGACCTGCATGCGTACCGGCTTGCCGCGTACCAGCGCCAGCACCTCGGCGCTGTCGGCGGTGTATTCGGCAGGCAGGTAGGCCATGGCGACCACGCCGTTGCGGCTGGGCGCGAAGCCGCCGCTCGTGACCTTGCCGATGACTTCGCCGGCGAGGTTGGTGATCTCGGTGCCTTCGCGTACCGGGGTGCGTTCCAGACCGACCAGACCGGTGCGCTTGCGCGAGGTGCCCTGCACGATTTCGGCCAGGATGCGGTCTTCGCCGGGGAAGCCGCCTTCGCGGATTCCGCCGACGCGGCGGGATTTGGAAATCGCCCAGAGCAACCCAGCTTCGACCGGGCTAGTGCCGGTGTCGATGTCGTGGCCGTACAGGCACAGGCCGGCTTCCAGCCGCAGCGAATCGCGCGCGCCCAAGCCGACCGGCGCGACTTCGGGCTCGGCAAGCAAGGCGCGGGCGAGTTGTTCTGCGTGACTGTTGGGGATGGATATCTCGAAACCGTCTTCGCCGGTGTAGCCGGAACGGGTCACGCAGCATTCCACGCCGGCAAGCAGCAGCGTGCGTGCGGTCATGAAGGACCAGCCGGCAAAATCGGCGGTCGGGACGAGCCGTGCCAGCACGGTGGCCGCGGCCGGCCCCTGCAGGGCGAGCAGGGCGTGCTCGGCCAGCACTTCGATGCGGCAGCGTTCGCCAATATGGGTGCGCAGGTGGGCGATGTCCTGCGTTTTGCAGGCAGCGTTGATGACGACGAACAGATGATCGCCGGCGTTGGTGATCATCAGGTCGTCGAGGATGCCGCCGGTGGTATTGGTGAAGAAGGCATAGCGCTGCTGACCGACCGGCAGGTCGACCAGATCGACCGGAGCCAGCGTTTCCAGCGCCGCAGCGGCGTCCGGCCCCCACAGGCGCAACTGGCCCATGTGCGAGACATCGAAGAGCCCGGCTTTTTCACGGGTATGCAGGAGCTCCTTGAGCACGCCGGCAGGATATTGCACCGGCATGCTGTAGCCGGCAAAAGGCACCATGCGGGCACCGAGTTCGTGATGCAGGGATGCGAGAGCGGTATGTAGCAGGGTTTCAGTCATGTTCCGATCCTTGGACGCAAAAAAAGACGGATGACTGTTTTATAGCTGCCAATAAGTGGCAGGGAGACTGTTCAGCAGGCGAGTGAGCCAAAGCAGGTGGCTGGAGGACGGAGCGCAGGAACCGGAGTGTACATGCGGGTACATGAGGATTCCGAGCACCGCCCGACAGCCAGATGCGAAGGCGCAGCCGCCTGATGAACAGGCTAAAAACAGTCAACCGTCCCTCTGTCCCTTCTACCTGAGAGTTTTCAGCGCGGCATGGCCGGCTGGGTGCCCCTTCGGTGGGCGGCTCTGAAAGCCGCCTCTCTCCAGATCGGTTATGGCCTTTACCTTGCGGTGTGGCCGGATGTTGCCAGTTCTTTTGCCTGAGCGATTATGGGAGTTACGCCTTCGGCGGTGGCCGGTGCCACGCTCTCCTGAAAACATCCTTGTGAGTGCTCATCATAACAGCAGGCTTGCGTTTGTGCCTACTGCTCCGGGCAACAACCGTTTTCCAGCCGAAAAACCCGGTCGAAGTCGGCCAGCCCCGCAGATCGGTGCGTCACCCAGACCAAGGTTCGGCCAGCCTGATGTCGGCGGATACGGCGGATGATCTCCTGCTCGCTGGCAGGATCGAGCCCTTCGGTGGGCTCGTCGAGCAGCGTGACGGGGGCATTGCGCAACAGGGCGCGCGCGAGGCCCAGCCTGCGGCGCTCGCCGCCCGAAAGGCTCGCGCCGCGTTCCTCGATCCAGGTTTGAAGCCCGTCGGGCCAAGCGGCTACAGTGTCTTTCAAGCCGACCAGATCGAGCATGGCCCACAGTTCCGCATCGCTGGCATCCGGCTGGGCGAGCCGCAGGTTGTCCGCAAGCGGCGCGGTGAAGAGCCAGGGCTCCTGGGCTGCGCAGGCGACATGGGCGCGCAGCGTATCCTCGTCGAGCGCCGTGAGCGGTTGGCCCCCGAGACGGATTTCGCCCTGTTGCGGATCGAGCAGGCGGCTCAGAAGCTGGATCAGCGTGGTCTTGCCGCCGCCGCTCGGGCCGAGCAGCGCCACGTGTTCGCCCGCCGCAACGGTCAGCGAAACCCGTTCCAGCACGGGAGCGAGCGGATCGTAGGCAAAGCCGACTTCGTGCAGCGCCAGATCGAAACCAGCCGGTTGCGGGCCTTGTTCCACATAAGCCGGATCGGGCGTCTGCTCGGCAAGCTGCTGCAGGCGCGCAGCACTGGCCAGCGTGCCGGGCAACTCCAGCCAGGCAAGCGGCAACCCCTGCACGATTTCCAGCGAGCCCAGTACCAGCAATACCAGCGCCGCCAGCCAGGGGCCGCTCATCGCTTGTGACTGCGAAGCCGCGAGCGTGATGACCAGCCAGACGGTCAGCCCCACCCCGAACAGTTGCAACGCACGCAGCAGCGAGCCCATGCGCTGCAGGCGCAGTTGGTCGGCAATGCGCTGGCTGTCGCCCGCCAGAACCTTTTGCCTTTGCGCGGCCCAAGCCGGGGCGTGCAGCGAGAAATCCTCCAGCCCGTCGACGGCATCGAGCAGGTCGCGGCGCAGGTCGGATTGGGCTTGAACCAGCCGGGGGGCGAGCGGGCGGCCGATGCGATAGGCAAGCCAGGGCAAGACCAGCAGCGAGAGCAAGGTCAACCCCAACCAAGGCCAGAGCAGGACCGGCGCCTGGCTCACCAGCACCGCGCCGAGCAGGGCCAGGCAGATGGCGGCGGCGAGCATGGGCAGGAACAGGCGCAGGTAGAGGTTGTCGAGCGCATCGATGTCGCGCGTCAGCCGGTTGAGCACGTCGGCACCGTGATAGCCGCCCAGTTGCCGCGGGGAGAGGCGTACCAGCCGCCGGTAAAGCCAGACCCGCAAACCGCCGATCAGACGGAACGTGGCATCGTGGGTGACCACGCGCTCCAGCCAGCGCGTGGCAGTGCGGGCAATCGCAAAGAAGCGCACGCCAGCCGAGGGCAGCAGGAAGTTGAATGCCTGTGTGCTTGCCACACTGAGCCCGGCAATCGCCGTGCCGGTCAGGAAGGCCCCCGAGGTGCCGAGCAAGCCTAGCCCCGAGATCAGACAAGCGAGCGTCAGCGCCATGCCGAGAATCAGCCATTTGCGTTGCTGCAGCATCAGCCGCAGGAATGGGAGTAGATCGCGCATCATTCGCTCACCCCCGCCAGAAACGCGCCGATACGCCCGTTACGGTAATCGGCGGCAGATTCCACGATCCGCCCTCCTTCCAGCAGTGCAACCCGGTCGACCAACTGCAAGGGCGCGCTGCGGTGGGTGAGCATGACAACCGTGCGCCCCTGTCGCAGCTTGGCCAGACCGGCCATGATGACGGCTTCGGTTTCGTGGTCGAGACTGGCCGTGGGCTCGTCGAGTAGCAACAAAGGCGCATCGCGCAGCCAGACCCGCGCCAGTGCCAGCCGCCGCAGTTGACCTCCGGAAAGCTGGCGCCCGCCCTCTCCCAGACGGGTGTCCAGACCTTGCGGCAGCGCGGCAAACCAGCCGCTGAGGCCGGCAAATTCGAGCGACGCAATCAACTGCACATCGTCTGCATCGAGGCGCGCCACGCGCAGGTTGTCGGCAAGACTCGCGGACATCAGGCGCGGATGCTGGCTCATCCAGCCGATCCGCTCGCGCCAGGCTTGCAGGTCGAGTTCGGCCAGCGGGTCGCCGTCGATGCGGATTTCTCCTTCGGTTGCGGCCAGTTGCCCGAGAATCAGGCGCAGTAGCGTGGTCTTGCCAGCGCCGCTCGCGCCGACGATGGCGACAGCTTCGGCGCGGCCGATTTCCAGATCCAGTTCGCGCAAGACCGGCACGGCCGCAACGTGCGCGAACGAAACCGTGCGCAAGGCGATGCCCGGAGCGCCGGCGGGCGGCGGGCGCGTGCCGCCGAGTTGCTGCGCGCTGCGGATGTGCTCGTCGATGGGCATCAGGTGCTCGGCCGCGGCCTGCGCTTCGGCTTTCGCATGGTAGTGGATACCCAGCTCGCGCAACGGCCAGTAAAACTCGGGAGCGAGCAACAACACGAAAAAGGCAGTTTCCAGCGTGAGCGGGGCGCCGTAATGGCCGAAATCCAGATGCCCCAGAAAGGAAAAGCCCAGATAGACCGCAGAAACCGCGATGGCCAGCGAGGTGAAAAATTCGAGCACCGCCGAAGACAGGAAGGCCAGACGCAACACGCTCATGGTGCGGATGCGGAATTCCTCGGCGAGGTCAGCGATCTTCGGGATCTGGCGCCGGTGGGCGTTCATCAGCCGCAGGCTCTGCATGCCGCGCACCAGATCGAGAAAATAGCCGCTCATGCGATTGAGCGCCTGCAGTTGCTGGCGTTGCCGCGCTTGCGCGCCCATCCCGACCAGCGCCATGAAAAGCGGAATCAGCGGGGCGGTCAGCAGCAGGATGAGCCCGGCCGCCCAGTTGCGGGGAAAGACGGCGACCAGAATCATTAGCGGGATGATGCCGGACAGGATCACCTGCGGCCGGTAGCGCGAGTAAAAAGCATCCAGCGCGTCGATCTGCTCCAGCAAGGTCGAAGCCAGCGCGCCGCCAGCCTGGGCGCTGCGCCACGCCGGGCCGTTGCGATGCGTGGCGTCAAGCAGGCGAACGCGCAACTGTCGGCGAATCTTCGCCGAGGCCCGGCTTCCGGCTTCGTCGCGCGCCCAGTTCGCCAGCGCGCGCAGCAGGAACACCAGCGGCAACGCGATCCAGTACGTGGAGAGCGCCTGCAACGAAGCGCCCTCCATGATCAAGCCGTGCAGCAGTTTGGCGAGCAGGGCCGACTGGGCAATGATCGCCATCCCCTGAAGGATGCCTGCCAGCATCGCCAGCGTATCCCACGGCCGCCCCTGCCGGGCCAGGGCTTGCAGCCATTGGCGCACAGATTGGACGGAGGCGGGTTGATCGGTCATGGGGATTGTTCTGGACGAGTCAGATCACAGTAAAACGCGAACCGTTCGCATTGGCAAGGCAGATATTGCCGCGGTGTTTTTTCAAACCCGATTAACTTACCACAGAGTCACAGAGCCACAGAGAAGGAGGAAAGCCGGAGTCCGGGAAGTGGCAATCGCCGTTTTTCTCTCTGTGCCTCTGTGCTTGAACCGGGATTTTCAGGTTCAGCACCTGTCCAGCGGGCGCGCGAGCCAAAGCAGGTGGCAGGAGGACGGAGCGCAGGAACCGGAATGTACATGCGAGTACATGAGGATTCCGAGCACCGCCCGACTGCCAGATGCGAAGGCGCAGCCGCCTGATGGGCAGGTGTTTAGCGCCAGTGTTGCTTGGCCCAATCCTCATGCTCACTCTGCGGATAAAAGCTCCACGCCACCACCCGGCTGATTTTCTGGCCTTGCGCCATGTCCAGCGTGAACACGGCACGCGGGGCGACGCGCTCCAGCGCGGCGTAGATCAGCGGCAGGTTGTCCTGCTTGGAAACCAGCGTCGTGAACCACAGGCATTGCTGCGCGAACAGGCGGCTTTCGCGGATCATTTGCCGTACAAAGGCGATTTCTCCCCCTTCGCACCACAGCTCGTTGCTTTGCCCGCCGAAGTTCAAGACCGGCTTGCCCGGAGCGGCTTTGCCGAGATTGCGCAGCTTGCGCCGGGTTCCGCCCGCGGCATCGGCAGCGGAGCTGTGAAACGGAGGGTTGCAGATCGTCAGGTCGAAATGCTCATCCGGCCGGATCACGCCTTCGAAGATGTTTTCAGTGCGGCTTTGCAGGCGGCCCTTGAATCCGCCGGCCAGAGCCGGGTTGCGGGCAAAGAGGGTTTCAGCGTTTTTCAGTGCGGCAGCATCGATTTCGCTGCCGACAAACTGCCAGCCGTACGCGACGCGCCCGATGATCGGGTAGATGGCATTGGCACCGACGCCGACATCCAGCACCCGCACCTTGTCGCCGCGCGGAATCGTACCGCCCTTGCTGATCGCCAGCAGGTCGGCAACGCTATGCACATAATCGGCGCGGCCGGGGATCGGCGGGCACAGGTAGCCATCCGGAATGTCCCAGTCGCGGATGCCGTAAAAATGCGCCAGCAGTGCGCGGTTGAGCGCCTTGACCGCTGCGGGGTTGGCAAAGTCGACCGATTCGTCGCCGTACGGGTTGACGACCACGAACGGGGCCAGCGGCGGATGGCTCGCGACCAGAGCCGGGAAGTCATAACGGGCACGATGCGGGTTGCGCGCGTGCAGGCTGCTTTTTTCGGCGGGAAAAATTTTCTTCGATGGCATGGGGTGAGTGGCGCAGATCTGGATGGATGGAGCGAACCATAACAGAAAAGGCCGTGACGATGAGGGTGCGCCATGTTGAAATTCGCGGGACAGTCGCCATCTTGAAGCGGAGCCACTGTCTGTGGTTTTTTAATCCTGCATCGATCCGATGCCTATTCCCGGAGTTATCCAATGGTACAAGCCACCGCAAGCCATCTGCTGGTCAACAGCGAAGAGGAATGTCTCAAGCTGAAAGAACAAATCCTGGCCGGCGCCGATTTCGCCGCCGTCGCCAAAGAGCACTCCCTGTGCCCTTCCGCTGCCCAGGGCGGCGATCTGGGCCGTTTCGGCCGCGGCATGATGGTGCCGGAATTCGACAAGGTGGTTTTCAGCGCCCCGCTGAATGAAGTACAAGGCCCGGTCAAAACCCAATTCGGGTATCACTTGCTGATTGTCACCAGCCGCGGCTAAACCTGGCCCATTTGGAGGCTGCGCCTTCTCGCCGGCTTGTTAAGAACGTCCCTGATTTTCACTTGTTGGCGAAGAGAGCCGCTCAGTTGCTGGGCGGCTCTTTTTGTATCGATGCGCCTGCGGGTACACTGCGCCCCTCGTCAACCGAATCACTCGTATGAGCCAACGCACTGCCCCCCTGCCGCTGCTCGATGGCGTGGCGCCGAGTTACATGAACCTGCCCGGCGGTCGCTGGCCGAGCATGCTGGCGTTCCTCGTCGGGCATTGCGCGCACGTCGCGCCCGAGCTCTGGCACGACCGGCTGCGGCGCGGGGCGATCTACGATCATGCGGGCAATCCGCTTTCGCTCGACAGCCCGTATCCGGGGCATGGCCGTATCTGGTACTACCGCGAGGTGCCGCCGGAAATCCCGGTGCCGTTCGATTCCCCGGTGCTCTATCAAGACGAATACCTCGTGGTGGCCGACAAGCCGCATTTCCTGTCCTGCATCCCCGCAGGCCGGCATCTGCGCGAGACGCTGCTCACGCGCTTGCGGCACGAGCTGAACCTGCCGCACCTGAGCCCGATCCACCGTCTGGACCGCGAAACCGCGGGGGTGATGGTGTTCTGCGCCGATCCGTCAAAGCGCGGGGCGTACCAGCAGCTTTTTGCGAGCCGTGTCGTCAGCAAGGAATACGAGGCCATCGCCCCGTACCGGAACGATCTGGCGTTGCCGCACGTGCATCGCAGCCGGCTGGAGGAGCGACCCGATTGTTTTGCGATGCATGAGGTGGAGGGCGAGATCAACAGCGAGACACGGATCGAACTGCTGGAGCGGCGCGGCGACAAGGCGCATTACCGCCTGCTGCCGCACACCGGCAAGAAGCACCAGTTGCGCGCGCATCTGGCTGCACTCGGCATCCCGATCCTCAACGACATCTGGTATCCGGAGCTGTTGCCGGACAAGGGCAGCGACTTCAGCCGCCCCCTGCTGTTGCTGGCGCGGGCTATCGAGTTCGTCGATCCGCTCAACGGCCAATTCAGGCGTTTCGAAAGCCGGCGCAGTCTGGATTGGTCGGCGGCCTGACGCTTCAGGAAACGCGGGATCGCACCCAGCGCACGATCTCCTGTGCCCCCATCGCCCCGGCTTGCCGCGCCACTTCGCGTCCGTTTTGAAACAGGACCAGAGTGGGAATGCTGCGGATGCCATAACGGTTGCCCGGTGCTGGGTGCGCTTCGGTGTCGACCTTGCCCAGACGCAAACCGGGCTCAAGGAGGCTGGCCGCTTGGGCAAACTGCGGCGCCATCATCTTGCAGGGGCCGCACCATGGCGCCCAGAAATCGACCAGCAACGGAATGTCGGTATGGGCGATGTGCCGTTCAAGGGTGGATTCATCCAGCTCCACGGGATGCCCGGTGAACAACGGCTGGTGGCATTGCCCGCAGTTGGGGGCATGGCTCAGCCGCTCGGCGGGGACTCGGTTGATGGCCTGACAATGCGGGCAGACAAGATGCAGCGATTCGCTCATGATTTCTCCCGGTTCACCTGCGATCCGCCCGTTCTCCGCAGCAGATCCATTTCCTCAAGCAGGTCCGCGACCAGCGCCGCGAGTTCCGGCACCGCATCGAAGTTGCGTTCCAGCTCACGCATGCGCCGTGCGCGCAACAGGCAGGTTCCGGAAAATCGCCAGGTTCCGGCAATGCTTTCGGCGTGAGGGAAACAGCCATCCTCGATATGGCGTACCAGCCAGTCCGGCTCAACCATGCAGGCCGCAGCAACCTGTTCCAGCGTGAGCCAGGTTTCTTCCATCAGGCTGCCAACCAGAATCTCGTCGTCATGGAAGCTCATTTCCATCCCTCCTTGCGCGGATCGAAGGCCATTTCCCGCGCCATCGTTTCGTAGAGCTGCCTGGCTCGCGGCGAATCGGCGGGGGGCAGCACCACCCGGATATCAAGCAGCAGATCGCCAGGCGGGTTGCCGGGAATGCCCTTGCCGCGCACCCGCAGTTGCGTGCCACTCTGTGCGCCTTGCGGGATACGCACCTTGAGATGGCTCGTCGGCAAGTCCACTTCCAGCACCGCGCCGAGCGCGGCTTCCCACGGAGCCACGGGCAGCGTCATGTGCAGGTCGCGTCCGTCAGGACGGAACCGGGGATGAGGATTGAAGTGCACCTCCAGCAGCAGATCGCCGGTCGCCGCGCCGCTCATGCCGGGGGCGCCTTGGCCGGCCAAACGGATAACCTGCCCCTCATACACCCCTTGGGGAATGCGGATATTGAGAGTGCGGGTGGCCAACTGGATTCGGCCCTGATTATCCTGTTTGGGTACGCGGAGCGTGATTTGCCGGGTGGCTCCGGTAAACGTGTCCTCCAGATCTAGCATGACTCTGGCGTGGTGATCTTCGCCGCGCATCTGAAAATGACCACTCTGGGTACGAAAACCGCCAGACCCTGCACCCATGCGGCCAAAAAGCTCGGCAAAGAAGTCGCTGAAATTCGCAGCTTCGTTGGGTGAAAACCCTCGGCTGGAAAATTCGAATCCGCTATCCCAGCCCGGCGGCGGACGGAACTCTTGGCCTGGCTGGTAGCCGCTGCCCAGTTGATCATAAGCGGCGCGTTTTTCCGGATCGGAAAGCACGGCATAGGCTTCGTTGAGATCCCGCATGCGCTCCTCGGCGTTCGCCTCCTTGGAAACATCGGGGTGATATTTGCGTGCCAGCTTGCGAAAAGCCTTCTTGATTTCCTCTAGCGTGGCACTGCGTGGCACGCCCAAGGTCTGGTAGTAGTCCTTGAATTGCATAGGGATCCCTACTTGCAAGTGCAGGATGGTCTAGATTCAATTTAGATTATGACCGGTTGAATTTGTGTTTCCCGGCCATAAATCGGACTTATGGATGGCAACTGCCATTTTCAACCCGGATTGTTCATTAGGGCACGAGATGATGGTGAGACGGATTGCGAGACAATTTTGTCTCTTGGGAGAAGTCCATGGTTGTTCCATGGACGCCGAGCAAGAGGCAAAAGGGGCCGCAAACCGTCCGCCAGCGCTCGCGCAGGTCCGAAGGGCCGCCTAATGGATAATCCGGGTTCAATCACCGAGGAGGGCAAGACGATGTTGTACAGACACCTGTTTCCCCGCGACATTTTTGCGGAACTGGATCGCCTGCATCGAGAAATGCAGGGCTCCGAGTTGTATTCCAGCATCCGCGGCCTGGGGCGCGGCGGCTTTCCGGCCATGAACGTGGGCGGAACGCCGCACTCGGTCGAGGTGTATGCCTTTGCACCGGGCATCGACCCGGCAACCATCGACGTGCAACTGGAAAAAGGCGTGCTGACCATCGCCGGCGAGCGCAAGTCCGATCTGCCGGAGCGGGATGAGAAGGTAGCCGTACATATCGACGAACGGTTTTCCGGGCGTTTCCGCCGCGTGGTTTCCCTGCCCGACGACATCGATCCGGAAAGCGTCGAGGCCAAGTACCGCGACGGCGTGCTGCACGTGAGCATCCGCCGCCGCGAAGCCAGCCAGCCGCGCCGCATCCAGATCCAGTGATCCGCAGGAGGAATCGACCATGAGCGAAAAGAAAACCGTTTCCCAGGCCGCCGAGGCTTCCCGCAGCGAAGCTGCACTGATTCCGGCGGTGGATGTAATCGAGGACGCGTCCGGCATCGTGCTCTATGCCGACCTGCCAGGCGTATCCAAGGAAAAGCTCAGCCTGCAGGTGGAAGGCGACACCCTGACCATCGAAGGCGAAGTGAGCATCGATGTCCCGGAAGGCATGGATGCCAGCCATGTCGAAGTGAACCTGCCGCGTTACCGGCGTTCCTTCACGCTGTCCAAAGAGCTGGATACGACCAAGGTCAGTGCCGAATTGAACCATGGGGTGCTCAAGCTGCACATTCCCAAGGTAGCGCAGGCGCAACCACAAAAAATCAAAGTCAACGTACTTTGACCGGCTTTGGGCTGCCTTGCACGGCGGGAACGAGGCCGCGCAAGGCTTGCGACCAGCCTTCCATTTTTTGTTGCAACGGAATGGATGCGTTGGCCGGGCTGGTCGAAGGCAGGCGCAGGGTTTCGATATCCGGCCTCGCCAACTGCGGCAGAACATGGCGGCGGAACATCGTTTCCGCCGTCGCTCCGTTGAAGCATATCCGCCAGATGCCGGGATGCGAGGCAAGAAAACCGGACAGATCGTTGGCGACAGCCGAGTCCGCGTGGATATCGGAATCCAGGCTGCCGGGCCGCCGGCAGCTCGCCAGCACATCCCAAAGCGCGATACCGGCTTCCTGCAGGCAAGCCACTCTTTCTGCATAAGGGGCTTTCGGGTCGAAACCGAGAATCTGCCCCAGGATTTTCCAGAACAGGTTTTGCGGATGCGCATAATACTGCTCCGCGCGCAGCGAAGCCACGCCAGGCATGCTGCCAAGGATCAGCAGACGAGCATCGGCGCGGGCAATTGGCGGAAAGCTTTCTACGATGGGAGGCATGGCGAATCCGTCACTCGGAAAGTTGTTTTTCCCTGTCCAGCATGCCTGTTTGCAGCTAGAAAGGAAACATCTCTCGCGACCGGAGCAATGCGATGAAAGCGGACAAACGCACATGCACCCCGCCGCATCGTTTTACCGACTTCAACTGGCTGCGTCTGTGCTGCCGGGTCATGCTGGCCGGTGGATTACTGCTGGGCAGCGCAGCCCATGCCGACGAAGGCCTGCTGGTTCGCCTGCCCGCCCCCCGTCTGAGCGGAACGGTGCCACTGGAAAGCGTGTTGCAACAGCGCCAGTCCGTGCGCGAATTCAGGAAAGCACGTCTGACGCTCGCCGAGGTCTCGCAGCTCTTGTGGGCCGCGCAAGGCATCACGCGAACGGGGGGGCGGCGGACGGCGCCGTCCGCCGGTGCGCTCTATCCACTGGAACTGTATCTGGTCGCCGGTCAGGTCGAGGGATTGGCGGCCGGAGTGTATCGCTACGACCCTGCTCGGCACGGTCTGTCTTCCGTGCAAAACGGCGATGCGCGCGAGCGGCTGGCCAAAGCCGCCGTGGGACAGTCGAGCGTCAAAAAAGCGCCCGTCGTACTGGCGATTGCCGGGGTCTACGCACGCACGGCCGGGAAATACGGGGCGCGCGCCGAACGCTACGTCTGGATCGAAGCCGGCCATGCCGGCCAGAACGTGTACCTGCAGGCGCAGACACTGGGGCTGGGGACCGTGATGGTCGGCGCGTTTGACGACCGGGCGGTGCAAGGCATACTGGGGTTGCCGCCCGATCATGTACCGTTGGCGCTGATGCCGGTCGGGCGGCGTTGAACCGGCACCATCAGGCGGCGGTCCGAAGAGACCGTAGGACGGGATTCATCCCGTCGGCCGCTATGCCCTTCCCATCCGCTCGAACATCGCCTTGTCCTGCTCGACGCTCGCGCCCAGCGTGGTCAGGTAGTCGCCAACCAGCGCGGCACTGACGCCCGCGCTCAGGGCCTTTTCCTGAATGTGGAAAATCAGGTTGCGGCCGCCGGCAAAGCGCAGGTGCGCGGTCGGGTTGATGAAACGGAACAGCGCGATGGTGACGAGGATTTCGTCATCCGACAACGGGGAACTGCCGGCGAGCGGCGTGCCTTCGATCGGGTTGAGGATGTTGATCGGGATCGAGTCGATCTCCATCTCGCGCAGCACGAACGCCATCTCGATGCGCTGGGCCATCGTTTCGCCCATGCCGAAAATGCCGCCGCTGCAGATCTTCATGCCCAGTGCCTGGGCTTCACGGATCGTGCGCTGCTTTTCCTCGAAGGTATGCGTGGTGCACAGCGTCGGGAAGTGCGAGGGCGCGGTTTCGATGTTGCAGTGGTAGCGTTCCACGCCCGCATCCTTGAGCTTTTGCAGCTCCGGCGTGCGCAAAAGCCCCATGGAAGCGCACAGTGCGATGTCGCAGTCCTTGCGGATGGCCTCGTAAATCTTGCACGCTTCCTGAATCTGTTTCGGCTTCAGCGCCCGGCCGCTCGTGACCAGCGAGAAACGGCCCACGCCCTGGCGACTGTTTTCCTGCGCGAGCTTCACGGCTTCTTCGGCGCTGACCAAGCTGTATTCGGGCACACCGGTCTTGAAGTGAACCGATTGCGAGCACCACTTGCAGTCTTCCGAGCAGCGCCCCGATTGCGCGTTCATGATCGAACACAGGTCGATTTTTTGCCCCGAAAAATGCGCGCGAATCGCGTCGGCCGCCGTATAGAGGGCCTCCTTTTCGCTGGTTTCAGACAGGGACAGGGCTTCTTCCGGGGTAATCTGGCCACCGGCCAGAACCCGTTGTTTCAGGGCTTCGATTTGTTCGATATTCATGGTGTGGCGTGCTCAGTGCAGGCGGGAACAGACAAGGGCGGAATTGTACACAAAACAATGCCGGAAACAGCCACGGCCTGACAAAGAGTCAGGCCGTGGCTTATTACTTGGCTCAAGTTTATTTGAACTCGTCACCCCGGCGCAGGCCGGGGTCCAGCGAGTAGGTCGGAAAAGCGAAGCGCCTTCCGACGTTCCGTGCTTCATGCGTCGGATGGCGCCTGCGGCTTATCCGACCTACCCACTTCTTACACCTTCGGTTTCCGGCGCGGCGGTTTGCTGCCGCCTTCAGCGTCCCCACGCGCGCCCTTGGAGGCAGACTTGGCACCGGGCTTCAGGCCAAGCCGCGGCTTTTTCGGGGTAGCTTCCGGTGGCATTTCCCCGCCCTGGCTGATGCGCAATTGCTGGCCGGCTACCCAGACGGTTTTCAGGTGCTCCATGACCTCTTTGGGCATGCCGTCGGGCAACTCGATCAGGCTGTAGGTATCGAAAATCTCGATCTGGCCGATGTGCTTGGCATCCAGCGCGGCTTCGTTGGCAATCGCGCCGACGATATTACCTGGCGTGACGGCATGGGCACGGCCCACTTCAATGCGGAACGTGCTGGTCTTGGTTTTTGCCTTGACCTTGCTCTTGTCTTTCTTGGGCGCCTCGGCCGGCAGTTCGGCGGGCTCGGCAAAGGCTGCGAGCGGCGATGTCTTGGTGACATCTTCTTTGGTCGGGGCTTTTTTAGCGGCAGCTTTGGGCGCGGCTTCGACAGGCTTGGCCTGCACAGGGGCTGGTGCGGCGGCAGGACTTGCGCTGTCGCGGCGGATTCTCAGCGCCTGACCGGCGACGCGCACGGTTTTCAGTTGCTCCAGCACTTCGGAGGACAGATTTTCCGGCAGGTCGAGCACGCTGTAGTCGTCGAAAATTTCGATGCGGCCAATATTCTTGGAGTCGAGATTGGCTTCGTTGGCAATCGCACCGACGATGTTGCCTGGCTTCACGCCGTGCTCGTACCCGACCTCGATGCGGAAAGTCTGCATGCCGGCATCGGCGGGGCGGAATACGCGTTCTTTTCTGGGGAAATCCGGGCGCTCGCGTTCGGCGCGAGGACGACGATCCGGGCGCTCCCCTCGTTCTGAACGTTCAAAGCGGTCGCCGCGTGCCGGGCGCTCTTCGGTCCAGGCTTCGCGCTTGGGTTTGTCGAGCAAGAGCGGCACGCCTCCGCGCGCCATCTTGGCGAGCGCAGCCGCGATTTCGATGGCAGGAATGTTGTGTTCGCGTTCGTAATCCTCGACCAGCGAAGTGAACAGCTCCAGCTCGCCCGCTTCCAGCGTTTCGGTGATCTGGTCCTTGAACTTGGCGATACGCACGTCGTTCACGGCCTGAATGCTTGGCAATTCCAGTGGAGCCACAGGCTGGCGCGTAGAGCGCTCGATCATTTTCAGCAGGTTGCGCTCGCGCGGAGTGATGAACAGGATCGCCTCACCGCTGCGCCCGGCGCGTCCGGTGCGGCCGATGCGGTGGGTGTAGCTTTCCGGATCGGTCGGCACGTCGTAGTTGATCACGTGGCTGATGCGCTCCACGTCCAGCCCGCGCGCGGCGACGTCGGTCGCGACCAAAATATCGATGCTGCCGTCTTTCAGTTGGCCGATGGTGCGTTCACGCTGCGCCTGTTGCAGGTCGCCGTTGATCGCAGCAGCGGAAAAACCGCGCGCTTGCAGTTTCCCTGCGAGCTCCTCGGTGCCGAGCTTGGTGCGGGCAAAGATGATCATGCCGTCGAACGGTTCGGCTTCCAGGATACGGGTCAGCGCATCGAGCTTGTGCATGCCGCTCACCAGCCAGTAGCGCTGGCGGATATTCTCGGCGGTACCGGTCTTGGCCGCGACAGTGACTTCCGCGGGATTCTTGAGATAGGTCTTGGCGATACGCTTGATGACTGCAGGCATGGTGGCCGAGAACAGGGCCGTCTGCCGGGTTTCCGGGGTCTGCTGCAGGATCTTTTCGACATCGTCGATAAAGCCCATGCGCAACATCTCGTCGGCCTCGTCGAGCACCAGCGTTTTGAGCTGCGAGAGATCAAGCGAGCCTTTTTCGATATGGTCGATCACCCGTCCCGGTGTGCCGACAACGACATGCACGCCGCGGCGCAAGGCGGAAAGCTGCGGGCCATAGCTCTGGCCGCCGTAGATCGGCAGCACGTGAAAACCGGGCATGTGGGCTGCATAGCTCTGGAAGGCTTCCGCAACCTGGATCGCCAGTTCGCGCGTCGGGGCAAGCACCAGCGCCTGCGGCGCGGATTGCTGCGGGTCGATGTTTGCCAGGATCGGCAGGGCGAACGCGGCGGTCTTGCCGGTACCGGTCTGCGCC
This sequence comes from Formivibrio citricus, assembly GCF_900115065.1. GTDB lineage: Bacteria > Pseudomonadota > Gammaproteobacteria > Burkholderiales > Chitinibacteraceae > Formivibrio > Formivibrio citricus. The sequence continues at coordinate 116,436 of NZ_FOVE01000002.1, read as the reverse complement.
TGGCCCAGCACATCGCGTCCGGACAGGAACTGCGGGATCGCGGCGGCCTGGATCGGCGACGGGGTTTCATAGCCGACATCCTTGAGCGCACGCAGCAGCGGCTCGCCCAAGTCAAGATCGGAAAACAGGGATACGGAAACTTCAGACATAAAGCTACTCACAGGGTTTACTTAAATCGCCGAATGCGAATCAGTGCGTAGTTTACCCTGTTGTAGGTCATTACCCCGCAATATATAGCTTTGGAAGGGCTCAACGGCAGCGTACCATGTCGCCAAAATTGAACTCGCCATTTCCACAGGACTCCACCATGAACGACGCACTGACGACCGATGAATTTGAAGCGCTGGCCGAAATCGGCCGTGGCATAAAAACCAAAAAGGTCAGCCCTTGCGTTGCCAAGCATGCCAAACACCTGTTTGGCTTGAAGTACATCGCCTACGGACGCAACGGCCGTGTGGCGATCACCGACGCGGGGCGGCAGGCTTTGTTTGTCAAAGCCTGCATTGACGGGCTGCGGGATATTTCAACCGATCCGCTCGCCATGCTGCATGGCGAAGTGCGCGCCTTCCTGGAGAAAAAGGGGCACATCGCCCCCAGAGCGGAAGGCGGCTTCGAGATTACCCAGAAGGGGATGGAGTCGCTGGCGGATATCGATAATATCCGCTGAACAATGGCCGCGAAGGCGTATGACGTGTTCCGCAGCGCCGGGTCGTCCCAATGAAAAGAGCCGCGTGTCGCGACTCTTTTCAATGTCTGGAGTGCTGAAAGTCTCTGCGTCTACTCTTGTGCTGCGACGACGTTGATCGTCGTGTCATCCACCTGCACCTGCTGGCCAGGACGGATCTTGTTGGTCTTGCGCAGTTCCTGGACACCATCGACCTTGACCACGCCGCTGGCAACCAGCGCTTTGCCGGCGCCGCCACTATCGACCACGCCACAAATTTTCAGCAGATCGTTCAGGGCAATGTATTCGGTGGAGATTTCAACTTCGAGCAGGGGCATGGCGGCACAGTCGGGGATGGAAGGGGAAGGTGCATGGTAACAGCAAGCATGGCTCCGGCACTAACGAACCATGCCCGACCGCCAATCAAATCGGCTATTGCACCAGCGCCCGCGCATGCTGGAAACGCGCATCGACACGGCCCAGCAGGTCGCTCATGTCTGCATTCCAGTCCATCTCCAGCGCCTGCAGGGCCGGGACGGAGATTTCGATGACCTGGTTGTCGTTGCGCAGCGGCAAATCCAATCCGTTACAGATCGCTTCCGCCACATGCACGGCGGCGGCCAGCTTGCCCAGATCGGGACGGTTGGGCCGATGGTGCTCGACGATGGCCTCAATGATTTCTTCGGGCAGTTTCCAGTAGCGCGCAATGATCGCGCCGATGGCACAGTGGTCCATGCCGAAGACTTCCCGCTCGACTTCGCAGAGCGGACGGGGTTGGCTGGACAGGATATCTTCGACTTTCTGTTCTTCCTGTGAATGCAGATAGGCCATCCAGAGCTTGCCGATGTCGTGCAGCAAGCCGGCAACCAGCGCCCGGTCTTCGTCCAGATTGAACTCACGCGCCAGTTCATGGGTGCAAATTCCCACGGCCAGGCTGTGTTCCCAGAAGAATTTCGGAACGCGCAAATTGCGGGAAAAATCCAGCATGCTGGTGGTCAGCACGATTTCACGCACGCGGCGCATACCGATAAACGAAACCGCAGACGAAACGCCACCGAGCGTGCGATGCGCGAACTGCGAAGCATTGGCCGCAGACAGCACGCGCCCGGCGATGACCGGATCGCGTTGCAGGTGATTGACGAGCGCGGACAGGCTGGCGTTGTCGTCGTCCAGCACGGCCAGAATCTGCGTCACGATACGCGGAAAGGCCGGCAGTTTGGGAAGGGATGCCAGGATGGCTTCGGGAGACAGATTCAACATGATCAGAGTTTCCGGTAGGCCAGCAGGGCATTGAAAAACGCGGCGATTTCCGGCGAATCCGGATCGGCAAAGCGGAAAATCTCGCGCAGCCGCGCTTCCTGTTTTTCCTCGTCGGCCTGACGGGCTTCATCGGTGCGCGGGTCTTCGACCTCCACACAGGCATATTCGGCGTGGTGCGCCAGCAGTTGCTCCAGCCCGGGCTCGGTCAGCAGATGCCCCGCCGGCAGCCGCAAGGTAATTCGCCCCCGGTCGGTGATCACGAGCGGCCTGCCCAGCGCCATACCCGGCGTCAGGGCGGACAGCGGAAGGTAGCGCAAACGAACAGCCATAAACCCACTCCATTCGATCAAGTTCATGTATCCATGCAATGTTTCATGATGGCAGAAATCTTGGGGAAGGAGCATGGGTGTTGCGCAAATGCCGCAGATAAAAACCGCCATCGATTGGATGGCGGAGGATGTTGGCTTTGGTCGGGTTATTTCGGAACGCTGACAGCTTGTCGGGCCAGCAATTTCCACTGCCCGTTCCCCTGTTTTTGCCAGACGGTCAGGACATGCAGGTTGATCTTTCCCGGCTTGCCTTTGGAGATGGTATCGCCGCTGAGGACATGCCGGACAATGGCGACATTCTGTACGACGCGAACGGACTGGTTTTCGATGGCCAACTGAGGGAAAGCGGAGGCCCCGGTCATGAGGGCATCGACAAGACTCGCCTTGGTATCGACCTTGCCGGACGAGTGTCCGTAACTGAGTTCATCGACCAGCAGCGCCTCCAGTGCTGCGCGATCCGGCTTCAGCAGCAGGACGCGCAATTTTTCGACTGCGCCAGCCACTGCAGCAGTGTCGTCCTGCGCCAGAGCTGATGGAGCGAGGCTGAGCAGCGAGCACAGCGAGACCAGAAAAACGAGTTTCTTCAGCATGGCATTTCCTTTTCATTCGATGGAGAGAGGGGCCGTACCTGTTTGGAGCGCGGACATGGACAACATACTGCGCCTGCGCCCTCCGGGCGCACGGGCGCATGACTACATTCCTTGCGGATTCAGAGAGGAAAATTGTGGCCGATCCCATATTGAGAGGGATCCGGGTTTTTGCTAAAGGGCGTGGAGTGCATACAGCAAAGCCCCGCAAATGCGTAATGCCGTTCACTTAAGGATTTTCATGCGCCTGCGGCGCAGGGTTTACAACCGGTTCCGCCCGGCAGACGGGAAAGGGATTTGTCTCGCCAAATCCCCTTCACCCCTGGGCGAGCCCGCTCCGGCGCCCCTGCGGGGCTCCCTGCGATGCTCGCAAAGTGCTGCATGCAGCGCTGATCAAGAAAAATGCCGCTCACTTGGCGTAAGTGAACGGCATTACCGCAAATGCGAGGCTTTGGCGGTTTGGAAGTGTGCCGGTTAGAACCTGTTCACGATCAGTCGTGAGAAGCCGTCAGCGGGGTGAAGAGCAGCGCAAAAACCGGAGTGTACAAGGAGTACATGAGGATTTTGAGCAGCGCATGAGCTCCGATCACGGCTTCGCAGCAAGATCGTGAACAAGTTCTTAGAGCATGTTTTCCAGGAAGGCCCGTGTCCGCGGATGCTCGGGGGCGGCGAAGAATTCCTGCGCCGGGCGTTCCTCAACAATGTTGCCGCCATCCATGAAGATGACGCGGCTGGCGACTTCGCGGGCGAAGGCCATTTCGTGCGTCACGACCACCATGGTCATGTGCTCCTCGGCCAGTTCGCGCATGGTGCGCAGCACTTCGCCGGTCAGCTCGGGGTCGAGCGCCGAGGTCGGTTCGTCGAACAGCAGGATGTCCGGCGCCATGGCAAGCGCGCGGGCGATGGCAACACGCTGCTTTTGCCCGCCGGACAGGCGCGAGGGGAAAACATCGCGCTTGTCGAACAACCCCACCTTCTTCAGCAGCGCTTCGGCAGTGGGAACGATCTCGTCACGGCTCATGCCCTTGACCGTCATCGGCGCTTCGATGATGTTCTGCAGTACGGTCAGGTGCGGGAACAGGTTGAAGTGCTGGAAAACCATGCCCATCTTGCCGCAGATGCGGCGGATGTCGGCATCGGGCGCATAGTGGCAATGGCCGCCGGCGTCGGTCGAAACCAGGGTTTCGCCTTCGATCTCGATGGTGCCACGGTGGATGGTTTCGAGGTGGATCAGGCAACGCAGGAAAGTGCTCTTTCCGGAACCGGACGGGCCGATCACGGCGATGACCTCGCCCTTGTTCACGTCGAGCGAAACGCCCTTGAGCACTTCGACCGGGCCGAAATGTTTGTGCAGATCGACTGCACGGATCATCGCTTGTTCAGTCATAGACGGCGTATTTCTTTTCCAGCCGCTGGAAGCCGTAGGTCAGCACCAGCGTCATGATCAGGTAGAAAGCGGCGGCCACGACGAAGGGCGTGGTCGAAAAATCGCGCTGGACGATGCCGCGCGCGGCGCGCAAGAGATCGTTCATCGCCAGCACGTAGATCAGCGACGTATCCTTGACCAGCGTGATCGTTTCGTTGCTCATCGGCGGCAGGATACGCTTGATCACCTGCGGCAGCACGATGCGGCGCATGGTCTGCGGATAGGTGAAGCCCAGTACGCGCGCGCCCTCGTACTGACCGCGGTCGATCGAGAGGATGCCGGCGCGAAAGATTTCAGCAAAATAGGCGGCATAGTTCAGTACGAACGCCATGATCGCCGCCGGAAAATCGGGCAGGCGGATACCGATCACGGGAACGAACGGCAGCGCGAAGTAGATGAACAGCATCTGCAGCATCAGCGGCGTGCCGCGCATCAGCCAGATGTAGCCGTTGACCAGCCCGCTGACGAAGCCGAAACGGGAGATGCGCAAAAGCGCCAGCGCCAGCCCGAGCGGGATGGACAGCACCAGCGTGATCGCAAAAACCTGCAGCGTAACTCCGGTCCCCTCCAGCAGGGGGGGCAGGATGTCGAGCACGTAATTCATGGGGAGCCCGGAAGACAAGAGTCCGGCAAGGCAGACGGGACTGCCTTGCCGGACGGGTATGTTGATCGAATGGAGGGAAAAACTTACTTCTTGACGATGTCCTTGCCGAACCACTTGGTGGAGATGGTCGCGGTCGTGCCGTCGGCCTTCATCGCATCCAGCGTCTTGTTCAGCTTGTTCATCAATTCGGCATCTTCCTTGCGAGTGCCGACACCATATTCTTCAGTGCCAAAGTTTTCGGCCAGGATGCGGTACTCGCCCGGCTTCTTGCCGGTGTAGTAGCGGCCGACGATTTCATCGACAACCAGCGCATCGAGGCGGCCGGCGGAAAGATCCATCAGCGCGGTCACGTTGTCGCCGAATTTCTTGATTTCCTTGATCGACTTGGCTGCAGCGGCATCCTTCTTGATCGCGTCAACGGCACTGCTGCCGTCCTGCACGCCCACAATCTTGCCCTTCAGCCCGGCTTTGTCCTTGATCGCGGATTTTTCAGTCACGACGATGATCTGGTGGTTTTCCAGATACGGCTTGGAGAAGAGGATGTTGGCCTTGCGCTCTTCGGTAATGGTCAGGCCGTTCCACAGTGCATCGATGCGGTTGCCCTTGAGTTCGGATTCCTTGGCGCTCCAGTCGATCGGCTTGAATTTCACTTCCAGGCCAAGACGCTTGCCGGCCTCCTTGGCCAGATCGATATCGAAGCCCACCAGTTGACCTTTCTCGTCGCGGAAGCCCATCGGCGGAAAGTTGTCGTCCAGGCCAATGGTGATGGTCTTGGCGGCGGCCGGGGCAGAAGCAGGAGCGGAAGCCTTGGCTGCCGGCGGAGCTTCCTTCTTGCCGCAACCGGAAATGAAAGAAGCGGCAATCATGCCTGCGATCAGAAACGAAACGGGAGTCTTCATGATTTTCCAGTCAAGAAAGTAAGGGGAACTGACGCAACTGCCCGCCCAAAAGACGCAGGCTCCAGCATTCTGCCAGAGCCTGGTGTGGAGGTCACATTAGGAATATCGCGACCTATGTGTATTTTTGTTGCACCTTGGCCGCCTTGCTATCGGCATCAGCGCTCTTTGCCAGGCTGACCGTGTCACCCTGCGGGATGCCTTCCTTTTCCCAGCGGTCGAATTCGGCCATGATGGTATCGTAGGTCTGCTGGCTGATTTCCGGCAGCTCGCCGCCCAGCACTTCCTTCGCCTGACTGAAGCCCAGTTCCACTGCATCGCGAATTTTCTGCAATTGGGCCGGGTCGTCATTCATCTGGAACTTGGCAAAGCTCAAAATCCGCTCCGCCACCTTGCGCACGCCCCACTCGCCATCCTCGCTGATCGCGGCCTTGGCATCGTCGATGGTTTTCTGGTCGACCGTGAGCTTCTGCTCGCCGCTCGCCACCTTGGCCATCGTCAAGCCTTGCTGCTCGATCAGGGGACGAATGAGATCCAGCATCTCCTGTACCTTGCGGTCCGAATCCTCAAGCATGGTCGCCAGGCTTTCCGGCATCGCGCGCGGCTTGCTGTAGGTCAGTCCCTCGGTTTTTTGTCCGCCGATGGACACCTTTTCCTGCGCGGTTTGTTGCTGCTTGCCCTCGGGCTTTGCAGATTGGCTGCGCGCCGGAGTTTGCGCCGTAACGGGGGTGCTTTGGCTGGCACTAGAGACATTCATGGACATGATGATCTCCTTTTCAATGGATAGCCAAATTCATGTTTTTATTTCAGCATAAGCTTTTGAACTTGCGGGAAAAACATGCACTTTCAGGCGCTGGATGGCCATGCGTTGCGGAGTTTCTGCCTTGCCGTTTCGGCAACATTCCCATCGGCAGTTTCGCGCCGGTTTTTTGTGCTGTAATTGCGCACTTCTCCCAGCGCAAACAAGAAAAAGACCATGACTCGCGCACCGCTTCCCGCCTCCTTCTTCGGCATGGTCCTTGGCCTTTCCGGTTTGGGTCAGGCTTGGCGCATCGCCGCCAGGCTCTGGGGCATGCCGGCCATGGTCGGCGAAGTCGTGCTATTGGGCGCGGTGCTGGTCTGGGCTGCACTGTTGCTCGGTTATCTGTTGCAAGCCGTTCGCCATCCCGCCGTTGCACGCAATGAATTCCGGCATCCGGTACAGGGCGGCACGCCTGCGTTGCTGGGCGTTTCCACCCTGCTGATCGTGCTGGCGGTGTTGCCATATTCGCGCGCGGCGGCCTGGGCGCTGGCTGCCGCGGGTATTGGCTGGCATCTGGCGTTTTCGCTCTGGCATACCGGCGCGCTCTGGCAAGGAGGGCGCGATGCACTGGATACGGCACCGACACTGTACTTGCCCACGGTCGCCGGCAATTTCACCAGCGCCGCGGCGCTCGGTGGCCTGGGGCATCCCGACTGGGGCTGGCTGTTTCTCGGTGCCGGCATGTTTTCCTGGTTGGCGCTGGAATCCCTGATCATCCAGCGCCTGTGGCAACCCAAGGCCATGCCGGCACCGCAACGCCCGTTGCTCGGCATCCAGTTCGCCCCGCCGGTGGTTTGCGCCATGGCCTGGCTGATGCTGGCGCCGGGCAGCGCTGACCACTGGCTGTTGATGTTGTGGGGATACGGATTGTTCCAGCTATTGCTCGGCATACGTCTGGGCGCATGGCTGGGCGAGCAACCGTTCGCCCCCTCCTACTGGGCCTATACCTTCGGCATTGCCTCGGCTACAGTCTGTTCCCTGAAGCTGGCACTGGCCGGCGTGCCGGTTGCGCAGGTACTGGCGATCCCGGTTTTTATCGGCGCGAACGGCTTCATCGGCTATCTGGCGCTGCGTACGGCGCACCTGTTTTTCACGCGCCGGTTATTGCCGAAAACTGCAGTTTGATGGTGCGCCGGGCGCACCGCTCGCCGCAATCGGAGGCAAGGCATGCTTCAAACAACTTTCCGGGATGGGCCATGAACAAACCGGTTTTTCTGATCGCAGCTTTGCTCCTGTCTGTATGGGCCGGATTGAGTCATGCCGGGAAAGAGGATGCCGCCCCCGGCGCATGGCGCATTGAAACCGCGCATGAACGCATGGCGACCAGCGCGCCCGCCATCGAAGCGCAGGAGCGCATCGTGGTCTGGGGCGAAGGCAGAAAAACCTCCCCCGCCCGTGCGGTGCATATCCGGGTCGATGCACCTTATGCGCAGGTGCTGCCGCTGGTCCGGCAGACGCTGGCCCGCTACGGTTCATTCGAGCTGGATGAAACCCCCGGCAATCTGAAATATTTTTCGTCGGATGCCTGGCCCGAGGTATTGCTTTCCTGGCGCCCGGATTTGCGGGCGGCGCTAGCCAGGCGGTTCCAGTTCCCGCATCTGGAACTGGCCGGACAGGAGGGCGCGTTGACTCCGGATGAAGTCGCCGCACGCAAGGCCGCGGCGCTCGCCAGCACGTTTTCCGTGCCGCAGAACCGTGCCGAGCTGAGTGAATTCCATGTGAAGCATGCCGCGTTGTCTGCGGTGCTGGAGCGCGGCGCGGAATCCTCCCGACAAGGCTTGAGCCGGTTGCAAGTCAACGTTTTCGACGCCAGCACATTTTTTGGCATGCCGGTCACGGCGATCAGCATCGCCCGCCACGACACCTATCCCAACCCCGACTACACGCTGGGCCGGATTCTGAAAGAAACGGTCAAGTTCAATGTGCTGGGCGGATCGCATACCTATCCGGTATCCCGATCAAGCCTGGTGCCTGCCGATCTGTTCGAATCCATGCTGGCCGCGCTGGAACCGCTCGGGCCGGACGCCCGGCTCCAGATTGCGGATACCCCGCTGCGCTGGAAGAAAATACCGCCGCCTGCCGAAGAAATAAAACCGCGCTTCATCAAGCCGGATGGCGCTGCGCCCGTACTGACAGCCGAAGCAATTCCCCTGCCCATGCTGGCAAAAACCCACTATGCCCGCGACTTGCTGCCCCTGCCGGATGGAGACGTATTGCTCGCACTGGAAACATACAAGCCGGCCGGGCTGGTGGTGCAATTGTGGCGCCTGCACGAAGCAAACGGCCAATGGCAGACCGCGCTGGTCTGGGAGGGGTGGCGCGGCCTGGCGAAACTCGCGTTGAGCGCCGATGGCCGTTCAGTCTGGTTTACTGCCACGCAGGCAGACAAAGCCCCGCTGCGCTGGCATGTCTACGATGTCCAAGCCCGGAGCCTGGCCTCGCATGCCATCGATGCCGATACCCTGAACGACTCCTACCGGGAAGGCGCATTGCGGCGCGACTGGTCTCTGGATGCCCGCCAGCGGCCGGTGTTCGCCAGATCGGACTATGGCGGCAAAGGGCTATTGGGGCGGCACCTGTTTCAGGTCTGGCGCCCGGTATCGGAGCCGCCGCAAACCGGGGAAGCATGGGAGTTCAAACCGGCGCTTTCCAGTCCGCGCCAGGCCATGATGGAAAGCCTGATCCAGCTCGTTTCCTGGCGAGGGTCGAACCATATCTGGACCGAAGATCCGTACGGGCTGGCCGAGCTCGATTCCGGAACGGGCCGGGTATTGCGCGCCATCCCCCTGCCGCGCCGCTTCCTTGGAGAGAGTACTACCGGCATTGCCAACTGGGTACCCAAGCCGCTGACTTCCCCGCAACGGGGGTGGATCGCCGTAGGCTTCGTGCTGACTCCGGAGCTGAGTTCAAGCGCCGCCCGCCCCTGCCGCGAACGCAGTGTCGGCATGCATGTCGTCAATTTACGCCGTGGCGATGTCCCGTTTTCTGCGCTGCTGGGTTGTGCAAGCTCGCTGCGTGCCGCAGCTCACTCGGCCAATGGCCGCTATCTGGCGCTGGGAGCCAAGCACCCGCCGCCGGATCTCACGCCGCTGGCTGCGCTGTGGGATATGGATCGGGCAACGTCCGTGACACTTGCCGCGCCCGGCAATGCCGAGCTGTCTCGCATGGCCTTCTCCTGGAATGGCGCATCGCTTTGGGCGCTGTCCAGAAGAGCGCTCCTGCGCTGGCGCTTGCCGCCCTCCCTGCGCGATGGTGCGCAAGCGGGCAGCTTTCCGGAGCAATCGTATTACTGATGCGGAGAAGGTGTGCGCATTGACGCCCACGGCAGTGGGAACGGCCGTACGCGGCAGAACATGTTCAAGAAACCGGTTTCGCCATGCCTACTTGCCGTGCCCCTTGCGCAACTGAAGGTAATACCCGCGCAAATCGGGCGGCAGCCATTCCAGATAGGCTTTTTCGAAGACCTTCGCGACCTGGCCGCTGCGGACCAGCTTGTTGATGTGCGCGATGGCGGCCTCGCCCTGCGGGCTGCGCGAACAGCCGACACGGGAATAAACCAGTTGAGTCGCCCCCTCAATCGGTACGAACCAGTATTCATTGATACTCAGGTTCATCCGCTGGGCAGTCCAATAGAGCTCCACCGCATAACCGAAGGTGGCATCGGCCTGGCCGCGCGGGCCAAGTTGCATCAGGCCGCTGGCAAAAATATCGGCCGAAGAATAGGGAATGACGGTGCCCGCTTCCTTCCCCGGCTGCAGCGCTGCATCGATGACCGGGCCATAGCTGCGCTTGGCGGCAACCGCCACCTTGAATCTCTGCGAGCGAATGAATTCAGACAAACGCAATTCGCCGTTCTTGTTGAGGAAGGGGGCAAAGTCGGCTTTGCGATCTGCCCGCGTGACCAAGCCGACGGGCAGCAATTCGGCCACCGGCTCGGAAAACAAAACGTACGGTTCGCGCTCCGGGGTTTTCAATAACGAGCTGTTGCAGACCTTTCCCAGATCGCGCATATCCTCGAACAGGCGAACGATGTTCGAAGTGGCGAGCTTGTGGTTGAACTCGGACATCTCGCGCATCAGATAGGCATCGCGCACGTCGCCATAGCCGCGGCCTTTGTGCGGGCCGCTCAGGATAAAGGCTGGGGGATAGTCGAAGCGATACCAGAGCAAATCTCGCTGAGACTCTTCTGCAAAAACAGCACTCGTGATCAGTGCAAGCAACAACCAGATTGCGCGCCGCATCGCCATTGCTCCGGGGGAGGATTTTTCAAGCATAGCAAGTATTCAAGGCATGCAAGCGGCGGCAGGCGAACGGCCATGAGCAACTGTCACCGCGGGCAGGAAGACAGCGCTTTAGCTACTTGCCATGCCCGCTCCTGCGCTGTTGCAGGTAGTAGCCGCGCAAATCGGGCGGCAGCCATTCGAGGTAGGCTTTCTCGAAAACCTTTGCAACCTGGCCGCTGCGAACCAGTTTGTTGATGTGCGCAATGGCTGCCTCGCCCTGCGGGCTGCGTGAACAGCCGACATAGGAATAGATGAGCTGGGTAGCGCCTTCGACAGGAATGAACCAGTATTCGGCCACATCCAGATTCAGGCGCCTGGCGGTCCAGTTGAGCTCGATGGGATATCCCAGCGTGGCATCGGCCAAACCGCGCTGATCCAGTTGCATCAGTCCGCTCGCAAAAACATCGCCTTTGTAATAGGGGCGCACCACCCCGGTTTCCTTTCCGGGTTTCAGAGCCGAATCGATCGTCGAGCCGTAGCTGCGATTGGCCGCAATCGCCACCTTGAATTTCTGCGAGCGAATGAATTCCGGCAGACGCAATTCACCGCGCTTGTTCAGGAAAGGCGCAAATTCGGCCTTGCGGCTTGCCCGGGCGACCACCCCGACAGGCAGCAACTCCGCAACCGGCTCCGAAAACAAGACAAACGATTCGCGCTCCGGGGTTTTCAATAAGGCACTGTTGCAGATATTTTCGCGGACACGCATTTCTTCGAACAGCCGCGCGATATTCGAGGTGACGAGCTTGTGCTGGTATTCAGTCAGCTCTCGCATCAGGAAGGCATCGCGCACTTCGGCATAGCCCTGGCCTTTGTGCGGACCGCTCAGGATAACGGCGGGCGGATAGTCGAAACGATACCAGAGCAGTTCCGGCTGCGATTCCGCGGCAAAAACCGCACTCGTGAGCATGCCAAGCAAAAGCCAGAGAGCATGTCGCATCGTCCTTGCTCCGGATGAGGGGAATTTTTTAAGTATAGCAAGGGCGTAACAACCCGGCTTTCCCTACTGAAACAATCACCTTCCCCGCCGATATCGCAGGCTTGAAACACGGATGCCCCCCCTGCATCCGCCCCGATGTCGGGGTTATCCCAACTTAATCCGAATGGGTGGCAGTGGAATAATGCGCGGCTTCTGCCGTTTCAAAGTCATCGACCTTTGGCGGCAACCACCCTACAGAGGACCACCGTGAGCATTTTTCGAACCAAAGATATCGACGCCATGATCGGCGCGCATGCCGCCGGCGAGGGGCTCAAGAAAGTGCTGGGCGCCATGGATCTGGTGCTGCTTGGCATCGGCGCCATCATCGGCACCGGGATTTTTGTCCTGACCGGAACCGGCGCATTGACCGCCGGCCCCTCGCTGGTCCTGTCTTTCCTGCTGGCGGGCCTGGCCTGCGGTTTTGCCGCGCTGTGCTATGCCGAGTTCGCCTCGACCATTCCCGTGTCCGGCTCGATCTACACCTACGCCTACAGCACGCTGGGCGAACTCGTGGCCTGGATCATCGGCTGGGACTTGATTCTGGAATACGGGCTGGCCACTTCGGCGGTATCGGTCGGCTGGTCCGGCTATTGCCAATCGCTGCTGGCCGGTTTTGGCATCAAATTGCCCCAGATACTGACTGCCGCGCCCGGCGCAATCCCCGGCGTAACGACCATCGCCAACCTGCCCGCCGCCCTGATCATGCTGGCGATCACCTTCATCCTCTCGCGCGGCATGCGTGAATCCGCCAAGCTCAACAACGTGATGGTGGCCATCAAACTCTCGGTCGTGATCCTGTTCATCGCCGTCGGGGTCTGGCATGTCAAACCGGAAAACTGGCAACCGTTCATGCCGTTTGGCACTTCCGGCATGATGAATGCCGCCGCCATCGTATTCTTTGCCTTTATCGGCTTCGACGCCGTCACCTCTGCCGCCGAAGAGGTCAAGAACCCCAAGCGCGACCTGCCAATCGGCATCATCGGCTCGCTCGCGGCCTGCACGGTGCTCTACGTCATCGTCTCGCTCATCATGACCGGCATCGTCCCGTTCCAGAAATTTGCCGGTGTGGATCATCCGGTTTCGCTGGCGCTGCAATATGCAGGCCAGAACTGGGTCGCCGGCTTCATCGACCTGGGCGCCATCATCGGCATGACAACCGTGATTCTGGTCATGGCCTACGGCCAGAGCCGCATTCTGTTCGCCATGTCACGCGACGGGCTGCTGCCCAAGAAGCTGTCGAGCATCCACCCGCGCTATGACACTCCGTACTTCACGACCTGGACCGTGGGCGTGGTGTTCTCCACCATCGCCGCCCTGGTGCCGCTCAACGTGCTGGCCGAACTCATCAACATCGGCACGCTGGCCGCCTTCACGCTGATCTCGATTGCCGTGCTGATCCTGCGCAAAACCCGCCCCGACCTGCCGCGCGGCTTCCGCTGCCCCGGCGCGCCGGTGGTTCCGGTGCTGTCCGCAGGGATGTGCCTGTTCCTGATGCTATTCCTGCAGGCATTCACTTGGCTCGCCTTCCTGATCTGGATGGCGGCAGGGCTGCTGGTGTATTTCGGTTACGCCCGACGCAATTCGAACCTGCATCCTGGAAACTGAGTTGTATTTCCTCAACAAAAAAGCCCCGTTGCCATACGGGGCTTTTTTACTGGGCATCGTTGGCAACCGCCTGCTCAGGCGCGGCCCGACTCACTCTTCCGGCAATTTCAGGGTCGAAGCCATGATCCCGCGGATATACGTCGCGGCGGCATGAGACCACGAAATGTACTGGCGGATCGCCAGGCTGTCGGCCACCTCGTCCGGAATGATCTCATCGCCCAATTCATCGTTGAGCACCTTGCGCAGCCAGTAGAGTTCTTCTTCGGTAAATTTGTCCATCGCTTTGCCTTGTTCTGCCTGTTTTAGATGAGAGAAAGCATAGCAGCAGGGTGCACTCGAAGCGAAGTAGTAGGGCGCACTCGAAGCGAAGCGCAGTGCGCCGGAAATAGGGTTCGATGACACAACCAACCAACGCATTGCATCACGCAAAAGCGCCAACTATCCTGCAGCCATGCCCGATTACCGTCGCGCCTGGCATCCGGGCGGAACCTACTTCTTTACGGTCAACCTGTTGCAAAGACAGGGCAACGATCTGCTGACCCGGCATATCGACGTATTGCGCCAAGTCGTGGCGTTCGTCCGCCGGCATCATCCGTTTGCCATTCATGCTTGGGTGGTATTGCCGGAGCATCTGCATTGCGTGATTGAACTGCCACCGGGCGACACAGATTTTGCTTTACGCTGGCGGCTGATCAAGCTGCTGTTTTCCAGGCAAATCCCCAAGACCGAGTGGCGCAGCGGCATCCGTCAAAACCGCCGGGAGCGGGGTATCTGGCAACGCCGTTACTGGGAACACCTGATTCGGGATGACGCCGATTTTGCCGCACACATGGATTATGTCCACATCAATCCCGTCAAACACGGTCTGGTGCATGCCGTGGCAGATTGGCCCTATTCGACCTTTCACGGCCTGGTGGCGCAAGGCGTTTACCCGATGAATTGGGCGGGAGGGGCGGAAGAAAGGCTAACGCTGGACGATTGATCGGAACAGGCGCATCTGCCGCAGGTAATACAAAGAGGCAAACGCCGTTCAGCGGTAGGGCGCACTCGAAGCGCAGTGCAGTGCGCCGTGCAGGATAGTTGGCACCTTTGCATGACGCAATGCATCGGTCGGTTGCAGCGTCAAACAAAACATGCGGCGCACTACGCTACGCTTTGAGTGCGCCCTACAGGATGTGCGTCGTACGTGGTGTCGGCGACATCATCCGGAATGATCTCATCGCCCAATTCGTCGTTGAGCACCTTGCGCAGCCAGTAGAGTTCTTCTTCGGTAAATTTGTCCATCGCTTTGCCTTGTTCCGCCTGTTCAGATCGAGGGAGCATAGCATGCGTGAAGCCAACTATAGGGCACACGCGAAGCCAATAGTAGGGCGCACTCGAAGCGAAGCGCAGTGCGCCGTGCGGGATGTGCGCCGTACGCGGTCACCGGGTGCGTAACCAATCCTTCAACAGTGGGATTGCTCCAATAAGCAGGTAGCATCTGCGTTCGTCATTGGTCATCGAAGCCAAGGTATTCGACGATTCGAGAGATATCTGGTGCAAAATCCCGGTGATGTCTGACCAGATCAGGCCTTGATGAAAAGAAAGTCCGTTCGCCATTGAGGTCGCGAGATTTAAGATTGGCAGTCTGGCATCAGCCGCTTCTGCAAGTTGTTCAAAAGGGTTTAGACCGTTCCCGGGATAGCCACTTCCGTCTTGTTCAAGCAACTTATTTTCCAGATCAACAACAAACTCAAGGGTTAACCCAGTTTTGTGGCGCTGTGCGCTATGGACTGATATCGACAAAGGCAATGTTGGTCCGCCAAGCGACCTGTCATGAAAGGCATCAAGTACTACGAACAGAAGGGTATCAAGGTAATGAAGAGTTTCGCTTCTGCGCTTCATTGTTGGCAGTAGCTCGACAAAAATGTAAAAAACGTAAGCTGCAACAATACTGGCCGACACAGATGAGATGATCGATTTTAAGGCGTTATCTGTCAAAAATGCGATCAACCAATCTGGAAGTGTTTTCAGAACGGGCCAACGGATTTCGGCAATAACCAGAAGGGTGAAGGCTATGGTGGCCACGCCAAACAGGGTTTTTTCCTGCGTACTGGCACGAATGTGCAGCCAAAGTTGAGTCAGTATCTTCATGATGAAGGTATTCTCCAGTACGTTTTTTTTGCCGTACCGCGTACGACGCAATGTAGGGCGTCAATGAGCAACGCGAATTGCGCCGGATGTGTAGTGCCCGCTGTACGAAAACCTCTGGATTTCGGCATCCGACAGAATGACGCCAAAAAACAAAA
This sequence comes from Formivibrio citricus, assembly GCF_900115065.1. Taxonomy (GTDB): domain Bacteria; phylum Pseudomonadota; class Gammaproteobacteria; order Burkholderiales; family Chitinibacteraceae; genus Formivibrio; species Formivibrio citricus. The sequence continues at coordinate 100,716 of NZ_FOVE01000002.1, read as the reverse complement.
CGGCCGCATCACGCGGCCTTCATTTATTCGGTCAGCGGTTCACCGATACACCGCTCAAACAGCGCCGTCATCGGCCCGTAATCGCAATAGACGCCGGCAATATTCGCGGTTAACCATTCGTCTTGGGTAATCGAATCCCAGCCAATGGCGTAACCACAGTTCACGATCATGTGTTCAAACAAAACCCGCTGCGCCCGGCCATTTCCTTCCCGGAAGGGGTGAATCATGTTGAGATCGGCGTAGGCTTTTGCAGTTTCAGCAACCAGATCAGGGCGGGGCAGGCCCACCCAGTAATTCTGCCGGGACAGGCCGGAGAAAATCTTTTCCGCTTCCGGAACGATGCGGGGGACCGTGCAAAAACGGGTCTGCTGCTTGGAAATGTCAATGGTGCGAATCTTGCCGGCCCAAGCGTACAGTTCGCCGAACAATTTTCGGTGCAGCGCCTGCAGATAGACCAAGTCGTACGGCGGCTCGCGGAATTCGATGCTTTGCGCTTCAAGCGCCGATATTTCCCGCTCGGCCTGTTCCAGCAAATCCGGATCGGTTATGCCCAGCCGGTTGCGCAACGTATCCGAGCCCGGATAACAGTATGAGTCTTGTCCCGCACCGTACTTGTCGCGCACTTCATTCCCCGCGTCGATATTTGCTCAGCAGTTCCTTTTTCTTCGCCTCGACTTCGGCTGGCGTGGAAACAACCGGCACCGAACCTGCAAGCCCTTCCAGACGCAAGCTGGCTTGATAATTAACCAGCCGGTTTTGGGCTACAAACGCGCGTTTGCTTTTGAAAGAAACCACGGCGGCCTCCATGAATCCTGTTGGTTCAGTTTATCGCAATCACGCGTTATACCCCAACGCCGGTGCCAGATCGCGCTCGGCCTGCTCAATGCTCACCCCGCGCCGCTTGGCGTAGTCCTCGACCTGATCGCGGCCCACTTTGCCCACGGCGAAATACTGCGCTTGCGGGTGGCTGAAGTAGAAGCCACTGACCGCTGCAGTCGGCAGCATGGCGTAGCTTTCGGTGATTGCCATGCCGATGCTCGGGGCGTCAAGCAGCTTGAAGAGGTCTCCCTTGGCCACATGGTCCGGGCAGGCCGGGTAGCCGGGGGCGGGGCGGATGCCGGTGTATTTTTCGGCGTGCAGGTCTTCGAGCGTCAGGCCCGTGTCGTCGGCGTGGCCCCACAGCTCGCGGCGCACCTTGGCGTGCATGAGTTCGGTGAAGGCTTCGGCCAGCCGGTCGGCGAGCGCTTTGACCATGATCGCGTGGTAGTCGTCGTGCTCGGCCTCGAAGCGGGCGACGTGCTTGTCGATACCCAGCCCCGCCGTGACGGCAAACGCGCCGAGGTAGTCGGTCTTGCCGCTTTCCTTGGGGGCGACAAAGTCGGCCAGGCACCAGTTGGGTTTGCCGGCGGCTTTCTGGTTTTGCTGGCGCAGGTTGTGCCAGGTCATGAGCGTTTCGCCCGTGGCCGGGTCGTAAAGCTCGATGTCTTCGTTGTTCACGCTGTTGGCGGGGAATAGGCCGACCACGCCGCTGGCGGTGAGCCATTGCTCGTCGATGATCTGCTTGAGCATCTTCTGCGCATCGGCAAAGAGTTTTTTCGCTTCTTCGCCCACGACCTTGTCTTCCAGAATCTTCGGGTACTTGCCGAACAGCTCCCACGCGTTGAAGAACGGGCTCCAGTCGATGTAGGCGGCGATTTCGGCGAGCGGGTAGTTCTCGAACTTGAACACGCCAAGTTGCTTCGGCTTGGGCGGGACGTAGCTTGTCCAGTCGATATGGAAGGCATTGCCGCGCGCGGTGGCGAGCGGCAGCAGCGGCGTGCGTTCCTTGCCGTAGTGGATGGTGCGCACGTTCTCGTACTCGGCCTTGATCTTGGCAACGTAATCGGTACTCAGTTCGTCCGACAGCAGGTTGGAGCACACGCCCACGGCGCGGCTGGCGTCGGCGACGTAGACCACGGTGCCGCTCGGGTAGTTGGGCTCGATCTTGACCGCGGTATGCACCTTGCTGGTGGTCGCGCCGCCGATCATCAGCGGGATGTTGAAGCCCTGGCGCTCCATTTCCTTGGCGACGTGCGTCATTTCTTCAAGCGACGGGGTAATCAGGCCAGACAGGCCGATCAGGTCCGCGCCGATTTCCTTCGCTTTGTCGAGGATGGTCTGCGCCGGCACCATCACGCCCAAGTCGGTGACCTGGTAGTTGTTGCAACGCAGGACCACGCCGACGATATTCTTGCCGATGTCATGCACGTCGCCCTTCACGGTCGCCATGATGATCTTGCCCTTGGCGGGCGCATCCGTGAGGCCAAGGCGCTGTTTTTCTTCGTCGATGAAGGGTTCGAGATAGGCCACGGCCTGCTTCATCACGCGCGCGGATTTCACCACCTGCGGCAGGAACATCTTGCCCGCGCCGAACAGGTCGCCGACCACGTTCATGCCGTCCATCAGCGGGCCTTCGATCACCTGGATCGGGCGCTCGAAGGCCTGGCGGGCTTCTTCGGTGTCTTCGGCGATATGCGAGGTGATGCCCTTCACCAGCGCATGTTCGATGCGCTTGGCGACCGGCAGGCTGCGCCAGGCCTGGTCTTCGCCCTTGGCTTGCGCGGCATCGCCCTTGAAGCGTTCGGCAATTTCGATGAGTTTTTCGGTGGCATCGCCGCCGTCTTTCGGCGCGCGGTTGAGCACCACGTCCTCAATGCGCTCGCGCAGCTCCGGATCGACCTCTTCGTAGACTTCCAGCGCGCCGGCGTTGACGATGCCCATCGTCATGCCCTGCTGGATGGCGTGGTAGAGGAAGACGGCGTGGATCGCTTCGCGCACCTTGTTGTTGCCGCGGAACGAGAACGACACGTTCGACACGCCGCCGGAAATCTTGGCATGCGGCAGGTTCTGCTTGATCCAGCCGGTGGCGCGGATGAAGTCGAGGCCGTAGAGCGCGTGCTCGTCGATGCCGGTCGCGACCGCGAACACGTTCGGGTCGAAGATGATGTCCTCGGGCGGGAAGCCGACCTGATCCACCAGAATGCGGTAGCTCTTCTCGCAGATTTCAATCTTGCGGGCGTAGGTATCGGCTTGGCCGGCTTCATCGAAAGCCATCACGATCACAGCCGCGCCGTAACGGCGCAGGAGTTTGGCCTGGGCGATGAAGTTGTCGACGCCTTCCTTCATCGAGATCGAGTTGACGACGCACTTGCCCTGCACGCACTTGAGGCCTGCTTCGATGACCGACCACTTCGACGAGTCGATCATGATCGGCACCTTGCAGATATCCGGCTCGGCGGCGATCAGGTTGAGGAAGGTCTTCATCGCGGCGTGGGCGTCGAGCATGCCCTCGTCCATGTTGATGTCGATGATCTGCGCGCCGTTTTCGACCTGCTGGCGGGCGACGTCGAGCGCGGTGGCGTAATCGCCGGCCAGGATCAGCTTGGCAAAGGCGCGCGAGCCGGTGACGTTGGTGCGCTCGCCGACGTTCACGAACAGATCGCGGTCGCCGATATTGAACGGCTCCAGCCCGGAAAGGCGGCATTTCTTTTCGATTTGCGGCAGCGGGCGCGGCGCGATGGGGGCGACGGCCTGTGCAATCGCGGCGATGTGCTCGGGCGTGGTGCCGCAGCAGCCGCCGACGATGTTGATCAGGCCCGAAGTCGCCCATTCCTTGACCTGCACAGCCATCTCGGCCGGGGTGAGGTCGTATTCGCCGAAGGCGTTGGGCAGGCCGGCGTTGGCGTGAACCGAAACGTATGACGCGGATACGCGCGCCATTTCCTCGACGTACGGGCGCAGCAGGTCCGGGCCGAGTGCGCAGTTGAGGCCGTAGCTGATGGCGTTGGCGTGAGCGAGGCTGTTGTAGAAGGCTTCGGTGGTCTGGCCGGTCAGCGTGCGACCGGATTGGTCGGTGATCGTGCCGGAGATCATCACCGGCAGTTCAATTTTCTTGTCGTCGAAGTATTTCTGGATCGCGAACACTGCCGCCTTGGCGTTCAACGTATCGAAGATGGTTTCGACGAGCAGGATGTCCGCGCCGCCGGTCACAAGGCCGTCAATCGCTTCGGTATAGCTCTCGACCAGTTGGTCGAAATGCACGGCGCGGTAGCCGGGGTCGTTCACGTCCGGGCTGATCGAGCAGGTGCGGTTCAGCGGGCCGAGTACGCCGGCACAGAAGCGCGGCTTCTCCGGCGTTTTGGCGGTCTGCGCCACGCACAGGTCTTTGACCAGCTTGGCGGCGGCGTGGTTGATTTCCCAGACCAGCGACTGCATGCCGTAGTCTTCCATCGAAATGCTGGTCGCGTTGAAGCTGCAGGTTTCGATGAGGTCCGCGCCCGCGTCGAGGTAAGCCTGATGGATGCCGGCGATGATCTGCGGCTGGGTCAGCACCAGCAAGTCGTTGTTGCCCTTGAGGTCGGAGGGCCAGTCAGCAAACCGGTCCCCACGGTAGTCCGCCTCCGAAAGCTTGTGGCGCTGGATCATCGTTCCCATGCCGCCATCCAGAATCAGGATGCGTTGGGCGAGCAGGGCTTTAAGTTCGGCGGTGCGGTTCATGGGAGCAATCGGGGTTTGTTCGGGAAAACCGCAATTCTAGCATGTTGCCCAAGTATGCCCGTGCGCGGACCGACGGGAATTATAGAGTCGGCCATAAACATATACATCCGTTCGTGGCGAGCGGCAGTTCCCCCCTTTGACAAAGGGGGGCTGGGGGGATTTCGCGGCATGGCCATAACCAGCACTGCTGAAACCCCCTTCAATCCCCCTTTTGCAAAGGGGGAAGCAAGGTGCTCCCGCGCCTCGTTTGTTGCCAACGCCTTTCGGCCTGTGGGCGAATATTCTACTCAGGGCGAATGGGCTGGCATGACGGCCAAAATTCAAACATCACTGTGCCGAATCAATATTTCATCAACCGCCGCCACTCCACCTTCAGACACTTGTCCATCACCACAACCATCCCAGCCGCCCGCGCCCGCTCCGCCGCTGCTTCGTTGACGATGCCAAGCTGAATCCAGATCGCCGGCAGTTTCAGCGCAATCGCTTCATCCACCACCGCATCCACGTCTTCGGCCTTGCGGAATACGTCGACGAGATCAATGGCGTCCGGCACGCTCGAAAGATCGGGCCAGGCTTTCTCGTTCAACACCTCCGTCACACCCGGCCGCACCGGAATGATGCGGTAGCCGGCCTGCTGCATGACCCTGGATACCCCGAAGCTGGGGCGGTCCGGGTGCGGAGAAAGGCCGACCACGGCAATGTTTTTCACCCGCAACAACAAGTCGCGGATTTCGGTATCGGATGGATTCTGGAATGACATGGCAGGCGCTCCGTTCAGATGGAATACAATCGCAGCATATGGCACAACCACCCAAAACCAAACCCATGATTGATTTGTACCTAGCCTCCGGCAGCCCGCGCCGACGCGAACTGCTCGCCCAGATTGGCGTCACCTTTGAAAAAATCAGCGCCCCGGTCGATGAGACACCGTTCGCCGACGAACTGGCGCACGACTACGTTTTGCGCCTCGCCCGCGCCAAGGCCGAAGCCGGCTGGCAAGCCATGCAGGAACAAGGGTTGCCAGCGCGCCCGGTGATCGGCGCCGACACCACCGTCGCGCTCGACGACCACCTGCTGGGCAAGCCCGACGACGACGCCCACGCCGCCGCGATGCTGCGGCTGCTCTCCGGCACCACCCACGAAGTCCTCACCGCCGTGGCGCTGCGCCATGAGAACGGCATCGAAACCGCGCTCTCGATCAGCAAGGTGCGCTTTGCCCCGCTGACCGAAGCCCAGATCGCCGCCTATGTGGCGAGCGGTGAACCGCACGACAAGGCCGGCAGTTACGGCATTCAGGGCTTGGGCGGGCTGTTTGTCGAACATCTGGACGGAAGCTTCACCGGCGTCATGGGCCTGCCGCTGCATGAGACCGCCGTGCTGCTGGCCCGGCAGGGGCTGGGGTTTCTGGCCCAAGGCTAATCCAATTGAGTCCCCGCCTCCCGCAAGGAACCCATCATGGCATTTGCACTCAAAGAAAAACATCTGTCGCCAACAGCGGACTGGGAGCATATACGCGCCTTAAGCGAACAGGTCGATGAAAAGTACCCCCCTTCCTCATGGGTCATTGATCGCGAACACGACCTGATCCTGCTGTGTTTCTCGGTGGGGCGCCAAAGCATTCACAGCGATGAAGAAACCACCGGGCGATATGTCTTTTTCATTAAAGGCCGACCGCTGCGTCTGGAAGCCTATCTTCGCGGCTGGATGGAAGAAAGACACTATCAAATCCTGCCATTTCAACTTCCCTCAGATCTGGATATGGAGCCGGAGCAACTGCTTTACCGGATACGGGATGCCTTTGTTATAGAGGGAACAAGATATTCCAACGAATACAAAGCCATTAAACGCGTAGATGTTGAATTCGACGGCCTTCTGCCATAACCGCGCGAAATTTTTCACGATTGACCTATTCCCCCTGCCTTTCAGGTTAAAGCGATGTTCTCCACTCCCACCTTCGACATCCGGCAAAAATCCCGCACCGAAACCATCCCTATCCGCGGGCTGCGTTACAACATCCGCCACTGGGGGCCGGCCAATGCACCAGTGGTGTTTTTCCTGCACGGCTGGATGGATGCCTCGCCAACCTTCCAGTTTCTGGTCGATGCACTGCAGCAGGACTGGCACGTCATCGCCCCGGACTGGCGCGGCTACGGCGAAAGCGAATGGCTCTCCCGCCCCTACTGGTTTCCGGATTACTACGCCGACCTGGAAACGCTGCTCAACCACTTTTCGCCGCACAAGGCCGCGCGCATCGTGGCGCACAGCATGGGCGCCAATATCGCCAGCAACTACGCCGGGGTGCGGCCGGAACGTGTTTCGCAACTCGTGATGCTGGATTTCCTCGGGCTCAAGCCCCCAACGGAAGACGATTCGCCCACCCTGATCGGGCGCTGGATCGACCACATCCACAAAGGCCCGCGGCCGATCACCTACCGCGACCACGAAGCCTTCGCCCATCGACTGATGGAGATCAACCCGCGCCTGACGGAAGCGCGCGCACATTTCCTCTCCCACGCCATGGCGCGCTACCGCGAGGAAGACGGGCGCATCGAGATGACCTGCGACCCCTGGCACCGGATTGCTGCACCGGCCCTGTATCACGTCGAGGATTCGATGGCGAGCTGGCAGCGCATCACCGCGCCGGTGCTCAAGCCCATTGCCCAGTACGGGCTGGTCAAGCAACGCTTCGGCCACGACCCGGACGAATACCGGCGCCGCCTGGGCAGCTTCCGCAACGCGCAGGTCGTGGACATCCCGGATTCCGGGCATAACGTGCAGCATGACCAGCCGGAGTTGGTTGCTGCGGCAATTGAGGAATTTTTGACAAGGGATTGATTGCCCATGCGTAGCGTGTGAAAACGCCGCAAGGCGTTTGCGCACGGGGATGGCGTTTCAAATAACCCGAAAGGTCAGCCCGCGTGCACACAAAGTGCACACCCTACTTGGCTAATGGGTGCCCCCGATTATTGTTCAAGGCTTGCTCCAGTCAAGGCCACGATTCCGCAGCATGGAAGCAAAATTAGTAATCTGTAATTTTACCGCAAGCAGAAAGAGCAGACTTATCTAGAGTGGATTTCGTTCCTCCTCCGGAGCTCATGTAATAGTTACTACTGTAAAAATAAGTCACAACATCTCGGATTCCATTATTGCAAGTAACAGGCCAATTCCTACAACGCCCTCCGAGACAAGAAGTATCGGTAGGGGAGCCAAGCGTGTATCCATAATCAGGTTCAGTCTGTCTCGTCTCGCGCACCTGCCGCGCACTCTGCTCACGCTCCCGCTTCTGCGCTGCCGGTATTTTCAGGCGCGCCTTTGGCACCAGTTTTTCAGGATCATTGTTTTTATAGCGGTCTACAAATGCCGACAAATCACTGCTGCTTGAAGCATTCTTGAAAGCAGCCCGATATGCCTCACGTTCTTCTTGAGTACGCTTGGCTGCCTCTTGCTTTTGCGCTGTGGGTATTTTTTGACGAGCCTTGGGCACTAATTTTTCAGGGTCATTGGTTTTGTAGCGTTCTACAAATGCCGACAAATCACCGCTGCTTGAAGCATTCTTGAAAGCAACCCGATATGCCTCACGCTCTTCTTGAGCACGCTTGGCTGCCTCTTGCTTCTTTTCAGCCAACGCATTGCCTCTCCTGCCGGATTTTCCCAAGGAGCCAAGATACTGCTCTGCACGCACCAACCGCACTGCCCCGGTGTAACTGCGTTTGTTGTAGACGACCAAGCCACGCTCGGCAAAGATATGCCAGGCGGCACTGGGATCGCTCGGGACGGGCGAGGAAGACCAAGTGCGACTCTCTTTCACATAGGGAAATACGGCCGGGTTGATTGCGGGGTCATAACAACCCGAAGGTACATGACCCGTCGGCTTTGTGCCCGAGCGCAAAGTAGTGAGTTCATCAATATTCGGCAAGCGCCAGTCTTTGCCATCGACCGGATAGCGATATACAGCATCATTCCAGCTGATGTTGATGGGATCGCCGCTGCAGGTATTGCCATTCCAAGCCATGCCTTCGACGCAGCGCTTCCAGAGAAGCTGGGTTTGGGTGTCGTAGACTTCGCTGCCATTATTGCGCAGTTCATAACGGCTATCCGGCGTCCAGCTTGCGCCATTGCATTCGGCTAAGGCATGGGTGAGTGGCAACAAGGCCAGCAGGGCAGTAACGCCCCAGTGTTTAAGGAAAAGCTTCACGGCAGCTCCGGTTGTTTTTTCAGGACAGCCGCCAGTTTACCCCCCCCTTTTGACCAAGCAACAAGAAACCCTACGCACACCATTATTATTTGCGCCGGGCTGTAGACAAGCAGCCATAATCGGGGGGCAGTTGCCAGGCTACCGGGGATGCACCTAACACCCCTTGCCTTTGCTTGCGGGGGTAGTGCTATGTTGGCTATCTGCAGCCGACGCCCACACCATTCCGCCCGAAAAATCACCCTTTTCTGCCACCACTCACCCGATCCAGCCCCGCCAGATCGGTCCAGGTCTGCACTTCCGCAAACCCGGCAGCTTCGAGCAAGGCACGGCTGCCCGGCCCCTGATCCCAGCCGTGTTCAAACAGCAGCCAGCCGCCGGGCGTCAGGTGCACGGGAGCTTGGGCGACGATGCGGCGCAGGTGAGCGAGGCCGTCGGCTTCGTCGGTCAGCGCGTGGCGCGGCTCGAAGCGCAGGTCGCCTTGCTGAAGATGAGGGTCGTGCTGCTCGATGTAGGGCGGGTTGGAGACGATCAGCTCGAAGCTTTCACCTGCGAGCGCGCCGAACCAGTCCGATTCGATGAAGCGCACCGCTGCGCCCAAGCGCGTTGCGTTGCCCTGCGCCATGACCAGTGACGGAGCGGAAATATCGACCGCCGTGACCTGCAAATCAGGCCGTTCGAGCTTCAAAGTCACGGGAATGCAGCCGGAGCCGCAGCCCAGGTCGAGCACTTTCGCCCCCTGCGGCGCGCGCGCCAGTGCGAGCTCGACCAGCAACTCGGTTTCGGGGCGAGGGATCAGCACGGCAGGCGAGACTGCGAACGGCCGGCCGTAGAATTCACGCTCGCCGGTCAGGTAGGCCACCGGCTCGCCGGCGCGGCGGCGCTCGGCCAGCGAGTGAAAAACCGCGGCGTGCTCCGGCAAAACTTCGTCCCGGTCGTGGGCGATCAACCAGGCGCGGTTGTGCCCCGTGGCATGGCAAAAGAGGGCCAGCGCATCGCTGCGATCCAGCCCGGATTGGCGTAAAAGCGCGGCATAGGTGAGGGATTGCGGCAATGCGGAAACTCCAGCTTGGGGCAAGGCCCGGACATGTTAAACTCTCGCCGCGAAACCCGGAAGCGAGTCGGCCATGACCCCCAGCGAAAACCAGCCTCAGGAAAGCATCGAGCTGCATCTGGAAGAGGTGCGCCGATTGTTGGACCGCCAGCGCATCGTGGAAGACATGGTGCACAAGCAGGATATGCCCAAGCATGAACTGGTGGAATCGCTGGTGCACCGCCAGAATCTCGCCGAGCTCCAGCAGAAGCTGGCGCAGCTTCCGCTCAACGAACTCAGCCTGATCGTGCAGGCGCTGCCCAAGGAAGAGCAGCTCGACGCGCTGGAGCTGCTCGACGACGAGCGAGCGGGAGCGATGCTCTGCCAGATCAGCGCCGCCGCGCGGGAAATCCTGCTCACCGAAATGAATCCCACCCAACTGGCCAGCGCACTGGCCACGGTGGATCAGGACCGGCTGGTCGCGATGGCTTCGCGCATGCCCCAGCATGCAATGGACGCAATCTACACGGCGCTCGACGACACACGCCGTCAGGAATTGCAGGACGCGCTCGCCCACCAGCACACGCCGATCACCTCGCTGAAAGCCTTCGTGCTCAACGCCGGGCGGCTGGTGCAACTGCAATCGCTCACCCCGGAAGACCTGCTGCGCCCGGATATCGTCTGGGTGGACATGGTCGATCCGACAGACGAGGAGCGCGAGCTGGTGCAGCGCGCCTTCCGCATGGAACTGCCGGAAGACGAAGAACTCCTCGATCTGGAAGAATCCGCGCGCTGCTATGCCGACGAACACGGGCTGCACATCAGCTCGTTCTTCCTGCACAAGGAAGGCGAAGACAGCGCCAACGTCACGGTATCCTTCGTGCTCAACGCCGGGCGGCTGCTGAGCATCCGCCAAGAAGAACTGACCGTTTTCCGGCTGTTCCGCCTGCGCGCCCGCGTGCAGCCCGGTTTCGTGTCCAATGCCCAGGACATCCTGCTTTCGATCTACGATGCGGCGGTGGAATACGATGCCGACATGCTGGAAGAGGTCTACACCGAGCTCGAATCGATCAGCAAGAGCGTGCTGAACCGAGAAGAAGACATGACCGACCAGTTGATGGCCGAAGCGGTGAACCGCCTGGCGATCTACGAAGACATCAACGGCAAGGTGCGCCTCGACCTGATGGACACCCGCCGCGCGCTCTCCTTCCTGCTGCGCAGCCGCGTGCTCGGCGCAGAACAGGAAGCCAACCTGCGCGAGATCCTGCGAGACCTGGAATCACTGAACAACCACACCGGCTTCCTGTTCGACAAGATCAACTTCCTGATGGACGCGGTGATGGGTCTGATTAATCTGGCCCAGAACAAGATCATCAAGATCTTCTCGATTGCCAGCGTGGTCCTGTTGCCGCCGACGCTCGTCGCGAGCATGTACGGCATGAACTTCAAGAATCTGCCCGAACTGGAATGGCAATACGGTTACGCTTGGGCGATTTTCCTGATGATCGTCTCCGCCATCACGCCGTATGTCATCTTCAAGCGCAAGGGCTGGTTGTAATTTTCAGCAATTGCTAGTCAGCGAGGGCGGGGGCTACTGCTTTTCTTACGGATTGTTGCGTCCAAACGCTGAATCAGGGACTGCTCCACCTTGCGACTACACATGATGTAGCGATTTTCACCTGGCGGCATATCGGCAAATGGCACAATCCTGAATCGGCCTGGATGCATGCCCGCTGCAGCAATCAAGCCCTCGGCCTCATGCGGGGCCATCAATATATAATCCACACGCCCCGCGGCCAGTTTTTTCAGCATCTGCTCGCTTTCGCTGGTCGTCACGTCAAATCGGGGCTTAAGCGCTGTAATCTGTGCATCAACCCAGCGCCCATAGGAATAGCCTTTCTTGATTTCCAGTATCAGATCGGCTCGCTTGAATGTTTCCAGCACAGAAGCCCCGGGCTTGATCCGTTCGTCTTCTGCCCGGATCAAGGCATGAAAGGGTTGATCCTGGTAAAGCGGAAGCGTGTAACGGGCATAACTTTCCCGCGCTGGGGTACGAAATACCCCAGCCAGGCAATCGCACCCATTTCCCTCCTCAATCAAACGCAGTTGGCGCAAAAAAGGTGTATTGATCCAAACCAGCCCGATTCCCGCCTCGCGGAACACGGCATTGATACGATCTGCCGTCATTCCGGCCACACCTTGTGGCACCTGCGTCAGATAGGGGGGGCGCGGGGTATAGTGCATGTCGATACTCAGGCAAGTCTCTGCCAACAGAGGCAAGGGAATTGCCCCCAGCAAAAAACTGCAAAAAACCCCGATTGTTTTGCCCACTTATCGCCCCATCCCTCCCACCTGCTGTGCCAAGTAGGTTGCATAGTTGTCTGTCATGCCACCAATGAAGTCTAGTACACGACGATACGTCTGATAAATCGGCCATTCCTTCTTCGGCGCGTTGTATTCCATGAGGTCGAGGATGCGCTGCATGCGGAACGGCATCTGCTGCGAAACCTTCAACTGGTAGGCGGCGTTGCAGAAGGCGTCGAGCAGGATGTCGAGGCAGGTAAACGCGCCGACTTCCACTTCCACCTTGAGGCGGGCGTTGAAGATGCGTTCGCGTGCGAGCTTCTTGGCTTCCGCGATACCTTCGCGGATGAAGGACGGGCAATCGTTGAGCAGGTCGCCCTGATAGCTGCCTTCGAGCAAACGCGCGTGCTGGCGCACGAAGGCATCGGAAACCTCGCGCACGCAGCGGTCGATGGCCTTGCCGCGCAGCAGCGCCATCTTGCGCCGTTGTGACGGTGCAGCGGCCAACTCCAGCTCCAGCAACTCCGAACCGCCGCAAATCTTCAGCAGCAACGGTTCGACCATTTCATACGGCAGCATGCCAATCTCGATGCCGTCCTCCAGATCGAGAATCGCGTAGCAGATGTCGTCCGAGGCTTCCATAAGATAAGAGAGCGGGTGGCGCGCCCACTTGCCCGGCGCGATTTCCGGCAACCCCAGCTCGTGCGCGGTTTCTTCGAGCAGCAGTTTCTCGCTCTGGAAGCAGTTGAACTTGCCCTTGTCGCTGGCGTGCTCCGAAGTCCACGGATACTTGAGCGTGGTGCCAAGCGTGGCGAAAGTCAGGCGCATGCCGCCTTCGAAGCGGTGGTTTTCCAGTTGCGTCACCACCCGGAAGCCTTGCGCGTTGCCTTCGAAAGTCCGCAGGTCGCGCCGCTCGGCCTCGGTCAGGTTTTGCAGCAAATAGGCATGTTCGTCGCGGCGGAACCAGTCGCGGATCGCATATTCGCCGGCATGACCGAACGGCGGGTTGCCGATATCGTGCGCGAGGCACGCCGCCTGGACAATCGCGCCGATGTCGTAGGGTGTGATGTGTGCCGGCAGCGCGCCCGCCAGCCGCTGCGCCACCAGCAGCCCCAGGCTGCGCCCCACGCAACTGACTTCGATCGAGTGCGTCAGCCGGGTGTGGACGTGGTCGTTCTCGGTCATCGGGTGGACCTGCGTCTTGCGCCCCATGCGCCGGAACGGGCTGGAGAACACGATGCGGTCGTGATCCTTGTGAAAATCGCTGCGTCCGGATTCGGGCGAGGTCTGCTCGTAGCGCGGCGCGCCGAGCCGGTTGGCGCTAAGCAGCCGGTTCCAGTCCATTCGATACTCTCATGCAGATGTCAGGGGATTGCACCATTATGCAGGCAAGGGCCGCGGCAAACCAATCGCTGAATCCCCGCCACACCCGATTACCCAGTAAAATTCCGGCATTCCAGAATATTTGCCCCCGAGGCTCCGCATTGAACACGCAAACAATCAGCTTTACCCCCGTCGACAACAAGCGTCTTTCCAACCTGTGCGGAGCGCTCGACGAAAACCTCAAACAGATCGAAAACGCGCTCGACGTTTCCATCGCGCAGCGCAACGAGCAGTTCCGCATTGCCGGCCCCGGCAAGAAAGTCGAACTCGCGGTCACAGCCCTGCAGCACTTCTACAACCAGGCCGAAACCGAACTGGACCTCGACGTCATCCAGCTTGACCTGATCGAGTTGCTCAACCCGAAAAACGGCGACAACACCGTCCAGGACGGAACGGTGCTGCCGCTCAAAACGCGGCGCAGCGACCTGCGCGGACGCACGCCGCGCCAGACCGGCTACATCAAGGCCATCCAGGAACACGACATCACCTTCGGCATCGGCCCGGCCGGCACCGGCAAGACCTACCTGGCCGTCGCGTGTGCGGTCGATGCACTGGAGCGGGATTTCGTCAAACGCTTGATCCTGGTACGCCCGGCGGTGGAAGCCGGAGAAAAGCTCGGCTTCCTGCCCGGCGATCTGGTGCAGAAGGTCGACCCGTACCTGCGCCCGCTCTACGATGCGCTTTACGACCTCATGGGCTTCGACAAGGTCACGCGCTGCTTTGAAAAAGGCATCATCGAAATCGCCCCGCTCGCCTTCATGCGCGGACGCACGCTGAACCACAGCTTCGTGATTCTCGACGAAGCGCAGAACACCTCGCCCGAACAGATGAAGATGTTCCTCACCCGCATCGGCTTCGGCAGCAAGGCGGTCATCACCGGCGACCCGACCCAGATCGACCTGCCGCGCCACCAGAAATCCGGATTGATCGATGCGCAGGACGTGCTCGCCGACATCCGCGGCATCGCCCTGCACCACTTCACCAGCGAAGACGTGGTGCGCCATCCTCTGGTGCAGAAGATCGTCGACGCCTATGAAAACCGCGACAAGCGCAACGCCGCCAACGGAGGCACGCCATGAAACCCAAGCTGACCCTTTCGCTGCAAAACGCCAGCACCGCCACTAGCCTGCCGACTCGCGCCCAGATCAAGAAATGGGCGGAAGCCGCGCTGCAGCCAGGTCTCAAAAACGCCGAGATCACATTCCGCATCGTCGATACCGAGGAAGGGCAAACGCTCAACCGCGACTATCGCGGCAAGGATTACGCGACCAACGTGCTGACCTTCACCTTCGACGAAGACATGCCGGACATCCCCGGTCTGCCGCTCATGGGCGACATCGTGCTCTGCGCGCCGGTCGTGGAGCGCGAAGCCGCCGAGCAGGGCATCACGCTGGAAGCGCACTACTGCCACCTCGTCGTGCATGGCGTATTGCACCTGCAAGGCTTCGATCATCTCGAAGAAGATGAGGCCGAGGAGATGGAAGCGCTGGAAACGCAAATTGTCATATCCTTGGGGTATGATGATCCGTATCGCACTGAACGGGAGTAACACGACCCATGGACGATCCCTCGTCCCTCAAGCCCTCCTGGCTTGAACGCATTGCCCACCTCCTGCAACGGGAGCCGGAAGACCGCGACGATCTCGTCGAGATGCTCCACGCCGCGTTCGAGCGCAACCTGCTGGATGCCGATGCGCTGACCATGATCGAAGGCGTGATGTCGGTCGGCGAAATGCAGGTGCGCGACGTCATGGTGCCGCGCAGCCAGATGGACGTCATCGACATCTCGCAAACACCGGAACAGTTCATCCCCTTCGTCATCGAAACCGCGCACTCGCGCTTTCCCGTCATCGACGGCAACAAGGACAACGTGCTGGGCATCCTGCTCGCCAAGGACTTGCTGCGCTATTACGCGAAAAAGGAAAGCTTCGACGTGCGCGACATGCTGCGCCCGGCGGTCTACATCCCGGAATCGAAGCACCTCAACGTGCTACTCAAGGATTTCCGCAATAACCGCAACCACATGGCGCTGGTCGTCGACGAATACGGCGGCATTGCCGGCATGGTCACGATCGAGGACGTGGTCGAGCAGATCGTCGGCGATATCGAGGACGAATTCGACTACGACGAGGAAGAAGACAACATCATCCCCGGCCGGCGCGGACACTGGCGCGTCAAGGGCATCACCGCCATCGCCGACCTCAACGAAGCGCTCGGCTGCGCCTTTTCCGACGACGAGTTCGACACCATCGCCGGCCTCGTCACCAGCCGCTTCGGCCACCTGCCCAAGCGCGGCGAAGCCGTGAGCTTTGACGGTTACCGCTTCCTGATCCTGCGCGCCGACAGCCGCCGCATCCACTCGCTGCAGGTCGAACGCCTGCACGCGGAAAGCAGCGAAAGCGCCCCGGCCGCATGATCCAATCGCTCACATTGGCCACAAATCCGCTCGCCCTGAGTCGAATATTCGCCTGCAGATCGAAAGGCGCGGGCAAGAAACGGAGGGCAGGCGCGCCCCGCCTCCCCCTTTGTAAAAGGGGGATTGAGGGGGATTTCAGCAGCGCTGCTTATGCCTGTACCGCAAAATCCCCCCTCCCCCCCTTTGTCAAAGGGGGGAACTTCATCCCGTTGCGCAAGCTACCGTTTCTTGAAAGCCTGTCTAAGGGCTCACCACAAACGGCTTGTGCGCCCAGTTACTCCCAATGAGAAATCCCGCGTGATACCGAAAGCAATTCGCCTGCACGCGCTCCTGGCCCTGTCGGGAGCTGCCACGGTGCTGGCTTTTTCCCCCATGGCGCTGCCGGGCCTTATGTTCGCGGCACTCGCCGTGCTGTTCTGGTCTTTCCGCAACGCGCCAACGCCCGCCTCGGCGGCAGGCTGCGGTTTCAGCTTCGGGCTGGGGTATTTCGCCGCCAACATTCACTGGATCTACATCAGTCTGCACAATTTTGGCGGCATGCCGAACTGGATGGCAGCCGGCTGCGTGCTGGCGCTGGCCGCCGCGATGGCGCTGTATCCCGCGCTGGCCGGCTGGCTGTCGCGCCGCCTGCCCTGCCCGGAGAACCTGCGCCCGCCGTTGCTGTTCCCGGCGATCTACATCCTGGTCGAATGGGTACGCGGCTGGCTTTTCACTGGCTTCCCGTGGGCCGGCACCGGCAGCAGCCAGGTCGGGCCGCTGGCCGGCTGGTTCCCGTTGCTGGGCGTCTACGGGGTCGGCGCGCTCGTCGCGCTGAGCACTGCGCTGACCCTGTGGCGCTGGCGCATGGGCGCGGCGGCGCTGATTCTCGTCTTCCTGACCGGCTTCGGACTGGAACGCATCGACTGGACTCGCCCCGCCGGCAAGCCGGTCAGCGTCAGCCTCGTCCAGGGCGCGGTCCCGCAATCGCTCAAGTGGGATCCGGTACAGTACCGCTCCACGCTGGCGCTCTATCTCGATCTTTCCCGCCAAAGCCGCGGCGAGATCGTGCTGCTTCCGGAAACGGCAATCCCGTCCTTCATGGAAAAGACGCCGCCGGAATACCTGAAAGCACTTGCAGAACCCTTTGCGCAGCAGGGGCGCCACCTGTTGACGGGATTTGCGACCGGCGATGACCGGCGCTATTACAACAGCCTTGTCCTGCTGACCGACCCGGCCCGGCTCTACCACAAGCAGCACCTGGTGCCATTCGGCGAATACGTGCCGCTGCCGTGGCTTTTCGGCTGGATGTACAACTACCTCAACATGCCGCTCTCGGGCTTCACCTCGGGCGGACTGGGCCAGCCGCCGCTCGTCATGGGGAACACCCGACTCGCGGGCAACATCTGCTACGAGGACATCTTCGGCAATGAAGTGCGCAAGAGCGCCGCCAGCGCCACGCTGCTCGCCAACGTCAGCAACATGGCGTGGTTTGAGGGATCGTGGGCCGCAGAGCAGCACTTGCAGATGGCACGCGCGCGCAGCCTGGAAACCGGGCGCTGGATGATCCGCGCCACCAATACCGGTGCCACCGCCATCGTCGATCACCGGGGCAAGGTGCAAGCGCGTCTTGAGGAAAGCAAACGGGGAATTCTGGAAGGTGCGGCGCAGAACCGCGAGGGAACCACGCCTTACATGCTGTGGGGCGATGCGCCGGTCATCGGGCTGCTCGCCGGACTGCTGCTGGGGTTGCTCGTGAAAGGTCGCCGCAGGCGGGCAACCTGATCCGATCAGTGCTCGCCGTGCGGTTTCTGCCCTTGCCCGCGCATCTGCCGCCGCTGCTCGCGGAAACGCTCCACCGCTTTTTGCCGCTCTTCCGGGGGCAATTCGCGGAAGCGCCGGTAGTTCTCGCGCATGCGCTGGCGCTCTTCGGGATTCAGTTGCGACCAGCGCGTCAGGCGGTCACGCACCCGCGCTTGCTGCTCGGGATTCATGTTCGGATAGCGGTCAGCCAGTTCCAGCATGCGCTCGCGCGCATGCGGCGACATCTGCCCCCATTGCGCAGCCAGCGGAGCCAGAACGCCTTTCTGTTGCGCATTCAATCTTGACCACTCCGGCACATCGGCCTGCACGGCCCCTGCCAGCAAGCCAGCCAGCACACCGGCCAACAGCCGGCGAATCAGCGACGTATCCATTGCTCCGCCCGATCGTTCAACAAGAAATCCACCGGCACATCGTCGGCCAGCAGTTCGATTTCCAGGGCACGCTCAACCGCGCGCGTCCGTTGCCACTGCCAAGCCGAACCCGCCATCGCCACCAGTATCGCGAGCAGCAGTCCGATGCAGGCGGCGCGGTGTTCATGCCAGAAAAACACCAGCGTATGTCCAACTTTCGCAGCCGAAACAGGCTCGGTTTTGGCCACGGCCCGGGCCACGGCGACTTCCCGCGCCTTGCGCAGACGCGCAGCGGCCTCGGGAGATACCGGCGCCCGGTCCAGGCGGGACGCCAGTTTGCGTGCAAAATCATGTTCTTTCATAGTTCCACCCCCCGCCCCTTGAGCCAGGCAGACAATGCATGGGTCGCCCTCGAGCAATGCGTCTTGACGCTGCCTTCGGAGCACCCCATGACACGGGCCGTTTCCGCGACGTCAAGCTCCTCCCAATAACGCAGCAGGAACGCCTCGCGTTGACGCGCCGGCAACTTTTCCAGCCCTTCCTCGATCACCTTCAAGGTGCGCGCCTGATTAAGCTCGGCATCCGGTTCCACGGGAGATTCGGCCGTATGCGGCAACCACTCCAGCGGATCGGAAGCCTCGGCCTCGTCATCGTGCGGCTGAAACGCCGAAAGCAGCGTGGTCCACCACGAGCGGACCTTCTGCCGGCGGAAATAATCGCGCTGGGCATTCTGCAGGATGCGCTGGAACAGCATGGGCCATTCGGTCGCAGGCCGATTGGCGTATTTTTCAGCCAGCCGCAGCATCGCATCCTGCACGATATCCAGCGCCGCATCCTCGTCATGCACGGCATAAACCGTCTGACGATAGGCGCGGCGCTCGACCTCGGCCAGAAACAGGGCCAATTCTCCCGGAGTACCCAGAGTCGTTCCTCGCAAAAAAACCGGTTTCAAACAAAGTGTTGCCATGGTAACAAAGGCGCCCGATCCTCTCCACAATACTTGCATTAACGCGGGCAATCAGTTACCGTTGACAGCTCATCCAAGCTTTTTTGCCTGCGTGACCGACTCGGCGCGCTGGCGCCGACTGGCACCGCTACACAAACACATCTGGTCGTCCATTGGGTCACAAGCCCGACGCGGCGGCGGCAAGCCCGGTACATGGACTGCTGATGGGAGTACTCAAATCATCCTGAAAGACGGATCTCGTGACTAGAACGATGCGCCTTGCATCTTTCCATTTCACGCTTGGGTACTCGCCACCGATCAGCAGGACCACTCGCATACCTTTTCAACAACGAGACGGGGATTGAACCGATGGAAATCTCGGGTGCAGAAATCATTACGCGCTGTCTGGCCGAAGAAGGCGTTGAATTCGTCTTCGGCTATCCCGGTGGCGCCGTTCTGGAAATCTACGACGCCATCTTCAAGCAAGACAAATTCAAACACGTGCTGGTACGGCACGAGCAAGCCGCGACCCACGCTGCCGACGCCTATTCGCGTTCCAGCAACAAGGTCGGCGTAGCCCTGCTCACGTCCGGCCCCGGCGCCACCAACGGCATCACCGGCATTGCCACGGCCTATATGGATTCGATTCCGATGGTCGTGATTTCCGGTCAGGTCGGCACGCCGGCCATCGGTCTGGATGCCTTCCAGGAAGTCGACATGGTGGGTTGCTCGCGTCCGGTCGTGAAGCACAACTTCCTGGTGAAGGACGTGCGCGATCTGGCTGTGACCATCAAGAAAGCCTTCCATATCGCCACCACGGGCCGCCCCGGTCCGGTGGTCATCGACGTGCCGAAAGATGTCACAATCAACAAGACCGAATTCAGCTATCCGGCCTCGATCGCGATCCGCAGCTACAACCCGCCGACCAAGGGACATCCGGGCCAGATCAAGAAGGCCGTGCACCTGATCGGTGAAGCCAAGCGTCCGCTGATCTACGTCGGCGGCGGCGCCGTGCAGGGCAATGCCAGCCAGGAAGTCACCGAACTGGTGAAACTGCTGAATGCCCCGTGCAGCAACACGCTGATGGGCCTGGGCATCATCGACGGCACCGATCCAAACTTCCTGGGCATGCTCGGCATGCACGGCACATTCGAAGCCAACCTGGCGATGCAGTACTGCGACGTACTGATCGCCATCGGCGCGCGCTTCGACGACCGCGTGATCTCCGTGCCCAACCATTTCCTGGCGCAGCCGAAGAAGATCATCCATATCGACGTCGATCCGTCCTCGATCGCCAAGCGCGTCAAGGTCGACATCCCGATCGTGGGCGACGTCAAGCACGTGCTGACCGACCTGATCGCCGTACTCAAGGAAACCGGCGCCCGCCCGAACGCGGAAGGGCTGGCCGACTGGTGGAAGCAGGTCGAAGCCTGGCGCAAGCCCGATTGCCTGCATTACGAAAAATCGGCGGAAATCATCAAGCCGCAGTTCGTGCTTGAGAAGCTCTGCAAAGTCACACAGGGCAACGCCATTGTCACTTCCGACGTCGGCCAGCACCAGATGTGGACCGCACAGTACTACAAGTTCCGCCGCCCCAAGCAGTGGATCAACTCCGGCGGCTTGGGAACGATGGGCTTCGGCCTGCCGGCCGCGATCGGCGCGCAATTGGCCAACCCGGACGCACAGGTGGCCTGCATTACCGGCGACGGCTCGATCCAGATGAACATCCAGGAACTTTCCACCGCCAAGCAGTACCACATCCCGGTGAAGATCATCCTGCTGAACAACCGCTATCTGGGCATGGTTCGGCAATGGCAGGAGCTGTTCTACGGCAACCGCTATTCCGAGACCTATCTGGAAGCGCTGCCAAACTTCGAGAAGCTGGCCGAAGCCTACGGACACGTCGGCATGCGCATCGAAAGGCCGGAAGACGTAGAACCCGCCCTGCGCGAAGCATTCACGACGCACAAGGATCGCTGCGTGCTGCTCAACTTCATCACCGATGGCACGGAAAACGTGTTCCCGATGGTGCAGAACGGCAAGGGCCTGAACCAGATGGATCTGCCGGCACACATGCGCAACCTGCAGCAGACACCGTTCGAAAACAACCGTGACTACGGCAATCTTTGCTGAGAAAGGGGAGAAAATCATGCGCCACATTCTGTCCGTTCTCATCGAAAACGAAGCCGGTGCGCTGTCGCGCGTCACCGGGCTGTTTTCCGCCCGCGGTTACAACATCGACTCGCTGACGGTGCAAACCACCGAAGACCTGACCATGAGCCGCATGACCATCGTCACGCACGGCTCGGACGACGTGATCGAACAGATCACCAAGCAGCTCAACAAGCTGGTCGAAGTCGTCAAGGTGATCGACCTAAGCGAATCCGAGCACATCGAGCGGGAACTCATGCTGATCAAGGTCCGCGCCATCGGCAAGGATCGCGAAGAAATGAAGCGGATGACCGACATCTTCCGCGGCCGTATCATCGATGTGACGGAAAAGACGTACACTATCGAGTTGACCGGCCCGGGCGAGAAACTGGATGCCTTCATCAAGGCCATCGATTCAGCCGCCATTCTGGAAACGGTTCGCACCGGTGCCTCGGGCATCGGCCGCGGCGAGCGGATTTTGAAGATTTAACACCGTAGGGTGCGCTTGCGCGCACCATTTAATCCGGGGCGCGCAAGCGCACCCTACCCTGAAAGGAAAATGCAATGAAGGTTTACTACGACAAGGACGCCGATCTCTCCATCATCAAGAGCAAGCAAGTCGCCATCATCGGCTACGGCTCGCAAGGCCATGCCCATGCACAGAATTTGCGCGACTCCGGCGTCAACGTGACCGTCGGCCTGCGCAAGGGCGGCGCCTCCTGGTCCAAGGTTGAAGCGGCCGGCCTCAAGGTTGCCGAAGTCAACGAAGCAGTGAAGAACGCCGATGTCGTGATGATCCTGCTGCCGGACGAGAACATCCCGGAGGTCTACCACAACAACGTTGCCCCGAACATCAAGCAAGGCGCCACGCTCGCCTTCGCCCACGGCTTCAACGTGCATTACAACCAGGTCGTGCCGCGCGCCGATCTGGACGTGATCATGGTCGCCCCGAAAGGCCCGGGCCACACCGTGCGTTCCGAATACCTGAAGGGCGGCGGCGTTCCGTCCCTGATCGCCGTGTACCAGGACAAGTCCGGCAAGGCCAAGGACATCGCGCTTTCCTACGCGGCAGCCAACGGCGGCACCAAGGGCGGCGTGATCGAAACCAACTTCAAGGAAGAAACCGAAACCGACCTGTTCGGCGAACAAGCCGTGCTGTGCGGCGGTGCCGTCGAGCTGGTGAAGATGGGCTTCGAAACCCTGACCGAAGCTGGTTATGCGCCGGAAATGGCCTACTTCGAGTGTCTGCACGAACTGAAGCTGATCGTTGACCTCATGTACGAAGGCGGCATCGCCAACATGAACTACTCGATCTCCAACAACGCCGAATACGGTGAATACGTGACCGGCCCGGAAGTCATCAACGCCCAGTCGCGCGAAGCCATGCGCAATGCCCTGAAGCGCATCCAGACCGGCGAATACGCCAAGATGTTCATCCTGGAAGGCAAGACCAACTACCCGAGCATGACCGCCCGTCGTCGCCTGAACGCCGAACACGCCATTGAAAAGGTCGGTGGCCAACTGCGCGCGATGATGCCGTGGATTGCCAAGAACAAACTGGTCGACCAGTCCAAGAACTAAGCACAAGCCTCTTGGCGCAGTAAAAAAAGAAAAAAGGAATTGGCCCGCAAGGCCAATTCCTTTATCTTTCTCTGTCCGGCCTTTTTCAGGAAAACCATGAGCAAAGTGTATCCCCATCCCCTGATCGCCCGCGAGGGCTGGCCGTTTCTGGGCGGCATCATCCTCGCCGCTTCGCTGGTCGACATCTATGCCGGTTTGAGCTGGTCCGCGCCGCTGTGGATTCTGGCGCTGTTCGTGCTGCAGTTCTTCCGCGATCCGCAACGCGAAATTCCGCAAGACCCCAAGGCGGTGCTGTGCCCGGCAGATGGTCGCATCGTGGTAGTCGGCAAGGCCGTCGATCCCTACCGCAACCGCGAAGCACTGAAAATCAGCGTGTTCATGAACGTGTTCAACGTACACTCGCAGCGCAGCCCGGTCGATGGCGTAGTGGAAAAAGTCGAATACCATGGCGGATCGTTCCTGAATGCGGCGCTGGACAAGGCATCGCTGGAAAACGAACGCAATGCCGTGCTGGCCAAGCTGGCAGACGGAACCGAAATCACCTTCGTGCAGATTGCCGGCCTCGTGGCCCGCCGCATTCTCTGCTACACCAAGGCTGGCGACACGCTCGCTCGCGGCCAGCGTTACGGTTTCATCCGCTTCGGTTCGCGCGTCGACATCTACCTGCCGCTGGATGCCCGGCCCAAGGTCGCGATCGGCGACAAGGTCCGCGCCAGCGAGACAATCCTCGCCGAACTCGGCTAAGATGTTGTTTTGGTCTTAACCACCCCACCAGGAAAACAATGCAACCCAACCGTCCGCTTAATTTGCGCCGACAGAGCATTTACCTTCTTCCCAACCTGTTCACGCTGGCCAACCTGTTTGCCGGCTTCTTCGCCGTGGTTCAGGCGATGAACGGCCACTTCGTCAACGCCGCCATGGCCATTTTTGCAGCCATGATCCTGGATGGCCTCGACGGGCGTGTCGCGCGCATGACCCACACCCAATCGGCTTTCGGCGTCGAGTTCGACAGCCTCTCCGACATGGTTTCGTTCGGCGTGGCACCATCGCTGGTGGCCTACGAATGGGCGCTCAAGGGCTTTGGCAAGGTGGGCTGGATCGTGGCCTTCATTTACTGCGCCGGTGCAGCGCTGCGATTGGCTCGCTTCAACACCAACGTCGGCTCTGTCGACAAGCGCTGGTTCCAGGGGCTGCCCTCTCCCGCTGCGGCCGCGCTGGTTGCCGGCCTGGTCTGGGTGTTCAACGAATACACCAAGGCGCCGGAGCCCATCCCGCAAATCCTGAACTGGGCAGCACTCGCCGCCACGCTGTTCGCGGGACTGACCATGGTTTCCAACGTGCGCTTCTGGAGCTTCAAGGAATTCCACATGCGCCGCACGGTGCCCTTCCTCGCGCTGCTGCTGATCGTGTTTGCCATCAGCCTGCTCGCCTTCGAGCCCGGCATCGTCCTGTTCGGCTTCTTTGTCTGCTACGCGCTTTCCGGCTACGTCTACCTGCTGTATTGCCTGGTCCGCCACCAGAAACCGGCCGTCCCTTCGCAAAATTAGACAAAAAGTCCAAGCAAACACCAAAAGCAGCGGCACTCGCCGCTGTTTTTTTATGCGCAAGAAATTATGTTTGACAAAAAGTCGCTCAAGCTCTTATTCTGGGCTCATGCGGCCAGGAGAAATTGGACATGAAATTGGACATCGAACAGCTGATCGCTGATTTCGGCGGGCCGGGAGTGCTTGCAGAGGGGCTGAACAGGCTCTTCCCTGACGAGCCTGTATCGCGCGCAGCCATTTACAAGTGGCGCGAACGCGGCAGCATCCCCATGAACCAGATCTCCCGGCTCGGGCAACTTGCCGCCAGCCAGGGCCGCACCTTCAACATCCATCGTTATTTCACGGGCGCAGCCCCTGCGCCAGTCATGAGGGAGCCAGCCATGAGCGAGCGTCTGTACATTTTCGATACCACCTTGCGCGATGGCGAGCAGAGCCCCGGCGCCTCCATGACCCGCGAAGAAAAAATCCGCATCGCGCGTCAGCTCGAAAAACTGGGCGTGGACATCATCGAGGCCGGCTTCGCCGCAGCGAGCCCCGGCGATGCCGAATCCATCAGCGCGATTGCCCGTATCGTCACGAACTCGACCATATGCTCGCTGGCCCGCGCAACGGAAAACGACATCCGCATCGCCGGCGAGGCGATTGCGGCTGCGCCCAAAAAGCGCATCCATACCTTCATCGCGACCAGCCCGATCCACATGGAAAAGAAACTGCGCATGCAGCCGGACGAAGTGGTGGAAGCCGCGGTCAAGGCCGTTAAATTTGCACGGGAATTCACCGACGACGTGGAGTTTTCCGCCGAGGATGCCCTGCGCTCCAATCCGGATTTTCTGGTACGCGTCTTCGGCGAGGTCATCAAGGCCGGCGCAACCACCCTGAATGTGCCCGATACCGTGGGTTATGCAGTTCCTCACCTGACCGAGGCGTTTTTCCGCGACCTGATCACCCGCACACCAGGCGCGGATCGTGTCGTCTGGTCGGCGCACTGCCACAACGATCTGGGCATGGCGGTCGCCAACTCGCTCGGCGCGGTTCTCGGCGGTGCGCGGCAGGTCGAATGCACGATCAACGGTTTGGGCGAGCGCGCCGGCAATGCCTCGCTCGAAGAAATCGTCATGGCGGTCAAGACTCGCAAGGACGTGTTCGGCGTGGAAACGCGTATTGAGACTACCCAAATCGTTCCTTCGTCCAAGCTGGTCTCCACGATCACCGGCTACCCGGTTCAGCCGAACAAGGCCATTGTCGGCGCCAACGCCTTTGCCCATGAATCGGGCATCCATCAGGATGGCGTTCTCAAGCACCGCGAAACCTATGAAATCATGAGCGCCGAGTCGGTGGGCTGGAGCACCAACCGCCTGACACTGGGCAAACTCTCGGGCCGCAACGCCTTCAAGACCAAGCTGCAGGAACTCGGCATCACGCTTGAAAGCGAAGAAGCGCTCAATGCTGCCTTTGCCCGCTTCAAGGAACTGGCCGACCGCAAGCGCGAGGTGTTCGACGAAGACCTGCATGCGCTCGTCTCCGACGAAATGATCAGCATCATCAATGAGCATTTCAAGCTGGTATCGCTCAAGGTCACCTCCGAAACCGGCGAAGTGCCCCACGCCTCGATCGTCATCACCGAAGCCGGGCAGGAGCGTCGCGCCGAGGCGGACGGCGACGGCACCGTGGATGCCTCGTTCAAGGCAGTCGAATCGCTGGTCCAGTCGGGGGCGGAGCTGAAGCTCTACTCCGTCAACGCGATCACGCAGGGCACCGACAGCCAGGGCGAAGTCACCGTGCGACTGGAAAAGGCCGGACGCATCGTCAACGGACAAGGGGCGGATACCGACATCATTGTCGCCAGCGTCAAGGCCTATATCTCCGCGCTGAACAAGCTTTATGGAAAAACGGAAAAACTGAATCCGCAGGTATAAGCCCCTCCATGCGCTTACAAAAAACCGGGAAACCTTTCCCGGTTTTTTGTTTTCCCTGGAAGGCCAATTACTGGAAAAACAAGCCAGGATGCTTCATATTGAAGGGTGGTCTTATCAATTGGCGCTCCATGCAGCTATCCCGCACAAAACTTGGCAAACTGTTCCGCAGACTGCGCATCCTGTTGCTCACGCTACTGACCGGACTGGCGATAACCGCCCTGCTCGCTTCGTGGCATGGCAAACATACAAGACAGCAAGCAGAGGCCCGGCTTGAGCAAAACGCCGAAATCACAGCGCTGCAAATTGAAAGCCGTCTGGCGGCCCAAATCGAGGCGCTACGGGGATTGCAAAGTGCATTCATGGCCAGCCCAGACATGGATCGCCATACGTTCCGGGATATCATCGAAAACCAGAATCTGCTCGCAAGGCTGCCCGGATTCGTCGTCATCGCTTTTTCGCGGCAAATCCCTCGGGACAAAATTGACCGCCTTGTCGCAAAGAACCGCGAATCATTCGACCCCGCCTACCGGGATTACAAAATCACCCCCCTGACCGGGCAGGAGTTGCTGCAGCCCGTCGATTTCCTTTATCCGGTCAATGCTTCCACGCGTACCTATCTGGGGCTTGACCTCCTCAGCAGGGAGGGAACCGTTCAGGCCATCGGCCGTGCTCGCGACGAAGGGCGCGGGATCGCCAGCCCGCTTGCCCGTTCGGGCGCAGAGACGTCCACGAGCTTTGCACTGCACTACCCCGTCTACACTGCCGGGCAAAATCCGCAGAACCTCGCAGAACGAAAAGCACGTTACCTGGGTGCCATCTCGGCGTTATACCGTGTCGAACACATGCTGGACCAAGCGCAGTTAAACCGCTTCGACACTCTCAGGCTTTTCGACACGGACCAAACCATGAACGGCACTCCCGCCCGTTCGGAAATACTGATCCATGAAACGAAGAACCCCGACGGCGCTCAGCAAGGCCAAACCGTCTGCAATAACCGGATCATCAACCTTCCCGGACGACAATGGCGGCTGGAAATCTGTGCCGCCCCCTCCCGTTTCATTCCCGCCGGCCAGCATGGCAACTGGCCCGTCTGGGCTGCAGGAATCGGTCTGTCGTTGCTGTACGCTTTTTTCATGGCCTCCCGCAGCCCGATTGGCCGGATTTATGGAAACACGAATCTCGGTACGCCATCGGAGTTGCGCCGCGAGGAAGAGCGGCGACACAAGCTGGAAACGCTGGCCAACGAAACGCCGGACATTTTTGTCGTCCGCGATGCCCAGGGCGGAATCGAATATGCGAATCCGGCGGCACGCAAGGAATTCATGCTCGATGCCGCCGAGCACGGCATGCAGCCACTGCTGACCACCGCCGAACTTGCCGAACTCGCCGAGCCACTGGTGGTGCCATGCCAGCACCTCGCCCCATCCGGTGAAACTCGCCACTTTGAAGCCACGATCGTTCCTATCCGCAGCCCTTTCGGCTGCAACACCGGCTCAGCGCTGCTGGCGCGCGACATCAGTCACCATGTTGAACAAGCTGCCATGCTCGATCTCGCCCGTACCCGGCTCAGCGAAATGCTGGAATTGTCCGGAGACTGGCTCTGGGAGCAGGATACCGAAGCCCGTTTTACCTATCTGTCCGGCGGTCCGTTCAAGCTTCACGACATCAACCCGGTCCATCAAATCACTC
The DNA here is from genome assembly GCF_900115065.1 of Formivibrio citricus. Lineage (GTDB taxonomy): Bacteria > Pseudomonadota > Gammaproteobacteria > Burkholderiales > Chitinibacteraceae > Formivibrio > Formivibrio citricus. The sequence continues at coordinate 72,876 of NZ_FOVE01000002.1, read as the reverse complement.
GCAGCCGCTGGGAGATGGGGTTGGGCGACCTGAACGAAAAGCAATGGGAATTGCATCGAAAAACCATCGAAGACCGCGAACCCTACAGCGATCTGGTTGTGACACTGAAGGCCAACGGGGAACCGCTTGTCATCCAGTTGTCGGGAAAACCCATTCAGGACAAAGACGGCGTATTTGCAGGCTACCGCGGCGTCGGGCGAGACATCAGCGCCATCCGCCATGCGCAGGATGCCCTGCATGCGGAAAAGCTCAAGCTCATGGCCATGCTGGAATCCCTCTCTGACGGCGTGATCACCACCGACCTGTCCGGGCGAGTGGAATACATGAACCCGGTAGCGCTGTCACTCACCGGCCACGAAATCGAAGAAGCCAGCGGACAAGGCGTTGAAAGCGTTTTCCAGGTCATCGACAACGAAACACGCCTGCCGTTGCCCTCCCTTTCGCGCCAGGCATTGCAAGGCGGAGCAAGACTCCCGCCGCACCGCAACGCCATTCTGCTCAACCGGTTCGGGCTGACTTTCTGCATTCAGGAAGCCGTGACCAGCATCCGCAACGAAAAAGGCGAGATACTCGGCAGCGTCATCGTCTTCCGCGACCTGAGCGACTGGCTCGCACTTTCGGCCAAAATGGAAAAGACGGCCCAAAGGCCGCCTTCCGGTTCACAACCCACCGAATGACAACTCTTCAATCCACCAAGCCTTCAAACAGCTTGGTCGACAGGTAACGCTCGCCGAACGAGGGAATGATCACGGCGATCAGCTTGCCGGCGTTTTCCGGTCGCTTGGCCAGCTCCAGCGCGGCCCAAGTCGCTGCACCGGCAGAAATCCCGGCCAGAATGCCTTCCTTGGTCGCCAGTGCGCGGGCAGTAGCAAACGCATCGTCGGCGTTAACGCGAATCACCTCGTCGTAGATGGCCGTATTGAGCACCGGCGGAACAAAACCGGCGCCGATGCCCTGGATCGGGTGCGGGCCTTTCGGGCCGCCACTGAGTACCGGGCTCGCATCCGGCTCCACGGCCACGGCCTTGAACGAAGGCTTGCGCGCCTTGAGGACTTCCGATACACCGGTAATCGTGCCGCCCGTACCCACGCCGGCAACCAGAATGTCGATCTGGCCATCGGTATCGCGCCACAGCTCTTCGGCCGTCGTTTTGCGGTGAATCTCCGGGTTGGCCGGGTTCTCGAATTGCTGCGGCAGGAAATAATTCGGGTTCGCCGCCACCAGCTCCCTGGCCTTGGCGATCGCACCGCCCATGCCGTCCGGCCCCGGGGTCAGCACCAGCTCCGCGCCGTAACCGCGCAGCAGCGCGCGGCGCTCCCTGGACATGGTTTCCGGCATGGTCAGGATCAGGCGATAGCCGCGCGCAGCTGCCACCATCGCCAGACCAATTCCGGTGTTGCCGGAAGTCGGCTCGACGATCACCGTATCCGGGCCGATCAAGCCGGCCTCTTCGGCGGCATCGATCATCGCCACGGCGATACGGTCCTTCACGCTATGCGAAGGGTTGAAGTATTCCAGTTTGGCCACGACCGTCGCGCCAAGGCCTTCGGTGACGCGATTGAGACGGACCAGCGGCGTGTTGCCGATGAGTTCGGTAACATTGTTGGCGATTTTCATGGCAGCATTCCTTCATTCGAGTGGATGTCGTGATTGTATCGGTTATAAAGACAGCCAGATAAATCACATTTTTTACTAAGGAAAGATCAATGCGAATATATCGCGTCGGCGGCGCGGTGCGCGACAAACTGCTGGGCCTGCCCATACAGGATACGGACTGGGTCGTGGTCGGAGCCAGCGAGGAAGCCATGCTCGCAGCCGGTTACATGCCGGTCGGCAAGGATTTCCCGGTCTTCCTGCATCCGCAGACCCGCGAGGAATACGCATTGGCCCGCACCGAGCGCAAATCCGGCCACGGCTACAAGGGATTTGTAGTGCACGCCAGCCCGGAAGTCACGCTCGAAGAAGACCTGCTGCGCCGCGACCTCACCATCAACGCCATGGCCGAAGACGAAGCCGGCACGCTGATCGACCCCCATGGCGGACGGGCCGACCTTGCCGCCGGCATCCTGCGCCATGTCTCGCCTGCTTTCGCTGAAGACCCGGTGCGCATCCTGCGCCTGGCGCGTTTCGCCGCGCGCTTCGGCTTTGCCGTCGCACCGGAAACGCAGGCACTGATGCGGGCCATGGTGGAGAACGGAGAGGTCGACCATCTGGTGCCGGAGCGCGTATGGCAGGAAATCAGCCGCGGCCTGATGGAAAAGAACCCATCGCGCATGCTCGAAGTGCTGCGCGAATGCAGGGCGCTGGCGCGCATCGCGCCGGAGATCGACGCCCTGTTCGGCGTACCCGAACGCCTGGACTACCACCCGGAAGGCGATGCCGGCCGCCATACCCTGCTGGTGCTGGATGCTGCCGCCGGGCTGGAACTCCCCCTGGCAGGGCGCTTTGCCGCGCTGTGTCATGACTTGGGCAAAGCACTGACGCCAGAAGACATTCTGCCCAGCCATATCGGCCACGACATGCGCGGCAAGGAGCCGCTCAACCTGCTCTGCGAGCGCTGGCGCGTGCCGGTGGACTGCCGCGAACTCGCACAACTCGCCTGCCGCGAACACATCCTGATTCACCGGGCCAAAGAGCTGCGGCCGACTACGGTCGTCGATCTCTTTCAGCGCGCAGATGCCTGGCGGCGCCCGGAGCGTTTTGTGCAACTGCTCGGCGTCTGCCACGCCGACGCCCGCGGCCGGCTTGGCCATGAAATGGCCGATTACCCGCAAGCGGCTTATTTGCTGGAACTACTGGAGAAAGCAAACGAAGTGGACGCAGGCGCGATTGCGCGCGCCTGCGAAGACAAGAGTCGCATCGCGGAATGCGTGCGCGCGGCACGCATCGCTGCGGTTGCTGAATCAAAAACTCGGCAAGCAAAACCTGAAAATTAACCACAGAGGCACAGAGAACACAGAGAAAAACAAATGCTTGCGCATTCATATGGCACCCATCAAAAAATGCATGCGCACCATTGGCAAGTTTGTTGTTTTTGTTTTCTCCCGGCCTCTGAGACTCTGTGGTGAGATGTTGAAGTGACTACAACCGGAAGCGCGCCACGCTCTCGCGTAGGTGCTGCGCGATCTCGTGCAGGTGCCGCGCGCTTTCGCGGTTGCTGTGGATGGCGTTGAACAGGTCGTCCGCCATGTTGGCCACCCGCTCGACCTGCTGCGCCATGTCGTTGCTCGCCGCGCCCTGTTCTCGCAAAGTGCCCGACATCTCGTCCATGAGCCCCGCGACTTCCGCCGCGCCCTGCTCGATGGCACCGATCACCGACCCGATGGCCTGAACACTGGTCACGCCTTGTGCCACTTCCGTGACCGAGGCATTCAGGTGGCCGCTGGCGTCGAGCACTCGCCCCTGGATGGATTCGATGATGCCGTTGATCTGCCCCGTGGCATCGGTCGTCCGCTCCGCAAGCTTGCGCACCTCGTCCGCCACCACGGCGAAACCGCGCCCCTGCTCGCCGGCGCGCGCCGCTTCGATGGCCGCATTGAGCGCCAGCAGGTTGGTCTGCCCGGCAATATCGCGGATCACGGCCAGCACCACGGAGATCTTCTCGCTCGCCGAAGCCAGCTCCTTCATGGCATGGTCCGCACCATGAACCGTCTCCGCAATATGCTGAATACGGGCCACGACATCCCGGACCTCTCCTGCGCCCTGCTTGGCATTACGGGCGCTGGTATCGGTCAACCCCCGCGTGGAGTGCGCATTGTCGGCGATGTGGTTGACGCTGACAGTGAGCTCTTCCACGGCTGCTGCCATGCTGGATGCGGCTTGCTGTTCGGTATGCGCCGTCTCTTCCATTTGCGTGGCCTGCTCGACGCTGTTGCTGGAAATGTCGCCAATCGTCGTTGCCTGCGTTTCGATCCCGCGAATCAACTCGGACAAAGCCCGGCGCATTTCTTCGGCATCGGCAAGCACGCTGCCTGCCGGGGCACCGTCGGTGCCAGCCGGTGTCAAATCGCCTTCGCGAATGCGGCGCATGATGCGCTGGACTTCACTCGGTTCGCCACCCAGCAATTGCAATACCGAGCGGGCAATGACCATTCCGAGGAACCCGAGGACCATCAGCGCCAGCAGCACGATACCGAGCGAGACCAGCGTTTTTTGCCGCAACAACTGGTCGAGATCGTCGATATAGATGCCGGTTCCCACGAACCAGTTGCCGTCGATGGTCTTGAGGTAGGAAAGCTTGGGCACTTCCTCTTTCTGGCCGGGCCGGGCACGCAGGTAGACGGATTCGCCTTCGCCCTTGGCCTTGACCACGTCGACGAATTCCTTGATGAACAGCTTGCCGGTCGAATCCTTGGTATCGATCATGGACTTGCCGCTGTCGTTGGGGCGCGTCGGGTTCCAGACCAATACACCGTTGAGGTCATAGATGAAGAAGTAGTTGTCCTTGTCGAAACGGATGGCATTGAGGTGGCTGGCAATGTTCTTCTTGGTCTGTTCCGCGGTCTGCTTGCCGGCCTTCTGCTGCGCGACTTCGTTTTGCGCCAGCGTCACCACCGAATCGACCAGATCGCGCAAGCGGGTGAGTTTCTCGGCGCGAATTGAAGTGCGCAGGACGTAAAGTTCATAGGCCGCTACAGCCCCCACCACCAGAACCGCAGCCAGCACCAGCAACACCAGACGCGTTCTCAGCTTCATGCTCTGGAAATCCATATTTCTCCCCCCATACAAAACAAAAAGCAGTCCGGTCATTCACTCAACGGGAGCAAATATCCATTTTTATAGTAGTGTCATACTGCCGCACCAATTGCGTCAATAAAAAACAGGTCGCCGTTACCAGTCGCCGTACCGCGATTGCAGTAACCCGGCGATCACGGGTGCCACCGTTTCGGTGCGGAATATCCTGGGACCAAGGATGAGCGGGATGAATCCAGCCTCGACCGCATCGGACTCTTCGCGTCGGGAAAAACCACCCTCGGCGCCGATCAGCACACAGACGCTGCTGGCCTGCGTGGGCAATCGGGAATGATGGATGGCGCCGTCCGGCGACAGCAGCACCCTCAAATCTGCAGCAGGCGCGCTCGCCAGGTAGTCTTCATATTTCAGGATGGGCAGGATTTGCGGGATGCGCGTGCGCCCGCATTGTTCGCAAGCGCTCATCGCCACGGCCTGCCAGTGGGCGATGCGCTTTTCGGCGCGCTCGCCCGAGTAGCGCGACTGGCAGAATTCGGAAATCACCGGCTGGATCGCGGTTACGCCCAGCTCGGCCGATTTCTGCACGGTGTAGTCCATGCGTTCTGCGGCGGAGAGCGCCTGCACGATAGTCAGTTGCAAGGGCGATTCGCGCTCGACCGGATCGTGCGCCCCCACCTCCACCAATACGCTGCGCTTGCCCATCTTCAGCACCGTCGCAGCAAACTCGCCCCCCCGTCCATTGAAAAGGACGAGGGGTTCGCCCGGCTGCATGCGCAGCACCTGGACATGGCGCGCGGCAGTCTCCGGCAACTCCAGTTGCGCGCCCGCATCCAGCGGCAGATCGACATAAAAACGGGGCATCAGTTTTTCCCCCAATGCTCAAAAATGACCCAGAAAAAGGTGGCGACCATGCAGCCGAAGAAGATCTTCGGCGACCAGCGCAGTACGCTTAGCCATCTCGGATCGCGCGTTTTGAGGTAGCGAATCGCTGCAAAGCCGGAGCCCAGCAAAAGCAGTACGAGCAGCAAGCGGTTCAACAGTGGCATCAGATTCCGAGCGGAGGAAGTGCGTGGAACGAAGACGGCACTTCTTCGCGGCTGTTGAAGGAAACGAATTCCCACGCCGACTCGTCGGCGAGCAGCGTGCGCAGCAGCTTGTTGTTGAGCGCATGCCCCGATTTGTAGCCGCTGAAGGATGCGATCAGCGGATGGCCGAGAATGTAGAGGTCGCCGATGGCATCGAGCACCTTGTGGCGCACGAATTCGTCCTCGAAGCGCAGCCCTCCCGGGTTGAGCACACGGTACTCGTCGATCACCACCGCGTTGTCCATGGTGCCGCCGCGCGCCAGTCCGTTGGCCCGCAGGAATTCGACCTCATGGATGAACCCGAAGGTGCGGGCGCGCGAGATCTCGCTGAGGTAGTTCTGTTTGGCGAAATCGATTTCGATGGTGCGCGCTGACTTGCGGAATGCCGGATGCTGGAAATCGATGGTCAGGGTCACCTTGTAGCCGTCATGCGGCTCCAGCCTGACCCACTTGTCGCCCTCCGTGGCTTCGACGGTCTTGAGCACGCGCACGAAGCGTTTGGGCACGGCCTGATCGATAATTCCGGCGGTTTGCAGCAGGTAGATGAAAGGTGCGGCGGAGCCGTCCATGATCGGCATTTCCGGGGCATCGACCTCGACAATGGCGTTGTCGATGCCAAGCCCGGCAAAAGCGGACATCAGGTGCTCAATGGTGCCGACCCGTACGCCGTTGTGAACCAGCGTCGAGGAAAGACGCGTGTCGTTCACTTGCGAAGGTTCAACCCTGAACGGGGCCGATTCGGGCAGATCGACCCGGTGGAAGACGATGCCGCTCTCCTCCGGCGCCGGCTTGAGCACCAGCGTCACTTTCGCGCCGGAGTGCAAGCCCACGCCGGTGGCGCGGATCGTGGATTTCAGGGTGCGTTGCAAGAACATGGCGACTTCTCATCGGTCGGATGCCACGATTCTACCAGCCACGGGCAAGGAGCTGGATTGATCGTGGCAATCCGGACGATAGGCAAGGTCAAAACAATGACCCAAGCAACTAACACTGCATTGATCGGTCAGTAGCCGTCGACGCGGAACCACAACTAACTGGATGCGGGCGCGTCGCGAGCCGGGCTGAGGCGCGAAGTCCGGTAGATGAAGGGCCGGAATGGACTGAATGTCCATGAGGACCCTGAATCTGCCGGCGACAAAGCATCAGCACGGCGCAGCAGCGCCAGCGCCAGTTAGTCGGCCTGGCGCCGCAGGAACGCCGGTATATCCATGTCAATGTTGTTCAACGCCGGCCGAGCCTCGGTACTGCCGGACGCTGCACCGCCGCGACGGTTGTTGCGCCAGATTGCCGGGGCATCGTAATCCTCGGGATTCAGGCCCACGGCGCTGTCGGTGCCGGTCTTCAACTGCTGGCCTTGCAGCACGGTCAGTTGCGGCTTGGCAGCTTCGCGCGAACCCAGACCCGTGGCGATCACGGTGACGCGGATCTGGTCGCCCAGCGCTTCGTCGTACACCACGCCGTACTTGACCACGGCGCCATCGGCGACATGCGCATTGACGATTTCCAGCGCCTGGCGGATCTCGCTCTTGCGCAGCGTAGCCTTGCTGGCGCTGATGTTGAGCAGCACGCCGCGGGCACCCTTGAAATTGATGTTGTCGAGCAGCGGGCAGCTGATCGCCTCTTCGGTGGCACGTACGGCACGGCCTTCGCCGGTCGCAAAGGCCGAGCCCATCATGGCCAGACCCTTTTCTTCCATGACCTTCTTCACGTCGGCAAAGTCGACGTTGATGAAGCCCGGATACTGGATCACTTCGACGATCGAAGCCACGGCGCTGCGCAGCACGTCGTCGGCGGCGCGGAACGCTTCATCCAGCGTCACGTCTTCGCCCAGCACCTGTTCCAGCTTTTCGTTGGAAACCACGATCATGGAATCGACATATTGCGACAATTCGTCGATACCGCCCTGCGCCACTTTCTGGCGCGAACCCTCATCCAGGCCCGGCTTGGTCACCACACCAATGGTGAAGATGCCTTTCTCGCGTGCGACTTGTGCGATGACCGGCGCTGCGCCGGTTCCGGTGCCACCGCCCATGCCGGCGGTGATGAAGAGGAGGTCGGAGCCTTCGATCAGCTCAGCGATACGCTCGCGGTCTTCCTCGGCAGCCTGACGGCCGATATCCGGATCGCAACCCGCGCCAAAACCGCGGGTCAGATTGGAACCCAACTGCACCACGTCGCTGGCTTGCGACAGCTTCAATACCTGTGCGTCGGTATTGGCCGAAATGAACTGCACGCCATGCAACTCATGTTCGATCATGTTGTTGATGGCATTGCAGCCTGCACCGCCCACGCCGATCACCTTGATGTTGACGTGGTGTGCTACATCCTGAACTTCAATGGAAAAGCCCATCTTGTTTCTCCTGTTTGCCCGTGAAAAACGTACTTCTTGTCTACATACAACTTAAAAATTGTTCTGGAACCAGGATTTCATCCTGCCCAGCACACTCCCGACCCCGCCCTGCTTGTTGCGTGCAGCGGGGTTCTTGTTCATCTGTTCGCGCGCCAGCAACAGCAGGCCAACGGCGGTGGAATAGCGCGGATTCTTGACCACTTCGGCCAGCCCACCCACGTAACGCGGCAGCCCCAGGCGCACCGGCTGGTGGAAGATTTCCTCACCCAGTTCGACCATGCCCGGCATCAGCGACGCGCCGCCGGTAATCACCACGCCGCTGGACAGGCGCTCTGCCCAGCCGGAGCGGCGCACTTCCGCCAGCGCCAGGCTGTAGAGTTCCTCGACGCGCGGCTGAATCACTTCCGCCAGCGTGTGGCGGCTCATGGAGCGCGAACCGCGCTCGCCCACGCCCGGCACTTCGATCATCTGCTGCTGGTCGGTCAGGTGACGCAGGGCCACGCCGTATTGCAGCTTGATCGTTTCCGCTTCGGAAGTCGGTGTACGCAGCGCCATGGCGATGTCGTTGGTGATCTGATCGCCCGCAACCGGAATCACGGCGGTATAACGAATCGCTCCACCGGCGAAGATCGCCACGTCGGTCGTTCCGCCTCCGATGTCGATCAGGCATACGCCCAGGTCTTTCTCGTCCTCGGTCAGCACGGCATAGGCCGAAGCCAGCGGCTGCAATACGACCTCGGAAATCTCCAGACCACAGCGGCGCACGCACTTGGTTACGTTCTGCACCGCAGAGACTGCACCCGAGACGATATGCACGCGCACTTCGAGACGCACACCGGACATGCCCAAGGGCTCCTTCACCCCTTCCTGTCCATCGATCACGAACTCCTGCGGAATCACGTGCAGGACTTCATGGTCAGCCGGAATCTGGATCGCACGAGCCGTTTCCAGAACGCGATCCATGTCGGCTTGCGATACTTCGCGATCCTTGATCGCCACCATCCCGTCAGAGTTCGTTCCCTTGATATGGCTACCGGCAATCCCGGCGATCACTTCGTTGATCTTGCAGTCGGCCATCAATTCGGCATCGCCCAGCGCGGTCTGGATCGCCAGCACCGTCTTTTCGATATCCACCACCATGCCGCGCTTGAGCCCGCGCGATGCTGCCGAGCCCAAACCAACCACGTTCAGGCTCCCGTCCTCCTGGATCTCTGCCACCACAGCAACCACTTTCGAGGTGCCGATATCGAGCCCCACGATCAGGTTCTTGGAATCTTTGGTCACAGGCCACCCTTTCTTAACTCAATACTTCAAATAATTGCTGCAATGTCTTTATTTTTATCGACATTACAAGCATGTTTCATGCCGGTTTTTTAACTGCCGGCTTGGTTTTTGCCGTCTTGCCGTCTTGCACCCGGAATCCCGGCAGCTTGACGGAAAATCCGTTCGGATAACGCAAATCCACATAATCGAACGGCTGCTCCACACGGGCCAGCGAATTGGGGTATGCGGTCACAAATCGCTGCAGCCGCTCCGCCCCATTATCCCGCCCGACATCCACTACGATCTTGCCATCCAGTTCGATCCGCCAGGCTCGTCGCCCGGAAAGCCAGACATGCGTCGGTTGCTTGCCCAGCGGTTTCAGCGCATCCCGGAACTGGCGATAGTTCTCGACCATCTGCTTTTCCGTACCATCCGGCCCTTCCAGGACCGGTAGCGCCTCGTTGCTTGCCGCATCGAACTTTTCACCGAAGGAGTTGAGCAACGCCGACGATCCCCAGCGAGCAATCGCCCGGTGTTCTTCCACGTTCACTTCAAGCCGATCCGGCCAGTAACGGCGCACTTCCACGCGTCGTACCCAAGGCAGCTTTTCGAACGCCTGCCGGGTCTTGTCCAGGTCCAGCGTAAAGAAAGTGCCCTTCAATTCGTTCTTCACCACGTACTGCAACTGCTCGCGCGTCACATGGGTCATGTCGCCTTCAACCTGCACCCGCCGCACCGGGAACAGCGGCGAATGGATCGCCAGGAACACCACCGCATAAAACAGCAGCAGCAAGGCCAGTGCGGTCAGCAGGTTGGCCAGCCACATTAACAGTTGCGGCTTATCCCACACGCTTCGCTCCCGCTCGCAGGTGAGGGGCGAGGTGTGAGGCGTGAGGAGCTAAACCGCACGAAGTGCGTTCTTTCCTTTCCAAGCCAGTCACTCGCATCGCATCTCCCGGATAAACCACTGTCTTGCACCTCACTCCTGACCCCTCACGCCTCAACCGGCAAGGTCGTATCGAGGATACGCATCACCAGATCCTCGTAGCTCATGCCGATCTGCCGGGCCGCCATCGGGAACAGGCTGTGGCTGGTCATGCCCGGTGCGGTATTCACTTCCAGCAGGTAAGGCTTGCCGTCCTCGTCCATGAGGAAATCCACACGTGCCCAGCTCGCGCCGCCGATGGCCCAGAAGGCTTTCTTCACGTATTCGGCAACTTCGGCCTCTACCTCGGCAGGCAGTCCGCAAGGGCAACGGTAAACCGTGTCATCGCGGAAATACTTGGCGTCGTAGTCGTAAAACTCGGTTGCCGGTTCGATCTTCACTGCCGGCAGCACTTCGCCGTCGAGCACCGCCGCGGTGTATTCACCGCCACCGATATAGCGCTCGGCAAGCACCACCTTGTCGTACTTGCGTGCTTCTTCAAATGCCGAGAGCAACGCGTCTTGCGACTTGACCTTGATGACGCCCATGCTGGAGCCTTCGTGCGCCGGCTTGACGAAGATCGGCAAGCCGAGCTGCGCGACGACCGCCGCCCAGTCGCTGTTTTCGTCCAGCAGCACGAAGTCCGGCACCGGCAGGCCCATGGCCTTCCAGACCAACTTGGTACGCAGTTTGTCCATGCCGATTGCAGAGGCCATCACACCGCAGCCGGTGTAGGGAATGCCCAGCACCTCCAGCGCGCCCTGCACCGTGCCGTCTTCGCCGTACGGGCCGTGCAGAATCAGGAACGCCCGGTCGAAGCCTTCGTCCTTGAGGGCCGAGAGCGGCTTTTCCGCCGGGTCGAACTTGTGCGCGTCGACGCCTTGCGACTGCAGTGCAGCCAGCACGCCCGCGCCACTCATGAGCGAGACCTCGCGTTCGGAGGAGAACCCGCCCATCAAAACCGCCACTTTCCCGTATCGCTGCTTCACGTCGTCAACTTCCCTGGAACACTGCCAATCGAACCTGCACCCATCGTCAAAACCACATCGCCATCGCGCGCGGCGGCAAGAATTGCCGCCGGCATGTCGGCAATGTTTTCCACAAATACCGGCTCAACCTTGCCGAGCACCCGTACCGCCCGCGTCAGTGCCCGCCCGTCGGCGGCCACGATAGGCGCTTCGCCCGCGGCATATACGTCGGCGAGCAACAGGGCATCCACGCTGGACAGCACCTTCACGAAATCCTCGAAACAGTCCCGCGTGCGGGTATAGCGGTGCGGCTGGAAGGCCAGCAGCAGGCGCCGCCCCGGAAAAGCGCCACGCGCCGCAGCCAGCGTGGCCGCCATTTCCACCGGGTGATGCCCGTAATCGTCGACCAGCGTGAAGCAGCCACCGGCTGGCAACGCCACTTCGCCGTAACGCTGGAAGCGCCGGCCCACACCGGCGAACTCGGCCAGCGCCTTCTGGATGGAGGCATCGTCGGCGCCCACTTCCAGCGCCACAGCAATCGCCGCCAGCGCGTTGAGGACGTTGTGATGGCCGGGGGTATTGAGCGTGATCGCCAGACGCTTGCTTTCGCCGTTTTCCCATACCGCGTCGAACCGCATGCGGCCGGCCTCGGCGCGAATGTTTTCGGCGCGCAACATCGCATCCGGGCTGACCCCGTAGGTCGTCACCGGCGAGGTGATTTCCGGCAGGATGGCGCGCACATGCGGATCGTCGATGCACAACACGGCACGGCCATAGAACGGCAGGCGCTGCAGGAAATCGACGAAGGCACCCTTGAGCTTGCCGAAATCGTGCCCGTAGGTATCCATGTGGTCCTGGTCGATATTGGTCACGACCGAGATCACCGGAGCGAGCAGCAGGAACGAGGCATCCGATTCGTCGGCCTCGGCCACCAGGAAATCGCCGCTGCCCAGCCGCGCATTCGAGCCCGCAGCATGCAGCTTGCCGCCGATCACGAAAGTCGGATCGAAGCCGGCGGCTTCGAGAATGCTCGCGGTCAGGCTCGTGGTCGTGGTCTTGCCGTGCGTTCCGGCAATCGCGATGCCCTGTTTCAGGCGCATCAATTCGGCCAGCATCAGGGCGCGCGGCACGACCGGGATTTTCTTCTCGCGCGCGGCAAGCACTTCGGGGTTATCAGCCTTGACCGCGCTGGAGATCACCACCACATCCGCGCCAGCGATGTATTCGGCAGCGTGGCCGACATGCACTTGCGCTCCGGCAGCGCTCAGGCGCTGCGTGGTCGCATTGCTGCCGAGGTCGGAGCCGCTGACCTCGAAACCGAGGTTGAGCAGCACCTCAGCGATGCCGCTCATGCCGACACCCCCGATTCCGACAAAATGGATGCGCTTTACTTTATGTTTCATTGTTCCGCCAATTCCTCAATGGCCTGGACCACGGCCTGCGTTGCATCCGGCTTGGCCAATCCGCGCGCGATGCCCGCCATTTCCAGGCAACGCTCGCGGTTCATTTCCTGCAGCAGCGCGGCAAAACGTGCGGCGCTGAATTCGCCCTGCGGCAGCAGGATGCCGGCGCCGGCATCGGCCAGATAGCGCGCGTTGCCGGTCTGGTGGTCGTCCACCGCGTGCGGGAACGGGACCAGCACGCTCGCGGCCCCCACGCAGGACAACTCGGCAACGGTCAGCGCGCCGGCGCGGCACAGCACCAGATCTGCATCCGCATAGGCTTTGGCCATGTCCGCGATAAAAGCTGCGCATTCTGCCACAACGCCGGCCTTGGCATAGCCCTCTTTCAGGGCTTCAATGTGCTTCTCGCCTGCCTGGTGGATCACCTGCGGGCGAAGTTCCTGCGGCAACAACGCCAGCGCCTTGGGCACCTCTTCGTTGAACACCTGCGCACCCAAGCTGCCGCCGACCACCAGCAGCCTGAGCGGGCCGCTGCGCCCGGCAAAACGCGCCTGCGGCAGTGCTGCCGTCTTGATCTCGTCGCGCACCGGATTGCCCACGCATCCTTCCTGCATCGGGAATGCAGAGGGGAAGGCGAACAACACGCGGTCGGCGATCTTCGCCAGCGTCCTGTTGGTCAGCCCGGCCACGGAATTCTGTTCGTGGATCGCCAGCGGCAAGCGCAGGAGCTTCATCGCCAGCCCGCCCGGAAAACCGGTGAAACCGCCAAAGCCGATCGCGACATCCGGCCGGTAGCGGAAAATCACGCGCATCGCTCCGATGAGCGCCTTCAGTTGCACCCACGGCTGCGCGAGCTTGGTGAGCATTCCCTTGCCGCGCACACCGCCGATATCGAGCGTTTCCAGCGTTATTCCGGATTGCGGCACGATGCGTGTTTCCATCTTGCCGGCCGCGCCCAGCCAGACCACGTTCCAGCCTTTGGCGCGTACGGCATCGGCCACGGCCAGCGCCGGGAAGATGTGGCCGCCGGTGCCGCCGGCCATGACCAGAAGTGTGCGCGCGCTCATCGGCTGTACCCCTTCAGCAACTGGCGATTTTCATAGTCGATGCGCAACAGCACGCCCACGGCGATCAGGTTGGCGACGATGCCCGAACCGCCGAACGACAACAGCGGCAGGGTCAGCCCCTTGGTCGGCAACAGCCCCATGTTCACGCCAATGTTGATCACCGACTGCACGCCCAGCCAGATGCCGATTCCCTGCGCCACCAGCGCCTGGAAGTGGCGCTCCAGCTTGGCGGCCTGCGCGCCGATCTGGAATGAACGCGCCACGAGGAAGGCAAACATGCCCAGCACGACAATCACGCCGAACATGCCGAGCTCCTCGGCAATGATCGCCATCAGGAAGTCGGTATGCGCTTCCGGCAGGTAAGCGAGTTTTTCCACGCTCGCGCCCAAGCCAACGCCTTGCCATTCGCCGCGACCGAACGCGATCAGCGAATGCGAAAGCTGGTAGCCCTTGCCGTACGGGTCTTGCCAGGGGTCGAGGAAGCCGAGCACGCGCGCGCGGCGGTAAGGTGAGCTCGCGACCAAGCCGACAAAAGCCACGCCGAGGAACACGATCAGCCCGACATACAGGCGCCAGTTGAAGCCGCCAAGGAACAACAAGCCCATGGCGATACAGGTGATCACGGCAAAAGCTCCGAAATCCGGCTCCAGCAGCAACAGACCGCCGACCACGGCCATGACGATACCCATCGGCAGCAGCACCTTGGTCACGCTTTCCATGAAATCCGCAGCCATGCTGCCCGCCTTGCGCACCGTGTAGTCGGCGGCATACAGCACGGCGAACAGCTTCATGAGTTCGGAAGGCTGCAGGTTGATCACGGCCAACGACAGCCAGCGCCGGCTGCCATTCACTTCGCGACCGATGCCGGGGATCAGCACCAGCATCAGCAGCAGCACACCGCCGATGAAAAGCTGCGGCGCATATTTGCGCCAGACATGGGTCGGCACGCTGAACGCCACGCCGGCCGCCACGCCGCCCACCGCCAGGAAAATCGCCTGCCGGATCAGGTAATACGCCGAGCGGAAACCGGTATCCTTGCCGACTTCGGCCATGGCAATCGAGGCCGAATAGACCATCACCAGACCCAGCGAAACGAGCAGCAGCACATCCCACAGCAGCGCCTTGTCATAGGCGCCCATGGAGGGACGGACTCGTTTCATGGCCTGGTAGAGCATCTGCCTCATGGCTTCAGCGACCTCACGCTATCGATGAATACTTCTGCCCGGTGGGCGTAATTGCGGAACATGTCCCAGCTTGCGCAAGCCGGTGAAAGCAGCACCACATCGCCCGGCTCGGCAAAATTCGCGGCCATCATCACGGCCATTTCCAGCGTCGGCACCTGCAGCACCGGCAGGAAATTTTCTTCCTCGTCGCCTTCGGGCAAGAAAGCGGATGTGGCTTCATTAAGCGTTTCTGCGATCTGCGGCGCATCGCGGCCGATCAGCAGCACGGCGCGGCAAATGCGCTCGCAAGCAGTCTTGAGCGGGGCGAAATCCTGCCCCTTGCCGTCGCCGCCCGCGATCAGGACCACGGGGCGGGTCATGCCCCTCAGCGCAGCCTCGGTCGCGCCGACGTTGGTGCCTTTCGAGTCGTCGTAGTAGCGCACGCCGTTCACTTCGGCGACAAACTCGACGCGGTGCGGCAGGCCCTTGAATGCCTTGAGCGCAGCCACGAGCGGCGGCAACGGCAGGTCAATCGCGCGGCACAGCGCCAGCGCGGCCAGTGCGTTCGCCGCGTTGTGCAGGCCGGCCAGCGGCAGTTCGCCGGCCTTCATGATTTTCAAATTGCCCGCATTCAGGCTGAAATCGCCGCCCTCGGCCACCAGCCCGTACTCGGTTTCGCTGCGCGGCGCATCGGTGCCGAACCAGGCGACATTGCGCTCCGGCAAGGCCATGCCGCGGCACCAGGCATCCTCGCGATTGAGCACCTGCACGCCATTGCCGGCGAAGATGCGCGCCTTGGCGGCGGCGTATTTCTCCATGCTGCCGTCATAGCGGTCGAGGTGGTCCTCGGTCACGTTGAGCACGGCGGCGGAATCCGGCGAGAGGCTGGTCGTGGTTTCGAGCTGGAAGCTCGACAATTCCAGGACCCAGACATCCGGCCATTCGCCCTTGTCTTGCCAGTTGGACAGGGCATCGAGAACAGGTAATCCAATATTGCCGGCAACTTCGGTCTTCAGCCCGGCCGTAGCGCACATCGCGCCGACCATGCTGGTGACAGTGGATTTGCCGTTGGCACCCGTGATGGCGACAACCTTGCTGCCCTTGCCCACAATCGCTTGTGCAAACAGCTCCACATCGCCTACCGCCGGAACGCCGCGCGCGATAGCGGCGGCGATTTCCGGAGTTGCCAGCGCCACTCCCGGGCTGACGACAAGCAAGTCGGCGTCGGCGAAGGTCGCCGCGCCGAAAGCGCCCAGCCGCAGTTCGGTCTGCGGCAGCGCTTCCCTGATGGCATCGAGGTTCGGCGGCGTGGCGCGGCTGTCGGCGACGGTGACGCGCGCACCCTGCCGCGCCAACCACTTGGCGGCGGAAAAGCCGGTATCGCCCAGCCCGACAACGATGCAGTGTTTGCCCTTGAGTTCCATTTTCTTTTCTTACCGCAGTTTCAGCGTGGCCAAACCGGCCAGCACCAGCAGCATGGTGATGATCCAGAAACGGACCACGACCTGCGTTTCCTTCCAGCCCTTGAGTTCGTAGTGGTGGTGCAGCGGCGCCATCCTGAACACCCGCTTGCCGGTGAGCTTGAAGCTCGCCACCTGGATCATCACCGAGAGCGCTTCGACCACGAACACACCACCCATGATAAAGAGCACGATTTCCTGGCGCACGATCACCGCGACGGTGCCGAGCCCCGCGCCCAGCGCCAGCGCGCCGACGTCACCCATGAACACTTCGGCCGGATAGGCGTTGAACCAGAGGAAACCAAGCCCCGCACCAGCCATCGCCGCGCAGAACACCACGAGTTCCCCGGCGCCCGGCACATAGGGCACACCAAGGTAACGGGAAAACACCACGTTACCGGCAACGTAGGCAAAGATGCAGAAGCCGGCCGAAATCAGCACGGTCGGCATGATTGCCAGGCCGTCGAGCCCATCGGTCAGGTTCACGGCATTGGAAGTACCCACGATCACGAGGTAAGTCAGCACGCAGAAACCGATCGCGCCGAACGGATAGAGGATCTGTTTGTAGAACGGGATGATGAAGCCGGTCTGGGCCGGATCCTTGGCGAAGTTGACCAGAACGACGCCGGCAGTAATCGCAATCAACGATTGCCAGAACATCTTGGACTTGGCCGACAGCCCTTTCGGATCCTTGAGCGCCACTTTCTTGTAGTCATCGACGAAGCCGATCACACCGGTCGCCAGTGTGACGATCAACGTGATCCAGATATATTTGTTGCGCAGATCGCCCCAGAGCAGCGTGGTCAGGCCGATGGACAAGAGAATCAGCGTACCGCCCATGGTCGGCGTCCCGGCCTTGACGAGGTGAGTCTGCGGCCCGTCGCTGCGCACCGCCTGGCCGACCTTGAGTTCGGTCAGCTTGTTGATCACCCACGGGCCGAGCATCCAGGAAATGGAAAGCGCAGTGATAGTCGCCAACACCGCCCGCAGGGAGAGGTAGTTGAAGACGTAGAAGGCTCGGACCGATTCACCCAGCCACTGGGTCAGAAACAGCAACACTTAGTTGTTCTCCTGCAAAAGCTTGACCACGCGTTCCATCTGCATGAAACGCGATCCTTTAACCAGCACCACGGCATTGGCCGGCAATTCGGCGCGCAATGCTGCGGCCAGCGCCTCGTGCGTTGCGAAATGCCGGCCTGCGCCGAAGGTCCGCACGGCTTCGGCCATGTGCTTGCCCACGGCATACAGCGCGTCGATACCTTTCTCTCTGGCATACGCACCGATCTCGGCATGACGCTGCGGCGCATCGGCGCCGACTTCGCCCATGTCGCCCAGCACCAGGATTTTCTTGCCGTTGGCAGTGGACAGCACGTCCGCCGCCGCTTTCATCGAATCCGGGTTGGCGTTGTAGGTATCGTCGACGAGCCGCGCACCGTTGAAAGCCCGCTTGGCTTCCAGTCGCCCCTTGACGCCACGGTAGCCGGTCAGCGCTTGGGCGATGGTTGCGAGCGGCACGTTCAGCGCTTGCGCCACGGCGGCGGCAGCGAGCGCGTTGCGCACGTTGTGCACGCCGGGAACCGGCAGCGCGACCGATGCCTCGCCTGCCGGCGTTGTGAGTACGAAACGGGTTCCTTCCTCGCCAGCGTCAAGCTCGCGTGCGCCGACTTCGGCAGACTGCAGACCGAACGCGATCTGGCGATGGTTGCCGGCCAGTTGTTTCCACAACGGCGATTGGGCGTCGTCGGCATTGATCACGGCGCATCCTTGCTCCGCGAGCCCTTCGTAGATCTCGCCCTTGGCGCGCGCCACGCCCTCGACCGAGCCGAGCATTTCCAGATGCGCCTGGCCCGCGTTGGTGATCAGCGCCACGTCCGGCCGGGCAATGCGGGTCAGGTAGGCAATCTCGCCGAAATGGTTCATGCCCATTTCCGCGACCACAAAACGGCAGCCCTCGCGCATCCCCAGCAGGGTCAGCGGCAGGCCGATGTGATTGTTGAGGTTGCCGCGCGTGGCGTGCACGCATTCGGCACCGGCATGCGTGGCCAGAATCGCGGCGATCATTTCCTTGGCCGTGGTCTTGCCGTTGCTGCCGGTCACGCCGATCACGCGCACATTGGCAAAGCGCTGGCGCCAGGACGCGGCCAGTTCGCCCAAGGCCTGCAGCGTATCCTGGACCACGATGCGCGCGCCGGGACCGGGTTCGCTGACCACGGCGGCGACCGCGCCATCCTTCAAGGCTTGTTCGACGAAAGCATGGCCGTCGAAGTGCTCACCCTTGAGCGCGAAGAACAGGTCGCCCGGCTGCACGTCGCGGCTGTCGGTCGTGACGCGCGCGACCGTGCGGCTGCCGTCGCCGGCCAGCTCACCCTTCATCGCCATTGCTGCATCACGCAAACTCAACATCATCGCCTTCTCTGTCCTGGTTCTGAACGGTTACCGCCCCATGAGGGAGCGGCTTAATTTTCCTGCCAGGGCCAGACCTGCCTGCTCGACGTCGTCGAAGGCATGCCGCTCGCCCCTGATTTCCTGATAGTTTTCATGTCCCTTGCCGGCGATCAGCACCACATCACCCGGCCGAGCCAACTCCACCGCATCGACAATGGCATGCGCCCTGTCCGATTCGATCGCATAGTGGTCCTTGCCGGTTCCCGGCACACCGGACACGCCTGCCACGATGTCGTCAATGATGGCCTGCGGGACTTCATCGCGCGGATTGTCGCTGGTGATGATCACGCTGTCGGCAAGCCGGCAGGCGATTTCCCCCATCAGGGCGCGCTTGCCGCGGTCGCGGTTTCCCCCGCAGCCGAACACGCAAATCAGACGCCCCGGACCGGACATCGATTCGCGCAACGTCGACAACGCTTTTTCCAGTGCATCCGGCGTATGGGCGTAATCCACAACGATCAGCGGCTGTGCGCCACCGCCCAGTCGCTGCATCCGCCCCGGAGCCGGCTCGATCTTGCCCAGCGCCTTCGCGGCCGTTTCAAGGGCAATTCCGGCAGCAAGCAGCACGCCCAGACAAGCCAGCAGATTGCTGGCGTTGAAACGCCCGATCAGCGGGGATGCGATCTGCGTTTCGCCCAGCGGCGTTGCGACCCGCATGTGGATGCCATCGAGCGAAACATCGAGCTTCAAGGGGCGGATATCCCCATCTTCGAGGCCATAGGTATAAACCGTTTCGGCGCGGGTCAGCCCAAGTAGCTTGCGGCCGAACGTGTCGTCCTGGTTGATGACAGCGCTTTTCAGACCTTCCCACTCGAACAGTCTGGCCTTGGCCGCGCCGTATTCGTCCATGTCGCCGTGGTAATCGAGATGGTCGCGCGTCAGGTTGGTGAACACCGCGCAATCCACCGCTACGCCGTGCGCGCGCGCCTGGTCAAGACCGTGCGAAGAAAGCTCCATCGCGACGTGCGTTGCGCCCTGATCAAGCAGGCGGCGCATCCAGTTCTGTACGCCAACCGGATCGAGCGTGGTATGCGTCGATGCTTCCAGTTCACCGGGGAAGCCGTTGCCCACCGTGCCGAGCACGCCGCCCTTGCCTCCGGCCTGCGTAAATGCCTGCGCCAGCCAGTTGGCGATCGATGTCTTGCCGTTGGTACCGGTCACGCCGGCGACCCACAACACCGCCGAAGGATTGCCCAGCAGATGCGCAACAACGATACCGGCAAGCTCGCGCAGTTGCGGCACGCCCACATTGGAAACAGGCCAGGCGTCGTCCCAGCAGAATCCTTCCGCCTCCCAGATCACGCCCGCTGCACCTGCCGCGATGGCTTCGGGAATATATTTGCGGCCATCGGCATACTCGCCGCGGAAAGCCAGAAAAACATCGCCCGCCTGAATTTGGCGGCTATCGGAAACGATGCGGCGCCCTGCGGCCAGCGAATCGATCGCTACCCAATCGGGCGCAGGCAACAGCCAGCTCGCAGGCTTCATGTTTCCTCCTTGACGTCTTCTTCGGCATGACCTGCCGGCCCGATCGTGTTGCCCGTCGGCGCGTCCGGCGATACCCCGAGCATGCGCAGGCTCCCTGCCACGACATTGCTGAATACCGGCGCAGCAACCAGCCCACCGTAATAACCGCCTTGCGGCTCGTCGATCATCACTGCGACGATCAGGCGCGGATCGGATACGGGCGCGAACCCGACGAACGAGGCCACGTATTTCTTGACGTAAACACCGTTCTCCAGTTTGGTAGCCGTTCCAGTCTTGCCCGCTACGCGATAGCCCACTACCTGGGCGCGGGTTGCAGTACCGCCAGGCTGGGTTACCATTTCCAGCATCTTGCGTACAGCCAGTGCAGTCTCCGGCTTGACCACCCGCTTGCCGGGCAACGGAGCGACCAGCCGGGTAAAAGTCACCGGCCTGATTTCACCGTCCGTGGCGAACAGTTGGTAAGCGCGCGCCATCTGCATCAGGCTGACCGAGATGCCATGACCATAAGCCATCGTGGCTTGATCGATAGGTACCCAGTTCTTCCAAGGCCGCACCCGGCCGGCGACCTCGCCCGGGAAACCCGTGCGCGGCGGCTCGCCGAATCCCAGATTGCGCAGGTAAGCCCAGTGGTATTCCCTCTCCAGCATCAGCGCGATCTTGGCCGAGCCGATGTTGGAGGACTTCTGGATGATCTGCTCGACCGACATGGCACCCGATGCGTGATCATCGTGAATCGTGTTCGGCCCGATCGACAGGCTTTTTCCGGTGGGCAGCACCGTGGATGGCCTGATTTTTCCGGCCTCCATCGCAGCGGCGATCGTGAACGGCTTCATCGTCGAGCCCGGTTCGTAAACGTCCGTCAAGGCACGGTTGCGTTTTCTGGCCGGATCGATCACGGCACGACTGTTCGGGTTGTAGGAAGGCGCATTGGCCAAAGCCAGCACTTCTCCGGTCCGCGCATCCAGCACCACCACGCCACCGCCGATGGCCTTGGTCGATTCAACGACGCTTTTCAGTTCGCGGTAGGCGATGTACTGGATGCGGCGATCAATCGACAGTTCGACCTTCTCGCCATCACGCGGCGGAATGATGGTCGTGGTGTCTTCGACAATATGCCCGCGCCGATCGCGAATCACGTTGCGGCTGCCGGGCTTGCCGGCCAGCATCGCCTCTCGCGTCAACTCGAAGCCTTCCTGCCCTTTGCCGTCGATATCCGTAAAACCGACGATGTGCGCCATCATTTCGCCAGCCGGGTAATAACGCCGATATTCCGGCTGCGTGTAGACGCCAGGCAGGTTCAACTCCTTCACGGCCTTGGCCTCTGCCGGCGTGACATGCCGCTTCAGCCAGACAAAATCGGCCTTCTGTTCTTCGCCTTTTGCGCTCTTGCGCGATTCGCCCAGTTTTTTGGCCAACTCTTCCGGCGTCACCCCCAGCAGTTTGGCCAGCTTGCCAAGCTCGGCCACGGAGATCGGCGTCGGATCCTTTTCGTTTTCCGGTTCCCAATCGTTCGGCCGAACTTTGCCCGGGGGCAGCAAGATGATCGAACGCGGGCTGGCCCAGACCGACTGCACCGGGGTGGAAATCGCCAGCAATTCGCCATTGCGGTCGGTAATCGTCCCCCGGTTGGCTTCCAGCTTCAGCGTACGCGCATAGCGCGCCTTGCCCTGCTCCTTGAGGAAAGTCTCCTTGTACACCCGCAGGTACAGCCCTCTGCCCAACAAGACACCGAACAGCAGCAACAGGGCACTCAACGCCACCCAAGTCCGCCAGCGTTCCAGCTTCGCCGGAGGATCGAACTTCTGGCGACGGCCATCCGCAGCCACTCTGCGAGCCAACGCCATCAGTGCCGCTCCGAGGTGTCCGGCTTGGCGACAGCCTGTCCGTGGGGCAGAATCACTAGCGTTCGGGCATTGCCGGGCTGCTGCATTCCCAGCCGGCGCGTCGCCTCGGCCTCGATCCGCGAATGCATGGCCCAGGTGCTCTGCTCCAGCTGCAGTTGCCCCCATTCCACGTCCAGACGCTTGGTTTCATTTTCCTCTTTTTGCAGCTCGATATAGAACTTGCGCGCCTTGTGCTGGCTGGTCACGACAGACAAAGCACAACCAACCGCGATCAGCAGCAGGAAGAGATTGAGGCGGGTCACAGCACCGCCTCCGTCCGCTCCGCCACCCGCAGGATCGCGCTGCGCGCGCGCGGGTTTTCCGCGACTTCATGCGCTCCTGCCCGGATCGGCTTGCCCAGCAGTTTCAGCGGTGCCTGCCCGATTTCGGACGCACGCACCGGCAGCCGTGAAGGCAGGCGATCACTGGTCGCAGCATCCTGCATGAAGCGTTTGACGATACGGTCTTCCAGAGAATGGAACGCGATGACCGAGAGCCGTCCGCCCGGCGCCAGCAGGGCCAGCGCCTGCGGCAGGGTCAGCGACAGTTCCTCAAGCTCGCGATTGATGTAAATCCGTACAGCCTGGAAGGTGCGTGTCGCCGGGTCCTGGCCCGGCTCGCGGGTGCGGACGGCCTTTGCCACGATCTGGGCAAGCTGTCCTGTAGTGGCAATTGGCGCCATCCCCCTGCTCGCAACAATCGCTGCTGCAACCTGTTTAGCAAACCGCTCTTCCCCATAATCTCTCACCACCTCGGCTATTTCTTTTTCCTCTGCCGCATTCAGCCACTCTGCCGCCGTCGGCCCGCGCGTGGTATCCATGCGCATGTCGAGCGGAGCATCGAAGCGGAAACTGAACCCGCGGCTCCCGTCATCCAGCTGGGGGGACGACACCCCCAGATCCATCAAAATGCCATCTACTTGCCCGATGCCGCGCGCAGCCAGCGCGTCCTTCAACGCTACGAAGCCGGAATGAACAATCTCGAAACGCGGATCGGAAATTTTTTCGGCCTCCGCAATCGCATGCGGATCCTTGTCGAACGCGATCAGGCGGCC
This sequence comes from Formivibrio citricus, assembly GCF_900115065.1. Classification (GTDB taxonomy): domain Bacteria; phylum Pseudomonadota; class Gammaproteobacteria; order Burkholderiales; family Chitinibacteraceae; genus Formivibrio; species Formivibrio citricus. Next base: position 49,630 of record NZ_FOVE01000002.1, on the reverse strand, counting down.
TTGCGCCCCCAACCGCGAAAGAATCAGGCGGGAATGCCCGCCGCGACCGAACGTGCAGTCGACATAGATACCGGACGGCTGGAGCGCCAGCGCCTCGACTGCCTCGTCGAGCAGGACCGTGCGATGTTCGAAACTCACAGGACGATCCCTTGCATCTGATCCGCGAGGCTGACCGGATCGATCGCCATGACGGCATCGACCTTGGCATTCCAGCGGGCGTCATCCCACAGCTCGAACTTGTTGCCCATGCCCACCAGCGCGACCTCCTTGTCGAGTCCGGCACGCTCGCGCAGCTTGGTCGGAACCAGCACGCGGCCGGCGGAATCGAGCTCCAGCTCTTCGGCGAAACCCACGATCACGCGCGCCACCGCCGCCTGCGCGCCGGACAGCTTGCGCAGTTGCTCATAGATCGGCTGCCATTCGGTCTTCGGATAAATCAGCAGGCACCCTTCCGGATTAAGCGTGATCATGATGCGACTCTCGCTCATCGCGGACAGCAGTTCGCGATGCTTGGCCGGAATCGCCAAACGCCCTTTGCTGTCCAGATTGAGAGTCGAAACACCGCTAAACATGATCATCTCGCCAGGTGGAATTTCCCACTTTTACCCACTTTTACCCACTGGGCCCCACTATAGCGAAAAAAATATGCCGGCACAAGCGCCGGCATCAGGCATTTTCCTTTTTTATACAACCACTTATGCGCGCATTGTCAGGGTTTTACGCACAAAGATAAATCAAGATAAATAATGGGGAAGGCGTGCAAGTTAAAGTTCTACTTTAACTTGCTGCTCGTTGAGGACTCATTTGTTGGCGAGAATTGTCAGCTACGCCGACCAGCGGCGCCTTCTTTGGAGTTGCCCGGCAAAGTGCTCAATGCCGGGATTGGCTGGTTTTGATCCGCTCGATCACTGCAGCGGTTTCCGGGGCACGCAAGTAGCGGTAGGTCGTTTCCGGAACCAGCTTGGCGATCTCGTCCCACCCATCTTGCCGGATCAGCTCGCGCACCCGCGAGGCGCTGACCGGCGCGGCTTCCACTTCGATTCGGGGCATGACCAGCATTTCGATTCCGTATCGCGGCAGCACCGCGAGCATCGCATCGTTGTAGGTGGCCGTCACTGCGCAATAGGGCTCACTCCCCACGTAGCGGCGCGTAGCGCCCAGTGCCGGCGCAATGTGCCGGCCGAACACTTCGGCATCGAGCCGGGTCTGTGCCTTGGTGATTTCTTCGCCGCGCGTGAAATACGCCGGGAAGGTGGCCGCGGAAATCACGTACTTGCCGCCCGGCAGCACCCGCACGTTGGTCAAGTCGGCCACGCCTTCCTTCACCAACCGGAGTCGGTCGGCATAGGGAAACAGCGAGCGGTCTTCTTCCACCACCAGCACCACGACCGAGGCATTCTCCCGCGCAGCTTTCTCGATCACGGCACGGTGTCCCAGTGTGAACGGGTTGCAGTTGACGACCAACACGGCGCGCGGACCGGGCGGCAAGTCGGCGACCTGCGCAGCAAGCATTTTGCAGTGTTCGGCAATCGAACCCAGACCGGATTCAAGCAACGCGGCATACGGCTCCGCGCGCGCGATTTCCTTGAATCCCAGCGCGCTGAAGAGATGAGCGGCATCGGGCTTGGTGTAGATGAAATGATGGAAGATGCCGCGCGCGCCTGCTTCCTGAATCAGGTGACTGACCACGCGCGCTGTCAGCCCTTCCCCCTGCATGTCGGCGGCCACGGCAATGTTGCGCAGCACTTCGCCGGCCATCGAGCCGGTCGCAACCATGGTGCGCCCTTGGTAAAGCGCCACGGTGTAATCGACCGAAGCATCGAAAGACAGATCGAACCGGGCCAGAAACGCCCGCACGGCTTCTACCTCGTCCGCACGGGCCAAATCGATGGAACGCTCTTCAAAACCGTGCCAGCTCATGACAATCCCCTCTTCTGTTAATTGGACGAGCCACGCTCGCACCGGCAAACGCAGAGGCTCGTCAATTCTTTCTTACAGTATAGGTGGCAAAGTCAAGAAATCCGGCGTCAATGCCGGGACTGGCTGGCTTTGATGCGCTCGATCAGCGCGCTGTTTTCGGGAGACCGCAGATAGCGACAGGTGGTTTCCGGAACCAGCCGGGCGATGGCATCCCAGTCATCCAGGCGGATCAGCTCCCGAACTCTGGAAGCACTGACCGACGCCGAATCCACTTCGACCCTCGGCATGACAACGACTTCCACACCATATTCGGGCAAGACCGTTTTCATGGCCTCGTTGTACGAAGCCGTCACGGCGCAGTAGGGCTCGCTGCCGACATAGCGGCGCGTCGCACCCAAGGCCGGAGCGATGTGCTTGCCGAACACTTCGGCATCGAGCCGGGTCTGGGCTTTGGTGATTTCCTCGCCGCGCGTGAAATAGGCCGGAAACGTGGCGGCGGAAATCACGTACTGGCCGCCCGGCAGCACCCGTACGTTGGCGAGATCGGCCACGCCTTCCTTCACCAGCCGTAAACGGTCGGCAAACGGAAACAGCGAGCGGTCTTCTTCCACCACCAGCACCACGACCGAGGCGTTTTCCCGTGCGGCCCGTTCGATCACGGCACGGTGCCCCAGTGTGAACGGATTGCAGTTGACCACCAGCGCGGCGCGCGGACCGGGCGGCAGGTCGGCGACCTTCGCGGCAAGCATTTTGCAATGATCGGCAATCGATCCCAGCCCGGATTCGAGCAGCACCGCATACGGCTCGGCACGCGCGATTTCCTTGAACCCCAAGGCGCAGAAGAGAGGCGCGGTATCGGGCTTGGTGTAAATGAAATAGTGGTAGATGCCGCGCCGAGCAGCCTCCTGGATCAGATGGCTGAGCACGGCCGCAGTCAAACCCTCGCCCTGCAAGGCGGGCTCGACGGCAATGTTGCGCAGCACTTCGCCGGCTCGCGAACCGACCGCGACCAGTTCATCATTCCGGTAAAACCCGACGGTGTAATCGACCGCGGCGTCGAAAGACAGGCCGAAGCGGGCAAGGAATTTCCTGATTTTTTCCGCTTCGACCTTGTTGCCCGGAGGAACCGGGCGCTCAACGCAGTTTTGCCAGCTCATTGCTTATTTTGCCTGACGAACCACATCGAGCACCGTTCCATCCCGGTACTCCACCACGGCCACAATCCGGCTACCCAACGGCACTTCCTTGGGCTTGCCAGCCATCTTCTCGGCAATGGCCTTCAATTCACCGATTTCCTTGACCGGCAAGCCAGCAGCAAGCAACTGCTCGCGCAATTCGGCACGGCGCGGATTGACCGCCACGCCCCACTCGGTCACCAGCACGTCGATGGTTTCGCCCGGCGTGGTTGCGGTCAATACCTTGTCCATGATGATAGGCAAGCGCCCGCGCAGCAGGTTGGCGACGACGATGGTCAGACCGGCGCCGGCTGCCGCATCGCTGTGCCCGCCCGATCCGCCCATGATCACGCCATCCGAACCCGTCACCACGTTGACGTTGAAGTCGGTATCGATTTCGGTCGCGCCAAGAATCACGCAGTCGAGCTGGTTGACAGCGCAACCGGCATTGAACGGGCTCGCATAGAAGCCGGCACTGACTTCCAGATGGTTCGGGTTGCTGGCAATCGAGCGCACGGCTTCCAGATCGAAACCCTGCACGTCGATGATCTTCTTGAAAAGCCCTTCTTCGAGCATTTCCACCAGATGTCCGGTGATGCCACCCAAGGCAAAACTGCCGGTGATCCGGGCCTTTTTCATCATCTGCCGGACAAAATGCGCCACCGCGAGCGAGGCACCGCCCGCGCCGGTCTGGAAAGAAAATCCGTCGCGAATCAGGCCCGCGGCCTCGATCACTTTGGCTGCCGTATCGGCGATCTTCAGTTGCACCGGATCCTTGGTAATGCGCGTAGTTCCGGAAACGATGCCTTTCGGATCGCCGATCCGTTCGATCTTCACCACGTAATCGACCCGGGTCTGGGGAATCGAAACCGGCGACAGCGGATAGGCTTCCAGATGATCCGTCACCGCCACGACATGGTCGGCATATTCGGCATCGGGAAAAGCGTAACCGAGCGAACCGCACGCGGTCGGCCCAGTGACGCCGTTGATGTTGCCGCAGGGGTCGGCCGCTGGCGCGGCGATGAAGGCCACATCGATCTTGAGCTGGCCGCATTCGATGGCACGCGCCCGCCCGCCGTGCGTGCGCAGGACAACAGGCTGGGCCAGCACGCCACGGGAAACGGCTTCCGCCACGGGGCCGGACATGTAATTGGTATCGAGCGCCGTCACCACGCCGGTCTTGAAGTGTTCGACGAGCGGGGCGTGAACCGGAAACACCGAGCTCAGCGCCACCTTGAGATTCTTGATGCCGAGTCTGGCGGCTGTGGCCAGCACCTGGTTCACCACGCCGTCGCCGTTGCGGAAATGGTGGTGGAAAGACAGCGTCATGCCGTCCCTGACCGGGATGCGTCTGAAGACCTCTTCCAGCCCATCGAGCAGCTTGCTGTCTCCGGGGCGAGCGGCTTTGACTGCCGGCGCCTGGCGTTGCATGCCCGGCGGCGTGGCAAACGCGCCGGCAAACGATTTAACCGGGCCGTAGCCTTCGACAACCTCGGGGATTTCGCGCCCAATCGCATTGATCATCATTGCCCGTCCTCCTTCTTCAATCCCAGCATCCGTGCCATTTCCAATGTGCGTTTGGCCCGGTTCACGATCGGCGCATCGACCATCTTTCCATCCACGGCGATCACGCCGGAGCCTTGCGCTTGGGCCTGTTCGATGGCAAAGACCACCCGCTCGGCCCAGTCGATTTCTTTCTCCGATGGATTGAAGGCTTCGTGGATCACGTCCACCTGCCGCGGGTTGATCGCAAGCTTGCCCTTGAAGCCGATGCGCCGCGCCAAGCCGGCATCTTCCGCGAGCCCGGCATCGTCGTTGGCATCGGTAAACGGGGTATCGATGGCATCGATTCCGGCCGCCGCCGCGGCATTGATCAGGAGTGCACGCGCGGTGAGGATTTCGCCACCCTCCTTGCTGCGCACCGCGCCCAGCCCGGCGGTGTAGTCTTCGGCGCCGAAAGCCAGCGCGACCACGCGGGGATCGGCCTCGGCGATTTCCAGCGCATTCGCGAGCCCGCGCGGTGTTTCGATCAGCGCGATGATCTTGACCGGTTTTTGCCCCGCAACTTCGGCGGAGGCAATCAACGCGGCCGCTTCGCGCAGTTCGGCGGCATTCTGTACCTTGGGCAGCAGGATGGCATCGGGTGCGCACGGCACAATCGCAGCAATATCTACCGCGCCATCGCAATCGAGCGGATTGATGCGCACCACTTTTTCGCTGTCGCCGTAATCGGCATTCTTCAGCGCCATGCCGACGAGCCGCCGTGCGGCATCCTTTTCGGTCGGTGCAACGGCATCTTCGAGATCAAGGATCACGCTGTCGGCGCCGAATACGCCGCCGTTCTGCAGCATGCCGGGATGGTTGCCGGGTATGAACAACATGCTTCTGCGAATCGCCATCATGCTGCCCTCCGTGCCCGGTCGAGCGCCGTGAGCAGGCGCGCCTTGATCGTATAGTCGAGCGCCCCCCGATCCACAGCCTTGACCCAAACGTCCTTGACGCCTGCTTCGGCCAGCGTCGAGGCAATTACCGCCTGAATCGCCTCGCCGTACTGGTGCAAGACGTTGCTGTCGATGTCGATCTTTACCCCGTCGCCCGGTTCCTGCGGCGAGAGGGTGATCATGATGTCGCTGGATTCCAGCGTTCCTGCTTGGGCTGTTTTCACTGTGCATCCTCCGTTGGAGAAGTTCTTCGCAACCAGTGTATTGAGCGCGGCGATTCCGGAGGAAATACGAAATAGCGAGACAGGGTATAGGCCACGCCTATACCGGAGACAAAGGGGAAGATATGATCGATGCCACCGACACAGGCATCGACACGGAGCGCCGGGCATGGACTTCAAGCAACTCAAATACTTTGTCGCCATCGTCGACGCGGGCAGCCTGACGAAGGCGGCGCAAAAGCTCTATATCGCGCAGCCCTCGCTCAGTCAGCAGATCGCCGGACTCGAAGCGGAACTCGACACCAAACTGCTATTGCGCAGCGCGCAGGGTGTCACGCCAACGACTGCGGGCAGCGCGCTCTACAAGCAGGCCCGGCTGGTTTTGCGGCAGGTAGAACAGATCCGGGAGGATGTGCGGGAAGACCGGGGAGCAGAGGTCGGCACCGTGGCAATCGGGCTGCCGACCACCGTCACCACCATCCTGGCATTGCCGCTGTTCGAGCGCATCCGCCTGCGCTATCCCGGCATCCGCCTGCAGCTTTTCGAGGGCATGAGCGGCTCGATCAGCGAAATGCTGCCGAACGGCCGGCTCGATCTCGCGCTGCTGTTCCGCGATACGGAAACACGCGGCATGTCGGTGATTCCGGTATTCGACGAGGAACTGTACCTGTTCGGAAATGCGGGATTGTCGCTGGACGACACCGCAACAGACTGCCCGCTGCGCACGCTGGCCGACGTGCCGATGGTCGCACCGGGCGCCAGCCACGGCTTGCGGCTCATCATCGAGCGCACGTTCCAGCGCGAGAACGTCGAACTGAACATGATCGCGGACATCGATTCGCTGCCCACGCTCGTCGCCATCGCCCGCTCGGGGCTGGCCTGTACGATCCTGCCGGTCTCGGCATTGGCCAGAACCGCTCCTGATTCACGCCCCGCTGTGCGCCGGATCGTCGAGCCAGTCATGACCCGACCGGTCAGCGTCTGCTGGTCGCATGCGCTGCCGGTCAGCGCCGCCGCGCTCGCCGTGCGCAAAGCCATTGTCGAGCTTGTCACGGAATTGCATGAACAGGGGCAGTGGCCCGGTATCACGTTGCGGCCGGCGCCCGATAAGGGCGTACTTGAGGACACCGGAGGCTAAATCGACAGCTGAATCAGTAAAGGGAAGGCTCGCCCTCCGGGCGGGTCTTGAAGCGGCGATGCAACCAGTAGTACTGCGAGGGCATTTCCCGGACGCGGTCTTCGATGAAGGTATTCATGCGCGCGGTGTCGGTATAAATGTCGCCGGTCGGGAAGTTGTCCCATTCCGGATAGTAGCGCTGCACGAAGCCGGTCCAAGTCATTTCGCTGACCATGGGCACCACGCGGGCTTTCGCCAGCAGAGTCAAACGGGTCAAGGCCGGGATGGTGGCAGCAGACTGCCCAAAAAACGGCACAAAGATGGATTCGCGCGGCCCCAGATCCTGATCGGGCAGATAGACAAAGCCGTAGCCATCCCTCAGCGCCTTGACGCAGGGACGAATCCCTTCGCTGCGTTTGATCAGGACGGGATTCTTGAAGCGGGTACGCGCACGCAACAGCAATTGATCAAAGGCGCCCACGCGCTGGGCTGAATACATGCTCGCGCCGCTGTAACTCATCGAGTGCCGGATGGCGATAAAATCGAGTCCGAGAAAATGCGGCAGCAGTATGATGACCGGCCCCTTGGCCGCAGCATTTTCAAAGTGCTCCACCCCTTCCCGCCGAACCAGACGATCGATTCTGCGTTCCGAGCCATACAGCAGAATGCTGTAGCAAAGAAAACCGGAGGCCAGTTCACGGAAATGCCGGCGCAACACACTGCGGCGTTCGGCATCGCTCCAATCGGGGAAACACAGTTCCAGATTGCGCAAACCGATGCGGCGCCGACGCGCCATCAGCGGATAAAGCAACGTTCCCAGCACCGCCCCCTTGAGGCGCAATAGCGGGAACGGCAGCCAATGCAACAGCCAGAAAAAAACGGACAGCAGGCGGGCAATCATGCGTTCTCTCCCGGTGCCGGTGCGCCTTGCGGCTGCTTGTAGCGGTTGTAGCTCCACAGGTATTGGCTGGGCGCCAGTCGAATCAGTTTTTCCATATTGGCGTTGAGCAGATGGGCATCCTGGATTGCATCGCCACTGAATTCCCCCTCCAGCGGCATGACATGAAAACGGTAACCGCCGCCGATACCCAGCCGCTCGGTGAAGCAGCACAGCACCGTGGCCTGTGTGGCAGCGGCCAGGCGCGAAAGCAGCGTCATGGTATAGGCCGGGCGGCCGAAGAACGGCGCCCAGACGCCCTCGCCGCCCCCGGGCGCCTGATCCGGCAACAGGTAGGTCACTCCGCCGCGCTTGAGCGTCGTCAACAGCACCCGCACGCCGCTGGTATTCGCAGCGGCCGGCTTGGCGCCGCTGCGGCTGCGCGAGGCGATCATCAGCGGTTCCAGATACGGCTGCTTGGGTGGGCGATAGAGCGGTGCGAGTGTGCGCGGCACCCAACCTGCAATGCAAACACCGGTCATCTCCAGTGCCCCCAGATGCGGCGAAATAAAGATGACTGGCCGGTTTTCAGCCAGAGCGGCTTCGACATGCTCCCAGCCGCACCGCTCATGCACTCTGGCGAGCAGGCCGGGAAGCGGGCGCAGCCAGTGCGCGAACATTTCCATCGCGCTGATACCCTGATGCGCGATGCACGCCGCGCGCGAAACCGTGAGCCCGCTCTGCGCGAGATTGGCGGCCATGATGCGGCGATGGCGCGCCGAAACCAGCCAGACCAGCCAGCCCAGCAGCGCGCCGAACAGTTGCAGCAGCGGAATTGGCAAGCGGGAGAAAAATTTGCCCAGAAGCAGCATGGCGCGAAGAATTCTTGAAACCGCGCTATTGTAACGGGGTTTGAGCCGTCAGGTGCGTTTCTGGGTTTCATCTGCAGCACTCCCGTATAATCGCCCCTTTGCCGCAAGATTTTTCCGCCCATGTCCAGTCGCGCCCTCTACTTCCGCATCCTCGGCTACATCAACCGTTACCGCTCCGCCGCAGCGTTGGCCATCCTGTGCATGGTGGTGGCGGGCGGCGTCGACGCGGCGATGATGCGGCTACTGAAAAACCTGATCGACGGTTTCCAGCAACTCAGCACCGGACAACAAGAACTCTGGATCATGCCCACCGTGCTGTTCGGGCTGGGGCTGCTGCGGCTGGGGACGAGCTTTACCTACGAATACCTTAGTGCCTGGCTCGCTTCGCGAGTGATGTTCGACCTGCGCGGCGAGGTGTTCGACCGCCTGATCCGCATGCCCGCGCCGTTCTTCGACCGCTCCTCCACCGGCGTGCTGCTCTCGCGCGTGACCTTCGACGTGAACCAGATCATGGATGCGGGGCTCAACGTGCTGACCGTGATCGTGCGCGATTCGGTGCTGTCCATCGGCCTGATTGCCGTGATGCTGTGGACCGATTGGCGGCTGACGCTGTTCTGTCTGCTGCTCTTGCCCAGCGCGGCGGTGTCCATCCGCGTGGTCAGCAAGCGCCAACGCCGCCTGTCGCGCGAAACGCAGGATACGATGGGCGAGATGACGCGCATCCTCGACGAGAGCCTGGGCGGACAGCGCATCGTCAAGATTTTCGGCGGCATGCCGTATGAAGCCGGGCGTTTCAGTACAGCCAACAACCTGGTGCGCCAACTGCATGTGAAGCGTAACGCCACCAGCAGCATGAATTCCGGCTTTACGGTGTTCCTGATCGCCGTGGCCATTGCGGCGCTGATCTATTTTGCCGGCCTGCGCGCGCAGGAAGGTGTGTTGACTGCCGGCGCGTTCGTCTCCTTCATGGGGTCGATGATGCTGCTGCAGCAACCGGTAAAGAACCTCTCCAAGATCAACGACCAGTTGCACAAGGGGCTCGCAGCGGCCGAATCGGTATTCGCCATCATCGACCAGCCGATCGAGGAAGATACGGGATCGCGCGAGGTCGAGCGCGCACAGGGCAAGCTGGAATACCGCAACGTGGTGTTCCGCTACGCGCCGGACAGCGACCGCACCGCACTGGACAGCCTCAACCTGACCGTCCGGCCAGGCGAAACCGTCGCGCTGGTCGGCCCCTCCGGCGGCGGCAAAACCACGCTCGTCAACCTGCTGCCGCGCTTCTACGAACCCTCGGCCGGCCAGATCCTGCTCGACGACGTACCGTTGATGGACTACCGGCTCGCCAACCTGCGCCGCCAGATCGCGCTTGTGAGCCAGGACGTGGTGCTGTTCAACGACACAGTCGCGGCCAACATCGCCTACGGTGCGGATGCGGTGGACATGGACAAGGTGCGCGCAGCCGCCAAAGCAGCACATGCGCTGGAGTTCATCGAGAACATGCAGGACGGATTCGGCGCGATGCTCGGCGAAAACGGCGTGCGCCTGTCGGGCGGCCAGCGCCAGCGCATCGCAATTGCCCGCGCACTGTACAAGGACGCGCCGATCCTGATCCTGGACGAGGCGACCAGCGCGCTCGACACCGAATCGGAACGCCAGGTGCAGGCCGCGCTCGACAACCTGATGAAGGGCCGCACCACGCTGGTGATCGCGCACCGGCTCTCCACCATCGAAAATGCCGACCGCATCGTGGTCCTGCAGCACGGCAAAGTCGCCGAGGAAGGCCGCCACGCCGACCTGCTCGCAGCGAACGGCATCTATGCCCGCATGCATGCGGTGCAATTTGCGGGCGGGGAATAAGAAACGGGGGGATAGACCTAGTCTGTCCGGGCGCTATTCGTCGATGGGCAACAACCGGTCAAGCCAAGCCGCAGCCACCATGCGCTGCTCGAAAGTTCCGCGGTACAGCAACTCTTCCAGCCTGTTACAGGCCTCGTCGCGCTGACCGGCGTGAATCATGCGAGCGACTTCCTGTAAAACGGGGTCGTCGGAAACGTAATCGGCTTCGGCTGTTTTTTTCGCGAAAGCCGGTTTGTCCAATGGCGGCAGTTCCAGCAGAGGCGACGCATCCCCTCCGAACATGAGGGGAGATGGCTCATGCACGGTCTTGCCATCCAGCCCCGGCAATTCGAACTCCAGCGAGAAATCGACCTCAGCCTCGGCCGGTTGCGCCGTTTCGGCTTGGGCTCCGGTCGGAAAATCGCCCCCTTCCCGATACAGGGCGTTGTCCGGATCAAGTTCGCGGCCGATGGCCTGCACCTGATGCCACAGGGCATCGGACAGGAAATGGGTACGGAATTCCTGCGCCCGCGCGGCAAACAATGCCTTGTCCCCTGCCTGACGACAAGCCTCGAACAGTTTGACCCACAAGGCCACGAACAGGGGGCGGCGCTTTATCTCGTCTTCCAGCAGATCCAATGCCTGGCGTGCCAAACCGTGATCCATCAGCAACTGCACTTCTTCAAGAACGGTATCGGGCTGAAAGACATCCACCTCGCCCCCCCCTCCCCACGCAGGCTGGGCCGGTTGGTTGGTAGCGCTGGCGACCGCTTCCGTGACCAGGACATGAGGGAGCGCGGGTGCGGAGCAAGAAAGAGCCTCTCCCGCTTTTTCCGCTTCATCCAGATCAAGCTCGAAAACGCGCTCTGCAGCCAGGGTCTTGGCCCTTTCTTTGCGCCAACGCCAGACAAAAAACACGGCAACGACAGCCCCCCCCCCTGCGAGCACACCCCAGAGCCAAGGCCCGGGGAATTCGCCTTCCCCGCTCTTGGCCGCTTCCGGCTTGCCGGCATGCGGCTTGGACACGACCGCCGACGCAGGCACCGAAGCCATGGCAACGGGCGAGGCCACCGGGGAAGCAGCCACCAACTGCCGCTCCAAGCGCATAATCCGGTCCTTGAGCTGCATCAACTGCGCAACCTGATCATCGGCGTCTATCAGCAACAGTCTTTCGCGGAGTCTGAGCTTTTCTTCTTCCGAAAGCTCGACCGCCAGCCGCACCGGATCAAGCGCTGCGGTCGAGAGTTGCAGCCGGAATCCGTCTTCCTGCAACACGCCCCCGGAAGCGGCTTTATCCTTTGGTCTGGCAATTTTTTCGCTTTTTCTAGCGGGCGGGGCGGCCCGTTTTGCACTCCCGCTCTCACTCACGCGCGGAGCACGAGAGACTGCAGCAGGCGGCATGCTCGGCGCGGGCATCGTTGCAACGGGGAGCGTGGCAATAGCCGGGGACGGGGAGACAGTTTTGTATTCACGCGGATCGAGCAAGGCGTTGTATTCCCGCGTAATTCCGCTACCCGCCTCGCCAGCACAGCGCAGCCGCACCACAAGCCGCAAAAGGGGCTCCGTTTCCGCGCCAATGCCACGGATATGCAGCTCACCACCGGAGCCCTTGCGCCGAAAATCCAGACTGGCATGGCGCAAGACGCGAACGCCGTCCGCACTGTCGGCGTCCGCCAGACGGAAACAATCCGTTCCCAGTGACTCCCCTTCGGCAGCGGACACATTCACCACGGCGGAAAAAGGCTCGCCCAGTGCCGAGCGGACCCGGATGTTGCCCAACCCGGCAGCACCTGCGCCGCTGGATAAAAGCGCAAACCCCGCCAGCAGGAACACAACAGAAAAAAGCCTTGCCTCAAGGCGAACGGAAACGGGCAGCACGCGCGGGAAGACCTTGCAAATAATAAACGGTTAGCATTTGGCGCGAGTTTAACATGCCTCCGCGAGGCTACCGCAGGCTTGGTACAGATTCCTATTTCCGCAAAAACGCGTAGCGAACCCGCTTCCCCATCACCCAGCGCTGCTTGCGCAAATCGCCGATGCCGCGATGAAGCTCGCGCACCAGCCGCCGCCACAGCGGCAGGCGGGCACGCTTGCGGCTGCCGATGGTCGAGGCATGCTGCAACTGCTCAACCACGAGGTAAGGCTCGACGCCGTACAGCCGCAGCTTGTGTTCCCAGCCGCGGTCGATGGCGTCGTCGATCGCGCAACTCATTTTTTCCGTGTGCTGCAGCAGACGCTCGGCCGCAACGCGGTTGAGTACGTAGCCCTGCGTGCCGCGCGGCTGGTCGAAATAGTCGACCAGCCAGCGTCCCGGCATGAGCTCGGCCAGCTTCGCGCTTTCGCGGCGAAATACGCCATACAGGCGCACGATGTCCCACTCACCGGCGTGCGCGCACAGCGCCTTCAGCCCTTCGGCAAAATCCGGCTGCAGTTCGACATCGTCTTCCAGCACGCACAGGAACGGATCGCTGCCAGCCAAAAATTCCTGCCAGGCTTGGCGGTGACTGAGAAAGCAGCCGATCTCGCCCTGCGTCAGATCATGGCCGTGCCGGGCCAGCCGCTGCTTGCGCTGGTAGCTGGCTGGCCAGCCTTGGGAAAGATCGGGGCGGATTGCATCCAGAAAACGGTAAGGCAGGCCGAGTTTTTCCAGTTGCCCGGCCATGAAAGCGCGACGCTGTTCGGCGTCGGCAAGAGAAATGCAGACAATCGGCGGGATCATGGGATATCGGGCTCAAGGTATTGGTCAAGTCCCAGCGTGGCGCGGACATGGTGGCCCTTGAGCGTGACCTCGAGCCGCGCCCAGTTTTCCGGCTGCTGCGAACGGTCGTTTTCCTTGTGCCACAAGTGCAGCACCGGAACGGCGAAGCGCCCGTCCTTGAGTCGGATTCCGGCGCGAATCAGGCGCACGGCGAAATCCGAATCCTCGTGCCCCCAGCCGGAAAACGCCTCGTCGAAGCCGTTGACCCGCATGAAATCGCTTTTCCAGACGCCGATATTGCAGCCCTTGAGCACTTGCCAGCGCTGGGCGCGCTTCTTGCGTGCGCTGTCGAGCCCCAGGCGTAGCCAGGGAATGGCGCGGTTGGATTTGCCGCTGACCCTGGCCAGCAGCCAGCGCAACGCGCCCCAGTTCGCGGGCGCGGCGGGTTGCTTGCTGGTCAACAGCTTGCGAGTGAACTTCTCGGCCAGCAGCACGCGGTTTCCCGCAACGAACCAGCCCGCCTCCGCCAGCTTCAGGTGGTGGTGCGCAAAATCGGGGAAAGGGATGCAGTCGCCATCGAGGAAAACCAGGTACTCGCCGCACGCCACCGTGGCGCTGCGGTTGCGGATGGCAGCGAGGCGGAAACCGGTATCCTCGTGCCAGACATGGCGCAGCGTACAGGGAAAGCGCGTCTGCCAGCTTTCGACGACTTCGCGCGTGGCCGGGCCTGAACCGTCGTCGGCCACGATCACTTCCCAGTCGGCGGGGTCGATACCGGCCTGCCCGGCCAGCCCGGCCAGCACGGCATTGAGCGCATCGGTGCGGTTGTAGGTGGAAACGATCACGGAAAGCTTCACTGCTTTTCCCCGAGGTACATGAGCTTCAGGTAACGATAGTAGGCGCCTTCGGCATTGGAAACCGCGAGGATGAAGCCCTCGCGCCCATCCAGGAAGCCGCGCTTGAGGAAATAGCTGCGGATGAAAGTCCACAGCCCCTTGCCGATGGCCTTGAGCAGGCCCGAGCGCTCGCCGCGCGCCAGCCGCTGTTGCGCACCGGCACTGGAATAACTGTCGATCTTGGCGAGCACCTGGCTCAGATCGTCGAACGAATGGTGCAGCAGGTGATGCTGCAGGCGAACGGCTTCGCCCGCGAAGATCAGCCGCTCATGCACCAGATCGTCCGAATAGCGCGCCGCGCCGCGTTTGAAGAGGCGCGGAACGAAATCCGGATACCAGCCCGAGTGATGCATCCAGCGCCCGCAGTAATTGGACAGGCGCGGCAGGGCGTAGACATCGGCCTTGGGCGCAGCCACGGCAGCGCGAATCTCTTCGGCCAGTTCCGGCGAGAGCACCTCGTCAGCATCGAGCGCCAGAATCCAGTCGGTATCGAGCAGCGCCAGGCAGCGGTTCTTCTGCACCCCGAAGCCCGGCCAGTCGACACTGACGTGAATCTCGGCGCCATGCGCGCGGGCGATGTCGAGCGTGTTGTCGGCACTGCCGGAATCGAGCACGACGATGCGGTCGGCCCAGCGCACGGCGGCCAGACAGGCATCGAGATGCGCAGCGGCATTCCGGGAGATCATGGCAACGCCAAGAGTGGGCATTTTGCAGGCTGGCAGGTATTGGGAGGCTGCTATAATCGCCGGATTGGCCGGCATCGTGCAAGCCGGAATCGGGAGAATTCATGCGCGTCAGCGGTTTTACCTTTCTGCGTAACGGCACGCTTCTCGGCTACCCCTACATCGAAAGCCTGAAAAGCCTGCTCATGGTCTGCGACGAGATCGTCGTAGCCGTGGGCAACAGCGATGACGACACGCTGGAACAGGTCCGGTCGATCGGCGATGCGCGCATCCGGGTCATCGAAACCACCTGGAACGAGAATATGCGCGACCGGGGCTACGTCTACGCGCAGCAGAAAATGATCGCGCAGTTCAACTGCACCGGCGACTGGGCCTTCTACCTCGAAGGCGACGAAATCATCCACGAAGACGACGCGCCGAAAATCCGCGCCGCGCTGGAACAGCACCTCGACGATCCCGAAATCGAAGCGCTGGTCTTCGATTACCACCATTTCTACGGCTGCCCCGATTGGGTGGCGAAAAGCCCGGGCTGGTACCGCCGCGCACCGCGCGTGATCCGCAACAGCATCCGTTCGTGGGCGCCGGACGGCCTGTTCTGGGTAGTCATGGACAAGAACAAGCGCGGACGCTACCCGCGCGCCGCGCTGGCGGACTGCCCGATCTACCATTACGGCCACGTGCGTTCGGCCGAGAAGATGTACGAGAAATACAACCGCTCGGCCCACTACTGGAACCACAAGCCCAGCGTGGGCGGCAAGCACGATTACTCGCAGATCGACGCGAGCATCCTCAAGCGTTTCGAAGGCAGCCATCCGGCCATCGTCCAGCCCTGGCTGCTGGAAATGGCCGAGCAGACCTTCACTCCCGACCCCGCCCACCAGCTCACCAGGCGCGAAAAGCGTCACCGCCGCCTGATGCTGCTTGAGCAATGGCTGGGACGAGATCTGACCAAAAAACATTTCACGCTGGTGCGCTAACCGCCATGGATTTTTCCCCTTCCAAAATCGCCGCAAGCTGGCAAGGCAAGCTCGCCGTCGCCGCGGCCTTCCTCGCCGGGGTCGGCATTCCGGTTTCACTGGCGCTGGAAAACATCGCCGCCGGGCTGATCGTGCTGGCGGCCTTGCTGACGCCCGCGCTGTGGCGCCAGTTGCCCGGCATCTGCCGCAAGCCGTTCGTGCTCGCGTGTCTGGCCTTTTACGGGCTGTTCGTGCTCGGCGCATTGTGGTCGCCCGAACCGCTGGAACGCATCGTCTGGATGCTGACCAAGCTGCGCGCCTACCTCTGCGCGCCGCTGATCTTTGCCGTGTTCCTGCTGCTGCCGGCGCGGCGCGCTTTTTTCTGGGGGCTGACGCTCGGCACGCTCGCAAGCCTGGTGCTGTCGTTCGCGATGGCAGCCATCGGCAAACCCTTCTGGCAGGGCATGCTGAACGATTGGGCAGTATTCCACTCCCACACCTACCACAACTATTACCTGAGCCTGCTGGTGTTCGGCTTGCTGGCATTGCTGGTCAACGGTGAAATCGCCGGTCGCTGGAAACCGGTTGCATGGGTGGTCATTCTCCTTTGCACGATCAACATCCTGTTCATGGTGCAAGGCCGCACCGCACAGGTCATTTTCCTGTTGCTGCTGGCATTGATTCCCGTGCTTTGGCGCTGGCGGCTTGGCTTGGCCGCAGCACTACTGGGCGCAATGGTCTTACTGCCGGCCCTGTATTTTTCCTCCGCGGGGCTGCGGACGGGCGTAGCTCGTGTCAAGGCAGATCTGGCCCTGTTTGAAAAAGATTCGCGGCAATCCACCAGCGTGGGCGTGCGACTGAATTTCTACCGTTCTGCCCTGCAAATGGTTGCAGAGAAACCGCTTCTCGGACACGGCACCGGCACGATCGTGAGCGAATTCAAACGTATTGCCGAAACCAACCCGGACAGCCTGGAAACGCGGAATCCGCACAACGATTACCTGTGGACCGCCGTGGAATTGGGGCTGGCGGGCATCGTCGCGCTACTTGGCATGATGACAGCCCTGGTGATCCAGGCGCGCCGCAGCGCCCGCCCGGAAAAATGGATGTGCATCGGTTTTGCCCTGTCGATGGCGGCTTCCACGCTCGCCAACTCGTTCTTCATGGACAACATCACCGGGCTCGGTTTCGTGCTGACCGCCTGCGCCCTGCTCGCCGGCAACAGTTTTGGTAGCCGGCCAGCCGGGCGGGAGATCTTTGCATGATCAGCATCATCACTGCCATCTACAACCAGCGCGCAGTCAACGAACTGTTCTGGGAGCACCTGCAGCGTTACACGCACAACCCGTTCGAATTGATCATCATCGACAACGGATCGACCGACGGCAGTGCCGAGTTCTTCGAATCGGTCGGCGCGAAGGTCATCCGCAACGGCGCCAATTACTCCTACCCGCACTGCCAGAACCAGGGCATTGCCGTGGCGCAGTACGACTGGCTGGCGTTCCTCAACAACGACATCATTGTCTCGCCGGACTGGGACCAGAAGCTGGTCGAGAGCATGACCGCCAACAATCTTGAAGTCGCCACCGTCTGCGGCATCGAGCAGGTCGAGAACGCGCGCGCAACCCGCACGCTCAAGCGCCGCTGGAAAGCGATCAAGAACGTGCTGGGCGTGTTCGGGAGCGGCAAACCCACGTTGCGCCTGATGCATCGCCTGATGTACCTTGACTGGGAGGGTTTCTGCCACGAACGGCAACAGCGCTTCCACCACCAGATCAAGGAAGGCTTCGTCGGCAACACGGTGATGATGCGCCGCGCGGCCTTCGACAAGATCGGTACCTGGGACGAGCGCCAGCAGGGTGCGGATTTCGACCTCTTCCTGCGCAGCAAGACCCGCGCGCGCGACGTGGGCGACATCCGCCCGGTGCACATCTGCCTCGATGTATTCGTGCACCATTACATCCGTTTGACCGTCAAGGCCGGCTACCCGCCGTTTGCCGACCGCGACAACCTGATCGGGCTCTCCGACAAGTGGTCGGAGGAAGATCTGAAATTCTTGCAGGAAATGAACAAGTGACTCAGCCACAAAGCGTCGGGGTCGTCACCGCGCAGAAAGCGGTGTTCGACCAACCCATCTCCCTCGCGTGCGGAACCACCCTGCCGCGCTACGAGCTGGTCTATGAAACCTATGGCCAGCTCAACGCCGACAAGTCCAACGCCATCCTGATCTGCCACGCACTGTCGGGCAACCACCATGTCGCCGGCAAATACGCCGAAACCGACAAGGCCACCGGCTGGTGGGACAACATGATCGGGCCGGGCAAGCCGATCGACACCAACCGCTTCTTCGTGATCGGCCTGAACAACCTCGGCGGCTGCCACGGCTCGACCGGGCCGTCGAGCATCGACCCGGAAACCGGCAAGCCCTACGGCTCGCGCTTCCCGCTGGTACTGGTGCGCGACTGGGTGGAAACGCAGGCCCGGCTCGCCGACTCCCTGGGCATCGACCGGTTCGCCGCAATCATCGGCGGCAGCCTGGGCGGGATGCAGGCGCTGCGCTGGACGATCTCGCACCCGCAGCGCGTGCGCCATGCGCTCGTCATCGCCTCGGCGCCGAAGCTCACAGCGCAGAACATCGCCTTCAACGACGTGGCCCGCCAAGCCATCCTGACCGACCCGGAATTCCACGGGGGAGACTACTACGAACACGGCACCGTGCCGCGTCGCGGCCTGCGCCTGGCACGCATGCTCGGCCACATCACCTATCTTTCCGATGACGGCATGGGCGAAAAATTCGGTCGCCTGTTGCGTTCGGGCGAGTACAAGTACGGCTTCGACGTCGAATTCGAGATCGAATCCTACCTGCGCTATCAGGGCGACAAGTTCTCCACGCTGTTCGACGCCAACACCTACCTGCTGATGACCAAGGCGCTCGATTATTTCGATCCGTCGCGCGACTACGAGGGCGACCTCTCCAAGGCACTGGCGCAAACCGCCGCCAAATTCCTGGTCGTCTCGTTCACCACAGACTGGCGCTTCTCGCCTTCGCGCTCGCGCGAGATCGTCAAGGCATTGCTCGACGCGCGCAAGGATGTGAGCTACGCCGAGATCGAATCGCAGCACGGCCACGACGCCTTCCTCATGGAAGACCCTGCCTACCACGGCGTGATGCGCGCCTACCTCAACCGGATTGCCGAGGAGATTGCCCGATGAGTGCCTTGCGCGCAGACTTGCAATACATCGCCGACTGGATCAAGCCCGCCTCGCGCGTGCTCGACCTCGGCTGCGGCGACGGCGACCTGCTCGCCTCGTTGCGCGAAGAAAAAGCCGTCACCGGCTACGGCGTCGAGATCGACGTCGACAAGGTCGTCACCTGCGTCGGCAAGGGGATCAACGTGATCCAGTCCGACCTCGAAAGCGGGTTGGCCACGTTTGAATCGGGCAGTTTCGACTACGTGGTGCTGTCGCTCACGATCCAGGCCATGCACAACATCGAGGGCATCCTCGCCGAAATGCTGCGCGTGGGGCGCACCGGCATCGTGACCTTCCCCAACTTCGGCTACTGGGAAAACCGCTGGCAATTACTCTTGGGCCGCATGCCGGTCTCGGAAACCATCCCTTACGAGTGGTACAACACGCCGAACATCCACTTCTGTACGCTGGCCGACTTCGACCAGTTGCTGGGCAAGCTCGGCATGCAGATCGAGGATCAACAGGTGTTGCACCAGGGAGAAAAGGTCGAATTCCTGCCCAACCTGCTGGGCAGTCTGGCCATGGTGCGTTTTGGCCGAATCTGACAAGAAATTCCAATGAAAAATGCCCGCCGGATCGGCGGGCATTTTGTTTTGTTTGGCGAAAACCGGATTACTTGCTGGTCAGAATCTTGTACTTCTGCAGCAGCGCTTCCTTGCTTTCCTTGTGGTCCGGGTTGAACGTGATGCAGTCAACCGGGCAAACCTGCTGGCACTGCGGCTCGTCGTAGTGGCCTACGCATTCGGTGCACAGGTCGGGGTTGATTTCGTAGGTTTCCGCGCCCTGCGAAATGGCGCCGTTCGGGCATTCCGGTTCGCAAACGTCGCAGTTGATGCATTCATCGGTAATCATCAGGGCCATGGCAGCTATTCCTCAGCAAAAAACTCGGGTATTGATTTTGCAGCGATTTTCCCACGATTGGGCGGGCCGGACAATATCCGCGCCCATCATTGCGCGCCGTTCGTCGCCCGGCGCAGCAAGCCGTAATGCACCTGCCCCGCCTTGCCTTCCTTTTCCAGCGACCATCCGTCGAGTGCGGGCCATGCCGCGCATTCGGCATAGACGAGCGCCCCTTCGTTGAGGATGCGCGGCAGGCGTTCCAGTGCTTTGGCGAGAAAATCGCTGGCAAAGGGCGGGTCGAGAAAAACCAGGTCGAAACGTTCGGGCGTGCTTTCCAGAAAACGCAGCCCGTCGCTCCAGACCACTTCCAGGTTGCGCGCATCGAGTGCCGCCTTGTTGCCGCGCAGCGCTTCCAGCACCGGCTTGGCCGTTTCCACGGAAACCACCTTGGCCGCATTGCGCGAAGCGGCCTCGAAACCCAGCGCGCCGCTGCCGGCGAAGAGGTCGAGACAGACAAGCCCGGTGCAGTCCTGCCCCAGCCAGTTGAACAGTGTTTCCCGCACCCGGTCCGGTGTCGGACGCAGCCCTTCGATCTGCGGAAAACGCAAACTGCGGCGCTTCCATTGCCCGCCGATGATCCGCACCTGATTTTTGTACTGTCCTGACATCGCTGCACCGCGTTAAAATCGCACGAGATCGGCATTTTCCGTCATCCACCCACGGCTCGACAAACCCATGTTCAGTTTTTTCCGCAAAAAGACCGATGAAACTGCCCCGGCAGCAGACGCCATCCCCGAAACCAAACCGGTTCACGAGGCACCCGGCATCGCACCGGCGGCCATCGAACCCGCCCCCAAGCCCTTGAGCTGGACCGAAAAGCTCAAGGCCGGCCTGGCCAAGACGCGCGACAAGCTCGGCAAGAATCTGGCGGGGCTGTTCGGCGGCGGGCAGATCGACGAAGACCTCTACGAAGAGCTGGAAACCGTGCTGCTCACGGCCGACATGGGCGTTTCCGCAACCAACCACCTTTTGCACGACGTGCGCGAGCGCGTGAGCCTTGCCGGGCTCAAGAACCCGTCCGAACTCAAGGGCGCGCTGAAAAGCTCGCTGCAGGAACTGCTCGCACCGCTGGAAAAATCGCTCGACGTTTCCGGCCACAAGCCCTTCATCCTGATGGTGGCGGGCGTGAACGGCGCGGGCAAGACCACCAGCATCGGCAAGCTGGCCAAGTATTTCCAGTCGCAGGGCAAGTCAGTGCTGCTTGCGGCGGGCGACACCTTTCGCGCCGCCGCGCGCGAGCAACTCGTGGTCTGGGGCGAGCGCAACAACGTGCAGGTGATCGCCCAGGAATCGGGCGATGCTGCTGCCGTGGCATTCGATGCGATCAACGCAGCCAAGGCGCGCGGCGTCGATGTCATCATCGTCGATACCGCAGGCCGGCTGCCGACCCAGTTGCACCTCATGGAAGAGATCAAGAAGGTCAAGCGCGTGGTGCAGAAGGCCGAGCCTTCCGGTCCGCACGAGGTCATGCTGGTGCTTGACGCCAACACCGGCCAGAACGCGGTGGCACAGGTCAAGGCCTTCGACGATGCGCTGGGGCTGACCGGCCTGATCCTCACCAAGCTCGACGGCACAGCCAAGGGCGGCGTGATCGCCGCCATCGCCCGCGACCGCCCGGTGCCGCTGCGCTTCATCGGCGTGGGCGAAGGCATCGACGACCTGCGCCCGTTCGTCACGACCGAATACGTGGAGGCCCTGTTCGAATGAAAGACTTGCCCACCCTGCTGACGCCCCGCCTGGTCCTGCGCCCCCTGCGCGCGGACGACGCGGCCCAGATCGCCCAACTCGCCGGCAACTGGAATGTGGCCCGTTTCACGCGGCGCATCCCGTTTCCCTACTCCGAGGAACTCGCCAGCCAGTTCATCCGCGAACAGCGCAGCGCCTACAACAAGGGCCAGGAATGGACCTGGGCAGTCTGCCTCAAGGACGGCCTGACGCTGGTCGGCTGCGCGAGCGTGATGTTCGAGAAGGACATGGCCGGGGAGCTGGGTTACTGGATCGGCGAAGCTTACTGGGGCAAGGGCTATGCCTCCGAAGCCGCGCGTGCCGTGGTCAATCATGCATTCAATTCCTGCGAACTGTGGGAACTCGAAGCGCGCCACATCTTCGGCAACGATGCCAGTGGCCGCGTGCTGACCAAGCTCGGATTCCAGGTCGTCGGTTTCACCCAGGGCACCTGCCGCGAAGCCGGCCAGAACATCGTACTTTATCGCCAGTTGCGCGCGGCCTGGATTGCGCGCCCGGACCGCGAAACGTTTGTTTGAGATGACCTCATGATCCAGTTCCAGCAAGTTTCCAAGCGCTACCCCGGCGGCTTCGACGCATTGAAGAACCTCTCGTTCGAGATCCAGACCGGTGAGCTGCTGTTCCTGGCCGGGCATTCCGGCGCAGGCAAATCGACCATCCTCAAGCTGATCGCCGGCATCGAGCGGCCCACCGGCGGCGCGGTGCTGGTGAACGGGCAGAACGTCGGCAGCATGCGCCGCAGTTCGATCCCGTTCATCCGCCGCAACATCGGCC
Organism: Formivibrio citricus; assembly: GCF_900115065.1. Classification (GTDB taxonomy): domain Bacteria; phylum Pseudomonadota; class Gammaproteobacteria; order Burkholderiales; family Chitinibacteraceae; genus Formivibrio; species Formivibrio citricus. The sequence goes on along the minus strand of NZ_FOVE01000002.1, from coordinate 27,263 downwards.
TGATTTTCCAGGACCACAAGATCCTGTTCGACCGCAGCGTGTACGACAACGTACGCCTGCCGCTCGACATCCTCGGTTTCGACGGGCAGGAAGCGCGGCGGCGCGTGCTGGCGGCGCTGGACAAGGTCGGTCTCTCCGGCAAGGAAAAGCTCAACCCGGTCACGCTCTCCGGCGGCGAACAGCAACGCCTGTGCATCGCCCGCGCCGTGGTACACCGCCCTGCGATCCTGCTCGCGGACGAGCCGACCGCCAACCTCGACCGCGATTACGCGAACGATATTCTCGAACTGTTCCGCTCCTTCCATCAGGTCGGGGTGACGCTGGTCATTTCGGCGCACGACGAATCCCTGATGGCGGACTACGGCCGCCGCATCCTGCGCCTGAAAAACGGCCAGTTCACGGCATAAGGAGACGGCAATGAAAAACTGGTTCCGTCAACACTGGCTGGCTTTCAAACGCACGCTCGGCGGCATGCTGCGCCAGCCGCTCACCAGCCTGCTCAATCTCCTGGTCATCGCAGTCGCTGCGGCTTTCCCGCTGGCGCTGTGGCTGGTCATTTCCAGCCTGTCCGGCGTCGCGGGACGGATGCCGGTCGAATCGCAGATCACGGTTTTCCTGCGCTCAAGCGCGACGGAAGGGGAAATCAAGGCCCTGCGCGAACTCGACGGCAAGGATGCGCGCATCGCCCGCCACCGCTTCGTTTCCAGAGACGAGGCGCTCAAGGAAATGCAGCAATCGACCGGCATGGGCGACCTGCTGGCCGGGCTGCCGGACAACCCGCTGCCCGATGCGATCATCTTCACAGCAAAAAGCAACCAGGCCGAGACGCTGGAAACGCTGCAAAAGGAACTCGCCGTCAAGGCTGGCGTCGACGAAGCCCAGCTTGATTCCGCCTGGGCGCGCAGGCTGGAACGATTGCTGGCGCTGGGGCGCGCGGTATTCGATGCCATCGCGGTCTTGCTGGCGCTGGCGCTGGTGCTGATCACCGGCAACACCATCCGCATGCAGATCCTGACCCGTCAGGATGAAATCGAGGTTTCCAAGCTGATCGGCGCCTCCGATGCCTTCATCCGCCGACCGTTCATCCACTTCGCCATCGCGCAAGGGCTGGGCGGCGGCTTGCTGGCCTGCGGCATTGTGGCACTGGCGCTGTGGCGGCTGAATCCGGCCGTGCGGGAACTGGCCACCGCCTATGGCCAGCAATTCGCGCTGACCACTCCGGGCTTGGTCAGCATTGCCTTGGTCTGCGCTGCGACCACCCTGCTCTGCCTGTTCGGAGCCTGGCTGGCGGTGTGGCAGCATTTGCGGAAACTCCTCTGAAAACCTTCACTATCTTGCTACGAAGCCGTGATCGGGGCTCATGCGCTGCTCTTCGCCCCGCTGACGGCGTCCGCGACAGAGCGTGAACAGGTTTTGAGAGCCGCCGCGAATTGAGTCGGGCTATCGGCCTCATTGGAATAATTGCCATGCAATCCAAGCGCCGTTGTGCTGGAATGCATACGTGAACTTTCCGCATCTTTAGCACTCGAAGGTTGCGAGTGATAGAATGAATTTGCCGGGGTGCCCCGGCGCTTCAGAGCCTACTTCAGCAGAAGACGCCCAAGCAAATGCGGAAGGCCGAGCAGCCTGCAGGAATAGGCTCTTGGTATCAGGAGAATTGAATCATGGGAACCGCGCTAACCCTACCCGTACTGTCCGCCGGTGACAGCATCGAGAGCTACATCCTGCGCGTCAATACCATTCCGTTGCTGACCGCAGAAGAGGAGGTCGAACTGGCGACCCGCCTGCAAGAACACAACGATCTGGAGGCCGCGCGCCAACTGGTACTCTCGCACCTGCGCGTGGTGGTTTCAATTGCCCGTGGCTATTCCGGCTACGGCCTGCCCCAAGCCGACCTGATCCAGGAAGGCAACATCGGACTGATGAAGGCGGTCAAGCGCTTCGAGCCGGATCGCGGCGTACGCCTGTTCTCGTTCGCCGTACACTGGATCAAGGCCGAAATCCACGAATACATCCTGCGCAACTGGCGTCTGGTCCGCGTGGCGACGACCAAGGCGCAGCGCAAGCTGTTCTTCAATCTGCGCTCGATGAAAACCGGCTTTGCCGCGCTGACCCACAAGGAAGCCCAGCAGATCGCCGACGATCTTGGCGTCAAGCCCGAAGAAGTGCTGGAGATGGAAACGCGCATGAGCGGCCAGGATGTGGCGCTCATGGCCGATGAAGGCGACGACGAAGGCTTTGCCCCAATCGACTGGCTGGCCGATCACGAAAGCGAGCCCGGCAGGGCGCTGGAGCGCCGCGCCTTCGATCACCTGCAATCCGAAGGGCTGCAAGGCGCACTGGAAAGTCTCGACGAACGCAGCCGCCGCATCGTGGAAACCCGCTGGCTGGCCGACGAAGGCGAAAGCCTGACCCTGCACGACCTCGCCGCTGAATACAACGTCTCGGCCGAACGCATCCGCCAGATCGAGGTCAAGGCGCTGCAGAAGATGAAGCAGTTGCTTCTGCCGGCAACGGTTTGAAAATTTGAAATGTTTTACAAAAAGCGGAGGGATTCCTCCGCTTTTTAATTGCATTGCACAGGTTGATGAAAAAAGGGTTGGCGGTATGCCAACCCTTTTTTTGATCTGTGGACCGAATGGCTATCGAAGTTTGCTGTACAAGTGGCTGTTTTGCTTGGTTAGCCATTTTTGCTTTTTAAAATGTACCCCCATAAATACCCCCGGCAAGGTGTTGCTTACCTCGCCGAAACTTAAAGTGGTAGGTACGCTTTTACCGCAGCTAGGACCCCAGAATAATCCCCTTTATCCATAAGAGGGGCGTAATACTCGCGCCCATTTCTTGTACGGCGATGCAGTTTGTCGAGTCGTTCAAAACTGACGGTATAAAGCATATCCCCTTTGGCCCATATCTGCGCGTATGCCAAAGTGTCGGGACATGGGTTATTTCGCAAGAGGTAATGCCAGTCTTGAGCAGGATCAGGCGCGGTAGTTGATAGCGGCACAACAGTGCATAGCTTGCGGGAGTGAGTACTTGCAGGAGAAATAACAACCACTGGCCGGCGCTTTACCATCTCGGGCTCAATGAATCCCCTAGTAAAGTCGCATAACAGAATGTGGCCTGGCTTTGGATAAAAATGATTAAGTGGCATTGTTTTTGTTTCGGATAAAGCAAAGCCGCCCGTGGGCGGCTCTACAAAAAACGCGGGGTAGCTTGTTATCGCCACCCCCGCGCCGCTGCCTCACCTTTCGGGAGCCAGACTCCAACCGGATTAACCGGATACAAGTTCATTATGTATCCGAATTTCATCGGCTGCAACTAATTTGCACATGTTGAAAATTACTAGTGTATTGATCCGTAGTCGTTCACTGGAGTTTACTGCCGTACGGTATAACCCCCTATACACAACCCCCTGACTAGAATCGCATCGCGCCTGCCTGACCCGTATAGGCAACTTCCGTAGAGGGACCCAAGGCAGGCAAGGGAAGGGGGCTTCCCCAAACTGCCTGCCTGCCCGGCTTTCCCCTCTTGGCTAAAACCTGCTCACCAGATCAACAGGGGCAAACGCTGCCGCACGATCAGGCTGCAGGCCGGGGGTTCAATCAAAATCAGGACGATCAATCGCACCAGCACTCTGCAAATTTAACCCCCCTCCCCCTGAAAATCACTCCCCATGAAAGAACGCTTAACCGGTCGGTCTTGGACTGGTCGGCCCAGACTTTTTACCCCCCCCTCTCTGTCATGTAGTCAGCCCAAGCAGACAAGGCCACCGACTACAAAACACCGTGGATTTCAGTAACTTTCTAGGCTGCTTTGTACCCCTAGAACGGGGCTAGAATTACCCGCGTAGGAAGGTACTGGAAGGACCCGGACACCTTGGCAGGCAAACAGGCAAGCCACCAACCAAGCGCCCCTTTACCCGGTTGAATGGATCGCACTGGACTGCACTGGAACACCTCCCGCCCAAACATTTCAGTAACCCGATCACCCGCCAGAATTGCCGCGAATTTATCCTTGCAAGCGCCTCAGCAGCGCCGCAGCCTACCCCCACCCTGTCCGTTTTTTGGTGTTACCGGTGTTACTGGTGTTACCGCATTGATTTATATCGATATTTTTTGTGTTGCTGGTGTTGCAGTTGGTGTTACTGGTAACACCTTGATTGTCCAAACGCGTCCAGAAATAGCAAAGGGGTGGATATTTCCGCCCCTGTTTCATACTCGAAACCCCGCCGCACCAGACAGCGCTAGCCGTCAATCCTCGCCCCATTCCCATAGCTTGGGCGATACCCAATACACACGCGGCTTCCCCATTCCCGGCACGGCTTTTTGTCTTGATGCCTTGCCATCGCCACCCGGCAGCAAGATTCCTAGATCGACCAGTAGCCGGTTTGCCTTGCGTGGATCAAAGCCTTTCAGGACTTCCCCGGTCCATGCTTGCGGCAGGACATAATAGGTTGTCTTTGATACTTCCTCGCCATTGACGCTGCCGGTTTCCGTTTCCCGGAATCCGCAGCGCATCAGGGTTTTGGGGGCGTGATTATCGTTTTGCACATTACGGGCCAGATCGGCATAACGGCCTTCCCCGTGCTGCTCAAAGTGCGCCTGTACTTGGCGGATAATCTGCCTATCTTCCTCGTTTCCGGCTCCCCCACGCTGGGCAAGCCAATCCTCAAACAAGCCGCAAGCGGCCTCCCATGCGGTCAGCAAATCCCAGCCAGTCAACCCGTAGAGCGTAGCTTGCTCGGCGGCATAGCCTGCCAAGGCGAAGTAATGCGCTGCGTGGCGCACTTGGGCGCTCGCGCCTTCCGGGACGCAACGCTCGGCAAACTTATGCAAGGCCCGGCGGATTTCCTGTTTCTTGGTTTCCATATCCTCAGCGGTCAGGCGGGCAAGGAAGGCTTGACCGGCTGCGCCGTGGTGCTGGGCCGCAGTGGTCGCCAGCTTGGCGCACAGCGCGGGAGCATCCTGATACCCATGCAGATCATCGAACGCGCCAACACTTCGGCGGGCGGGGATCGACAGCAGCCGCACCGCTTGGCCGGCCTTGATTGTTTTGCCGGCCTGTCTGATAACCGTGGCAAGGTCTTGCTCGCCGTTCGATATGGCAAAGCAGCACCAGCGGGCGAAGTCGCGCAGCCCGCCGCTATCCTTGCCCCGCGCCTTGCCCTTGCCTTGACTGATCAGGTACACCACGCTATCCACTTCACGGGGCTCAGCCAGGTTGATTTCATCCAGCAGGAAAGGCAGATCGTTATAGCTGGCGCTGGCGTACTCGATCCCTACCGCCGTCGCCTTCCAGCTCATGCGGTAGTCTTTCGGGTTGCCCCAGATACTGGCCGCCATGTCGCAAATGGTGGACTTGCCGGCCTTGCTGTCGCCGTAGAAGTGGAAGCCCCCAGAATCCAACCCGGTCAGCCGCACCAGCGGACCAGCAAAGCCCGCCCCCAGTGCCAGCAGTAACAGCGGATTACCCGGCGCATACTTCGCCACGCCATCGCGCCAGCCTTCCAGCGTACCGGCCAGCGCAATCGGCGGCTTGCCGGCCCCTTGGTAGATCAGGTTTTCGGCAGTCGGGCCGATCACTTCATCCGGCAAGACAAAGGCCGATTCATGCCAGCCGGTGCGCTCGATCTTGCGGGCGCGGGGCGCATCGGTGCCGGTTTGCAGGTACAGCATCAGGTTTGCATTCCGATCCTTGGCCGATGACAGCCATAGCCCCAGCTCGGCCAGCTCTTCAATGACTCGCGTGGATTGATCGGACACCAAACGGGCGCGGGGTATCTGGTGCGTTTTGGTCTGGCCGTCCAAGTCGGTCAGCTTGACCAGTACACACCAGCCGCTGCCATTGGCATCGCGCAATTGCGCCACGATTTCTAGTGGGCCGCATAGCTTGCGGGGTTCGGTATCGCCACGCTGGATATACACGCCATCCGGTTGCGGGACAAATGTCGCATCGCCGGCAACGGTTGCGGTTTTCGGCTTGGGCGGTTTCTTGGCTTTGGCTGGACGGGCGGCAGGTGTTGCACTCGGCTGGGGCTGGTCTACCAAGGGGGCGGATTCGGGGTTTTGCAGCAAATCGTGGTCGGCTGTCATGCGGCGTCCTTTTCGTTTTGCGGGTCATTGCTGGCGCGTGCATTCCATACGTCCAGCCAATCCCAGCCGGGTTTACCGGGCAGCAGAATCCGCACGCTGCGGCCTTCTTGGGTCAGTCGGTCCGCAAGGGTCTTGGCTGCGTTCTGGCCAGTGCCGTTTTCATCGTGGTCGGCATAGATGAACACTTGGCGGGCCTCGGGCGGCAGCACCATTTGTGAAAGACCAAAGGCATTCAGCCCGGCCCAAACCGGAAGCCCGGACCCCAGATGCACGGCCAGCCCGGTTTCTATCCCCTCACAGATGGCAAGTTTTTCCCCGGCAGGGAACAGGCGGCAGGCCGCACCAGCAAGCGGGCCGCTGGGCTTGCTCATCTTCTTGGGGCTGGGCGCGTCGATCTTGCGCCCTGCGCCAGTCAGATAGGTTTTATGCACGGCCACCAGAGCGCCATCCGGCGCTTGCACGGCGGCCACCATGCCGCAGAAGTCGCCCAGCTTGATCGGTTTGCCATCCTCACCCCGGTCCCAATACGGCAGGCAAGGATGGAAGCGCAGGGCTTGCGGATACTCGGCCAGACTCAAGCCACGGTTGCGCAGATACAGGCCGACAGGAGAACCGGGCATAACCGGGTGCGCCTGCCGCCAAGTGGATAAATTGACCGCCCGGTTATTCAGCCAAGCGCGTTTCTGCTCGGCGTCCTCCCGCTCTTTGCGCCGCGCCAATTCTTCCGGACTTGGCGCGGTTGCCGTTACAGCAGCGCCGCCCAGATAGTCCGAAACAAAGCGGGCGGCTTCGATAAAGGAACAGGAGCGGAACGCGGCCAGCAAGTGGAAGCCGTCGCCGCCGTCCGGGCGGCACTTGTTGCACACATAGCAGCCCCGGCCATCCTTATCGGTGAAGCGGAAACGATCCTTGCCCCCGCACACCGGGCAAGCGCCGTGCTTGTTGCGCAGGTGTTTAGGATCAACGCCAGCCGCTTGCAGAATTCCCGGCCAACGGTTGCGGGCGGCATCTTTGAGGCCAATCAGATCAAGGCGGTTATTCATGCTCGCCCCCTTGCTCGGCAAGCCAAGCTGCAAGCATTTGCGCATCAACCTTATCTAACGCAGGGATACCATCATGCCCCCAGAATGGGGCAGCCTGTTTCTGCAAACAGTCGCCGCAATCGGTCAGCAAATCAGCCGGCATTTGGTCGGCAAACCCTCGCGCCGTAGCTTTGCAGGCCAGCGCATATTCCAAGCCCAGCAAATGCGCGTCACCAATCGCGTTTTGCAGCGCCATAGCCGCCTCGATCCCGGCCAGATACGGCGGCAAGGCCGGATTATCGGACGCCTCCAACAGCTCCCGGACGGAAGGCGACATTTCCGCATCCTCTTGATTGGCACTTGGGCTAGATGGGAACGGCAGCACGTTTGTTTTTGCCAGTGTCGCAGGCGCGGGGCTTGCCGTGGTTACAGGTTGGCCGTCTTGGCGCAGGGGAATCATTGAAGCACAGCCTAGCCAAACCGCCCGCTGGTCATTCTGGGGAACCCCTAAGGCCACGGCAGCACCACGAACATGCAGCATTGCACGGGCCACGGATGCGGCCACATCGGCGGGCAGGAAAGGGGCGCGTGATTTCAGTTCGGAGGCGTTCATGCTGCGCCCCTTTCTGCGACGCGGGCGGCAATCCAAGCCTGAATTTCAGACAACAGCCAAGCGCGGCTATTGGGACTAATTGGCACGGCGGCAGGAAAAGTGCCATCGGCCATCATCTTGTAGATGCTGGATTTCTTGAGGCCAACCATAGCCTCGACTTGGGCGAGCCGCAAAAGTTGCTCGTGTTGCGGCTGATTTTGGGTGGTGGTGTTTGCCATTATCGTTTCCTTTCCGTTGCGGGTTTTCTCGGCGCAACTGCACCGACACGGAAACAATAAAGACATAGAACGGCCCAAGACACGGCCAAATAACAGCAGGAAAAACCCTCAAAAAATGCGGGTTTTTATACGTGAGAAATTACCGCATTTTTGTGGCAACAACTTCTTGGGCGTGAAGCATATCAACCGTTTCGCGGCAGATGACTTTCTTTGCCCAGTCCTTTGCGCGGCGAATTGCATGGCGTTCATCGCCATTTATGCCACAAGGAAACAACGCATCCAAAAGAGCGGACTCATCAATTTTTACACCTTCCAGTGTTGCCCAGTACATCAAATCAAAGTAGGGGAAAATCTGGTATGCCTGCCATTTTTTGAAGTCTTGCTCGTTGATGATTTTATTTTCTGGTAATGGGTGTTGTGCACGTTGATCTGCCAGCCATTTTTTGAACTCATCCATAATTAGATCATCGGAGGCTTGCAGGTTGACCACAACTACAGGCGCATACCACTCATCAAACGGTTGGTTAAAATATTTATCTGCCTGCGCTCTCTGGGTGAGGGTTACGGTTTGGACAGTTTTATTTTCTTGTTCGTCGAATGGCACGCCAGCGGCATGGCAAGCGGCTCTATTTTCTACTCGGGCGTGCATTTCTTTAAGCGACTCATCTAGCTCTCTGTAATACCGTTCAACCAGTGCAAAACGGCTTGCAACTTGGCGTTTTTGTTTTGACTCCAAATAAAAGCCATACGCCAATCCTCGGTGAATAGGGGCAACCACGTTGTAGCGGAATTCAGCACAAACAGCCCCTAAATGTAACTCATCATACGATGCAGTATTAAAGAACTCGCGGCGAACAGCCCAATGCTTTTCATGTATTGCCTCAATTCTATTTTTCGTAGCATCATCAAGCGAATGCCAAATCCAATCACCTTCATCAGGAAGTCGCGGCCCCTCATCGCAATAGCCGCCAAACCCCGGCAGAGAATTCCAACGCTCACCGGTTGCCCGCTCATCCAGCCAGAAAAGAGCCCCAAATTCATCATTAGATGCATCAGTTCCATGGAGCTCCATCCATTTGATACGACTTTGGATGAGCCATGCCCATTGCCTAGCATCAAACTTTGCCAAGGGTTTATACGCTTCCAAAGAAAACCAACTGGGTAAGTCGCGGGCGCTTTTAATCCGTTTAGATTGTTTTTTCATGGCTTGCCTTCACAAGCACCCCTTCAAGAAGTCGCCCGGCCAACGGGTGAAGGTATCCCGTTATTCGGCGGCCAAACCTAGGCCGGGCTGTGCCAGTTTACCCCACGGCAGGCAAGGAAAGGCTTGCGACTACAAATAGCCGTTCTCTTTAAAGGAAAGCAGTTTAGCCCCGCCAATAATGAGATGATCCAACAGCTTCACGTCGATCAGACTAAGGGTTTGTTTGATTTGTTCGGTTATTTGGCGATCCCCATCACTGGCACCGACTCTGCCGCTGGGGTGGTTGTGGTAAATAATTACCGCCGCCGCATCTATTTCCAGCGCACGGCGGGCGACTTGACGCGGGTAAATGCGAGCCTCGTCCAATGTGCCACGAAACATATCCTCAACAGCAATAATTTGATGACCAGCATCAAGCCAGATCACACCAAACACCTCGTATTTCAACTCTCCCAGCTTGAGTTTCAGTAGCTGGCAGGCGCTGTCCGGGCTGGTAATGGCTGGGCCGTAGGTGGTGCGCGTTTCCAGCACAGAAAGCGCTGCACTAATCAGCTCTTCCTCTGTTTTGAAGCGGAAAGGGTAAACCCGTCGCCGTGAGCCGGCAGGGTGTGTGGATACGTTTGCCATAATCTGGCCTCCTATGTTTGCGGTTGTGTTTCCGCTCCCGCTGCTAAACGGGTGGACGGAACCGGGCGGGTTAGCAGACCGGCAACATAGGCAACCGGCGAGCCTTGCGGCTCCCCACCCGGCCCGCCCATAGAAGGCGCACCAAGGGCTATACGGACCAAAAAAACCGCCTGCTGGCGGTTGTCCGCCTATGTTGTTCGGGCTGCTAAACCCGGTCGCGCTATTGAACGCGACAACATCAGGATAGGCTTGTCGGTGTTTCCGGTCAAGGCCCAATCCTTACAAGATTTCATCCCCGGCGCAGCCCAAAACCGCCGCTGTCAGGCGGGCAGGAAAGAGCCTACCCGCGCCGCATTTTTCACCTTTTGGGATGCGCTTGGACAATCAAGGTGTTACCAGTAACACCAACCGCAACACCAGCAACACAAAAAATATCCATACAAATCAATCTGGTAACACCAGTAACACCGGTAACACCAAAAAACGGAGGGTGCAGGGGGTGGGGTGGCGTCTTTGTGCTAGTGCTGTAAGTTGGTTCCTTACGCGGCCTTGCCGAAATTACCGGTAATAATCTCGGCCCCGGCTTTGAGTTTTTCCAGATAATCAGCCCATGTTTGCATCATGGTACGGCGGTCTTTGATGAACTTGGTACGGTTGTATGCCGTGCCGAGCGCATCCGGGACTCGATGGGCTAGTTGATGCTCGATTACGTCCCGGTCTATTCCAAGCTCTTCATGCAGGATGGTCCGGGCCATGGCCCGGAATCCATGCCCGGTGATTTCCGTTTTGGTGTCGTACCCCATACGGCGAAGGGCAGCATTTACGGCGGCTTCACTCATCGGCTTGTTAGGATCGCGCCCGGTGAAAACATACTGGCGGCGACCCGTCAGCGGGTAAAGCTCCCGAAGGACCGCCACGGCTTGAGCCGAAAGCGGCACAAGGTGCGGGGTAGTTATCCCTTTGCGTATCCAGCCCTTCATGCGTTCGGCGGGTATGTTCCACTCGCCTTTGTCTAGGTTGATCTCTGACCATTCCGCCTTGCGCAGCTCTCCGGGCCGGGTAAATACCAGCGGGGCCAACCGTAGCGCAGATTGCACAATCAGCGTCCCCTTGAATCCATCCATGGCTCGCAAGAGTTCAGCCACGGCGGAAGGCTCGACAATTGAGGCGTAATGTTTGGTTCTGGATGGTGGCAAAGCGCCCCGCAGATCGGCGGCCGGGTCGCGCTCGGCCCGGCCAGTCGCCACGGCATAGCGGAATACTTGGCCGCAGTTCTGCAAAACCCGGTGCGCGGTATCCAGCGCCCCGCGTGATTCAGTCCGGCGAATAGTTGCCAGCAGTTCAGGCGCAGTAATCTCGGCAATCGGGCGATTCCCCAGCCAAGGGAAGGCATCTTTTTCCAGACGGTAGATAACCTTGTCGGCATGGCCTTTGGCCCAAGTCGGCTCATGCTTGGCGAACCACTCGCGGGCAACAGCCTCAAAACTGTTTTCACAGGCAATGACGCGGGCCAGCTTGGCCGCCTGTTTGGCTGCTGCTGGATCAACCCCTTGCGCAAGCAGCTTGCGGGCTTCGTCCCGACGTTCCCGTGCTTCCTTTAGGCTGACTTCCGGGTAAACCCCGTGCGCCAGTAACTTTTCCTTTCCGCCGTATCTGTACTTATGACGCCAATACTTGGCCCCGTTCGGCTGGATCAAAAGGAACAAGCCTTTCTCGTCCGCCAGTTTGACCGGCTTCCCTTCGGCTTTGGTTTTGCGTATCTCGGTATCGGTAAGCGGCATTGGGGGTATCTCCCTTTGGCGTATTGCCAGATACCCCTAGTTATACCCCCTCACACCGCCGGATTGCAACGTACCCCGACAGACGACAATGGACGCAAAAAAGGCCGGAAGCCTTGAATTTACTGGCTTTACCGGCCTTACTTGGACTGTTATGGAAAGGTGATTTGTGGACCGAATGAGGATCGAACTCACGACCTCTGCATTGCGAACGCAGCGCTCTCCCAGCTGAGCTATCGGCCCGTATTCACAGGCTAGTCAGTGGCAGCAGGGTCGTCAATATCGAATTACGCGAGGCGGCCGTGGCAATGCTTGTATTTCTTGCCCGATCCGCACGGGCAGGCTTCGTTGCGGCCAACGCCGGCAAAACGTGCCTGCTGCTCCTTGCGCGCATCTTCCGCTTGATCATCCTCCATGCCTGGTGTCAGGTCGTCGTGGAGGTACTGCACACCCTCCGGCAACTCGCGCGGCTGCACAGCATCCACGTCTTCCTGGGTACGGACCTGCACGTTCATGACGATCAGCACAACATCCCGCTTGATGCGGTCCAGCAGGCTGGAAAAGAGTTCGAACGCTTCGCGCTTGTACTCCTGCTTGGGGTTTTTCTGAGCATAACCACGCAGGTGAATGCCCTGGCGCAGGTGATCGAGCATGGAAAGATGTTCGCGCCAGTTCTGGTCGAGATGCTGCAGAAGCACGGCGCGCTCGAATTGACGGAATGTTTCGACGCCAGCCAACTCCACCTTGGCATCGTACGACTCTTGGGCGATGGTCTGGATGCGGGACTTGATCGCTTCCACGTCCAGCGCCGGCTCATGCTGCAACCACTCGCTGATCGGTGCATCAATACCGTATTCGGCCAGCGATTTTTCCAAGCCCGGGATATCCCACTGCTCTTCCATGGCTTCCGGCGGCAGATGCTGGTCGACCAGCTCAAGCACCGTACTCTGGCACATCGCCGTAATGGTTTCTGAGATATCCTCGGATTCCAGCAACTCGTTGCGCTGACCGTAAATGGCCTTTCGCTGTTCGTTGGCAACGTCGTCGTATTCCAGCAACTGCTTGCGGATATCGAAGTTGCGACCTTCGACCTTGCGCTGCGCGGATTCGATGGCGCGGGAAACCATCGGAGCTTCGATCGGCTCGCCTTCCGGCAGCTTGAGCTTGTCCATCACGAATGCGACGCGGTCGCCGGCGAAGATACGCAGCAGCGGGTCTTCAAGGCAGAGGTAGAAACGGCTGGAGCCCGGATCGCCCTGACGACCGGAACGGCCGCGCAACTGGTTGTCGATACGGCGCGATTCGTGGCGTTCGGAGCCGATGATGTGCAAGCCGCCTGCTGCCACCACTTGCTCGTGCAGCTTCTGCCAGTCTGCGCGCAAGGCGGCAATTTTTTCGCGCTTGCTTGCTTCATCCAGGCTTTCATCTTCCTCGATGGCGCGCAATGGCATTTCCAGACTGCCGCCCAGCACGATGTCGGTACCGCGACCGGCCATGTTGGTTGCAATCGTGATCATGCCGGGGCGGCCCGCTTCGGCAACGATTTCCGCTTCGCGGGCGTGTTGCTTGGCGTTGAGCACGTTGTGCGGCAGTTTTTCCTTCTGCAGCATCGTCGAAAGCAGTTCGGACTGCTCGATCGAGGTGGTGCCGACCAGTACCGGCTGTCCGCGCTCCCGGCAGTCCCTGATATCGGTCAGCATCGCCGCATATTTTTCCTTGGCGGTCTTGTAGACCTGATCCTGCCGGTCTTCGCGGATCATCGGACGGTTGGTCGGGATGATCACGGTTTCCAAACCGTAGATTTGCTGGAATTCGTAGGCTTCGGTATCGGCGGTGCCGGTCATGCCCGAAAGCTTGCCGTACATGCGGAAATAGTTCTGCAGCGTGATCGTGGCGTAGGTCTGGTTTTCCTGGTTGACCTGTACGCGCTCCTTGGCTTCCACGGCCTGATGCAGCCCTTCCGACCAGCGACGGCCGGCCATCAGGCGACCGGTGAATTCGTCGACGATGACAATTTCGCCATCCATGACCACGTAGTGCTGGTCGCGCAGGAACAGGGTGTGCGCCTTGAGTGCGGCGTTGAGGTGGTGGACCAAACTGATGTTGGCGGCCGAATAGAGGCTGTCGCCCTCTGCGAGCAGCCCCTTCTGCGTGAGGAGTTCCTCGACGCGTTCGTGGCCGGCTTCGGAAAGGTGGACCGAATTGGCCTTTTCGTCGACCCAGTAATCGCCTTCGCCTTCTTCGGTTTCCTGGCGTTTCAGGAGCGGCGGAATGGCGTCCATTTTCAGGTACAGGTCGGTGTTGTCCTCGGAGGGGCCGGAGATGATCAGCGGCGTACGCGCTTCGTCGATCAGGATCGAGTCCACTTCGTCGACGATGGAGTAGGCCAAGCCGCGCTGCACCCGCTCTTCATTGCGGAATGCCATGTTGTCGCGCAGGTAGTCGAAGCCGAATTCGTTATTGGTTCCGTAGGTGATATCGCAGGCGTAAGCGGCCTGCTTTTCCTCGTGGTCCATTTCGGCCAGGTTCACGCCGCAGGTTAGCCCCAGAAAGCGGAACAGGCGCCCCATCTGACGGGCATCGCGGCCGGCGAGGTAATCGTTCACGGTTACCACATGCACGCCCTTGCCGGTGAGCGCGTTGAGGTAGGCCGGCAGGGTTGCGACCAGCGTCTTGCCTTCGCCGGTGCGCATTTCGGCAATTTTTCCGTAATGCAAGGCCATGCCACCGATCAACTGCACATCGAAATGACGCATTCCCAGCGCGCGCTTGCCGCCTTCGCGACATACCGCAAAGGCTTCCGGCAGGATCTGGTCAAGCGAAGCCCCCTCGGCAATCCGCTTGCGGAATTCCTCCGTCCTGGCGCGAAGCTCGTCGTCGGAAAGCTTTTCCAGGCCGGCTTCCAGCGCGTTGATCTGGCGGACTACCGCGCCGTATTGCTTGAGCAGGCGATCGTTGCGACTACCGAAAATCTTCTTGAGCAGTTTGGAGATCATGTTCTGTTCTTTTTACCAAATGGGCAAAAGCACGGGACGTGCTTCTCGCCGGTTAATTCGATTCCACAGCGAATGACTGCGGCGGATTGGGTTCCCCCATCCGCCGCGCCTTGAATCCTGATTCGTTTTACACAGCGGCCTGTCAGGGCCGCAACGCGGGTATTTTGCCTGCCGCCACTTCCGTGGCCATGAAGCGCAACGGATTTTGCGGCACATTCTTGTAGCGTATCTCGTAATGCAAATGGGCGCCGGTCGAGCGCCCGCTGTTGCCCAGCTGCGCGATAACCTGCCCCGCTTCAACCATTCCGCCCTTGCGCACCATCAGCTTCGCGTTGTGCGCATAACGGCTGGTCAAACCGTTGCCGTGATCCAAGTCGACCATATTACCATATTCGACATGGTAGCCCGCAAAGGTCACCACGCCCCGGCCGGAGGCTTTGACCGGCGTCCCGACATCACCCACAAAATCAATGCCCTCGTGGAAAGTCTGCTTACCGCTCAGGGGGTCGATTCTTGCGCCGAATCCCGAAGATTGTCCGAGGGACAGTGAGACGGGAGGCAAGGCCGGCAAATTTTTCGTATCAGGCAGCATCAATACTGCCTCAGCCAAAGACAGCTGGTCGTGATAGGCTGAAAGCAGTGTCTCCGTTCCAGTCAACTGCCTGAGCAGGTCATCCGCGGACAAATACGCCCCTTCCTGCGCCGCGCCGCCGCGAGGCGCAGCCTCACCGGAAAGGAACGGCTTCACGTCGACGCCGGATTTTTGCCCGACCTGTTTTGCCAAGCCATCCAGTCGAACCAGTTTTGCCTGCAACTCGCCCAGTTTCACCGCCAACGCATCGATCTCGGCCTGACGGGGGTTGGGAACAAAACGCGTCAACTGGGTCACGCTCCGGGACGAAGCCAGCAAAGCCCCCAAGGCAAAGCAGGCACCACCAATCAGCATGGCCGCCAGCGTCAACGCCAGCGCCACCTGTTTCGGCCCCAGCGAAACAGCCTTGGCCAAGCGACTGGAAACCAGAATAATATTCAATATCTAATCCTCATCAGCAAACATCATGCAGCGTCGCCCCTCCCGCCCCGGTTTTGTCGGCCGCGACCCCGGATTGGCCCGAATCGTGAATCGCGTCGGCGAACTCCAGCAGGTACTGGACCTCGTCCGCCACGCAACGCCTCCAGAACTGGCACCGCTTTGTCAGGGCGTTGCCTGGTCAGGCTCCACCGTAGTCATCGGCGTACCACACAGCGCCGCAGCCACGCGCCTGCGGCTGGCAGCACCCGCCATTCTCGCGGCCTTGCAGGATGCAGGATGGCACGCTACCGCAATCTTGCCGCGCGTGCAAGTCAACCTCAATCATGAAAAACCAAGAAGAACCAATCGCTTAAGCATCCCCCCCGCGGCACAAAAGGCATTTGCCGATCTGGCAAACACGCTGGAAGACAAGGATCTGCAGGATGCCATCCAGACCTTGCTGAAACACCAGAAGCAAAGTTGACCCCGGCTCCGACAAAAACACTGCGTCAGCATTCACGCCCGCCGCATATCCGGGGCAACGCCCTTCCGGATCGCCTATAATCTTCCCCTTTCAAACGCAACAGTGGTACAGCGATATGGATCTGGTTCTGGTTTTCAAAGCAGTCATCATGGGAATCGTCGAGGGCTTGACGGAATTTCTGCCGATTTCCAGCACCGGCCACCTGATCCTGACAGGCGATCTGCTCAATTTTCTCGACAAGGAAAAACGCGATGTCTTCGAGATTTTCATCCAGTTCGGCGCCATGCTGGCCGTCGTATGGGAATACCGCGCCAAGATCGGCCACACGTTGCACGGCGCCAGGCAACCGGGGCGCGAGCGCAATCTGCTGATCAATGTCACCGCGGCTTTCGTACCTGCCGCCGCCATGGGCTACCTGTTCAACAAAGCCATCAAGGCCGTGCTATTCAAACCGGTTCCAGTTGCGCTGGCTTTCATCGTCGGCGCATTCGTCATCCTCTGGGCAGAAAAACGCCAGCATCGCATCACCGTGGAATCCGTCGACGACCTGACCCTGCGCGATGCCATCAAGATCGGCTTTGCCCAGTGTTTTGCGCTGATCCCCGGCACCTCGCGTTCCGGCGCAACGATCATCGGCGGCCTGTTTTTCGGCCTGTCGCGCCGCGCTGCCACCGAGTTCTCCTTCTTTCTCGCCATCCCCACGCTGAGCGCCGCCTCGCTCTACAGCCTGTTGAAACACCGCCACGCGCTGGACATGCACGACATGGGCATCTTCGCCATCGGCTTTCTGGCTTCGATGATCAGCGCCTTTTTCGCAGTGCGTGCGCTGTTGAAATTCATTTCCACCCACACCTTCATCGCCTTCGCTTGGTACCGGATCGCCTTTGGCATCGTGGTCTTGCTGACGGCCTGGAAGGGATGGGTCGAGTGGACCGTGTAATCGCCCGCCCCAAAAAAAGCAGTAGTTTTTCATCGGGCCAACAGAACATCCAAACAAAAGACCGGTCGAATCCTTGACTGCTCCACAACTTCTGGATATAGTCTCGTTCTCTGTCGCGGGATGGAGCAGTTGGCAGCTCGTCGGGCTCATAACCCGAAGGTCGTAGGTTCGAGTCCTACTCCCGCAACCAGGAATACCAAAAAACCCAGCCTTCACGGCTGGGTTTTTGTTTTAGATTGCACCAAAAGCTTTTCCTGAGATCACTTCTGCACGGCAACCCGCTCCAACCGGAAATAGTTTCCGTCGGCAAACAGCACAAACTCCTCCACCGGGCTCTCCCGCTCCCCGAAGTGCGGGCTGAACGCATCATAATTTGCTGCCGGGCGCACTTTTTCGCCAAAGTGAGTATCCAAAGGATCCTGATTATCCGCGCGATTCTGACTGGCCACAGCCTGCTCAAGTGTTTCAAATACACCGCGGCTGGTACGATAGACCTTTCGAATTTCCATTTTGCCACCCCTCCTTATTTTGTTTGAGCACGGCAATTCCAAACCTTGGACGGGCCAGAATTTCCGCAACACTTACTGCCATACCTGACAGCCAATCTGAAGTCTAGCAGCCGTCGCATTGGGCGCAACCCGCGAACCCCGCGCCTTCAAAACAAACCCTTCCCCCGGGGCGACGAGTTTTCACGAAAGGCTGTTTGGCTGATATGGGGTAGCCTGAAAACCGTAGACACGCCTGTGAGGGCGGCGTCCGCAAAAAAACAAAAAGAGGCCGTGAAACAATTTACATCTCAATCAAGCGCTGCATCCTGAAGAGCAATGCCGAGGAAAATCGGCACTACAGACACAAAAAAGCCCCAGTCAGACGCCGAGGCTTTTCACATTCAGGTTCAATGCCAGATCAGTCGACCAGGAGCGGCTCTTGGCCAGCCTCAATGATGTCTTCGCGACCGAAGTGCGATGCCACATAAGACTGAACTTCCTTCTCCACGGGGAAGACCTGTGCGCACTTGATCTTGCCCCCGGCCATAACAACGCCGCTGAATGCAGAAAACAAACCCATCACACAAACAGCAACTGCACACTTCTTAACATTAATTACAGACACCTTCAAAAAGCAGCCGAGACGCGGCGGATAAAATTACCGCGAGAGGATTTGGAAAAAACCGAAGCTCAAACCGGACTTGCCGGCGGCAGAAACGAAAAAACCAGCCCGAAGGCTGGTTTCTTGTATCTTTGGTGGGGCGTCACAGATTCGAACTGTGGACCTACGGATTAAGAGTCCGCTGCTCTACCAACTGAGCTAACGCCCCAAAGAAGGCACGCATTGTATTGCGTTTTTTTGTTCTGTGCAAGACTTGGTAGGCCGTGCGGGATTCGAACCTGCGACCAACGGATTAAAAGTCCGCTGCTCTACCAACTGAGCTAACGACCCGCCCTGTACAGAGACGCGCAATTATATAGAGGAAACTTTTCCTGTCAAGCACGCGCACGCTTTTTCAGTACATGAGGCTATCCTAGCCGATGCATCGCCGCCCCCGCATCTTGATTCACTCCTTTGCGCCCGCATATGCAATAGGATAACTTGTCCGGACCTTCTCAATGAGTGTACCTCATCTCACCACCGCACTGACCGGCCCCCTGCACGATCTGGAACGCAAGATTCTCGGTTCGTTGCCGGAAATCGAACACTGGTTCCGCAACCAGTGGCAAGAGCACACGCCGCCGTTTTATGGCTCGGTGGATCTGCGCAATGCGGGCTTCAAGCTGGCGCAGGTGGACATGAACCTGTTCCCCGGCGGGTTCAACAACCTGAATCCGGATTTCCATCCGCTGTGCGTGCAAGCAGCGATGATGGCGCTGGAGGGCTTTTGCCCGGATGCGCGCCGCCTGTTGCTAATCCCGGAAAACCACACGCGCAACCTGTTCTACCTGCAGAACGTGGCGGCCATTGTGCGCATCCTGCGCCAGTCGGGCATCATGGTCCGCATCGGTTCGTTGAACCCGGACATCACGGCACCTACGCGCCTTGACCTGCCCGACGGCGGTTGCCTGTTACTGGAGCCAGTGCAACGGCAGGGGCGGCGCATCCGCCTTGCCGATTTCGATCCTTGCGTCGTTCTGCTCAACAACGATCTTTCCGCGGGCATTCCTTCCATCCTGCGCGACGTCGACCAGATGCTGCTGCCCCCCTTGCAGGCCGGCTGGGCGGTGCGCCGCAAGACCCGTCATTTTGCCGCGTTCGACCAGGTAGCCCATGATTTCGGCGACCTGATCGGCATTGACCCGTGGGTGATCAACCCTTATTTCAGCGGCGTTTCCGGGCTTGATTTCCAGACGCGCGAAGGCGAGCAATGCCTGGCCGATGCGGTTTCCGACATCCTGAACAAGACCCGCCTGAAATACGCGGAACACGGCATCGACGAGCAGCCGTTCGCCATCGTCAAGGCCGATGCCGGCACCTACGGCATGGGCGTGATGAGCGTGAAATCGCCGGACGAGGTGATCGGCCTCAACCGCAAACAGCGCAACAAGATGGCCGTGGTCAAGGAAGGTCTGGAAGTCTCGGAGGTGATCGTTCAGGAAGGCGTACCGACTTTCGAGCAGATCAATGCCGCCGTGGCCGAGCCGGTCATCTACATGATCGACCGTTTCGTGGTAGGCGGCTTCTATCGGGTACACACCGGCCGCGGGCCGGACGAAAACCTCAACGCACCGGGGATGCATTTCGTGCCGCTGGCCTTCGCCACGCCGTCGAACACCCCCGATTGCGACGGCCGGCCGGATTGCCAGGCCAACCGTTTCTACGCCTACGGCGTGGTTGCCCGGCTGGCGTTGCTGGCAGCGGCGCTGGAGCTCGAAGAGAGCGAAGACCTGGTACAGCCCCTGGCCGAGGCCGTGGCATGAAGCTGCTCTTTATCGTCGACCCGCTGCCGGGGCTGAAAATCCACAAGGATTCGAGCTACGCCATGATGCGCGAAGCCTCCGCTCGCGGACACGAAATCTGGACGGCGCAAGCGGAAACGCTGTGCGTGCGCGCCGGGCGCATCGAAATTCACGCTGCGCCGCTGAGCTTCTCCGATACGCAGTACGGCCACGATTGGTACACGGAAGGCGACTACGCGGCGATGGCGCTGACCGATTTTTGCGCCACGGTCATGCGCAAGGATCCGCCTTTCGACCAGCAATACCTGTACGCCACCCATCTCCTGAGTCTCGCGGAAGCGCATGGCGCGAAAGTGTTCAATTCCGGACAGGCCCTGCGCGATTTCAACGAAAAATTGTCGGTTCTGCGCTATCCGCAGTTCACGGCGCCAACACTCGTCAGCCAGCAGGAAGACGACCTGCGCGCGTTCCTGGCAGAACACGGAGACATCATTCTCAAGCCACTCGACGGCATGGGCGGAGCGGGCATTTTCCGCGTCCGCAACGATGACCCCAATATTGGTTCGATCATCGAAACGCTCACCTGCAACGAAACGCGCACCGTGATGGCGCAACGTTTCATTCCAGAAATCGCTGCGGGCGACAAACGGGTACTGATCATCGACGGGCTCCCGGTGGATTGGTGTCTCGCACGCATCCCCAAAACGGGGGAGACGCGTGGCAATCTGGCAGTCGGCGGCACCGGCGTTGCCCAAGCACTCACCTCCCGGGATCGGGAAATTGCCGAAGCCCTCGGTCCGCAATTGCTGGCACAGGGATTGCTGCTCGTCGGTCTGGATATCATTGGCGATTATCTGACCGAGGTGAACGTGACCAGCCCGACCTGTTTCCAGGAAATCAGCACCCAGTCCGGCATCAACGTGGCGGGGCTATTCATCGATGCCGTCGAACGCAGGGCCGCATGATGCGCCGGTTCTTGGTGCTCCTTGTTGCCTTACTGCTGCCGGCATGCAGCAAGCCCGCGCTTTATCAGCAGGAAAGCTATGTATTTGGCACCCGTGTTGTCATCTCCGTCTGGGGCGCGCCGGAAAATCAGGCTCGCGAGGCAACGGCCGCAGCGCTGGGCGAGCTCGATCGGCTGCATGCCAAGCTGCATGCCTGGCGCCCGTCCGAGGTTCTACACCTCAACGAGGCGTTTGCCAGAGGCGAATCTGCGACTGTCGACGACGAACTGGCTGGCATGCTGAAACAGGCAGCGCGATATGCCCGGCAGTCCGATGAACTGTTCAACCCTGCAGTCGGGCAACTGGTAGCGCTGTGGGGCTTTCACCGCGACACGTTTGAGCCGGTCACCGCCGATCCCAAGGCGGTCGCGGCCTTGCTCGCCGCCCGCCCCTCGCTGGAAGACCTGCGCTTCGACGGCGCGAAGGTATCCAGCCGCAATCGCGCGGTCGCAATCGATCTGGGCGGTTACGCCAAGGGCTGGGCACTGGACCGGGTGGCAGGAATCCTGCGCAGCAAGGGCGTGAACAATGCGCTGATCAACATCGGCGGCAACGTCATGGCGTTGGGCCGCAAAAATGCCGAACGCTGGAAAATCGGCTTGCAGCATCCGCGCAAGCCGGCAGCGATGGCCTCGATTGAATTGAACGATGGAGAGGCCATCGGCACCTCGGGCGATTATCAGCGTTATTTTGAGAAAGACGGGCAGCGCTATTCGCACATCATCGACCCGCGCACCGGCAAACCGGCCCAAATCCTGCAAGCGGCCACCGTCATCGCGCCAGCAGGGAAAGAAGCCGGCACGATTTCCGATATCGCCACCAAACCGTTGTACATCGGAGGCAAAGCCAGCGCGCCGCGTTTTGCCGAGCGCTTCGGCATCCGCGATTACCTGCTGATCGACCCGCAGGGGGCGATTTTCGCCTCGCCATCCATGCTGTCGCGGATCGCCTGGCTGGAAAAACCCGACACGATTGCCACATTGCAGTAATTTGACTGCTCGCCGGACTCGGCAGAACTTCATTTCGGCTATATCATTGAAGTAATTTCCGGTTTGGCAATGGAACTGCGATGGTAGGAATTGTCATTGTGACTCATGTGATGCTGGGCGATGCGCTGTTGGCATGCGCCCGCCACATCATGCAACGGGACATGCCCAATCTTGGGCATCTGGCCGTAAGCAAGGCCGACGACCCGGACGAAGTGCTCGTGCGCGCTCGCCAGTTATGCGAAAAACTGGACGACGGGTCGGGCGTCCTGCTGTTGACCGACATCTTCGGCGGCACGCCGTCAAACGTCGCCAACCGACTCATCCAGCCAGGACGCATCGAAGCTGTGGCCGGTGTCAATCTGCCCATGCTGGTTCGCGTCCTGACTTACTGCCATCAGCCGCTGGATGTGGTGGTCAGCAAGGCCATCACCGGTGGCATGGAAGGGGTGCTGTACATGCTACCGCCGGAAAAAAGCGTTTAACGAAACCTCAAACCAGGAAGCACAAGAAATGCCGGTTCAGGAAGTCGAGATCGTCAACAAGCTTGGATTACACGCCCGGGCCTCAAGCAAATTCACCCAGCTCGCGAGCCAGTACCAGTGCGAAGTCTGGGTCAGTCGCAACCAGCGCCGTGTCAATGCCAAGTCGATCATGGGCGTCATGATGCTGGCCGCAGGCAAGGGCAGCAAGATCACCATAGAAACTTTCGACGGCACGGATGAAAACGAAGCCATGGCAGCACTTGTGGCTTTGGTTGCCGACAAGTTCGGAGAAGGCGAATAGTCGTATCCATTCAGCTTCCCATGCCGCCGAAGAGCGGCAGGGAAAATTCCGGGAGCCCTGAAGCAGGCTTCGGAGGAGAGGAAGAGGCATGAGTTGTTTGACACTGCAGGGTATCGGTATCGGTGGCGGCATTGCCATTGGTCACGCCCGCGTCATGACACGCACGGATATTGAGGTTGTCCATTTCCGGATCGCCCCCGATGAAGTCCAGAGCGAGATTCGTCGCTTTGAAGAGGCTATCCGCCAGACCCGCAAGGAACTTGAAACGCTCTGGTCCAGCATCCCGGAAAATGCGCCGACCGAGTTGGGCGCGTTTCTGAGCCTGCATATCATGCTGCTCAACGATCACACGCTTTCCAAAGAACCGATTTCCCTGATCGAGAACCAGCATTGCAACGCCGAGTGGGCCTTGCAGCAGCAACTGGATGTTCTGCTGGCTCAGTTTGACGAGATTGAAGACGACTACCTGCGCGAGCGCCGTGCCGACGTGGTACAGGTCGTCGAGCGCGTGCAAAAAGCGCTGGCCGGCCATGAAAGCTCCGCACACGCCGCTGGCGATGGAGCCCAAAACACCATCCTGGTTGCGCACGATCTCTCGCCGGCGGATATGGTCCTGTTCAAGGATTGCAATCACCTGGCTTTCATCACCGACCAAGGCGGGCCGACCTCCCATACCGCCATCCTGGCGCGCAGCCTGGATCTACCCTCAGTACTGGCCCTGCGCCATGCCCGCTCCCTGATCCGCGAAGGCGAATTGCTGATCGTGGACGGCGTCAACGGCGTCGTCATCGTCAACCCGGACGACCATACGCTTGCCGAATATCATCTGCGCAGCGAGGAATGGCTGGGCAAGCAAAAAGCCCTGCTCGATATCCGCACCCGTCGCCCGGTTACCCGCGACGGAATCGAACTCGAGCTGTTTGCCAATATCGAACTGCCGGACGATACGTCCGATGCGCTCGAATACGGCGCGGACGGCATCGGCCTGTTCCGCTCGGAATTCCTGTTCCTGCGCGAGGAAGAGCTGCCTACCGAAGACGAACAGTTCGAAGCCTATCGCCGCGTAATCCAGGCAATGGAAGGCCGCCCGGTTGTTATCCGGACTCTGGATCTGGGCAAGGACAAGATTGCCAAGTGGCAGAACCAATGCGAATCGGCCAACCCCGCTCTGGGCCTGACCGGCATCCGTCTGTGCCTGGCGGAAAGCCAGATCTTCCGCACCCAGTTGCGCGCCATCCTGCGTGCCTCGGCCTATGGCCAGGTCAAGCTGCTATTGCCCATGCTGTCGCAAATTGCCGAAGTGCGCGCCACCCAGCGCCACATCGAGGAAGCCAGGGCCCAGTTGCGCGAGGAAAACATTCCGTTCGCCGAGAACATCGAGCTGGGCGGCATGATCGAAGTCCCGGCCGCGGCAATTGCGGTAGCAAAATTCCTCGGACATCTGGATTTCATCTCGATCGGGACCAACGACCTGATCCAGTACACCATGGCGATCGACCGCAACGACGATATGGTTTCGCACCTGCACGATCCGCTGCATCCCGCTGTGCTTCAACTGATCGGCCATGTCATCGCCACCGCGGACCGTATGGGCAAACCGGTGGCCATGTGCGGCGAAATGGCCGGCGACCCGACCCTGTCGCGGCTTTTGCTGGGCTTGGGACTGCGACGTTATTCGATGCTGCCGATCCAGTTGCTCAAGGTCAAACAGCAGTTGCTGACCACCGACCTGGCTACGGTGCGCCCGTTGGTCGAGCGCATGCTGGCGGCGGAAGAAAGTGAGCAGATGCGCGATCTGCTTCTGGAACTCAACCGGTAACTTCCGCGGAAAAACAAAAACGGCGGGGATTCCCGCCGTTTTTGTTTTCAGCCCCTTATGTCTGGCGTTTGGACTTGGGAGTCATGGGTTTTGCCCTCCTTCGACCAGATGCGCAAGATGCGCCGTGGCCCATTCCTTGGCCTGTTTGTAGCCAATCTCGTACATCTGGGCCAAGTTGGAACGCGACCAATCGAACACTTCCGCCAGATCCTGGCCGGAAATTCCGTCCAGCAACGGCACCTTGTGCAGGCAAATGTCCTTCTTGTACCGGTCTTCGAAAATTTTCACGTCGTCGCGCGCGATTTCCACGAGAGGAGTAATAATCGACATCACCCACGCATCGTAAAGATCACGCGGCGGGCGCAGCAATTGTTCCGCCCCCAGAATGTCGAAGACCACAATCTCTTCGAGCTCCGGATGGTTCTTCAACAGATCCTTGAAATTAAGGCTGTCGAGCACCGCACCCTCAATGAAGAATTCGTCGCCGATCTGGGTGGGAGGATAAATGAAAGGAAAGGAGAGCGCCGCCTGCAAATGCAGCAGGTCGATCTTGTCCTTGCCCCAGTTGGCCATCTCGCGCCTGGATAGATTGTAGGCATTGACATAGAAGGCCGGTTTGATTTCCGGAATGCGCTCAAAGTCAATGAGCTCTCCTGCAAACGGAACATGCGCACACAGGCCCTTCGATGACGAGTTGAGATCGGAGGGGCAAGCGCAGGCCAGCGCCAGCTCGGCACCATCTTTCATCCACTGAGACAACGGGTCATGCGCGGGCCAGCGCTTGATTTGCTCCACCAGCGGGTTCATGGCCAGCGCGCGCCGATAGATATCGGCCAGGACGCCGGGCTTGTTGAAGACCTTGTAATTGACCGGAAACTGTTCGTAGAGCGGGTCTGCGATCCCGATGTCGGTCAGTTCGCGCAGCGTTTTGACCGGATCCCCGTTTTTCGGTGCCAGATACATCAGGCCGAGCAATGCTCCGGCACCCGCCGTCGAAACCACGTCGAACCGGAGACCCAGTTCATGAAAAGCCACAAGCGCGCCAGCGACCAGGGTCGAATTGGGAGCGCCGCCACTGATGACAAGGGCTGTACGTGCCATGACATACTCCATTCAATATATCGTGACCATATCGTAGCACGGCAAAAACAATCGAAAGACTACAATCATGCCATTACAAGGCAGCGGCAATTTTTACGCCAGGAAAAATGTACGGCATGCCAACGCAGAATTCCATTCATCGTGATCGCGTACACTTTTCAAACGAAAACCTCCTCACCTCTTGAAAAGCGTCAACCTCGCACCTATTATTGGCACTCGTTAGCCACGAGTGCTAACAGACAAACATCAACCCGTTGATTTTGTGCTGTTTGCGTTTTGGCACAGCATTTCATAACAGGAGATAAGCACATGAAAATCCGTCCGTTGCATGACCGTGTCGTGGTCAAGCGTGTAGAAGCCGAAGAAAAAACCGCCTCCGGCATCGTGTTGCCGGGCAACGCAGCCGAAAAGCCGGACATGGGCGAAGTGATCGCCGTTGGCACTGGCAAGCTGCTGGATGACGGCTCCGTGCGCGCCCTGCAACTGAAAGTGGGCGACAAGGTCATTTTCGGCAAGTACAGCGGCCAGACCGTCAAGGTTGATGGCGAAGAACTGCTCGTCATGCGCGAAGAAGATATTTTCGGCGTCATCGAAGCTTAATCGCCCGGATATTTCGTAGGGCGGGTCGAGACCCGCCAGTAAAAAGATTTGGAGAACTAAAATGGCAGCAAAAGAAGTCAAGTTTGGCAATTCCGCCCGCTCCCGCATGGTTGCCGGCGTCAACATCCTGGCCGACGCAGTCAAGGTCACCCTGGGCCCGAAAGGCCGCAACGTGGTGCTGGAGCGCTCCTTTGGCGCCCCGACCATCACCAAGGATGGCGTTTCTGTGGCCAAGGAAATCGAACTGAAGGACAAGTTCGAGAACATGGGTGCCCAGATGGTCAAGGAAGTCGCATCCAAGACCTCCGACATCGCCGGTGACGGCACCACCACCGCTACCGTGCTGGCCCAGGCCATCATGCAGGAAGGCATGAAGTACGTGGCTGCAGGCATGAACCCGATGGATCTGAAGCGCGGCATCGACAAGGCCGTGATCGCCCTCGTTGGCGAACTGAAGAACATCTCCAAGCCCTGCACCACCAGCAAGGAGATCGCTCAGGTTGGCGCCATCTCCGCCAACTCCGACACCGTGATCGGCGACAAGATCGCTGAAGCCATGGACAAGGTCGGCAAGGAAGGCGTGATCACCGTTGAAGACGGTTCCGGTCTGCAGGATGAGCTGGATGTCGTGGAAGGCATGCAATTCGACCGCGGTTACCTGTCCCCGTACTTCATCAACAACCCGGACAAGCAGATCGCTGCTCTGGAAAACCCGTTCGTGCTGCTGTTCGACAAGAAGATCAGCAACATCCGTGATCTGCTGCCGGTGCTGGAGCAAGTCGCCAAGTCCGGTCGTCCGCTGCTGATCATCGCTGAAGATGTCGATGGCGAAGCGCTGGCGACCCTGGTTGTGAACACCATCCGCGGCATCCTGAAGGTTGTCGCCGTGAAGGCCCCGGGCTTCGGCGATCGTCGCAAAGCCATGCTGGAAGACATCGCCGTGCTGACCGGCGGCACCGTGATCGCAGAAGAAGTCGGCCTGACCCTGGAAAAGGCCACCCTGGCCGAACTCGGCCAAGCCAAGCGCATCGAAGTGGCCAAGGAAAACACCACCATCATCGACGGCGCAGGCCAGGAAGACGCCATCAAG
>NZ_FOVE01000011.1 GCF_900115065.1 Formivibrio citricus | reverse complement strand
ATGGGTGGCGAGTTCGGCGGCTTGCCGGGAGTTGCTTTCGGTTTCCCGGGCGCTGGAGGAGATGTGGCTGATGCTGACGGTCATCTGTTCCACTGCAGCAGCCGTGGAGGCGGTGGCTTCGGAGGTCTGCTGGCTGCCGCGGCTGATCTGTTCGGTTTCTTCGGTCAGTTGCTGCGAGGCAGTGGCGAGCGTAGTGGAGGCCTGGTTGAAGCGGGCGACGATGTCGTGCAGCCCTTGCTGCATGACGCGCATGGAGCCCAGCAGGCTGTCGGCCTTGCCGTGGGCGTCAATGCTGCGCGAGAGGTCGCCGTTGGCAATGCCTTGCGCGATTTCGGCGGCGTATTGCGGCTCGCCCCCGAGCTGGCCGAGGATGCTGCGCATGGTGCGGATCGCGAGGAAGGCGACAACGGCCAGCAAGACTGCACCCATACCGAGGAAGGCGGCGGCACGCTTCCAGAAGGTTTGCTCGATATCGTCGGTGAAGAAACCGATGCCGGGCATCCAGCCCCACGGCTCGAACTTCAGTACGCCATTCAATTTGGGATACCGTGCGTCCTTATCCTTGTCTCCCGGCTTGGGTGCCATGATGGAGAAGAACGCCTTGTTATCCTTGCTCTGCGCCAAGCTATCCCGATAGGCTTGGGCTGTGGAACGCCCGTCCGGCATCTTGCCGCCATCGTCCTTCACGCCCACTCGGCTCGGGATGGGATGGAGAACGAACATGTCCTCCTTGAGGGAGCGAATGAAGAAATAGTCGCTGCCTTTTTTCTGTGCGGCAATGGATTCCTTGGCGCGCGCCTGCGCTTCTTCCCGGCTCAGCTTGCCGCTCGTTTCCTGCCCGTGGAAATATTTAAGCTGGGCATCGGCAAAATCCAGCAATTGGGCAATCTGCGCGCGACGCTCTTCCAGCAGGCTCTGGCGCATCTGGTACAAGCCGTCCACAGCCATCACCAGCAACCCCAGCAAGGATGCTGCCACCATGATCCAGATTCGCGTACTCAATCGCATAGCCCGCCTCCAGTTTTGTGTTTTTAATGTTTAAAACAAAAAACGCACGATACCACAGCAGAATTAAATCAACGACAATAGATTTCCCTTTGTATTCAATACCATATTTTTAACTCTTGCCACCATTTCAAATTTTCATCGTGCGTCAGCACAAAGAAACACCTGCAAGTAACAAAAGAAAGTTACTTCAACAGTCGGCGCACTGGGGCGGGCAGCCCGAGTGTTTCGATATCGACAAGGTCAAACCAGCCTGTCCCGGAATCCGTCACGACAACAGCTCCGTTCACGGCACCGGGAAGTGGCGTTATCGCCAGATGGAAGTGGGTAAACGTGTGCCGGACATCCGGCAAAGGGGGATCAAAGTCGACGTTCACGCCATAACGGCAAGCGCAGAGGCTGGCCGCCGACAGGGTGTCCTGCGCTTCGGGCAGGCTCCAGAGCCCGCCCCAGATTCCGGCGGGCGGGCGCCGTTCCAGAAAAATGCGCCCGCGTGCATCGCGGATCAGCAACAGGACCACATGCCGTTCCGGAATGGTCTTGCGCGGTTTGGGCGCAGGCAATTGGGACTGTCGACCGGCAATACAGGCAACGCAATCCTCTTTGACCGGACAAGCCCCGCAACACGGTCGGGTTCGCGTACAAACCTGACTCCCCAGGTCCATGAGTCCTTGCGTATAACCGGCGATACCGGATGACGGCAACAGCGATTCGGCAAGCTGCCACAACGTGTTTTCGACGCGTTTTTCGCCCGGCCAGCCTTCGATCCCGGCCCAGCGCGCCAATACCCGCTTGACATTGCCGTCCAGAATGGCGGCGCGCGCGCCAAAGGCGAAAACGGCGATGGCGGCCGCGGTCGAGCGCCCCACTCCCGGCAATTCGATCAAGGCTTCGGGCGCTTGCGGAAAATGGCCGCCATGGCTGTTCACCAGCATTTGCGCGGCGCGGTGCAGATTGCGCGCCCGGCTGTAATAGCCAAGACCGCTCCATGCTGCCAACACATCGTCCGGCGAAGCAGAAGCCAGTGCAGCCACGTCGGGAAAGCGTGCGATGAAATTCAGGAAATAGGGAATAACCGTGCCGACCTGAGTTTGCTGCAGCATCACCTCGGACAGCCAGATACGGTAAGGATCGCTTACCTGCCAGGGCAAGTCATGCCGCCCGTACTGCTCCTGCCAGGCAATCAGTCGGTCGGCAAAAAGGGGATTGGAAGCCGTCACTTTTTCTTGTCGGTCTTTTTCTTGGCCCGGGACGTGCTCTTTTTGGCTGCGCGGGCCTTCGCCTCTTCCTGCACCTTTTTCCGGGCAACGATCTGCTCGCGCAAGCTGGCATAGTCAACCTTGTAGTCCGGGGCGGACAAAGCGCCGGAAAACAGGATTGGCAACTCCAGCCCGGCCAATTCGGCGAGTTCCGGCACTTTGGGATTGGCGCTGGCTTTCACCGCGTAATCCAGGCTGGAAGCGTCCAGATTGATAGTTCCGCCGCCCTTCAACTTCAACACGCCGGCCGTGACCGCCAGGTCGTTGTTGCTGGCGACACCATGACGCAATACCAGCGAAGCCCTCAGCTCGCTGAAACTGGTACGGGCATCGAGATTGGCTTGCTGCACCGGCGCATTTTCGCCGTTGAGCAACTTCAATTGCCGGTTGGCCGCGCGCAGAACCGATTCGACATCAATGCCGCGGATCGCGCCCTTGTTCAGGACCAGCCGCACACCACCACCGGCGGTTTTGCGCAAGTCAGAAATCTTGCGCCCGACCGCAGCCACATCGAGGTCCAAATGCCCGCGCCCTTCGAAGCGACTGGTCTGCATGGTGTCGGTGAGCAAGGCGTTGATATTCATGTTGGTCAAGCGTTGCTGCAAGCGCCATGCCGGCGCGCGACGACTGGCATCGACCTCGGCACGTCCGGTGAGTTGCCCCTCGTAGATGGTTGCAAACAGTGGATCAACCACGAATTTGCGCTTGCTCACCGCCAGCTTTCCGGAAAGATTGTTGACGTGCAGGCGGCGCATCACAAGCTCGCCGATCTTGAGGATGCCCTGCGCCTCCAACTTGTCCAGCCACCACAAGTCGAACGGCTCGTCCGGATTGATCGCCTTGGCATTTTCGGCCACGGCAGGCAGATAGGGACTCAAATCCAGCTTGGCCAGATCGACATCAAACTTGTACCGCGGCGCCACGAAATCATCGACCCGGACACTGGCGGAAACGGGGGCCCGATCCAAAGTGCCCCGGCTCACCAGCTCAGCATATTCACCCCGCAAATCCAGTTTGCCGTCGCCTTGCAGATCGAAGGGGATCACGCCGCGCGGCAGGTTGCGGTTGCCATAACTCCCTTCCAACCGGTAGCCAGGTAACGATATCTGCGTCCCTCCCAGCAACTCCAGCGGGCTGGAAAACGCCAATGCCAGATTCTGCTCCGGGCTGGTCAACTTCATTTCGATCTGGGCGGTATCCGCGCGCAATACGCCATACCGCTCACCGGCCAAGGCCGGAACCTGGGCCTGAACGGAAAACCCGCCCGAGGGACTTTGCATCGCGGCCTGGAGCTTCAACCGCCCCAGATCAAGACGGGATTCCTTGAAGCGAATCTCCGGCAAGTCGATTTCTGTTTTCCACTTCTGGTCGGCCCGCTGCACCTCTCCGGCCAGCTTGAGCTCGCCGCCGGTCAGGCGCAGGGGGCGCCAGCCATAAATCAGGTTTCCGGTCACCGACAAACTGGTGTTCGCAATGCGCAACGCCTCGGAACTCGTGCCCTCCTGCTGCAGCCTGACATCCAGATCGGCCACTAGCAAACGTCGGTCGTTCGCGCTGTAACGCATCGCGGCACTGCCACTTAGACGGCCTCGCCAGTCTTCGGCCTTGCCTTCCTTGCCAACGACCAGCGAGCCGGACAAATCCAGGTGCCCGTTCTTGGGATCTGCCAGGTTTTCAAAACGGGCATCCAGTCCGGAAAGTCGTAAATTGTTGCCGAGGAACTCATCGTAAAGCCGCAGGTTGGCGGACCTGAAACGCAAATGTTCCACGCCGAACTGCAAGCGATCGCCACCGCTTTGCGCCAGCAGATCGTCAAAATTGTAGCTGCCGTCCTCGCGGCGGACCGCAGCCAGCATCGCACCGTCAAAAACCAGCTCCCGCACCAGCGCTTCGCCCCGTGCCAAGAGCGGCCAGAGCGCCAGCCCGACCTTGATCCGGTCGGCACGGGCAAAAACTTCGCTGCTTCCCGGCTCGGTCAGCACGACATCGTTCAACAGCAAAGCCGGGCGCGGCAGGACAATCACATGCGCATCTCCGCGGATATCCAGCTTGCGGTGCGTGCTCTTGGCGATCTGGGCGACAAGTTCGGCGCGCACCGGATCGATCGAAACGAAATACGGGACGACACCGACCAGCGTGACCAAGGTCACGGCCAGCAGCAAAACGATGCGAAACAAGCGGTTGTGTCGCCAGTCCATACTCTCACGCGAAACAGTCAGGAATCAGGGATTATGCTCAGGTTGCGGCAAAATTCAAAGTATCTGCGAAAGCAGAACCTGTTTAATGATCTGAAGCGGGAAGCCGTCAGCGAAGTAAATATCAGCGCAAGAGCCCCGATCACAGCTTCGCAACAAGATCGCAGACAGGTTCTCGAATGTGGAATAGCCCCATATCCGCATTACCGCTCTTCGATTAAAATCACGCCCTTGCGAATTTCTTTCGACGGGAATGTCACCATGCGCATCACGATTATTGGCACCGGCTATGTAGGTCTTGTTACGGGCACCTGTCTGGCCGAATACGGCAACGACGTACTGTGTCTGGATGTTGACCCGCGCAAGATCGAGATCCTGAAATCCGGCGGCATCCCGATCTACGAACCGGGGCTGGAGGAAATGGTCAAGCGCAACGTCGAGGCCGGCCGCCTGCGTTTCACCACCGATATTGAAGAATCGGTCGCCCACGGCACCATCCAGTTCATCGCGGTCGGCACGCCGCCCGACGAAGACGGTTCGGCCGACCTGAAATACGTGACTGCCGCAGCCCGCAACATCGGCAAGCACATGACCGGTTACAAGGTGATCGTGGACAAATCCACGGTACCGGTCGGCACTGCCGACAAGGTCAAGGCTGCGATTGCCGAAGAACTGGCCGCACGCGACAACACCACTTCGTTCGCCGTGGTTTCCAACCCGGAATTCCTCAAGGAAGGCGCCGCCGTCGAAGACTTCATGCGCCCGGACCGCATCGTGATCGGTGTCGAGGACGACACGGCGCGCGACCTGATGCACAGCATCTACGCGCCCTTCGTGCGCAACCACGACCGCATCCTGTACATGGACGTCCGTTCGGCCGAGCTGACCAAGTACGCCGCCAACGCCATGCTGGCCACGCGCATCTCGTTCATGAACGAGCTGGCCAACCTCGCCGAAAAACTCGGCGCCGACATCGAATTCGTGCGCAAGGGCATCGGCTCCGACCCGCGCATCGGCTATCACTTCCTCTACCCCGGCGTCGGCTACGGCGGCTCGTGCTTCCCCAAGGACGTGCAGGCACTGCAGCGCACCGCAGCCGAGTATGGCCAGAACCTGGAAATCCTCAACGCCGTCGAATCGGTCAACTATGCGCAAAAGAGCGTACTGATCCACAAGATCATCCAGCGTTACGGCGAAAACCTCAAAGGGCTGCATTTCGCCCTGTGGGGCTTGTCCTTCAAGCCCAACACCGACGACATGCGCGAAGCGCCCAGCCGCATCGTGATCGACGGTCTGCTGGCTCGCGGCGCAACCGTCACGGCCTACGACCCGGTTGCCATGCACGAAGCGCAACGCGCCATCGGCGAAAAAACCGGGCTCGCCTATGCCGACAGCCCCAAACAGGCACTGGAAAGCGCCGACGCGCTGGTCGTCGTCACGGAGTGGAAAGCCTTCCGCAGCCCGGACTTCGACGAGGTCAAGACGCTGCTGAAGCAGCCGGTGATCTTCGACGGCCGAAACCTGTACGAGCCGGAGCGGATGAAGGCCGAAGGGTTTGAGTACTATCCGATCGGGCGCAAGCAGCCCTGACGACAAAAAGCCCCCGATGCAAATCGGGGGCTTTTTCGTGCTTGGCGTCTTCTATAGCCGCCCAGCCCTGTCCCGCGCAAACTGCCAGGCCACGCGCCCGCTGCGGGCACCGCGCGCCAGCGCCCATTGCAGCGCCTCGCGCCGCACCTCTTCATCCCAACACCCGAAGCCCAGCCGCGCCAACCAGATCTGCACCGCAGCCAGATAGGCATCCTGATCCATGGCGTAGAAGGTCAGCCACAGGCCAAAGCGCTCCGACAGCGCCATCTTTTCTTCCACCGCATCGGAAAAATGCACCTCGCCGTCGACGTGGCGCGTCGCGGCGTTCTCCTCGAAATACTCCGGCACCAGATGCCGGCGGTTGGACGTGGCATAGACCAGCACGTTGGACGAGGGGGCGGCAATTGAGCCATCCAGCACGGTCTTCAGCGCCTGGTAACCGTGGTCGCCTTCTTCAAATGAGAGATCGTCGCAAAAGATGATGAAACGCTCCGGACGACCAAACAGCAGATCGGTGATTTCCGGCAGATCCTGCAAATGCGCTTTCTCCACTTCGATCAGGCGCAAGCCCTCATGGCGGAACGCCTGCCACACCGCCTTGATCAGCGAAGATTTTCCGGTGCCGCGCGCCCCGGTCAACAGCGCATTGTTGGCCGTACGGCCGGCCACGAACTGGCGGGTGTTTTCGTAAAGACGCGCTTTTTGCACCTCGACTGCCGCCAAGTCTTCAAGACCGATCTCGTGAGGATGGGCCACCGCCTTCATGTAGCCACCTCCATTCCCACTACGCCATCTGAATGCCTGAGACTGCCAATCGACAGCAGGCGGCTTCGGGTCAAGCCACGCATCGGCACGCGCCAGCAAGGCATCCATTCTGGAAACGATCAGCTCGGTATCTCTCATATTTCTTCAATCTCGAATGATTTTATTTTTTAAACAATAAAAAAAATTTTTTGACAAAGCCCGTAAATCTGCTCAGAATTTTTTACATAAAAACCACGCGGATTTGTAGCGAGCAACCATGAACTACATGCCGAGCGTCTCCATCCCCAAATTCCCACCTGAACTTTTCAGTATATCCAGCCCCGCACAGAACCAGTTCACGATCTGTCGCGAGAAGCCGTCAGCGGGGTGAAGAGCAGCGCAAAAACCGGAGTGTACAAGCAGTACATGAGGATTTTGAGCAGCGCATGAGCCCCGATCACGGCTTCGCAGCAAGAGCGCGAACAGGTTCTCAGGCCATACAAACATCATCCTGACGTCGCCAGACACCGGTTTCACCCGCGAAGATTGCGGCCTTCCCATGCTGCGACTTTCGCATATCGATTTGCAGTCATCATCAACCAGCGAGGAGTAATACAGCATGTCACGTAGAGACTTTCTGAAATGCGCTACCGCCAGCGCCGTTGCCGCAGCCGTCGGAACGGTCACCGCCCAGGAAGCACTGGCCGCCCCGGCCGCTCCGCAGACAAACCAGCCCGTCGATCCGCGATTCGACACCATGTTCAAGCTGGGGCCGGACAAGACCAAGTACCGCCTGCTGACCAACAAATACGTTTCCGTCATCAAGATCGACGGCAAGCCGGCACTGAAAGTCGATCCGCAAGGCCTGGCCTTCCTTGCCAACCAGGCGATGCGTGACGTGAACTTCCTGCAGCGCCCTGAACACCTGGGCCAGGTAGCCGCCATCCTCAAGGACAACGAAGCCTCGTCCAACGACAAGAGCGTAGCGCTGGCCCTGCTGCGCAACGCGGAAGTCTCTTCCAAGTTCGTGCTGCCGCTTTGCCAGGACACCGGCACCGCCACCGTGATGGCCAAGAAGGGCCAGCAGGTCTGGACCGGCGCCAACGACGAAGCGCTGATCTCGCAAGGCATCTTCAAGACCTACAACGAAGAAAACCTGCGCTATTCGCAAACCGTCGGCCTCGACATGTACAACGAGGTCAACACCGGCAACAACCTGC
Organism: Formivibrio citricus; assembly: GCF_900115065.1. Lineage (GTDB taxonomy): Bacteria > Pseudomonadota > Gammaproteobacteria > Burkholderiales > Chitinibacteraceae > Formivibrio > Formivibrio citricus. The sequence goes on along the minus strand of NZ_FOVE01000011.1, from coordinate 93,828 downwards.
CGGCACAGATCGACATCTACGCCAACGAAGGCATGGATTACAAATTCCTGTTCGTGGCCAAGGGCGGCGGCTCTGCCAACAAGATGGTGCTATTCCAGGAAACCAAGGCCATCCTGAATCCGAAGAGCCTGGAAAAATACCTCACCGAAAAAATGCTGACTCTGGGCACGGCAGCCTGCCCGCCCTACCACATCGCCTTCGTCGTGGGCGGCACCTCGTCCGAGCAGTGCATGAAGACGCTGAAGCTCGCCACCACCAAATATCTGGATGGCTTGCCGACCAAGGGTGACAAGTACGGCTCGGCCTTCCGCGATGTCGAACTGGAAAAGAAAATGCTCGAAGCGGCCTACAAGAGCGGCTACGGCGCGCAGTTCGGCGGCAAGTACTTCGCGCTTGACGTGCGCGTCATCCGTCTGCCGCGCCACGGCGCATCCCTGCCGGTGGGCATGGGCGTATCGTGTGCCGGCGACCGCAACATCAAGGCCAAGATCGACAAGAACGGCATCTGGCTGGAAGAGCTGGAACGCAACCCCGGTCGCTTCATCCCGATCGTCGACCGTACCCGCCAGGCCTCGGGCGTCAAGCTGAACATCAACCGCCCGATGCCCGAAGTGCTGGCCGATCTCGACAAGCACCCGGTCGGCACCCAGTTGCTGCTCAACGGCACCGTTATCGTCGCGCGCGACATCGCCCACGCCAAGTTCAAGGAGCGCCTCGACAAGGGCTTGCCGATTCCGGAATACCTGACCAAGTACCCGGTCTATTACGCCGGCCCGGCCAAGCAACCGAAAGACAAGCCGTCCGGCTCGTTCGGCCCGACCACCGCCGGCCGCATGGACAGCTATGTCGACCTGCTGCAATCGAAGGGCGGCTCGATGGTCATGATCGCCAAGGGCAACCGCAGCCAGCAAGTCACCGACTCCTGCAAGAAATACGGCGGCTTCTATCTCGGTTCGATCGGCGGCCCGGCTGCACTGCTGGCCGAGGAGAACATCAAGAAGGTCGAATGCCTGGATTACCCGGAACTGGGCATGGAAGCCGTCTGGAAGATCGACGTCGTCGACTTCCCGGCCTTCGTCCTCGTCGACAACAAGGGCAATGACCTCTACAAGAAGGTCGCCAAGAAGTAATCCGCCCCTGTCTGGCACGCACAAGGCCCGCATCATGCGGGCCTTGTTCATTCGCGGCGGCAGATCGGCCAGAATTGGTCGTTCCATCCATTGATTGACTGGTGTAATCTTCGATTCAGTGTTCCCAAGATGAAAGACGGCGGACTGCAGCGGCAAGCAGCAGAAACACTGAGGGAGCGGATTGTCACGTGTCCTGTTGTTGCGGGGATAATGACAGTGACATTTATTTCAATATGCCACCAATGGTGGCCACACCGCGTTATGCATTGTTTGTTGGAGCCACCATTGGGTAAATTTCTTGCTCCCACCGTTTGCCTGTGCCTTTATTCGGCCGTTTCGCTTGGTGCCTGCGATGACTCCTTCGTGGCTAAAGTACGACGCAACTTTGGATATGCCGATGGACGAAATGAGTGGAGTGAGTTTGTAGCATGCAAGCAGTATCCGCCGTTCGAAGGGAAAAGCATTGTGGCTATCGCCAAACGCCAAGCAGGAACTGCGATCGGCGATAGCGAAACCATGGGAGACTACAACTTAGACATCGCCTTGGTGGACAACAGAACTGCCACCGTTCTTAAGCACGCTTTTTTCAAACGGCGGTTTCTCTCCGACGGGTACCGATTTGACGGCATCGAAATTGATACTGCCAACTACGCTGTTGCACCTAACCTCAGAGCCTTTGGCATTCGCGCCAACTTCCACATTGACTTGGGTTTCACCTCAAGTCAGACACTGAGCCTAGTTATCCCTAGTGGCAAGACATTTAGGGAAGTATTGTCGAACGCCGACATGAACATCATCTTTACCAGGAACTGGCCCTCATGCCGCAATGAAACGAGAGAGGCTACACGGACCCTGGCAATCTCGAATCAAGTTACCCATGGCTATTTCGACCTCATCGTAAGAGAAACCCTGGTCGATACACGAGAGCGTGGAGACGTGAAGAAAACCGACGAATGTGTTTCAAGCGTGGAGCACAAAGAGACGAAGACCTACATACTGAGGTTCAACGGAAGGCATTATGTTGTGCCTGTAAATATGCGTGAGTTTGATTGTCGAATTTGCTAGCCGATGCACATAACCCCTCAATCAACTGGACGCCCGGCAAGCACGTAGGGCGCAATAAGCATCGCGCATTGCGCCGTATGAATTGCCGCCATCAGGCATGCGGCGCAATGCCCTGCGGTTATTGCGTCCTACGGTGTGCGCTGTACATGCTTTGCGGTGCTTCGAGTAGCCGCGCTGTTAAATCCGATCAGACGCCACTGGTCACATAACTAGCACGCCCCCAAGCAGCGTGCTCAGGATTGATGATCCACTTTGACTGAACTCGCAATTCACCCGGAAACCACCGCTCCGCGTCGGGCGGCCATGCGCCGCCCCAGTTCGGTCAGTTCGGTTGCGGTCAGCAGCTTTTCCGCCATCGGATAAATCTGGTCATCCTCGACCCCGGCATGCGCGGGATAGCGGCGCGCGAACGTGTCGGCCAGTTCCTGTGACAACTCGGCTGCCCGGCCTTCGGCAATCGCAACCAAACACACACGGACCTGCTGCCACAACGCGCCCAGCTCGGCATGCTCGGCGGTGATGGCCGCGATCCTTTCGCGCAGGGCAGCATCTCCACGTTGCGACAAGAGCGGGAACAGGTCGTCGTCTTCGTCCTGATGGTGCAACGGCGCGGCTACGTCGAAGTAGCGCAGGATGGCAGCAGCGGCAGACTTGGCCTGCTCGTCCGCGCCGTGTTCCCGGACATGGGCCGAAAGCTTTTTGACCAAGCCGGCATAGTGGCGGACCCGTTCATGGCACGCCATCAGCAGCGCGACGGGCTCATCGAACGAAGCGGCGGGAGAAGCAAAAAAGTCGGTCATGATCGTTCCTTGGTCGCAAAACATCATTATATCCGACTGTTTTACTCAGGATTGGTTTTGTGATTTTTCCCCAACAACAAAAAACCCTCCCGGTTGCTCGGGAGGGTTTCTGCATTACCAGCGGGCAATCATTCCCACTCGATCGTTGCCGGCGGTTTGCCGGAAACGTCGTACACCACGCGGTTGATGCCACGCACTTCGTTGATGATGCGGTTGCTGACCTTGCCCAACAAATCGTAGGGCAGTTCGGCCCACTTGGCGGTCATGAAGTCGCTGGTGCAGACCGCACGCAACGCCACCACGTATTCGTAGGTGCGCCCGTCGCCCATCACGCCGACCGACTTCACCGGCAGGAATACGGCAAACGCCTGGCTGGTCTTGTCGTACCAGTCGAATTCGCGCAGTTCGTCGATGAAGATCGCATCGGCACGACGCAGCAGGTCGCAGTATTCCTGCTTCACTTCGCCGAGCACGCGCACGCCCAGGCCCGGACCAGGGAACGGGTGGCGGTAGACCATTTCGTGCGGCAGGCCGAGCGCCACACCGAGCTCGCGCACTTCGTCCTTGAACAGTTCGCGCAGCGGCTCGAGCAGCGAGAGCTTCAGCGTTTCCGGCAGGCCGCCCACGTTGTGGTGGCTCTTGATCGTGTGCGCCTTCTTGGTCTTGGCACCGGCCGATTCGATCACGTCCGGATAGATCGTGCCCTGCGCGAGCCATTTCGCATTCGGCAGTTTGGCCGATTCGGCCTGGAACACTTCGACGAACTCGCGGCCGATGATCTTGCGCTTGGCTTCCGGATCGGTCACGCCGGCGAGATGGCCCATGAACTGCTCGGTCGCATTGACATGGATCACCTTCACGCCGAGGTGCTTGTTGAAGATGTTCATGACCTGCTCGCCTTCGTTCAGGCGCAACAGGCCATTGTCGACGAACACGCAGGTCAACTGGTCGCCAATCGCGCGATGAATCAGCGCAGCGGCTACCGAGGAATCCACGCCGCCGGAGAGGCCCAGAATCACTTCGTCGCTGCCAACCTGCTCGCGAATCTTTGCGACAGCCTGGTCAATGTAGTTCGGCATCGTCCACGACGGCTTGCAGCCGCAGGCTTCGAGTACGAACTGGTTGATCATCTCGCGCCCCTTGAGGGTATGCGTGACCTCCGGGTGGAACTGCACGGCATAGAATCCGCGCACTTCATCGGCCATGGCCGCAATCGGGCAGGACGGATTGGAAGCGATGGTCTTGAAACCAGCCGGCAGTTCGGTCACCTTGTCGCCGTGGCTCATCCAGACTTCGAGGAAAGTCTTGCCGCCTTCGACACGGTCCGACAGGGAATGGAACAACTTGTTTTCGTTGCAGACTTCGATCTCGGCATAGCCGAACTCGCGCACATGGCCGGCCTCGACCTTGCCGCCAAGCGACTGCGCCATCCATTGCATGCCGTAGCAGATGCCCAGCACCGGCACGCCCAGTTCGAACAGTTTCGGATCGGCCTGATAATCGGATTCGTACACCGAATTCGGCCCGCCGGACAGGATGATGCCCTTGGGGTTGAATTCCTTGATGAAGTCGAGGGAGACATCGAACGAGTGCAGCTCGCAGTAGACATGCGCTTCGCGCACGCGGCGGGCGATCAACTGGGTGACTTGGGAGCCGAAGTCCAGAATCAGGATCTTGTCCATACCGGGCATTTCCGAGGTTTTCATGAGAAGGGCAGCATTTTACCCTGACAGCGGGCAGGCGGCGAGCCTGCAAGCAGGCTCGCGCTACTATCTGGACGGACGGTGCGCCCGATCAGGGGCGTCGGTAGAGAAAGAAGCGCTCCTGGCTCTCGCCCGGACGCGCGCCCTGCCACAGCAGTTTGCCGCGCGTTGCATCCGCAATGCCCGACTGAACCAGCACCAGCGGACAGGCATTTGCGCCAGCCGCATCCGGGCCACGCACGTCAAGCCCGCTAAAATAGGCGATGCCGCCCTGTTGTGCGGAGCCCATCTGCATCAGCTCGATGCACCCTGTTTTGCCGGTCACGGCCTCCTGGAGGCCTTGGCCAACCTCACGGTAGGACTTCGAGGCATCCAGCCAGGGCTGCCACAGCCCGACCAGCAACCCCCATACCAGGGTCAAGCCGCAAGCCCAGCTGGTTGCTGCGCGGCGGCCGAACGGGCGCTTGCCCATGAGAACCCGAACCCAGGCTACGGACAGGCCTACGGCAAACAATGTTCCGATCCCCATGCCCGGCACGTAGGAGGGACTGAGCTGACGCAACTGGCCGGCAAGTCCGTCCGGCCAGCCCAGCATCAAGGCCAGCCAGCAGCCCCACAGGGCGACAGCAATTGCAGCAAAGGTCGTTGTACCGAACCAGAACAGCGACGAGGCCGCGCCGCGCCGCAGGTCATCGACACCACCTGCTGCCAGCACCGCCAAGGGCACGAGGAACAGCAGCGCTTGCGAATCGGAGGGCCTGCCTGCGAATATCAGCCAAGCCACCACGGCAAGCAACTGCACCAACGGCAACAACCAGCGCGAATCGCCCAGATTGCGCCGTACCTGCCAGAGTGCCCAGCCGGCAATCGGCAAAACAGGGAAAGCGAACCAGGCGGCAATCGAATACAGGTAGCCGGGCTGATGAAAAAAGCGTAGCGCACCCAGCCCGCCATAGATGCCAAGAGAATGCGAGACAAGCCAATCGGCAAAAACGGCAGGAGCATGCTGCTGCAGGTAGAGCGGCCACAGCAACCCCAAAGGCAGGGAAACCACAAACGCAGCCAGCAACGCAGCCAGATACCCGCTACGGCGCCAGGCGGGGAAAACCGGCAGCACCAGCGCGCACGCCATGGCCAGCAGCGCTTCGCCCCAAGTCGCACCCAGCAGCAGGACCAGCCAGGTCGCGCCCAGCAACGCGCCAGCATGCAGCGGGCGGCGGCGCGCCAGCGCCAGTGCATACATTTGCCAGGAAAACGCAGTCAAACCCAGAACGGCGGGCGAGGCATGATGCCCCCACTGCAGCAGGCCCACACTTCCCACCAGCAGCACGACAGCCACCCGCCCCTGCCGGCGGCCATGCAGCTCCCGGCCCGCGAGCCCGACGCCCCACAGGGCCAGCGCCATCCAGATGCCGGTGACGATACGCGCCAGATCGTGCAGCGCAATTCCCGTCCAGGCCAGGGTCTTGCCCAGCAAGGCGGCGCACCAGTAATACAGCGGGGAAAAACCAAGATACGGCTGCCCCGCGAGGAGCGGCACACCCCAGTCGCCCCCCTGGAGCATCCGGGCGATCACGGCGACGCTCTGGTTCTCGGCCGGCTTCCAGGGATCGTGACCGACGAGCCCCGGCAACAACCAGAGAACGCATAGAAGCAGCAGGAACCAGGGCTTCTCCGATTGCGGCGGGGTCACCGCCTGCTGGCGCTCGGCCTGCGGGGTATAGGTCAGCATCGGGCGGTCCGAAAATGATTCACAGGGGTGGAAATGATAAACAAAAAAGGCAGCTGGAAGCTGCCTTTTCTGCGCTCATGCCAGCAATTACTTCTTGCTGTACATGGAGTACTTGTTGTTGAACTTCTCGATACGGCCAGCGGTGTCCATTACCTTCTGCTTGCCGGTATAGAACGGGTGGCAGGCTGCGCACACTTCAATGTGCAGATCCTTGCCCAAGGTGGAGCCGGTCTTGAACGTGTTGCCGCAGGAGCAGGTCACGTTGATCTCTTTGTAATTCGGATGAATATCGGTCTTCATTGGGGTTTCCTATCACGAGGCGGCCACTGGGTTGTGCAGCGACCCTTTACACGAAAAGGCGGCATTATCCGCCTCTTTTCCAGCTAAATCAACAATCAACGACGCATCGAATCAAAAAATTCGTTGTTGGTCTTGGTTGCCTTGATCTTGTCGAGCAGGAATTCCATCGCCTCAAGATCGTCCATCGGGTAGAGCAGCTTGCGCAACACCCAGATTTTCTGCAGCTGATCCTGGGGGATCAGCAACTCTTCGCGGCGCGTTCCGGAACGGTTGATGTTGATCGCCGGGAAGGTACGCTTCTCGGCCATGCGGCGATCAAGATGGATTTCGTTGTTGCCGGTTCCCTTGAATTCTTCATAGATCACATCATCCATGCGGCTGCCGGTATCGACGAGCGCCGTGGCGATGATGGTCAGCGAACCGCCTTCCTCGATATTGCGCGCGGCACCGAAGAAACGCTTGGGGCGCTGCAGCGCATTGGCATCGACGCCGCCGGTCAGCACCTTGCCGGAAGCCGGCACCACGGTGTTGTAGGCGCGAGCCAGGCGGGTGATCGAATCGAGCAGGATCACGACATCCTTCTTGTGCTCGACCAGTCGCTTGGCCTTCTCGATCACCATGTCCGCAACCTGCACGTGGCGGGTTGCCGGTTCGTCGAAGGTCGAGGACACCACTTCACCCTTGACCGAACGCTGCATTTCGGTCACTTCTTCGGGGCGCTCATCGATCAGCAGTACGATCAGGATGACTTCGGGATGATTGGCGGTGATGGCATGCGCAATATGCTGCAGCATGACCGTTTTCCCGGTCTTGGGCGGAGCCACCAGCAAGGCGCGCTGCCCCTTGCCGATCGGAGCCATCAGGTCAATGATGCGGCCCGTGACATTTTCCGCGCCCTTGATGTCGCGTTCGAGATTGAGGCGCTTGGTCGGGAACAGCGGGGTCAGGTTCTCGAACAGGATCTTGTGCTTGGAGTTTTCCGGCGGCTCGCTGTTGACCTTGTCCACCTTCACCAGCGCGAAGTAGCGCTCGCCATCCTTGGGTGTGCGAATCTCACCCTCGATCGTGTCGCCGGTATGCAGGTTGAAACGGCGAATCTGGCTGGGACTGACATAAATGTCGTCCGTACCGGCCAGATAAGAGGTATCAGGACTACGCAGAAAACCGAAGCCGTCCGGCAGCACTTCCAGCGTGCCATCGCCAAAAATGCTTTCGCCCTTCTTGGCCTGGTTCTTGAGCAGGGCAAAAATCAGGTCCTGCTTGCGTAATCGGTTAGCACCTTCAAGCTCGTTGGCAATCGCCATCTCGACAAGTTCGGTGATATGCAGGTTTTTCAGATTTGATAAATGCATGGAAGTGGACCGTAGGAAAACGGTTGGGAAGAAATGAAATAAAAAGATTTGTTCTTGGATTAGGCCACGGAGGAAACCGCGGCTCAGAGATGCTGCTAGACTAGTGACTATCCGTCAGGATGTCAAACAATAAAATGGCGCCCCGGCATTCCTTGCCGCAGCGCCATTGTTTTCGATCAAAGATTGCTGTCGATGAATGCGGTCAGTTGTGACTTGGAAAGCGCGCCGACCTTGGTTGCCTTCACTTCACCACCAACAAACAGCATCAGGGTCGGGATGCCGCGGATGCCGTACTTGGGCGGAGTAGCCTGGTTTTCATCAATGTTGAGCTTGGCCACCTTCAGTTTGCCAGCGTACTCGCCCGCGACTTCATCAAGAATCGGCGCAATCATCTTGCACGGGCCGCACCACTCGGCCCAGTAATCGACCAGAACCGGCCCCTGTGCCTGCAGAACTTCAGCTTCGAAAGTTGCATCGCTCAAATAAACGATCTGGTCGCTCATGGGTATCTCCATAGTGGTTTGGTGTGGTTCGCCCGAATCGTAGCGGATTCGGCGTAAAATTGGCAAAGCATCTAGTTTATTTATGCGGACGGAGGGGTACTTTTCAAGCGCCCTCACCCACTTTTTTACAAAGCAGCCGAAACGGCATCTTCCAGTCGCTCAACAGCAGTCACCGTCATGCCGTCTATGGCTTGGCGCGGGCGATTGGCTTTCGGCACGATGGCATGCGTGAATCCCAGCTTGGCGGCCTCCCTGAGTCGCTCCTGCCCTCGCTGCACCGGCCGAACCTCGCCAGCCAGCCCCACTTCGCCGAACACCACCAGCTTTTCCGGCAGCGGACGGTCCTTCAAGGACGAAACAATCGCCAGTAGCACGGCCAGATCGGCCGCCGGCTCGGCAATTCGCACCCCGCCCACGGCGTTGACGAACACGTCCTGATCGAAGGCTGCAATACCGGCATGGCGATGCAACACGGCCAGCAGCAATGCCAGCCGGTTCTGCTCTACACCGACCGCCAGTCGGCGCGGCTGCGGCGCGTGCGCGTCATCGACCAGCGCCTGAACCTCGACCAGCAGCGGGCGAGTTCCTTCCTGCGTCACGAGCACACAGGAACCGGATACCGGATCGCGATGCTGCGAGAGGAACAGCGCCGAAGGGTTGGACACCTCGCGCAAGCCCTTGTCGGTCATGGCGAATACGCCCAGCTCGTTGACCGCGCCGAAGCGGTTCTTGATCGCCCGGATCAGGCGGAAGCTGGAATGGGTATCGCCCTCGAAATACAGCACGGCATCGACGATATGCTCCAGCACGCGCGGCCCCGCCAGCGCCCCTTCCTTGGTCACATGCCCGACCAGCAAAATCGTGGTGCCGTGGCGCTTGGCAAAGCGCGTCAGCTGCGCCGCACATTCGCGCACCTGCGCCACCGATCCCGGCGCCGAGCTCAGGGCATCGGAAAACAGCGTCTGGATCGAATCGATCACCGCGACTTGCGGTTTTTCCCGCTCCAGCGTGGCCAGAATCTTTTCCAGGCCGATTTCAGCCAGCAGCGCCACGGGAGCTGCAGCCAGATCGAGACGCCGCGCGCGCAAGGCGATCTGCTGCGGAGACTCCTCGCCGGACACATAAAGCACTTTGCTCGTGCCTGCGAGTTGCGTCAGCGCCTGCAGCAGCAAGGTCGATTTGCCGATACCGGGGTCGCCGCCGATCAGCACCACGCCACCGGGCACCAGACCGCCGCCCAGCACGCGATCAAGCTCGCCGATGCCGGTCGGGGTGCGCGGCAGTTCGGCCGCATCGACCTCGTGCAACTGGCGCACCGCGCCATCGGCAGCCAATGACTGGAAACGGCTGGTCGATTTTGCTTCCTGAACGGTTTCGACCAGCGTGTTCCACTCGCCACAGCCAGGGCACTGCCCCTGCCATTTGGGAGACGTTGCGCCACATGACTGGCAGGCATAAAGAGTTTTTGATTTGGTCGCCATAAAACACCGCGAGCCCCGCAGGGCTCGCATGATATTGGGGGAAATGGATCAAATATACTTGAAGAGACTCAAGTCCTGCACCTTGGAAAAACTGCTGCGCGTTGCGTCCAGCAACATCTGGTTCATGGCGAAGTCGCTGATCGCCGCGTTGTAGTCCAGGTCTTCCAGCGTGGAAAGCGTTTTCTGATACTGCAGCTTCAGGTCTTCCGTCGTATTTTGCACGGATTCGGTTTCCTTCATCCGCGCGCCAATGGATGCCTGCGTGGTCAACACGGAATTCAACGCATTGTTGAGACTTTGCATCACGCCATTGAGCTGGTTCTGGAATGCGGCCTGCCCCTTGCCTGCCCCGTCGGTGGTGTAACTCGTCAAGGCCGCCGTAAAATTTCCCAGCGTCGTAAAGAGATCGACGTTGGTACTGGCCTTGATCGAGAACGAGTCTGCCGCGCCAGCCGTGTTCGCCACGGGAGGATTACCCGTCGTCGCAGCAGGGGCCTTGGTCAGAGGGTCGATTTCGACCGGCGTGCCGCTGACGCTTGTCTTGATGCCGTAATCCCAAGCTGGAACGGCCACTTCACCGGCCAGCTGCTTGAATTCGATATCACCGCCATCCACATAGGCTCGCGGACCGCTGGTATGACCCGCTGTAGCCGTGCCATCGATCAGCGAATTGCCGGTCGTATTGTCAATCAGGTCGTAAGTGATGACCGGTTTGGTCGAATCGGCCGTATTCGCCTGCCAATAGAACTGGACGCGGACATCCTTGTTTGTCACCGCATTCCATTTGCTGGGGTCCACAACCTCACCGGGACTGATGATGCCTGAGCCCTTGTTGGTCGCCGTCGGAACCGCACCGTTATTGCCGGCCACCGCCGTGATAAAAGTGCCGTTGCCGTTCTTGATCCGCTGGAACACATCCACGCCATTTTCCGACACCGGGATCTGGCGACCTGAAGAGATCTGGATCAGGCGCTGGCCTTCGTCGCCGTTGTAAGTCACGTTGCCGTATGAGGTCTCCGTGAAAGGCTTGCTATTCTGAAAGCCGGAGAACAGGTAAACACCGTTGCCATCCGTGCCATTGGCCAGCCCCAGCAACTCCTGATAGCGCCCCTGCAGTTCGCTGTCGAGCATCTTTTTTTCCGAGACGGTCAGCGAAGGATTGCCGGCATTGACCGCCAGCGTCTGGACATCCTGGATCACACTGATGACCTGTGACAAGGTCGATTCGGTGGTCCGCAATGCAGAGTCTGCGCTGTCGCTGTTGGTCGAATACTGCGTGTTGATCGATGCTGACTGGTTGATGGTCAACACGCGGGCCGAAGCGATGGGATCATCGGAAGGGGTCAGTATCCGTTTCCCGGTCGACAATTGTTCCTGCAGGCGAGCCTGATCAACGCTGTGCTTTTGCAGACCACTGCGGCTGACGTTAAACAGGGTGGAAGTGGCGATTCTCATGATTGCTCTCCTTCAATTCCGCGATCAGGAACCCAGCGTCATAAGCTGATCAAATGCTTTCTGGGCAATCTGGATCACCTTGCTGGCGGCCATGTAGGCTTGCTGGTAACGCAACAGGCTGGCGGCCTCTTCGTCGAGGTTGACCCCGGAAATCGAGTCGCGCTTGTCCTGCGCCTGCGACAGCACGGTTTCCTGTGCTTCGGACATGATCTTGGCTTCGTTGGTCTGGGTGCCAATCGTTGCCACCATCGACCCGTAGGTATCCTGATAGGTCGCGCTGCTGCCCAGCATCTTCTTGCTGGTCTGCAATCCGGCCATTTGCAGGGCATTGCCGTTGTCTTCGGAACCGCCCGTATTCGGCACGATGACGAACTGGTCGCCGGTGGCCGGCACGCCATTCAACGTCAGGTTCCAGCCGTTGAGCTCGATCGGTGTGCCGCTGGTATAGGTATTTCCGGCGGATATCACAACGGGCGCTGCTCCGCTCATGTCGTAAAGGGTGTATTGCGTCGCGCTGGTGAAACGGATGCCGACCTTGTCCTGCAGGTTCGGGTCAGTCGCGGCCGACGTCGTCACCGTAGAGGGGGAGTCCACCGTCAGCGACGTGACCTTGGCTGTTCCGGTATTCGTCGAGGCGCTCAGACTGCCATCGACAAGGCTGAAATTCTTGGTTTGTGCGCGTACCTGCTGGGCTGCAGCCACTTCGCGCGGATCGGTCATCCGCATTGCCAGCGAATTCACAAAACCGGAATACGGCCGAATGGAGAAACGGTCGTTGTTCGCCGGTGCGCCCGCCATCTGCAAGAACAAGCCGGTATTGGGCACCACGTAGCCCGCCGTCATGTTGGCCGCCGTGATCGTGGTCTTCGTGCCGTCGGTCAGCTTGGTCAATGTGTAGTTGGTACTGGTTGCATCGTAAGACAGTTCGAAATCGCTGTTGGTCAGTTGTGACGTATCCTGAATATAGCCAGTCAACGCACCGGTTCCGGTGTTAGTGGAGAATGCCTGGATTGAGCCGATCGCTGGCGGAGTCGCAGTACCGACTGTCGTCGTGTTGTAGGAAAACAGCGTCTTGCCGGCATTGCCGTAAAGATCCATACCGACCTGCTGCTGCTTGTTGAGATTCTCGGCCAGCCCCACAGCCACTTGCGCGAGGCTGTTCTGCGCCACATCCAGCGATTTCGAGCGGTAATCCAGCAAAGCACCAAGCTGCCCACCTCCCAACAGGTTTTCAGGCAGATAGACGATGCTGCCGTTTTGCTGCGTATACCCTACCGTGATGCGGCGCGGATCGGAAAGCGCCTGCGTTGCCACCAGCGAGAAATTGGTGCCTCCGGTCACAAGGCTTTGCCCGGAACCGATGAAGACATTGATGCTGCCGTCCGGTTGAGAAACCGTGCTCGCCTTTACCAGCTTGTTGAGTTCCAGCACCATCTGGTCGCGCTTGTCCAGAAGATCGTTCGGCGGCTGGCCGGCGCTTTGGGCAACCACAATCTGGTTGTTGAGGTCGGCAATTTGCTTGCCGTAGGAGTTGATACTGGAAACGGCATCCGTAATCTCGCCATTGAGCGAATCGCGCATTTCGGTCAGTCGCTGATCGAAGGTCTGGAAGCGGTTGACCAGTGTTTGCGTCATCGACAGCAGCGTTTGCCTCGATGCCGTATCGGAGGGGTTGGTGGCGACATTCTGCACGGCAGAAAAGAAATCCTGCAGGGCGGGCGAAATGCCCGTACTGCTGTCCGCGACGATGTTGTCGATTTCCTGAACGTGATCGAGGTAGGCTTCGTAGTAGCTCGACTTTGTCTGGGCACTGTTCAGTTGCTGGACGGCAAACCGGTCGTAAGCCCGGACGATCGTATCCACTCGCACGCCCAAACCGACATAACCACTGCCGCTGCCTTGCGGATATGGGGCGCTCTGCGTGATCGTCTGCCGGGAGTAGCCTTCCGTGTTGGCATTGGCGATATTGTGCCCGGCAGTGGTCAGCCCCAGATTCGCGGCATTCAGGCCGGTAACGGCGATACCATATACTGACGATCCCATGGTTGCACTCCTTCTCTATTCTCTATCGGCTTCAGGCGGTCTGGCTTGAGCCGGACTGATAGGCGGCCAGCTTGGCCGAAACCCGGTCGGCCACCTTGGCAATCTTGCCGGCATAGCCCGGATCGGTGGCGTAGCCTCCGACTTGCAATGCCTGCCCAAAGCCTGTTGCATCATTGCCCAGCCCCACGGCATTGCCGTAACGGCGCTTGATCAAATTGGCATAATCGGAAAAAGCTGCGGCATAGGAGTCGTAGGAACGGAATTTTTCGACCCGCTTCTGCGCCTTGCCGTCCACATACTCGGTCGTCGTCACGTCCGTCGTTTTTCCGGTCCAGTTTTTCCCGGCCTTGATGCCAAACAGGTTATGACTGTCCGAGCCGTCCGCATTGCGAATCGCCCGCTTGCCCCACCCCGTTTCCAATGCGGCCTGTGCCAGCAACAGGCGAGGGGAAATCCCCAGATCGTTTGCAGCCTTTTCGGCGGAAGCAGACAATTTTCCGATGAAATCACCGGCAGGAGCTGCCGTCGAAGCGGCAGGTTTTGCCGGTTGGCTCACGCCGACGGCAAATTCCGACATGACCTTTTCTTTGGCAGTCGCAACAGTTTCAGAACTCGTTTGCCTGGAGGTAGCCTGCTTGCCGGTACTCGCCGCACTCCGTTGCGCATTGATCTGCCGCACGATGGCATCCGCCAAGCCGGCCCCGCCCTTCATGGCCGTCAACTGGGCAAACTGCTGATCCTGCATGGAGCGGAACAGACCAAACGCGCCGTGACTTTCCTCGCCGAAGCCCTGATTGGCCTGACGCATCGAACTGAGCATTTGCTGAACCAGCAGGGCTTCAAACTGCCGCGCCACTGCCTTTGCGCCCGCCTCGGAATCATTGCGCACGGCACGGCGCAATGATTCGACGCCTTGGGGGTCGAGCGCCAGTTTCTCCTGGGCGACGGCAAAGTTTGAAGAGATGGCCATGACAGCCTCCACACATGATTTTGCTCATGGTGAAGCAATAGGCATGCCAAACAAAGACGTGCCACGGGCTTCGGTCCGAAGTCCGTGGCGCATGGGAAAATCAGATCACTTCCAGTTCAGCCTTCAGGCTGCCGGCTGCTTTCATGGCTTGCAGGATCGCCAGCAGATCCTGCGGTGTCGCACCCACGGCATTGAGCGCGCGGACCACATCTCGCAGCGAAGCCGCCTTCGGAAGCCGCACCACCGGTCCCTTGTCGGCCTGGATCATGATTTCGGAATTCTGGACCCGTTGTGTTTTGCCGCCAGCGGCAGGCGCGGGCTGCGATACCGCATTTTCCGTCGAGATCGTCACCGTCAGGTTGCCGTGAGCGATCGCGCACGGATCGACCTGCACCGCCTGGTTCATGACCACGGAACCGGTTCGCGCATTCACGATCACCTTGGGAACACTCTCGGCCGGGGTAATGGACAACCCCTCAAGCTTGGCCAGGAAAGCCACGCGCTGATTGGGCTCCTGCGGTGCCCGCACCTGAATCACACGACCATCGAGCGCAGCCGAAATCGGCCCGAAACGGCCATTGATGGCATCCACCACACGATTGGCGGTCGTGAAATCGGTCTGCAGCAATTCCAGTTGCACGAATTCTCCGTTACCCAATTGCGTAGGCACAGCTTTTTCCACCGTGGCTCCGGCCGGAATCCGCCCTGTCGCCAGCTGGTTGACCGTAGTACTGGAACCGCCAGCCGCCGCACCGGCTCCCGCAACGATGATATTGCCCTGCGCCATGGCATAGATCTGGCCATCCGCGCCCTTGAGCGGCGAGAGCAGCAAGGTTCCACCCTTGATCGACTTTGCATTACCGATCGAGGAAACCGTCACATCCAGAGGCTGCCCAGGGCGGGCAAACGGCGGCAGCACTGCCGTAACGGTCACGGCAGCGACGTTCTTCAACTGCATGTTGCCACCGCTGGGAACCTGCACCCCCATGTTGGTGAGCATGTTCACCACGGACTGCACGGTAAACGGCGTCTGCGTAGTCTGGTCACCGCTACCATCCAAACCAACCACGAGGCCATAACCCACCAACTGGTTATTACGCACACCGGAAAAACTGGCGATTTCCTTGAGTCTTTCGGCATGAGCCATGCCGGCCAGCAACAGCAACAGAAAAAACAATCGGCGCATTTTCAACCTCACAGCGGCAACACGGACAGGAAGAAACGCAGCAGCCAAGCGATGGTATTGGCGTCGGCGATCACACCTTCACCCACCTGCTCGATGCGGGCATCAGCAATCCGCGTCGAAGAAATTGTATTCCCGGCCTTGATGTCTTTCGGATTGACCACGCCGGTCAGGCGCAAGTTGTTGATCTCGCCATTCACGTTGACGCGCTTTTCTCCGCCGACCACCAGATTTCCATTAGGCAAGGTCTCGACGACGGTCACAGCCAGCGTCCCCTTGAAGGTGTTGGTATTGCTGGTTTCGCCCTTGCCATCCGACTTGTTGCTGCTGGAACCGGAAGGCGAAGCATTCAGCAACTGTTCCAGAGCCGTAGGAAGATGCAATGAACTGGCACCGGAGTTGGTCATGCTGTAACTGCCAGTACGGCTGCTACTGGTATTTGTCTTATTGGCAGTAGCCAGATTTTCTTCAATAGTTACGATCAAAGTATCGCCCACATAGCGCGCGACCGGCTCCTCAAACAGCAGCTTGGCCGAGCCAGGCTGATATATCGCGCCATTGTTGACCTGCGCAAGGCTGGCAGGATGCGGCTTGGCTGTGGTCGGCTGTGTGATCACGGAAGGCGCAGTACAGGCAACCAGAAGCAACGACAAAAAAATACCGGCAAAGAATTTCACGGCCTTATCCTTTTTACAGCGCCGCCAGCTTCTGCAGCATCTCGTCCGAAGTGCGGATGGCCCGCGAGTTGATTTCGTAGGCACGCTGAGCCTGGATCATGTTGATCAACTCCTCGGTCACATTGACGTTGGACGTTTCGACATAGCCCTGGTTGATGGCCCCCAGACCGTTTGTTCCCGGCTGCCCCACGGTCGGCGCGCCCGAGGCCGAGGTTTCACGCAGCAGGTTACCGCCAACCGACAGCAACCCAGGCGGGTTGATGAATGTCGCCAGCTGGATCGTTCCCAACTGAACCGGAGCAGCGGAATTGTTGTTGACGATAGCCGTGACGGTTCCATCCTTGCCGACCGTAATCTTGGTGGTACCGGTAGGCACCTGCAACGCAGGCTGGATTTGATAACCGCTTGTGGTGACCACGTTGCCCTGACTATCCACCTGGAACGAGCCATCTCGGGTATACGCTGTCGTGCCGTCCGGCTGGGCGATCTGGAAAAAGCCTTCACCCTGAATTGCCAGATCCAGCGGGCCGTCGGTCAACTGCAGGTTGCCTTGGGTAAATATCTTGGCTGTTGCCACCGGACGCACGCCAGTCCCCAGCTGCAAACCGGTCGGCAACTGGGTTTGCTGTGAAGTGGCACCGCCGGGCTGACGCAGGTTCTGGTACAGCAAATCCTCGAAAACCGCGCGTTCGCGCTTGTAACCGTTGGTGCTGACATTCGACAGGTTGTGCGAGATGACGTCCACGTTCATCTGCATGGCGTCCATGCCGGTCTTGGCGATCCAGAGCGAGCGAATCATGGTATCGAATCCTTGGTGCTATCAGCCGTTAAGCGAGATCAGTTGCGCGGCGGAGCGGGCATTCTGATCTGCGTTGGAAATCATCTTGAGTTGCAGGTCGTAATGGCGTTGTGCCGAGATCATGGAAACCAGCTCTTCGACCGCATTGACATTGCTGCCCTCCACCGCGCCGGAAACCAGCCTGACCGTCTCGTCGGCTTGCGCCGTCTGGCCGTTGCGCAAACGGAAAAGGCCATCATTCCCTTTTTCCAATTGGGCAGTTGGCGGATTGACCAGCTTTATCTTGCCAATCTCGACCCGCTGGGTCGGGTTATCCAGCGCGGCTCCGCTTACCGTACCATCCGGGGCAATCGATACCCGGGTATTTTCCGGCACGGTCAACGGGCCACTTTCCCCCACCACAATCTGCCCGGTGCGGGTCTTCAGCAGACCGGTCGAATCCGCCGCCAGTTCGCCATTGCGGGTATATGCTTCGCCGCTGGCCGTCTGCACCGCAATCCAGCCTTCGCCATCCACGGCGACGTCCATGTCGTTGCCGGTATGCTGCAAGGGGCCGGAACGCATATCGGAGCCGGTGCTTTGCTCGACCACGAACGCACGCGTCGGCAAGCCGTTACCGCCCACGACCGGCACCGCCCGGAAAGCTGCCAGCTCGGAACGAAACCCTGTGGTTGTCGCGTTGGCCAGATTGTGCGATACCGTCGCCTGCCTCAGTTGGGCATGCTTGGCGCCGGTCATGGCAGTGTAAACGAGTCGGTCCATGCTTCGTGGAGCAACGAGCAGGGAGTCATACAGCCATCTCCTGCCCGCTACCCGCTACCCCCTGTTGTCTTATCTCAGGCTCACCAGCGTCTGCAGGATCGTATCCTGCGCCTTGATCGTCTGGGCATTGGCTTGGTAATTGCGCTGCGCCGTGATCAGATTCACCAGTTCGGCCGTCATGTCGACGTTTGAATCCTCCACGGCCGCAGCTGTCAGCAGACCGGCATTTCCGGCCCCCGGCGCATTGGGCAACGCCGCTCCCGAGGCATAACTCACCGCCCAACGGTTGTCTCCCAAAGGCTGCAGACCTTGCGAGTTATTGAAGGTATAGAGCGCGATCCGCGCCACGTCGCGCGACTGGCCGTTGGAATAGCGCCCTTGTACCACGCCTTCCTTGCTGACCGACAAACCGGTCAGGGAGCCATCGGTGTAACCATCTTGAGTCAGCGTGCTGACGTTGTAATTGCTACCGTACTGGGTGGCTTTGTCGAAGAACATCTGAAAATCAAGCCCGTTGGAACCGTTGCCCAGCGCCGTCGGGGTGACATAAAACCACCGACTGATTGCCCCGGTGTTATGGGGAGACGTTGTCACCACGTTGGAGGCATAAGACGAATAAGCACCGCTGCTCGTGAATGTGAGGGTCCCACGCAGCATGGCATCCTGCGTGGTTGCCGACGTTCCCAGCGTGCCGTCCGGCAAAACCGGACTTCCATCCAGCGCATAGTATACCGACCAGGTATTCGTCACTGTATCATCCGGCGCCGCTCCGACCTGATAGCCACCTTTCACGAAATACATCGTTTGGGTATGGGCCACCCCCAAAGTGTCATAGACGGTGGCCGACGTGGAATAGTTGTATGTCGTCGGGTCCGCCATTGAAAAAACAGCTGTTTTCACCGAGTCCGAAGAATTCAGGTTCAGGCCAACCGAAAGCCCTGCACCACTAACCCCGGAGCCGCCGGTTTCCTGGGCACCGAAATTCGCAAATTTCACCTGGATCGGCGATACCGGACCGCTCGAAGGCAGAAAGTTGGTTGCCGAGTCAGCCTGCCAGCCAGTCAGATAGCGGCCCGTGTTGGTAATGATATAACCGTCTTTATCGAGCTGGAACTGACCGTTTCGGGTATAGCTGGCTGCCTGCGTGGTTGGGCTGTCATATATCTGGTAAAAGCCGTTGCCACTGATCGCCAGATCAAGCGGATTGCTGGTCGAAGAGATATTGCCCTGACCGAACTGCTGTGAAATACCCAGTGTCTTAGCACCAATACCGGCAAGATTCGAAGCCGACCCGAATGTGGCCGCATAGATATCACCGAATTCTGCACGGGACGACTTGAAACCAACCGTATTGGAGTTGGCTACGTTGTTGCCGATTACATCCAAACTCTTGGACGCCGCATTCAAACCGCTCAAACCTTGCTGGAAACCCATTTTTGCCTCCCCGGCAATCCCGACCGGCAATCATTGCCGGTCATTGCCTCAACGAATCTTCGTCACCTTGGCGAAATCGACCGCACTGCCGTCCGCCAGAACCACTTTCACACCACTTGAACTGAGTTCGACGCTACCTGCTTTCTGCCAGGTCAAGGTATCCAAAGCAACATCCTTGCCATCTACGGTGCCACGCGCCACGATCTTGTACTGACCCGCCGGAGCCATGCTGCCATCTGCCAGTTTGCCGTCCCAGTTCATGGAAACGGTACCGGCTGCAGCCGAAGATTGGGTGCGCTGCTCGACTACGTTGCCGTTCTTGTCCACGATACTGATGCGGATATTTTCCGTCGTAGCACTCAAATTCAGCGCCATGTCCATCGCGGTACTGCCATCGAAAGTCATCGTGCTTCCCGGTGCCATCACATCGTGGCCAATCACAGTGGCAGCCTGCATCCCCTGTGAAGCGCTATACGCCGACATGAGTTGTGTCATGGTCGTATTGAGCTTGTTGATCCCCGTCACGGTATTGATCTGCGCCATTTGCGAAGTCATTTCCGCGCTTTCCATCGGATTCATGGGATCCTGGTTCTGCAACTGCGTCACCAGGAGCTTCATGAAGCGATCAGACTGATCCTCCATGTCCGTCTTGGAGGTCGTCGTCGTTTTGTTCAGCGACGTGTAGTCAAAACTGGTCTGCTGGGTGCTGCCCGTACTGCTTGTCGTCGTTGCCATGATCTATTCTCTCCTTAAGCCTGACCCAGCGAAATCGTGCGCAGCATCAGGGTCTTGGCCGTGTTCATCACTTCAAGGTTGGTCTGGTAGGAACGCGAAGCCGAAATCATGTTGGTCATTTCTTCGACCGTATTCACATTGGGCATGGCCACATAGCCATTGGCATCGGCCAGCGGATGGCGAGGATCGAATACCAGCTTGGCGGGCGACTGGTCTTCGACCACACCGGCAACCTTGACCCCCAATGCATCCTTTTCCTGTCCGATCCGGGCAGCCTGAAACACCACTTGTTTCGCCCGATATGGCTGGCCATTGGAACTCGTTACCGACTCGGCATTGGCCAGGTTGGAAGCTACCGCATTCAGTCTGGCCGACTGTGCGTGCATGGCCGAACTGGAGATGTCAAAAATACGAACGAGCGACATTGCCTTTTACCTCGTCTTAATTGCCTTGTACGGCTGTACGCATGGTTTCGATCCGCTTCTGCATGAAGGTCAGCGCGGCCTGGTAACGCAAAGCGTTGTCGGCAAAAGCAGCCAGTTCGGTATCCATGTTCACCGTATTGCCATCCACGGAAGACTGTGTTTCCTGACGATAAAGTACAGCTGAGGATGGAAATATGGAGTTGCCGGCCTGCCCTTGCAGATGTTTGGTATGACTTTTTGCCAAGGAAGCATCGCCCCCCTGGCGCCCTTCCAGTGCCGCACTGAACGCGGCGCTGAAATTCACATCGCGCGCCTTGTAGTTGGGGGTATCCGCATTGGCAATATTGGAAGCCAGCAATTCCTGCCGGGCAGAGCGCAGCTTGAGCGCGGTTTCCTGCACCTTGAAATAGTCGTCGAGCTTGCCGAGCATGATGGACTTCCTCCTGTTGCCGAAACAGGAAGCAGAAAACATGCCACCCCGCCAATGCGACGTTTTTCCTTGCTCAGCGCCCGATTTGCCCGCTCCTGCCGGCAAGCACCGGCAAGGCCTTGCCGCCCATGAACAAATCTGCTCGTCATATTGCCAATGAGATGCGATATCATTTGCAACTATAATGTCTGGCACTCAAAGCCCCGTGCATGCCACGCCTTGTTGCAGAAGGCCTTTTATACAGCCCTCTCACCCAGGAAATATGCCCAACGCGACAGGGAAACATGCATCGTCTTTGAGTTTGCTCGCATCCGACGGCAAGAAAATTTGGTTTTTTTCTGAATTAACTACATATTGACTAATGTGCCGGACAAAATTGCTCCTCCGGAGCCGTCTTTGACATGGCAATTCAATTTGCTTGAATCGCACGGCAGGTACCAGCCCGCACAGAAAGTTTCCGCTGCCTATCAAGGGGAAATCGCCGATTCACGCCAGTGAAGGATGATTCACTGGCGATACGATTTTTTTGCTTTTTGATTTTGATGTCGAACCAGGGAGAACCGAGAATGTCATTGATTATTGGAGTTCCACGAGAAGTTTTTGCAGGGGAGAAGCGCGTCGCGACAGTCCCTGAAGTCGTCGAGAAACTGGTCAAGCTGGGTTTCAGGGTCATCGTTGAATCGGGGGCGGGTGACGCGGCCAATTGCAGCGACGAAACCTATAAAGCAGCCGGCGCGGAAATCGCAGACAACGCTGCCACCCTGTGGGCCAGCTCCGACATCGTGTTCAAGGTTCGCGGCCCCAACGCCGAAGAAGTCGGCTTGCTGCGCGAAGGCGGCACATTGATCTCCTTCATCTGGCCCGCCCAGAATCCCGAACTGATGCAGCAACTGGCCGCCAAGAAAGCCACCGTCCTGGCCATCGATTCGCTGCCGCGCCAGCTTTCCCGCGCCCAGAAGATGGATGCACTGACCTCGATGGCCGGCATCAGCGGCTATCGCGCCGTCATCGAAGCCGCCAACGCCTTCGGCCGCTTCTTCAACGGCCAGATGACCGCTGCCGGCAAGGTTCCACCGGCCAAGGTCTTCATCGCCGGCGCCGGCGTGGCCGGTCTCGCGGCAATCGGTACCGCCGCCAATCTGGGCGCCATCGTGCGCGCCAACGATACGCGCGCCGAAGTGGCCGATCAGGTCAAGTCGCTGGGCGGCGAGTTCGTCAAGGTCGATTACGAAGAAGAAGGCTCGGGCGGCGGCGGCTACGCCAAGGTCATGAGCGAGGGCTTCCAGCAAGCCCAGCGCGAGATGTACGCCAAGCAAGCAAAGGAAGTGGACATCATCATCACCACCGCGCTGATCCCGGGCAAGCCCGCGCCGAAACTCATCACCGCCGAGATGGTGAAGAGCATGAAACCCGGCAGCGTCATCGTCGACATGGCGGCCGAGCAAGGCGGCAACTGCGAGTTGACCGAGCCCGGTCAAGCCGTGGTCAAGCACGGCGTCACCATCATCGGTTACACCGATCTGCCCAGCCGACTCGCCAAGCAATCCTCGACGCTGTATGCAAACAACCTGCTGCGCCTGACCGAAGAGCTGTGCAAAACCAAGGACGGCATCATCAACGTCAATATGGAAGACGATGCCATCCGCGGCCTGACGGTCATCAAGGAAGGGGAGATCACCTGGCCGGCTCCGCCGCCCAAGATTGCAGCAACCCCAGCCCCCGCCGCGTCAGCTGCACCTGCGCCTGCGGCCAAGAAAGCAGCCCATGGCCATGGCGGCAGCGGGGAGCCGATGCCGACGGGCAAGATGGCCATGCTCATCGCCGTAGCCGCCGCAATGTTCTGGCTGATCGGCGCCTACGCTCCGGCAGCGTTCCTCGGCCACTTCACCGTCTTCGTGCTGGCCTGCTTCGTCGGCTACATGGTCGTGTGGAATGTCTCGCCGTCGCTGCACACCCCACTGATGAGCGTGACCAATGCGGTCAGCAGCATCATCGCGATCGGTGCGCTGGTGCAGATCGCCCCGCCGTTCACGGCAGACATTTCGCGTCCGGACGGGATCATCCGCTGGGTCGCCGTCGTGGCAATCGCACTGGCTACCATCAACATGTTCGGCGGTTTCGCCGTCACCCGGCGCATGCTGGAAATGTTCCGCAAGTAAGGAGAATTTGAATATGTCTGCAAGTCTGGCTACGGTCTCCTATCTCGGAGCAACCATCCTCTTCATCCTCTGCCTCGGCGGCCTCTCCAACCAGGAAACGGCACGGCGCGGCAACCTCTACGGCATCATCGGCATGGCAGTTGCCGTGCTGGCCACGGTATTCGGCCCGCGCGTCGGTGCAGCCGGCCTGCCGTGGATCATCGGCGCAATGGTCGTCGGTGGTGCCATCGGTCTTTATGCCGCGCGCGTCGTGCAGATGACCCAGATGCCCGAACTCGTTGCGCTGATGCACAGCCTGGTCGGTCTGGCCGCGTGCCTGGTCGGCTTCGCGAGCTACATCGATACGTCGATTGCCTTCACCGGCGCGGAAAAGACCATCCACGAGGTTGAAATCTACGTCGGCATCCTGATCGGCGCGATCACCTTCTCGGGGTCGATCATCGCCTTCGGCAAGCTCTCGGGCAAGATCGGTGGCAAGCCGGTACTGCTGCCGGGACGGCATTTCATCAACCTGATCGGCCTCTTGATCGTCATCTACTACGGTCGCGAGTTCCTGCATGCGCATACCATCGCCCAAGGCATGATGCCGCTGATCGTGATGACCGTCATCGCGTTGGCATTCGGCGTGCACATGGTCATGGCCATCGGCGGTGCCGACATGCCGGTCGTGGTGTCGATGCTCAACAGCTACTCGGGCTGGGCTGCGGCGGCCACCGGCTTCATGCTGGAAAACGATCTCCTGATCGTGACCGGCGCACTGGTCGGCTCCAGCGGTGCGATCCTGTCGTACATCATGTGCAATGCGATGAACCGCAACTTCATCAGCGTGATCGCCGGCGGCTTCGGTTCCGATGGCAGCGCCCCGGCGAAACCCGCCAGTGGTGCCGAGCCTGCAGGCGAAGTCACGCCGGTATCGGCAACAGAAACAGCCGAGCTGCTGGGTGAGGCCAAGAACGTCATCATCGTTCCGGGCTATGGCATGGCCGTGGCGCAGGCCCAGCACACCGTGAACGAGATCACCAAACTGCTGCGCGAAAAAGGCGTCAACGTGCGCTTCGGCATCCACCCCGTTGCGGGCCGCATGCCGGGCCACATGAACGTGCTGCTCGCCGAAGCCAAGGTGCCTTACGACATCGTGTTCGAGATGGACGAGCTCAACGAGGACTTCCCGGATACCGACGTCGCGATGGTGATCGGCGCCAACGACATCGTGAACCCAGCCGCTCAGGAAGACCCGACCAGCCCGATCGCCGGCATGCCGGTGCTCGAAGTCTGGAAGGCCAAGACCTCGATCGTGATGAAGCGCAGCATGGCCTCGGGCTATGCTGGCGTGGACAACCCGCTGTTCTACAAGGACAACAACCGCATGCTGTTTGGCGACGCCAAGAAGATGCTGGATGAAGTTCTGGTGGCGCTGAAAGGCTGATCGCTTCGTTTCTGCATCCAACAAACAGGGGCCGCGTGACGGCCCCTGTTTGTTTTGATGCTTATGACATCCACAGCATCCGGAAAGTGCTTTTACCAGTCAAAGATCAGATCCGCTTCATGAAATGAATCTTTGCCAAGCCGCCTTCGGCGGTTTCGCGATAGCCGGCCTTCATGTCCTTGCCGGTTTCCAGCATGGTCTTCACCACCTCGTCGAAGCTCACGACATGGCGTCCGTCGGATAGCAGCGCATACGCCGCGCAATCCACCGCGCGCGCCGCTGCAATGGCATTGCGCTCGATACAGGGAATCTGCACGTAGCCGCCGATCGGGTCGCAGGTCAGCCCGAGGTGATGCTCCAGCCCCATTTCCGCCGCATATTCGATCTGGTACACGGAGCCGCCCAGCAACTGGGCCGCAGCCCCGGCCGCCATCGCGCACGCCACGCCGACCTCACCCTGACAACCGACTTCCGCGCCGGAAATCGAGGCGTTGCGCTTGACGAGGTTGCCGATCAGCCCGGCGGTCGCCAAGGCCCGCAGCAGTTTGTCAGTGGGAAATTGATACTGTTTTTGCAGGAAGTGGAGCACCGCCGGCAAGACACCGCTGGCACCGCAGGTCGGCGCGGTAACGACCTCGCCGCCGGACGCATTTTCCTCGGACACCGCCAGCGCATAGGAAAACAGCAATGCCGTCTGGTTGAAGTGCCCCGCCATGTTCAGCGCCTTGGCATGGTAGGAGGACGCCTTGCGCGCCAGGCGCAGCTCGCCCGGCAACACGCCATCGGCATTGATTCCGCGTTCGATGGCCCGCTGCATCGCCTGCCAGATGGTTTCGAGAAACACCCAGACTTCCCGGCCTTCATACTGCTCGACGAACGCCCAGAGCGGGCGCCCCTCTGCTGCTGCTGTTTCCAGAATTTCCTGCATCGAGGCAAACGGATAGCACTCGGCGCCGCCACTAGCGATACCCTGCGCATCCATCAGCGCACCGCCGCCGACCGAATAACCGGTCCAGGAATCGATCAACTGCTCTGCCGCATCGAACGCCTCGAACTTCAAGCCGTTTGGATGCAAGGGCAGGATCCTGGCCGCATCCCAGACGATTTCCGTCGGGATCGGCTTGAACGGCTCGCTGACGGCCCGATCAGTCAAATGCCCCTTGCCGGTCGCGGCAAGACTGCCGTAGAGCGTGATCCGGATCAGCGCAGCATGCGGCACGCGCTCACGAAAAGCTTCCGCGGCAAAGCGCGGCCCCATGGTATGGCTGCTCGAAGGGCCCAGGCCAATTCGATAGAGTTCGCGCAAGGATTTGATTTTGTTCGCTCCGGAGAGGCCCTTCTCGGGCCAGCAGGGGACAGTGTCATTGAGGTCGGCCAATTGTTAAATTGTCGTTATCCCTGAACTTCTCGCTCAGGGGCCAGTAGCAGGCCCAGCGCAAACTCTACCCCGTTGGCCACGTTGCGTGCACAGATGGTTCCGCCCATCTTAGCCATATAGGTTTTGGCGACGAACAAACCCTGGCCGCGATTGCCTTGCGCGCCGGAATCGCTCTCGCTGGAGACCCCATATTCGAAAATCTTGTCCAGCATGTCTTCGCTGATAGGCTGCCCCTGATTGTGAATCACTATCTGAACGCTGGTTTCTGCAGGCTCAAGCCGTATCGTGATCGGGCTACCCGGCGAACGATAACGTTCCGCATTACTCAGTACGTGCGTCACCACGTCTTCCAGCGGATATTCATCAGCCCGCACCGGCACTGGCTTATCCGTGGCCACATAGACAACATTATTGATCCCGGCACATGGAGCGTTGCGGGCGACTTCAGCCAGAAAAGCATTCAGGTCGAGTGCCCGTACTTGCAGACAGGAACTCTCAAAGGCTTCGCTTGGCGACGCGCTACCGTATAGCACACGGATGGCCTGTTGCATGCGCTGGAGGTATCGCTGGCTGGGATTATCCGGCTCGTCGTGCAGCACCAGCAGGGATTGCAAGGGCGACATGATTTCGTGGCCCACGGCGTGCCAGAGGTCTTTTTCCTGCTCGGTACGGATTTTTTCGCGTTCAATGTCTTCGCGCACCCGGCGCAGCAGATCGTGCAGGCATGTCGCCAGGATGCCCAGCTCGTCACCGCCGCGCAAATCGGCCACATCGAGCTGATCCAGCGAGGAGCTGGCCGATTGCTGCACCGCGCGCGTACGTTTGGTGAGGATCGTTATGCGACGAATCAGACCCAGCTCAATCACCAACCAAGCCATGGCAATCGCCAACAGCATAGCACCGACAAACCAGGAGACGCGGGTTACCGCCCCCGCCAGAATTCGATTTGCACTACGAACGTCACCATTGAGTACCAACTCATAACGTCCGGTCTGGGTGCTGATTTCCGTATGTGACTCCAGCCTGAAACCATCGGCTTCGACCGGCAGGCGACGAATCAGCCAGTTGATCAATGGCCAAGGCTCCTCCCCTGCGGCATCAATGCCCGTCATCCGCAAGACATCGGTGTTGCCTGCCTTGCCCAGTTTGCGAATAAGGAGGGATTCGCCCGGCAACAACAGTGTTTGCAACTCAGCCAGCAGGAAAGGGGCGTGGGCATTCTTGTCATTGCTATCGAAGATCGTCCCGGCATTGCCGGGCGCCAACATCTGCACATGAACCTGAATGCTGTCGAGATCACGCGGCGGCCACACGGGTTGTGACGTGCCGGCCAAATCAGCGCGCAGTAAATCGACCGGCAAACGGATCGAATAGAACACTTCGCGCTCGCAATCCGGGGTTGCGATTTCACCACGCGGACACGCCGACTGCCAGAGCCAACCACGGAATTCGTTTTGCGGGCGGGCATTGACATAATCACCGCCAGCCCGTTCGACAAAGCCGGTCAGTCGCCCACGCAAGGCTTTGCCGGCTTTGGGCTGCGTATCCGCCTCCAGCTCGAACGGCGCAATCCAGTTATAGTCCTCCCCCCGCAAGGCAATATGCACATGCACACGGTGAGACTTGGAAAAATCGCGTTCGCCGCGTTCATGCGGCACCAACTCGCGCATTTTCAGACGCCCCGCTGCGTAGATGAACGCCCCGGCCCAGGGGTTGGAGCCGACCGCCACGCAGAGCGCAGCATCGCGCGGGTATTGCACCAGACACCCCGACATCTCGATGGCATTGCGCACCTTGTTGTGCTCATCGAAATCCAGCGCCGAATAGGGCAGCAACAGCGGACGCAACGGCGTTAACGGCTTTGCGCCGGACAGGGGGTTGAGCAAAGCCAATTGGCCGGTAGGATGACGCAAGCGTGCGGCGATCTGGTCGCCGGTTTTTCCGAACCGCTCACGGTAGTTATCGAAACTTTGCTGTTTTTCCTCGCGCAGGACAGTCAGCGCCAGCGTAACCGTGGCCAGCGTCAGCAGCAGAAACACGGCACGAAACAAGGTGCGCAAGCGAATTGAAGCCAGCCAGGCAAGCATGCGTCTTGACATCGGTCAGCCCTCTGCAGACCAGCGAAATCCGCGCATCGGTACATTCTCGATGCCATCGAAATCCGGGTCTATCTCGCGGAAAGCATCGCGGATGGTACTGACATGCTTGCGAATGTTGTCCCGATTACGCCCGCTCTTCACCACCGCAAAGAGGTCCTCGTAGGAAACCACCTGCCCCTTGTGTTCATACAGGGCCAACAGAATGCGCTGCGCGGTCAGCGGCAGATTGACACGTTTGCCACGCCACAGCGTCGCCCCTTGGCGCAATGGATCGATGGAGAGTTCCTCGCGCGGTTTGGCTGCAACGGGCGTACTGTTTTCATTGCGCGATTTGGCCGCACGCAGGATATCGAGAAAGGTGTCGATGAAATCGGCTTCTTCAAACGTGGTCTTTTGCAGGTAATCCCATGCATCCAGCGCCTTCATGATGCTGCGGTAAATGGTCGCCGGCATGGCAGATACCACCAGCACCGGCGTGCTGCATGCCTTGTTGATCGCATTGATGATCGCCACCCCGGCATGGCGTTCGCGCCCCAGTTCGATATCCAGCACCACCACATCATAACGTTCGCGACCGATGGCAGCCTCGGCATCGTCGCGGGTAAACCACTGGTGAACCTCGATGCCCGGCTTGGCCGATTCAATCCAGCCCTTGAGTTGATTGCTGGTCGGAAGATCGTCTTCAATCACGGCGACTTTGAACATGGTTCGCTCCTGCTTGGATGAACCAATTATCCCCGTATTTCTCCCGCAAAGTCATGCCGGTGCTGTGAAGGTTTCTTCCGGGGGCGGCATGGGCTCTTCACGGACGGGAAGCAAGTGGGGGCGCTGCGGCGTTGAGTGCTCCAGACCGCTTCCGTGATGATGCAGTCATGGCAAAGCGACGCCATTGCTGTGACAAACCCACCCAAACCGGAGGAAATCATGCAACTTCCCAAACTGAACAAGATTGCCCAGTCCCTGCGCGCCATCCCGGCTTCCGTTGCCGGTTGGGTACGCACCCCATTGGATATGACGGGAAATGGACTTCGCCGTGCCGCACGCCCACTTTTGCTGCTGAGCCTGATCGGCGCAGCGGGTTATGGGATTGCCAAGCACCCGCCTTATCAAAGCATCGCCAGTGGCGAGGTCGGCCTGCGCACCAACCAAATCACCGGATCGATTGCCGAAATTCGTACCGGATCGGCGCTCGTCATCCCCGGGCTGCATTCACTGAGACGCATCTCCTTGCGCGATCAGGTTTATCGCGCCGAGCGCAGCGCCAAGGCTACTGGTGAAGCACCATTCCAGTCGGTGGAAGGGTTGTCGCTCGGCGTGGACATTACCATCCGCTACGCACTTGACCCGGAACGGATCGGCCGTATGGCCAAAGCCTTGCCGGACGATATCGGCGGCCAAGTGGTTGAGCCGCAGGTACAGGGCGTGATTTACAAGACCTTTACCCGCTATACCGTGCGCGAAATCTTTTCCAGCAAACGCGCAGAAATCCAGCAAAGCATCGAGCAGGAGCTGAAACCCAAACTGGCAGCGGACGGCATCATTTTACGCAACGTCATGATGGGCAAGGTCGATTTGCCTGCTGACTACCGCGCCGGGCTGGATCGCCTGCTGGCAGAAGAACTTGCCACCGAAAAAATGCGCTACACGCTGGAACTGAAGGAAAAGCAGGTCAAACAAACCGAGCTGGAAAGCAAGGCCGAAGCCGTTCGGCGAGAAAAAGCAGCGGAAGCGGCGGCTGCCGAACAAATTATTGCGGCTCGCGGCCAGGCTGAGGCGATGAAGCACGTACTGCCCTTCAAGGAAAAACAGATTCAGCAACGCCAGCTCGAAGCCGATGCCGAAAAGGTATCGCGCATCAAGGGCGCGGAAGCCAATGCCGAGGCCCGCAAAATTGAAGCCGTGGGAGAAGCGGCATCACGCCAGAAGCTGGCCGAAGCCGATGCTTATCGCGTCGAAGTCATGGGCAAAGCCGCCAGCGCACAGATGGAGCGGGACGGTGCCCTGATCAGCAAGCATCCCCTGCTGATCCAGAAGACGCTGGCCGACAAATTGTCCGACAAGATCTCCGTCATCATCGCCCCGCCCAATACCGGGGGATTCATCGGCGCCAATCTGTTGGGCAGCAGCAATACCGAACAACCCGCCAGCAAGCCAATCCGCAGGCAAGTGCCCGCAACTTCCGAAGAAAGGGGCGAATAATGTTAGCCGTTGCCACCCTGGCCTCGCTGGCCATCGTTACCCAGAATCATGTTGCACTCCGCGCGGCGCCGCGTGACACCGCCCAGCAGCAAGCCGTTCTCTGGCAAGGAGACAGCCTGGAAATTCGTGGTGCAAAAGGCGATTACCTGCAAGTCTGGGATCATCGCCGCGAACGCGGCGGCTACATCCGCAGCAATCAGGTCCGCGACTACGCCATGACGCCCGCCGATGCACAACAACTACTCGCCGTAATCCAGTTCGTGCGCGACACACCGGGACAGGAAGCACTGGGTATCGGCCATGCGGCCGCATTTCTCAAGGCCGCTCCGGCAGACGCCATCGGACCGGAAGTTTTCGATGCACTCGGCACTATGGCGGACCGGCTCGCACAGCGCGCTTCGGTCAGCCGGGGCAAGATGGGCGATGCCACCACGGCAGCCCATCTGGAGGTTGCGGCCAATTATGGCGTGGGCATGGTCAGTTTCGAGCGCGAAGGTCGTGTGCAAATCTGCTACAACGGCGAAGCTTTCCGTCGCGTACTGGCGCTGCCGCAATCCACCCCGCTGCAACGCGCCCGCGCGGCGCTGGCCCTGACGCGCCACGAATGCGTCAGCCCGGATCTCACGCCGACGGCTCGCGCAAGCCTGGACGGTTGGCGTGCGGAAGTGCTGGACAAGGTGGACACCGGGAAGCTGCCCGAGCACATCAAGAACCGCGTCCAGATGCGTCGTGCCGGCGTGTTTTCCTCCATCGCGTTCCAGCAGGCACGCCGGGGAGAAAATGCACAAGCCAGCGGCGAGCGCGCCCTGCAAAGTCTGGCTGCGATCAACAAGAAGGAACTGACCGAGGACGATGCCAATACCTACAGCGATGCAGCCGTCCGTGTTGGCGCAACACGCTGGGCCGCAGGCGACATCCCTCGCACCGGTTCGCCTCTGACGATCTCCACCCGCCCCGGCCAGCCCGGCGAGACGTGCGTGCAACTGATTGAAGCCAAACAAAAACAACCGGCTTTTGAACGTTGTACCTATGGGGTTGTCTGGACGGCGTCGGCAGCGGTCAATCCGCAACACAATGCCGTCACCCTCTCGGTACAAACGCTGGATACCTGGCGGGAGTTGTGGCTGTTTCGCAAAGGAGAAAAAGGCTGGGCCGTTGATGTGATTCCACCGGCGGCCAACAACCCGGATATCGGTTACATCGAATTCGCCGGCTGGATTCCGGGCGGAAAGCAAATGCTCACCGTTCGCGAATCCCGCAATGAGGGGCGCTACAAGCGCAGCTTCGAGATCATGAACATGGACAATTTCCAGGTCGAGCGCTGGTCCAGCAGACCCGATGCGCTTTCTGCGTTCTATCGCTGGCAAAACCCGGTCTGGAAACGGGCCACAGTGAGCGTGCGCTGATTTTCACACCTCACTGTGGCAGCCCTCTCCGTCAAGCTTCGGAAACAAAAAAGCGCTCGGAAAGTTCTTCCAGTCCAGTCGTTTCCAGTATTTCGGTCAGGCGAGCTGCCGCGCGCAGGCTGGGCGGGTTCTTGCGGGTAGCGATGATCAACTCGTTTTTCATCGAATGCTCCCAGCCCACGAGCTCGGTCACGTTGAGCTGGTAGCCATGCGCTTCGAGTTGCAGGCAGCGCAGGACATTGGTGAGGTGGCTGCCGAACTCGCGGGTGTGGATCGGATGCCGCCACAATTCGGACAACGGGGATTTGAGCGAGCGGTTCTTGTTCTTGCGCAACGCAGCGGCCACTTCAGCCTGGCAACACGGAACCAGCACGATGAAACGCGCCTGTTTTTTCAGGGCAAAGCGGATCGCATCGTCGGTTGCGGTATCGCAGGCATGCAAGGCGGTCACGATGTCGATATTTTCCGGAAGTTCTTTGGAGACGATCGAATCCGCCACCGACAAATTAAGGAAGGACATCCCGCCGAACCCCAGCCGTGCAGCGAGCTCCCGCGAATGCTTTACCAGCTCGTCACGGGTTTCGATGCCCCAGATGCGCCCTTGCGGCGCATGCTCCCTGAAAAACAGGTCGTAGAGAATGAAGCCCAGGTAGGACTTGCCGGCGCCATGATCCACCAGGCTCACTTGCGGCGAATCCTGCTGAGCTTCTTTCAGCAACGGCTCGATGAACTGGAACAGATGGTAAACCTGCTTGAGCTTGCGCCGGCTGTCCTGGTTCATCTTCCCGTCGCGGGTCAGGATATGCAGTTCCTTGAGCAACTCGACGGACTGGCCGGGGCGGACTTCGTAGGTTTTGGTCATGGGGATTCAATCCGGAAAAAACTGATGTGCGGGGCTATTTTACCCGAGTCCGCGCAATCAGCACCCCAAACAAAAAGACACCGGCCGCAGCCGGTGTCCACCCATGCAAAAAACAGAAGGATTACTTGTAAGCGCCGGAGGCAACGATCACGTCCTCGAACACTTCGATGTAAGCGGTCTTGTTTTCATGTTTTTTGGTGACCGGATCAATGGACTTGTAGTACTGCCAGCCGCTGCCCTTGGTCTTTGCAATATCGATCCGCTCTTTCACGAACAACTTCCCGTCCGGGTCCTTCGATCCCATCATGTTCTCGCCAATCTTTTCCGCATTGCGGCCATGTGCCAGACACTTGCCGGTCATGTCGTAGACAAACACGAACAGATCGCGGTTCACGAATTCGCCGTTCTTGTCGCTGAGATCGGCGAATGCCTTCTGGCGGCCATGCTGCTTGATATGGGCAATCGCGCGCTTCACCAGCGCTTCAGCTTCGGCCGTGGTGCCCTTGAAGAACGAGATCATGCTGCGCAGATCGGATGCTTGCTTGGCCAAGTCACTCGCCGATTGCTTGATCTTCAGCGTGGATTCGACCGACTGGTTGGTAATGTCGGCGATATTCGCGAGACTGTGCGTAACCTCACCCACTGCGACCGACTGTTCCTCGGTAGCCGAAGCAATGCATTGCACCATGTCTTCAGCCTGCCCCGAGGCCGTAACGATGATGTCGAGCGACTCTCTGGCCTCTTTGGCCAGGCCGACACCCTTGCCGACTTCCTGGCTGCCGCGCTGGATGGCGCCGACCGAACCTTCCGCAGCCTGCTGGATACCCTGTACTTTCTGGGCAATGTCCTTGGTCGACTGGCTGGTGCGTTCGGCTAGGCTGCGCACTTCATCGGCCACCACGGCAAAGCCGCGGCCCTGCTCGCCGGCGCGCGCGGCTTCAATAGCGGCGTTAAGCGCCAGAAGGTTGGTTTGTCCGGCAATATCGTTGATGACGTTGACAATCTGACCGATCTGGGCCGAATTCTTGCCCAGTTCGCCAATCGTGTTGGCCGCTTCCTGGATGGCTTGGGCAATCCGCTCCATGTCCGCTGCCGTGGTATCGACCGTATCGCGACCATGTACGGCTGCGTCCAGAACTTTTTCGCTCGCGGCAGTCGTGTTGGCCGCGCTCTTGGCTACATCGGTCACCGCCTGCGACACCTCGTTCATGGCTGTGACAATTTGTTCGACCTGATTCGAAAGATTTTCCGAGCCCTTGCTGAGTTGCTCGGATGCTGAGGAAAGCTGGTGGCTGCCGGTGGCCACGTTGTCTGCGACGATCTTCACGTTGGCAATCACGCCACGCAGCTTGAGGATCATCTGCTGCATGCCGCCCAGCAGTTGTCCGATTTCATCCTTGCTCGTGATTTCGACATCCACGTTCAGGTTGCCGATGGCGATCGCTTCGGCGACATGCAAGGCATCGTTGAGCGGGCGGATAATGCCGCGGGTCAGGAACCAGGCAATCGCGGAGGAAACCGCCGCGACAACAGCCAGCAGGATGAACAGGGTCATCTGGCCTTTTTCCGGGGGAACATTCAGGATGGCGTAAACGGATACCGCCGAGATAAGAACCAGTACCAACCCCGAACCAAGAATCAAACGGGTCCCGATCTTCATGTTGTCCAGCATGTATCGCTCCTGCCTGCATGACGTAGTCTTGAAGAATAACCCCTGCGCCCCTCCTCGCAGCCCCCTCGGAAATGCTTTTTTTATAGCGTTAAATCGTTCCCGAACTGACGCCCTGGCAGACATGACAAGGGGCGGTCTAGCCGCCCCTTTGTTTACTTGCCCCAACTGTCTTTCAACGTCACCGTTCGGTTGAAAACCAGTCTGTCTGCGCCGCACTCCTTGCGGTCGGCAACGAAATAGCCGTGGCGCTCGAACTGGAAACTGGTACCGGCGGTCGTTTGCGCCAGCCCCGGCTCAACATACGCCGTGACCACCCGCTTGCTGTCCGGATTCAGAACCTCCAGGAAATTCCGTCCGCCCGCATCGGGCTGCGCTTCGGTAAACAGGCGGTCGTAGAGGCGCACTTCGGCGCTCAGCCCTTCCGAGGCGGACACCCAGGTAATCACGCCCTTGACCTTGACGCTATCCGCGCCCGGTGTGCCGCTCTTGGTATCGGGAACGATCTCGGCCAATACGGCGGTCACATTGCCTTCGGCATCCTTCTCGCAACCGGTACACTTGATCACGTAGCCGTATTTCAGGCGCGCCATGTTGTCCGGGAACAAACGGCGGAAGCCCTTTTCCGGCACTTCCTGAAAATCCTCGCGCTCGATCCAGACCTCGCGGGTCAGGTTGAATTCGCGCTTGCCCATCTCCTCGTGATGCGGATGCACCGGCGCCGAACACGGCTCGGCATGATTGGCGCCGAACAGCGTATCCCAGTTGGTGAGCTTCAGCTTGAGCGGATCGAGCACCACCATGGCACGCGCCGCCTTTTCTTCGAGATCGTCGCGCAGTGCGCCTTCCAGGACCGAGTAGTCGATCCAGGTATCGGACTTGGTCACGCCGATGCGCTCGCAGAACAACTGGATCGCTTCCGGTGTGAAACCACGGCGACGCAGACCCACGATGGTCGGCATGCGCGGGTCGTCCCAGCCTTCGACGTATTTTTCGTTGACGAGCTGCATCAGCTTGCGCTTGCTGGTGATCACGTAGGTCAGGTTCAGACGTGCGAATTCGTACTGGTGCGGCAGCGGATCAGCCAGCAGGCCGCCTTCGGCCAGACGCGCCAGCAGCCAGTCGTAGAACGGGCGCTGATCTTCGAATTCCAGCGTACAGATCGAATGCGTGATCTGCTCCAGCGCATCCTCGATCGGATGAGCGAAGGTGTACATCGGATACACGCACCACTGGTTGCCGGTACGGTGATGCTCGGCATGGCGGATGCGGTAGATCGCCGGATCGCGCATGTTGATGTTCGGCGAAGCCATGTCGATCTTCGCGCGCACCACCATGCTGCCGTCCGGATGCTTGCCATCGCGCATTTCATGGAACAAGGCCAGCGATTCGGCCGCCGGGCGGTTGCGGAACGGGCTGTCCTTGCCGGGCGTGGTGAAATCGCCGCGGTTGACTCGCATTTCCTCGGCGGTCTGCTGGTCGACATAGGCATGGCCGGCTTCGATCAGATATTCCGCCGCGCGGAACATGAAGCCGAAATAATCGCTGGCATGGTAGAGATGGCTCTGACCGAACTTGTCCCAACCGAAACCCAGCCACTGGATCGCATCCAGGATCGAATCGACGTATTCCTGGTCTTCCTTTTCCGGGTTCGTATCGTCGAAGCGCATGTGGCAGACGCCATCGTAATCGCGCGCCAGCCCGAAATTCAGGCAGATCGACTTGGCATGGCCTACGTGCAGGTAACCATTGGGCTCCGGCGGAAAGCGGGTGCGAATCTTGGCCGGATCGGCCACGCCGGCCGCATGGCTGGCGGCATCGCCCGGCCCGCCCCCCCAGCGACGGCTGGCGAATTTGTTGGCGGCGAGATCGGCATCGATGATGTTGCGAAGGAAATTGCTGACTACAGGGGTTTCGGCGCTCATGGCTTATTGAACTTGAATGCGTTGAAGGTTTGAATTCTACCGGAAACACAAAGGCACTACACGGCCCAACCGTGTAGCGCCTTTGGCGAGAGCCACCTGAATCAGATGTCCTGCCCTTCCTCGATCCCGGCATGGCTCGCCGATTTTTGCGGGAGGATCAGGTTCAACAGGATGGCGAACAAGCTCACCAGGCCGACGCCGGTCAGGGCGAATGCGCCGAACTTGAGCGTCAGGCCGCCGATGCCGCAAGTCAGCACCACGGCGACAATTACCAGATTGCGCGGCTCCATCAGGTCGACCTTGGCGTCGAGCATGGTCTTGAGGCCGATGCCGGCAATCGTGCCGAACAGGAGCACCATGATCCCGCCCATGACCGGCATCGGAATCGACTGCAGCAGCGCGTTGAACTTGCCGAAGAAGGCCATGGCAATGGCAAAGATCGCCGCCCAGGTCATGATGACCGGGTTGAAGTTGCGGGTGATCATGACCGCGCCGGTCACTTCGGCATAGGTGGTCACGGGCGGACCGCCGATCAGGCCGGCGATACACACGCCCAGACCGTCGCCGGCCAGCGTGCGGTGCAGGCCGGGTGATTTGGTGTAGTCGGTCCCGGTCACGCCGCCGATTGCCATCACGCCGCCGACGTGCTCAATCGCGGGGGCAATTGCCACCGGCAGCATGAACAGCGCGGCGTACCAGTTTACTTCCGGCGAGACGAAATGCGGCACGGCGAACCATGCTGCATCGGCCACCTTGGCAAAATCGACGAAGCCGACAAAGCTCGCGGCAATGTAGCCCACCACGACGCCGGCCAGAATCGGCACCAGACGGAACATGCCCTTGGCGTAGATGGCCACCGCAATGGTAGTTGCCAGCGAAATGGCGGCCAGAATCATCGAGGTCTGGTAATCCATGACCTGCTTGCCGCCCGCCTGCCCCATCGCCATGCCGGCAGCAGCGGTTGCCACGGTCAGGCCGATGATCATGATGATCGGGCCGATCACCACCGGCGGCAGCAGTTTGTGCACAAAGTCCATGCCTTTCCAGCGAACCAGCGCGGAAAAAACGAAGTACATGAAGCCGGCGGCGAACAGGCCGAACTGCGTCGCGCCCTGCCCCCAGGTTTGCATGCAGTAGATGATCGGCGCGATAAAGGCGAAGGACGAGCCGAGGAAGATCGGCACCTGACGGCCGGTGCACGCCTGGAACACGAGCGTGCCGATCCCGGCGCCAAGCAAAGCCATGGCCGGGTTCAGCCCGGTCAACAGCGGCACCAGCACCAGCGCGCCGAACGCGACAAACAGAATCTGCGCGCCGGAGACGGCTTGTTTCAAGGTCGCAAACATCGAGTTACTCCCTTACGGTTGAAAACGTACAGGTTTAGAGGGTTCAAAACTCATCGGGCGAGCGAGCCAAAGCAGGTTGAGGAAGGCCGGAACGCAGGGACCGGAATGGACATGTAGTCCATGAGGATTCCGAGTACCGCCCGACCGCAAGATGCGAAGGCGCAGCCGCCCGATCAGCATATAAGATAACGACTTCAGGGCGCGAAGCCCGCAGCACAGACACCGGAATGGGCGTGTTGCCCATGAGGATGTCGAGCAGCGCGCGACAAAGCCATGAGGCCGTTTGCGCCGGTTTTACTTCGTGCCGAAGATTTTGTCTCCGGCATCGCCCAGCCCCGGAATGATGTATCCGAGCTCATTGAGATGGCTGTCCAACGCGGCAGCGACAATTTCGACATCCGGATGCTGCTCGTTCACCAGCTTCACGCCTTCCGGCGCAGCCACCATGACGATGGCCTTGATCTGCTTGCAGCCGTTGCGCTTGAGCATGTCGATGGTGGCCGCGAGCGAGCCGCCGGTCGCCAGCATCGGATCGATGATCAAGGCGATGCGCTCGTCCAGACGGCCGACGAATTTTTCGAAATACGGTTCGGGTTGCAGGGTTTCGTGGTTGCGCGCAAGGCCCACCACACTGATCTTGGCCGACGGAACCAGATCGAGCACGCCGTTGAGCATGCCCAAGCCCGCGCGCAGGATCGGCACGACAGTCAGTTTCTTGCCCTTGATCTGGCGCACTTTGACCGGGCCGCACCAGCCTTCGATGGTGATTTCCTCGGTTTCCAGATCGCGCGTGGCCTCATAGGCCAGAAGCCGGGCAAGCTCTTCCGTCAGAATGCGAAATTTGTTGGTACTGACATCGGCTTCGCGCAGCAGGGAAAGCTTGTGCTGCACGAGGGGATGGTTGACGACGGTAACTTTCATGGCGGCTCCAGAGTAGATGGACGCCGCACAGTTTAAACCAGCCGAAAATTGCCGCCATTGCGGCTTCCGGCAAGTCGTTGACTTATTAGCGGAACATGAAATAAACCGCGCCGACCAGACAGAGTCCGGCCCACAGGAAATCCCATTTGAAAGGCTGGTCCATGTAAAAAACGGCAAAAGGAATGAACACGGCCAGCGTGATGACTTCCTGGATGATCTTGAGCTGGGACAACGAGAAAGAACCAAAACCCATCCGGTTGGCAGGTACTTGCAGCAGATACTCGAACAGCGCCACCCCCCAACTCGCCAGAGCGGCCAGCAACCAGGGTTTGCTCTGCGCATGCTTGAGGTGACCATACCAGGCAAAGGTCATGAAAACGTTGGAGGCGATCAACAGCGGAATCGTAAAGAAGGCGGGAGTAAATTGCATGGGGCGCGGAACAACAGCTTTTGTTAAAATCGCGGCAGTTTAATGCCAACCACCCATCGCATACACGGAAATACTCCATGTCGATCCGCCGCATTCTCGTTGCCGCATCCCTATTTCTCGGTGTTTTCGCCCATGCGGGCGAAGCCGAAGACATCCAGCAATTGATCAATGCCAAGCGCTACTCGCAAGCGCTGGCTCGCGCCGACAAGTTTCTCGTCGGCAATCCCAAG
Source organism: Formivibrio citricus (assembly GCF_900115065.1). GTDB lineage: Bacteria > Pseudomonadota > Gammaproteobacteria > Burkholderiales > Chitinibacteraceae > Formivibrio > Formivibrio citricus. The sequence goes on along the minus strand of NZ_FOVE01000011.1, from coordinate 54,799 downwards.
GATGCGCAGGTCCGCTTCCTGAAGGGCATCATTCAGGCCGAGACGGGGCAATCCAGCGAGGCGATCAAGACATTCTCCGCCCTGGCTGCCGATTACCCGCAACTCCCCGAGCCGCACAACAACCTGGCAGTGCTTTACGCCCAGCAAAACCAGATCGACAAGGCCCGCCAATCGCTGCAAATGGCCATCCAGACCAACCCCAGCTACGCCATCGCCCACGAAAACCTCGGCGATCTGTATGCCCGCCTTGCCTCCCAGTCCTACGACAAGGCATTGCAACTGGAAAACCACAACCCCAACGTCAAGACCAAGCTCAAGCTGGTGCGTGAACTCTTCAGCAGGGCTCCGATTGCAGTGGCCAAACAAAAAGGCGCCACGCCTCGGGTCACAAATGTTGAGCCGGTGCCCGCCCCAGCAAAACCAGTCACGCCACCGCCTGTAGCCAAACCGGCCCCGCAGCCGCCTGCTGCCAGCGCACAACCGGCCAAGCCCGCCCAAACGGACAATCGCGACGCCGACAAGCAAAAAGTCGTGGCAGCCATCCAGTCCTGGGCCGATGCTTGGGCGCGTCAGAACGTCAACGGCTATCTGGCAGCCTATGATCGTGATTTTCACCCGCCCAAGGGACAGAAATTCAACGCTTGGGCCAAGGAGCGCCGCGAGCGCATTTCTGCTCCCAAGTCGATTGACGTGAAAGTATCGGATTTCAAGGTGGAGTTCTCTTCGGACAACAGCGCCAAGGTTCGCTTCCGTCAGAACTACCGATCCGACCGTCTGAGCAGCAGCACGGGCAAGACCATGATCATGCAAAAAAGCGGCAACCGCTGGTTGATCCGTGAAGAACGTACCGGCGGATGATAATCTTGAAGAAAATACGTCTTTCCTCCCTGATCAAGCACGGCGTTGCCGTGGCACTGCTGCTTGCTCTTGCCCCGGCCGCCCGTCCGATCATCGACAGCGCGGCCCACAATGCGTCGATCAATAAAGCCATCGGCGTAGCCGCCAAGGGAACGCCGGAAGAAATGGTTCTCGCGGCCATAGACGCCATCCGCGAAGGCCGTTACAAGGATGCGGAAGCTACGCTCGACCAGCTTCTGACGGCTGAACCGAATTACCGGCTGGCTCATCTGCTGCGCGCCGACCTCTACGCCATGCGCGCCATGCCGCTCAACTCCATCGGCGGCGGCAGCAAGGGACCGACCGACCGCCTGGAGGATTTGCGGCAGGAAGCGCTGGTACGCATCAAGCGCCGTACATCCCCGCCTCCGGCCAACGCGCTGCCAGCCAATGTGCTGGTATTCTCCAGCAAGCAAAAATATGCTGTCGTGGTCGACACATCGGTCTCCCGCTTGTTCCTGTTCGAAAACCAGGGGGGCACACCGAAACTGGTTCGGGATCACTATGTCACGATCGGCAAGCTGGGCGCACAGAAGGTCCGGGAAGGCGATCAGCGCACACCGCTGGGCGTCTATTTCGTCACCAGCCACATGCCCCGCAGCCAACTGGACAAAACCTATGGTGCACAGGCCGACTTGTATGGCGTAGGCGCTTGGCCAATCTCATACCCGAACGAATGGGACAAACGCGAAGGCCGCACGGGACATGGCATCTGGCTGCACGGCAGCCCAGCGCAAACCTATGCCAGAGCCCCGCAAGCCTCCAACGGCTGCGTGGTGCTAACCAACCCGGAAATGAGTCAGGTTGCAGAACACCTGCAGATTGGCTCAACGCCAGTCGTCATCACCGAAAAACTGGAATGGCTGCCGCAACAGGAATGGCAGCAACGAAAGGAAAAAGCACTCGCCAAGATCGAGTCCTGGCGCAGCGCTTGGGAAAAACTGGATACGACGACCTACCTTGGCCATTATGGCCAGCAATTCCGCAGCGAAGACGGTCAGGATCTGGCTTCTTGGCAGAGCCAGAAGACCAGCGTCAACAGCAGCAAACAGTGGGCCAAGATCCAGCTTGAGGAGTTGAGTATCTTCTCATCTGGCGGAACCGCTCCAATGCTGGTGACTTCGTTCGGCCAGGATTACAAGAGCAACAACCTCAACAACAACATGAAAAAACGTTTGTACTGGAAACAGGAGAACGGTGACTGGCGGATCGTCTGGGAAGGCGCGGCCAACAAGGGCGCATAAGGAAAAGGCCTCGCAGTTTGCGAGGCCTTTTTTCATATCGGGAAGTTTATATCTGCCCGAGGAACCAGTTCACGATATAGAAATGGTCCTCAAACAACTGCTCTTCCATCCGATTGAACTCGAACAGCGGCACCCAGCGCGCCCGATCCGCATCGTCGCTCCCGCGCACCTTGGGCAACCCCTCGCCGGTTGGCGTCAGCTCGATCAGGAAGGCATGGGTGATGGTCCGCCCGCGCATGCTGCGATACGGATGATCGAACACCCGCGACGTGCGGATCGAGCCCGCCAATACGGGCGCAGGCACCTTAAGGCGAGTTTCTTCGCGAAGCTCTCGAATGACTGCATCGCGGATCAGCTCGTCCTGATCGACAAACCCGCCGGGGAGCGCCCACAAGCCTTTGCCTGGCAGATGCTTGCGCCGTACCAGCAGGATGTGCCCCGAGTGAATCACCACCGCATCGGCCGTCACGAACGTCGGCGGATAAGGCGCCCCCTCCCAAGCCCGGCGATAATCGCGCACGAAACGCCATTCCGCCTCCAGCGTGCGCCAGCTTTCGGTTTCGCGGAATGCCTGCAACCAAGCGAAGACCGGGCCGGGCAGGCGGGCTGTGCAGCGCTCGAAACGCACACCGGCATCGTCGAAAATTTCGCCGCGCAATTCGGAGGCACGGAGATTGGGTAATTCGGCCACTTCGATACGCTGCCACTGCGGGAACATGTCCAGGTAGTACGCCTCCTTGCGACAGGTTCCGCCGATGATTCCGACCCGGAACTGCGCCTCGCGACTGCCCAGGCTCGCCGTATCCACCGCGATCACCTTGTCAACGAGGTTCTGGATTTCAGTCACCCATTGCTGGTCGTTGTACATGCGGTCCGAGCACCCTACAACGAACACGCGCTCCTGCCACTCCGCCGGCAAGGCCGCGCGCAGCATGGCTTCGCGCTCGGCCACCGTCCACGGGTTGCGCGGGCTGCGCGCCTGGCGCGCCGAACCGCAGATCACGATCAGCTTGTGCGCCCGCTGCAGCGCCGTTTCGATGACTTTCAGGTGGCCAAGATGAAAGGGCTGGAAGCGGCCGATGAACACCAGATAATCGAGCATATGGCCACCACCTCAGGCGTAATAGCGTCGGGAAAACTCCAGCATGCGCTCAATCGGCAAGCGCGCAGCATCCATCAATGCAGCATCCAGATAGTCGATGCTGATTCCGCCCTCGCCACGCTGCGCCTTGCGCACCGCGTCGATGGTATTCATCTTCATGTAGGGGCACTGGTTGCACTGGCAGCCGGCATAGATCGGCGCCTGCACGATCCGCAAGTCCGGACGGGCGGCGTGCATGTTGTAGAGGATGCCCTCTTCCGTGGCCACGAAAATGGTGGCCTCCGGTTCGCGGTCGTAAGCCTTGATCCAGTTGAGCATCCCGGAGGTGGAACCCACGTAATCGGCATGCAGCAGCACCGGCAACGGGCTTTCCGGGTGCGCGATAAGGTATTTGGCGCCCGGGGTGGCGGCAAACGCTTCGTCGAGCGCAGCCTGGTTGAATTTGTCATGCACCTCACAGACCGCGCTCCACAGCGGCATATCGTAGCCGTACTGGAAGTTGAGATAAGCGCCCATGTTGCGGTCCGGCGAGAAGATTACCTTCTTGCCCTCGGCGTAGAGGTGGGCGATGACATCGTCGACGTTGCGGCTGGTCACGATCCAGTCGGAAAGCGCCTTGTGTTCCGCCGACGAGTTGATGTATGAAACGTGCACATGGTCGGGATACGATTCGCGCCATTTTTTCAGGGCGGCGACATCGGTCTGCGTGACCAGCGAACAGGTCGAATTGGTATCGGGCAGGATGACTTCGGCCTGCGGGTTCAGTATCTTGGCCGTCTCGGCCATGAAGCGCACGCCGGCGAACACGATCACATCGGCCGCGCATTCTTTGGCATACAGGGAAAGTTCGAGACTATCACCCACCTTGTCCGCCATCTGCTGGATCTCGGGCTGGGTATAGTAATGGGCAAGTGTTACGACGCGACGCGACATGGCAATCCTCCATGCAAAGCAAGCCGGTCTTCCCGGCAGGAATATGAACAAGCAATCAAACCCGGCAGATTTCTTCTACGCCTCCAGAATCCCTGAAGGCAAACCTGCCGAATCACAATCGTAGCATACTGCTCCGCACAGATAGAACCCCTTGATTTGGCAGAATTACTCCTCCACCCCATACACAAACACAAAAAATCTTTGCGCAACCGCTTGACACACATGCCGCCCATCTGGATAATTCGGCCTCTCTGATGCAGGACACGAAGCAACAGAACGCGGGAGTAGCTCAGTTGGTAGAGCGCAACCTTGCCAAGGTTGAGGTCGAGAGTTCGAGACTCTTCTCCCGCTCCAAATGATTGACAGACGTGTCCGACAGCAGACTCCATGCGGGAGTAGCTCAGTTGGTAGAGCGCAACCTTGCCAAGGTTGAGGTCGAGAGTTCGAGACTCTTCTCCCGCTCCAAATTCAAAAAAAGGAAAGTTACACACTTTCCTTTTTTTACAAATAGCGTGGCGGGTTAGCAAAGAGGTTATGCAGCGGATTGCAAATCCGTTTAGGGCGGTTCGATTCCGCCACCCGCCTCCAGGAAACAAGCACTTGGCCCGGCCTTTTGGTTGGGCTTTTTGCTTTCTGGCGTTCACGCAACCACCATACAGCCTTTCTTTCCAGATTCCCGCACAGCAGCCATTTGCTCTCCCGCGCCAAACCAACCATCCAGAGCTCCACCACTTCGGCATTGTTTGATTTGCAGAACCAGCAGGTCATCCCATGAGTTTATTATTACCTCTACCCGGGCCCACCCAAAAACTCGCGGGCAACAAAAATGGCTGCCGAAGCAGCCATTTTTAACAGCAAGCAAACCCTGATCAAGCAAAGCGCTTGAATACCAGCGTGCCGTTGGTGCCACCAAAGCCAAACGAATTGGAGATCGCCACATCGATCTTCATTTCGCGCGCAGTATTGGCCACATAGTCGAGATCGCAACCCGCCTCGATATCCTGCTCGAACAGGTTGATCGTCGGCGGGGATACTTGGTTATGCAGAGCCAGAATAGAATAGATAGCCTCGACACCGCCAGCAGCACCAAGCAGGTGACCAGTCATCGACTTGGTCGAGTTCACAACAACCTTCTTGGCATGCTCGCCCAACGCCAGCTTGAGCGCGTTGGTTTCGTTGGCATCGCCCAGCGGGGTAGAAGTACCGTGCGCATTGACGTAATCGATTTGATCAACATTCAAACCCGCATCGCGAAGCGCGTTGGTCACGGCACGAGCAGGGCCTTCCGCATTCGGCGCAGTGATGTGGTAAGCATCGGAACTCATGCCAAAACCCAAGAGCTCGGCATAAATTTTGGCGCCGCGTTTGACGGCGTGCTCGTACTCTTCCAGCACCAATACGCCAGCACCTTCGCCCATGACGAAACCATCACGCCCCTTGTCCCACGGACGCGAAGCCGTTGCCGGGTCATCGTTACGCGTGGAGAGCGCCTTCATGGCAGCAAAGCCACCCACACCCAATCGGGAAATCGCGCCTTCCGCGCCACCAGCCACCATGACATCTGCATCGCCGTACTGGATCATGCGCGCCGCATCGCCGATGCAGTGCGCACCCGTCGTACAGGCAGAGACGATACCGTAGCTCGGCCCCTGATAACCCTTGAGAATGGTCACATGACCGGCGATCAGGTTGATCAGCGAGCCCGGGATGAAGAACGGACCGATCTTGCGAATACCGCCGTTGACAACATCCACACCGGTGTTTTCAATCAACGGCAAACCACCGATACCCGAACCGATATTCACACCGATACGGGTCTTGTCGAGGCCCTGAGCATCATCCAGACCGGAATCGGCGATCGCCTGCAAAGCTGCAGCCACGCCAAAATGAATAAAAAGGTCCATCCGGCGAGCATCCTTGGCCGGAATGTACTGGGTAATATCGAAATCCTTGACCTCACCCGCAATCTGGCAGGCAATATCGCCGGCATCGAAACGGGTGATACGGCCAATGCCGGACTTGCCAGCCAGAAGGTTGGCCCAGGCGGTAGCCACATCGTTCCCCACCGGGGAAATCTGGCCCAAGCCGGTTACGACGACTCTACGTTTGGACACGGTATTCTCCTAAGAGCCTGTTCACAACCCTGTTGAGAGTTTTCTCAGCACGGACCTTGAACAGCCTCCAAAATCGGCGCCACAAGCAAAAAACCCCTGACCGGCGCTTCCTTGAAAGCGTCAGGCAGAGGTCCGAGCATTGCAACGAATTACTTCAGGTGGGCAGAGACGTAGTCAATGGCCTGCTGAACGGTGGTGATCTTTTCGGCTTCTTCGTCCGGGATTTCGCACTCGAATTCTTCTTCGAGAGCCATCACGAGCTCAACGGTGTCGAGGGAGTCGGCGCCAAGATCGTTCACGAAAGAGGATTCGGTCTTGACATCGGTTTCCGGCACGCCAAGTTGTTCGGCAACGATCTTCTTCACGCGCTGTTCGATTTGTTCCATGGATTCTTCCAAGCCTTATGAGAAATCAGAAAAAGTGCGAGCGCATTCTACCAAAAAAAGCGCCACGCAAACCAGAAATTGGCAGACAAGGTATCAAATTATCCTCGATCTGCCAATCTTTGACGATCAGTTCATGAACATTCCGCCGTTGACATGCAGGGTACAGCCCGTAATGTAACCCGCCTTGTCGGATGCGAGAAAGCCCACGGCATCCGCAATATCCTGCGGCAACCCCAAACGACCCAATGCAATGTTTTCCACCAGCTTGGCTTTTTGCTCTTCGGGCAGCCCCTTGGTCATGTCGGTATCGATGAAGCCCGGAGCCACCGCATTCACGGTCACGCCGCGGCTGCCAACCTCCTTGGCCAGGCTCTTGGTAAAACCGAACATGGCGGCCTTGGCTGCGGAATAGTTGGTCTGGCCGGCATTGCCGATTGCCCCCACCACCGAAGTGATGTTGATAATGCGCCCCCAGCGGGACTTCATCATGCCGCGCATCACGGCCTTGGACAGCTTGTAGATCGGGCGCAAATTGGTGGCAAACAGCGCGTCCCATTCCTCGTCCTTCATGCGCATCAACAGATTGTCGCGCGTGATGCCTGCATTGTTCACCAGAATGTCGATGCCGCCGAATTCCTTGGTAATCGTTTCGACGATACCGTCGCACGCGCCCTCTTCAGTAACCTCCAGACGCATACCCCGACCGGCATTGCCGGCCTCTTTCAAATAGGCTGTGATGGCCTCCGCGCCGCTATCGGAAGTGGCCGTTCCGATTACGGTCACACCCATTCCGGCCAACTCAAGAGCGATCGCCTGACCGATCCCGCGCGATGCGCCGGTCACCAGCGCGATTTTACCTTGCAGACTCATATCCTCTCCGTCTTGGAGCGGGTCGGCCGCAGCTCAACCCGCCATACCCGTATTTAAAGCGCAGCCTTCAAGGCATCGAAGGCCACAAGGTCGGTCAGCGCGAAATGCTGCGCATCAGCTGCGATGCGCTTGTTCAAACCAACAAGTACCTTGCCCGGACCGCATTCGGCCATGACCGTCACGCCATCCGCCGCCATCTTCTGCGCGGTTTCCACCCAGCGCACCGGCTGGTAGAGCTGACGCACCAAGGCGTCCTTGATTTGCGCCGGGTCAGTGTAAGCGGCTACGTCAGCATTGTGCAACACCGGGAATTCCGGCACACGAACCGGGACGCCCTCCAAAGCGGAAGCCAGCTTCTCAGCCGCTGGTTTCATCAGGGCACAATGCGACGGCACGGAAACCGGCAGCGGCAGGGCGCGCTTGGCGCCCTTGGCCTTGCACAATTCCATGGCACGCTCGACCGCCGGCTTGCTGCCGGCGATGACGACCTGCCCTTGCGAATTGAAGTTCACAGCCTCGACCACATCGCCTTGCGCAGCTTCGGCGCAGGCGGCCACGATCACGGCATCGTCCAGCCCCAGAATCGCCGCCATCGCGCCCTGCCCTTCCGGCACGGCAGATTGCATGGCCTCGGCGCGCAAGCGTACGAGCTTCACGGCATCAGCAAAGGCAATCGAACCCGCGGCCGCCAGAGCGGTGTATTCGCCAAGCGAATGCCCGGCGGCCACGACCGGAGCCGCGCCCCCCGCTGCACGCCAGGCACGAAAGATGGCCACGCCTGCAGTCAGCATCAGCGGCTGGGTGTTGACCGTCGCATTGATCACCGCAGCATCAGCACCTTCGGCGCACATTGCCCAGAGATCCTGCCCCAGGGCCGCACTGGCTTCTTCAAAAGTCTGGCGCACCGATGCATCATCGGCAAAGCCTTTCATCATGCCCAGCGATTGCGATCCCTGACCGGGAAAAACCAAAGCAAAAGTCATCGTCTTGCTCCTTGCTCAAAAAACGAGGCCGGAACGGCCTCTCGAAAAATCAGTAGCGCAGCAGTGCGCCGCCCCAGGCAAAGCCGCCGCCGATACCCTCCAGCATCACCGATTGGCCGCGCTGGATACGCCCGGAACGCACGCCTTCGTCCAGCGCCAGCGGAATCGATGCCGCCGAGGTATTGCCGTGCTTGTCCAATGTCACGATCACCTTGTCCATCGGCAAATGCAGATGCTTGGCCGTCGACTCGATGATGCGCAGATTGGCCTGATGCGGAACCAGCCAATCGAGGTCGGCCTTTTCCATTCCGGCTGCATTCAGCGTCTCTTCAGCCACGTCGGCCAGCGCACGCACGGCAAACTTGAATACCGCGCTGCCGTCCATGTAAACCCATGGACTACCATCGATGGCACCATTGCGGACCTTGCCCGGAACATTGAGGATATCCTTGTAGCGACCGTCGGCATGCACCCGCGTCGCCAGGATGCCTGGCTCGTCGCTGGCCTTGAGCACCACGGCGCCGGCACCGTCACCGAACAGGATGCAAGTACCGCGATCGGTCCAGTCCAGGATATGCGAAATCACCTCGGCGCCCACCACGACCGCGCACTTGGCGCCCCCGGAACGGATAAACTGGTCAGCAATCGTCAGCCCGTAAATGAACCCGGCACAGACTGCCTGTACGTCAAACGCGGGAAAACCGTGCGCACCCAGCTTTTGCTGGACGATACAGGCCGTAGAAGGAAATATCTGGTCCGGCGTCGTCGTGGCCAGGATCAGGAGGTCGATTTCGTCACGCGAAACACCCGCCGCCTCGATTGCCGCTTCGACGGCCTTCACGGCCAGATCGGAAGTCAGCTCGGTTTCCGCGGCGATGCGTCGCTCACGGATACCGGTCCGCGAGACAATCCACTCGTCGTTGGTCTCGATACGCTGCGCAAGATCGTGATTGGTCAGGGTCTGGGCCGGCAAACACGAGCCTGTGCCGGCGATACGGGAATAGATGGTCACAATTACCTCCCGAAAAGAAAAGAATGCCGCCGGACATCCGGGCCAAGACGCCCGAAAAATGTCCGGAACTCAAATATTTTCAGCAACCGCTGCCGTGCCGCTTTCGAACTCGGCCATCTGGCTTTGTACCCTGGCGGCAATACGCTGAGCCACGCCAGCCTGGGCCTCTTCGGCCGCTTGGCGCAACGCCCAATAAAAGGCCGTTTCATCCGCCCCGCCATGACTCTTGATCACGATGCCGCGCAAGCCCAGCAGCGTGGCGCCATTGAACCGACGCGGATCGGTGCGCTTCTTGAAACGGGACAGTACCGGCAAGGCGAACAGCGCCAAAAGCTTGGTCCACCAACTACGCTTGAACTCCTCACGCAGAAAACCCGCCAGCATTTTCGCCAATCCTTCGGAGGTCTTCAGCGCCACATTGCCGATGAAACCGTCGCACACTACCACATCCACCGTACCCTTGTAGATGTCGTCGCCCTCGACGTTGCCATGGAAATTGATCGGCGCCTTCTTGAGCAGCTCAGCGGATTCCTTGACGGCCTCATTACCCTTGATGTCTTCGGAGCCGATATTCAGGAGACCGACGGTCGGTGCATCAACATGCTTCACCGCAGAAACCAGCGTGGCGCCCATGACGGCGAATTGGACCAGGTGTGCCGGCGTGCAATCGACATTGGCCCCCAGGTCCAGCATGCAGGTCTCGCCACGCAAACTCGGCAACATCTTGGCGATAGCGGGGCGCTCAATACCCGGAATGGTTTTCAGAACGAAGCGCGCGGTCGCCATCAAGGCGCCGGTATTGCCTGCGGAAACGCAGGCGTGCGCCTCGCCGGATTTGACCAGATTGATCGCCACCCGCATCGAAGAATCTTTCTTGTTCTTGAGTGCGGATTGCGGAGATTCGTCCATCAGCACGACTTCGGACGCAGGATGGATGCGCAGGCGCGGACCCACTTCAGCCTTGCAAGCTTTGAGCTCGGCCTCCAGCGCGTCGGGCAAGCCAACCAGCACCACATTTACATCGGCATGATGATCAAGGAAACGCAACACGGCAGGCACGGTCACGTGCGTACCGTGATCGCCACCCATTGCGTCGACAGCAACAGTAATGTCCATACGCCAATCTATTTCACAGTCATGAATAGCGAACGGCGCAAGCAGGGTTTGCCTGCTTGCGCCGTACAACCAACCTTATCGGTCAGCAAGGCATCCAGGAGGAATTACTCGCCCTTGGCCTTGATCACGCGACGGCCGCGGTAGAAGCCGTTCGGGGAAATGTGGTGACGCAGGTGAGCCTCACCGGTGGTCGGCTCGACAGCCAGTGCCGGTGCGGTCAGGAAATCGTGGGCGCGGTGCATGCCACGCTTGGACGGGGATTTTTTGTTCTGTTGAACGGCCATGATCTAACTCCTTGAAAACCAGTTAATTTCAGTTTGAGTCTTCCGCTTTCCTGGTTTTCAATTTTGCCAGGACAGCAAACGGATTCGGTTTAGCTTCGCCCGCGGGTTTGACCGCGTCGCCAGCCGGCTCGCACTTTTCGTGCCGGGGCGCATAGGGCAAAGCCAGCAGCATTTCATCCTCGATGAGCATTTCAACATCGAGCTCCGGTTCAATGACGATACCTTCAAGATCTTCATCCTGCGCTACAGCTTCGTCGAGGAGTTCCTCAGCAGGAAACTGCGTCAGCACTGTATCGGCAGAAATATTGAACGGCATCGGTTTGAGGCAGCGCTGGCAGATCACCCCCACCACCGCGCTTACCGTCAGGTGAAGATAGGGACGTTCCAGCTTGTCCACTCCGCCTGCGAGGTGCCACGTCACATCACCGTCAATCTTCGCCAGCAGATCATGCAAGCGATCCATGTCGGCAATCGCCAGAACACCGGAAAGCTCACCACCCTCGCGGGCAAAATCCGCGCTATGGATAATCGTCATAGCCTGCCAGACCGAACCAGAAACCCGGCATGATATAATTTGCCAACACCCCCTGTCAAAACCTATTTACAAAATACCATGCAAAAACAAGCGCCTTGCCATCTGCTGCTCGCCTCATCCTCGCCCTACCGAAAGGAGTTACTCTCCCGCCTGGGAATCCCCTTCGAAACCGCCAGCCCGGACATCGACGAAACTCCGCTCGACGACGAAACCGCCGCACAGACCAGCCTGCGTCTGGCGCAAGCCAAGGCCAACGCACTGGCAAACCGCTTCCCGCAGCATCTCGTCATCGGCTCGGATCAAGTGGCGCTCCTGGACGGGGTTCAACTGGGCAAGCCCGGCACGCACGAGCGCGCCGTGCAGCAATTGCAGCAGATGCGCGGCCGGACCATCGAATTCCACACCGCGCTCTGCCTGCTGAACGCGGCCACGGATCACGCCCAGACCGTCGTCGACATCACCCGCGTCACGATGCGCGACTACACCGATGCGGAAATCGAGCGCTACCTGAATCTGGAAAAACCCTATGACTGCGCTGGCAGCGCCAAGACCGAAGGCTTGGGGATCACGCTGATCGCCGCCATCGAGAATCGCGACCCGACCGCCATCATCGGCCTGCCGCTGATCGAACTCGTCACCATGCTCAAGAACGAAGGAATCCCCCTGCCATGAGCGCGACCGGAACACTGTACCTGATCCCGACGCCGATGGGCGGAGACCGGCTGGAAAGCATCCTGCCCGCCGACACGCTCGACATCGCCCGCCGCCTGACGCATTTCATCGTCGAGGCACCCAAGACCGCACGCGCTCACCTCAAACAATTCGGCACCCCGCACGAATTGCGTTCGCTATGGATGCAGGAACTCAGCGAACACACGAGGGACAACGAGCTTGCCGCCCTGCTCGCCCCCTTGCTGGAAGGCAACGATGTCGGGCTGATGTCGGAAGCGGGCTGCCCCGGCGTCGCCGATCCGGGCGCGAACCTGGTGCGACTGGCGCATCGCAAGGGCATCCGCGTCACTCCGCTGGTCGGCCCCTCGTCGCTGCTGCTGGCGCTCATGGCGTCCGGTGCCAACGGCCAGCAGTTCCGCTTCAGCGGCTACCTGCCGGCACAGGACGCGCCGCGTATCGAAGCGATCCGCCGGCTGGAAAACGAATCGCGCAAGCACAAGCAGGCCGAACTCTTTATCGAAACGCCCTACCGCAACCTCGCCCTGTTTGCCGCCCTGCTCGCGGCCTGCCATCCGGAAACGCAGCTCACCCTCGCCTGCGACCTGACCCTGCCCGGAGAATTCGTCCGCAGCCAGCGCATCGCGGACTGGAAAAAATCGCCCCCCCCGGAAATCGGCAAACGCCCGACGGTATTCGTGCTGTTTGCGGGTTAGTCGCTTACAATTGGTAAATTGATTTTACTGCGCCTACTTCATGAAAATCGCCATTGCCCAACTCAACCCCGTCGTCGGCGACCTGACCGGCAACCTCGAACTGGTCCTCGCGGCAGCCAATCAGGCCCGCGAAGCCGGCGCAGACATCCTGCTAACACCGGAGCTGGTACTGACCGGCTACCCGCCCGAAGACCTGCTGCTGCGTCCAGTCTTCCTGGCGGAATGCCGCAAGATGATCGGACGCCTGATCGACGAGTTGGACGGCATCACGCTGGTCGTGGGCCATCCGCACGGCAACGGCAGCGAATGCTTCAACGCCGCCACGGTGATCCGCGACGGTCGCGTTCTGGGGCGCTACGAAAAAATGCTGCTACCCAACGATGCGGTGTTCGACGAGGTTCGCTACTTCCAGCCCGGCATTGCGCCGCTGGTCTTCGAACAGGATGGCGTGCAGGTCGGGCTCGCCATCTGCGAGGACGTATGGGACGTGGAACCCGCAGCAGCCGCAGCAGATGAAGGTGCCGAACTGCTGCTGGTGCTCAACGCATCGCCCTATCACAAGGCCAAGCAAAGCTCCCGCCTCGGCATTGCGCAAGCCCGCGTGGAGGAAAACGCGCTTTCGCTGGTCTACTGCAACATGGTCGGCGGACAGGATGAGCTCGTTTTCGACGGCCAATCCTTTGCGCTCGACAAGCACGGGCAACTCGTCGCCCAACTGCCCGCGTTCGAATCGGCGCTCGGCTTCGTCGAATACCGCAATGGCACGCTGCAACCCGGCAACATCACGCCCGATCTCGGCGAGGAAGCGAGCATCTACCAGGCGCTGGTCACCGGTGTGCGCGACTACATCAGCAAGAACCGCTTCCCCGGCGTATTGCTGGGGCTCTCCGGCGGCATCGATTCCGCGCTGACGCTGGCCATCGCCTGCGATGCGCTCGGCGCAGACAAGGTGCATGCTGTGATGATGCCCTCGCGCTACACGGCCGACATTTCCGTAACCGATTCGCGCGCCATGATCGAGCGCCTAGGATGCCAGTATTCGGAGATCGAAATCTGGCCGGTCTACGAAGCCTTCATGAACGGCCTCGCCCCGCATTTTGCCGGTCTGCCGATGGATGCCAGCGAGGAAAACCTGCAAAGCCGCATCCGCGGCACCCTGCTGATGGGGCTGTCCAACAAGAGCGGAAAACTGGTACTGACCACCGGCAACAAATCGGAGATGACCACGGGCTATGCCACGCTCTACGGCGACATGGCCGGCGGCTTCGCCGTGCTCAAGGACGTGGCCAAGACGCTGGTTTACCGCCTTTCGCGCTGGCGCAACACGCAGGGCGAAGTCATCCCGGAACGCATCATCACCCGCCCGCCTTCGGCCGAGTTGCGCCCGGACCAGAAGGATCAGGATTCGCTGCCGCCCTACGAGATCCTCGACGCCATCCTGCAAGCCTATGTGGAAGAAAACCTCAGCCGCGCCGAGATCGTGGATCTGGGGTACGCAGCGGAGGACGTCGACCGCGTGGTGCGCCTGTTGCGCATCAACGAATACAAGCGCCGCCAGGCCCCGGTCGGGCCACGCATCACCCACCGGGCGTTCGGCAAGGATTGGCGCATGCCGATCACCAATCGCTTCACGCTGTAAGAACCTGTTCACGATCTTGCTGCGAAGCCGTGATCGGGGCTCATGCGCTGCTCAAAATCCTCATGTACTCCTTGTACACTCCGGTTTTTGCGCTGCTCTTCACCCCGCTGACAGCCTCTCGCGACAGATCGTGAACAGGTTCTAACGTCGGCGTTACCAAACACAACGGGGCCTCGCGGCCCCGTTTGCATTCCTGCACATCAAAATTCAGCGTCGCGATTCTGCCGCGGCCACCCTCTCCAGTGCCCACCCCAAACCAAGCTCTGCATTGGCCAGCTCCAGCAGCGGCAAGAGATTCGCCATCAGTGCCGGCAAGTGCGGACGCAATTCATCTGCCTTGCCCTGGTGCAGCATTCCCAGCGCCTCGGAAATCAGCGGCACGGCGACGCGCTCCTCCTGGACACTCGGCATCGCCAAGCGCCCCGCCTCTGCCCCCGCACGCAGGCGGTTGAGCGCCGCATCCAGCAAGGCATCCGCGGCCTCGACCTTGTCATGCCAGGAATTGGCCAGCGAAAAACTCGCGGTGATATGCAATTGTTCGTTGCGGAAATTGATGCGGGCGTTGCCCACGGCCTGGCGCAGGCGTTCGGCCAGCACTCGCACGCCGGAGAGGGACGAACCGGGAGATACGACGGCGAACAGCGCACCGTCCAGATGCGCCAGCGTATCCTCGCGCCGCAGCTTGGCCGACAGCAGCTTCGCCAGGAGATTGAGCATCTGCCCGGACAGGCGGTCGCCAAGTTTTTCCTCCAGCGACTGGAAATGATCGACCTCGATCAGCATCAACGTCACTTCGCTGCTGTGCCGCTGGGCATAAGCCAGCGATTGTTCGAGCTGCAGCGTCAACAGATGCGAAGTGCCCGCGCCGGTCACCGCATCGGTCGTCGCCGTCTGGGCTTGGGTAGTACGGCTTTCTTGCAGCTCGCGCCGGGTCGCGGCTAGATCGAGATTGGCCTGGACCCGTGCCTGCATTTCGGCACGATCCGTCGATTTGGTGATGAAATCGTTGGCGCCCGCGTCCACGCAGCGCCGCTTGGTTGCCTCGTCCTCCTCGCCGGAAATGATGATCACCGGCAAGTTGCGGATGCGCGGCTCGCCGCTTTCCCTGACCCGCGCCAGGAGCCCTATACCATCCAGCTCCGGCATGGAAAGATCGGAAATCAGCAGGTTGATGGCTTTATCCGCCAGCAACCGTCGCCATCCCGCCTCGCCATCGGCCTCTTCGACGAGATCGTGCCCCTCCGCCAGATGCTTGCGGATCGTGGCTCGCACGATCCGTGAATCATCGACGACCAGAATCCGTGAACGTTCTGCCGCATTGATATTTTCAGCCATAACCGTGGGAACCAGCGCAGTAAACAGATGCTAGAAAATCTAGCACACACGCCCCCGAACGTCGCCCCTTTGGGCGTCGAATTTTCGATCACGACGGAATTTGGTGTAGGCTACTCGAATATCATCTGCCTCTTTTGCGGCCGGTTGGCCGGCATCTGGACCCCAACAAATGGATAGTTTACGCATCGAACTGGGAATATCGCCGCTCTCCTCACTTGAGGTCGAGCAGGTTCTAACGGCCATGCGCACGGTCTGGCAGCCCCCCTCCTGGATCAAGCGCCAGTCATGCGGCAGCGCCTGGCTACTGATGCTACGACATGAGACTGCCCCCAAGCCGGGGGAGAATCCGAACTGGTTTGCGGAAAAACTGGTGGCCGCCATCTGGCTCGCCATCGGGCGTTATGCGTGCATCACCCTGGATATCGAGACCTCCCAAAAAGACGAACCCTGCCTGCTGATGTTCAGCGAAGAAGATTACCAGCGCATCCTGCGCGATTTCCGGTTCAGCCATTCCAACATTCGTTCCTGAATCGGGCGGGGGCACAAGCAGGGGCACAAAAACACTGGATTCGACCGGATGAGGATGGACGTAAACAGATAACAAAAAACCCGCAAAGCCTTATGCTGTGCGGGTTCTCTGGACTTTCCTGGATACCCTCGGAAGGGTAAATGGTGCCGGCTGCCGGAATCGAACTGGCGACCTACTGATTACAAGTCAGTTGCTCTACCTACTGAGCTAAGCCGGCGAAAGAGGTGCGATTCTAACTTCATCCGCGGACAACTGGCAACAACCAATCCATTTTTAATTCATTCACCCCAGCAGCGCCTTGCGTTCGCGCTCCAACTGGGAAATCAGGCGTTGCAGGCTGGCTTCCTGCGCCCGGGAGAGCCCGAGGAAACGCATGCCCACTGCATACTGGGTTTGTCCTTGCCGATTGACAACGGCACGGCGATTGCGCACTTCCACATTGATCCGCATGACCCCGCCCGGCCCAAAATCGAATTCGACCTGCGAAAACTTGAGGCCAATTTCAATTTTTCCGACTTGCGCCTCCGAAAAACGAACACCGACCCCGCCCAGCGATATGTCAAGCACATCCAGGCGCATCGAATCGCCGTCACCTATCGGCAAGCGGCAGCAATAGGGATTGGAGATAGGCGTGGGCAGCCGGAAGAAATCGCGACGCTGCAACTTGATAAGGTCAGGGGGAAACGGGGCACGGAAAGCCGGTCGCCCCTCAAAATCGACCTGCCTGATCTCCGAGGTCGAAAACTGGATTTTCACTCCATCCGGCGTTGCAACAAATACAGCCTTGTCGGTCTTGGTCAGTGCCGCATTGCTCTGGGCGTGGCCACTCAGGTCAAATACGAACGTGCGCGCCTTGATGTCCACATCCAGAATGCGCGTCAGCAGCATATCGCGGCCGCTGTTGAAATAGATCGAAACGAAATCGTTGCGCTGCGCAAGAGTGCGCAGCACAAATCCCACCTCGGCTGCCGAGGCGAGCCGGAAAGGACCAATGTCTTCCGCTTCAGAAATCGGGCGGACTGCGCCGCTTTCCCCTTCTTGCATAATTCCCTGTGAATTTATGGTTCTCGTTGCCTGCCGCCATTACGGGTAGGCGAGAGCATATCATGTAATGCGCGTTTGACCGGCTTCCGGGATATCCGGATTCAGTTTGGTCCGCAATCATCATTCCTGCAAGCTGCCAGGAGTTGCGACGCACAGGCGGCGGGAAGCCGCCCTTGGTCGGCAGCCGGCTGATGCGCGATTTCTGCCAGCAAGGGGGCAGGCAAATGCTGTTGCAAATAGGCCAGGTTATCCTCGTAACGACTCATGCGAGGATCGATGCGGTTGGCCAGCCAGCCGACAAGATGCAAACCGGATTGTTCGATGGCCTGCGCGGTCAGCATGGCATGGTTGATGCAGCCCAGGCGCATTCCAACCACCAGGATGACTGGAGCACCAAGACGCTGCGCCAGGGTTGCCATGCTTTCAGTGTCGGTTAGCGGCGCAAACCAGCCGCCCGCCCCCTCGACCAGTACGACATCCGCAAGCTTTTCCAGATGCCGGGCGCTCGCCAACAGATGCCCAACATCCACCTTCATGCCCGCCTCGGCTGCAGCCAGGTGCGGCGAGATCGGCGGCTCAAAACGATAGGGGCTGGCCCATTCCAGCGGCGCGTCCACGTTGCCTGCAGCTTTGTGCGCGGCCACATCGGCATTCCACAGAACGCCGTCGCGCCATTCGCACCCCGACGCCACTGGCTTCATGCCCACGGCGCGCAGTCCATTCGCAACAAAGGCGCGCAAGAGCTGCGCTGTGGCCACGGTCTTGCCGGCATCGGTGTCCGTGCCGGTGATAAAAAAAAGTTTGCTCATGAGTTCAACGTCCGTCAGCACAGACGCAATATTTGGTGCAAATCAGAGGTCGCAAGGATAACATGCCAGCCGTTTGGGCCGCGCGCTGTTCGAGCCCGTGTAATTGAAAAGGAATGTTTGCAATGAAACTGACCGACATGATCGGTTTGGGCATCGCCGGGAATTTTGCCGGACATCTGGAACAGGCAGGCGAAGCCAGCGACTTCGTCAACGTCAAGGTCAAGGATCCCGCCGAACCCAAGGCGATCTTTCCGTTTTATGTGCCGAACCGGGAAAACAGCTTCCTGAACGTGTTTCCGATCGCGCATGACCGAATTTGCTATCCGGACAGCGGCGACAACCTGCAGATCGAACCGGAAGTCGCGCTGATCTGCGACATCGTGTACGAAGGCTCCAAGGTGAAGGCGCTGGTACCGCGCGAATTCGCCGCATTCAACGATTGCTCGATCCGCCGTCCGGGAGCGCGCAAGATCAGCGAGAAGAAGAACTGGGGGCCGGCCAGCAAGGGGCTCGCCACTACCCGCCTTGCGCTGACGTCCTTTACCGCCGGTTGCGAGCTCGATCATTACCATATCGCCAGCTTCCTGTTGCGCGACGGGCAATGCCACGCCTACGGCATGGACAGCCCTGCCGTCGAATACAGCTACTTTCACGAGAAACTGCTGAACTGGGTCGTCGACAAGATGAACCATCAGCAGGACGACGGTCCGGCCGAAGACATTCCGGCATTGCTGCAAGCCGCGCGCTATCCGCAACAGGCCATTGTCGGCATCGGCGCCACACGCTACCTGCCTTTCGGCGAACAAACCTTCCTGCAACCGGGCGACGAAAGCATCGTGGCGGTCTATGACTCCCGGCTTTACGCAGCCGACGCCATCCGCGGCATGGCGGAAAGCGGGGAATTCGCAGAACCGGGAATCAGCGTGGTGCGACAGAAAGTCACCGCAAACTGAAGTGTACCTCGCAGCAAAAACAACACCGGCCCTGTGCCGGTGTTGTTTTTTGAGTTTCTGGCAGGGTTACTTCGGTGTACGCGGATGGAAATCGATGACCTGTGCCTTGTCAGTGGCCGCCGGCTCGCCGTGCGGCTTCCAGGCGTGTCCATAGAGCACTTCGTACGAGGACGGCAAGAAGCCATCGGTCCGGAAACGTTCGTAACTGGCTTCCATTGCACGCCAAGCCGCCTTGCCCATCAGCCCGCTGCGACGGCCGTCGCGCAGGCTGTGCGCGCCGATGCCCTTCAGGTCGCGCAATACGTCGCGTACCGTTTCGTAGGTCATGGTCAGCATTTCCATCTCCATCACCGGAGAGGAAAAACCCACGCGTGCGAGGGTATCGCCGACATCGTGCATGTCGGTGAAGCGGTTGACGTGCGCATGCCCGTCGATGCCGGCAAACGCCTGACGCAACTCCTTGAGCGTATCCGGCCCCAGTGTGGAGAACAGGAACAAGCCGCCCGGCTTCAATACGCGCAGACATTCGCTGAATGCCTGGTCCAGTGTATCGCACCACTGCAGGGCGAGGCTTGACCAGACCAGATCCACCGATTCGCTGGCCAGCGGCAAGGCTTCGACATCGCCGCAGACCTGCACCGGAAAACGCTTGCCCTGCAATTCGGCCAGCCAGCGCTTCCAGCCGCCGGGTTGGCGCGCGCGCGTAGCGCGCAACATGCCCGGAGCCAGATCCAGCTCGACGAGCTCCGCTTTGGGAAACCGTTTTTCCAGAAACGGACCGGCATACCCTGTTCCGCATCCAACATCGAGCATGCGTAGCGGTTCGAGCTTCACGATTTCCAGCTTCTCAGCCATGCGCTCGACCACCTCGCGCTGCAGCGCAGCCGACGCATCGTAGGTATCTGCCGCCTGATCGAAGGCAGAACGAACGAGGGACTTGTCGCTCATGCCGCCACCTTGGCTGCGCGCGCACGCAGGAACTGGATGGCGGCCGGCAGGAAGGAAAGCGCCACGATCAGCAGCAAAACCAGCGAGAGGTTTTTCTTGATGAACTCAACGTTGCCGAACTGGTAGCCCAGCGTGACAAGCCCGCCGACCCACAGCAGGGTGCCGAAAACGCTGAATGCCAGAAAACGCAGATAGGGCATTTCGCCCACGCCGGCAACGAAGGGAGCGAAGGTGCGCACGATGGGCACGAAGCGTGCGAGCGTGACTGTCTTGCCGCCATGCCGCTCGTAAAAGGCATGCGTGCGGTCCAGGTAATCGCGCCGGAAAATCTTCGAATGCGGATTGGAAAACAACTTCTCGCCGATGAAGCGACCGACAAAATAGTTGGTCGAATCGCCGAGAATCGCAGCGGCCATCAGCGCTCCGGCCAGGATGTAAGGGTCCATGCCGCCTGTGGCTGCGACCGCACCGGCAACGAACAGCAGCGAATCGCCGGGCAGAAACGGCATCACGACCAAGCCCGTTTCGCAGAAGATCACCGCAAACAGGATCGCGTAAATCCACGGACCGTACAGCGCGACCATCTGGGCGAGGTAAACATCCAGATGCAGGAAAATATCAATCGGATTGAAAGCCATCGGACAAACTCACAAGAAAGCGCCGCCGACCGGGAAGTCGGCGGCGGCAGGAAACGGCACAGCAAAAATCAAACTACCGCCTCTTCCTTGACCACGACCGGCTTGACCATGTTCTCGCGGGTCAGCCCGAACAGCAGCAGCAAGGGGCTGGCCACCAGCACCGAGGAATAGATACCGAACACGATACCGATGGTCAGCGCCATGGCAAAGTAATGCAGGCTCGGGCCGCCGAGGAAGAGCATCGACAGCACCATGAGTTCGGTACAGCCGTGCGTGATGATCGTACGGCTCATGGTCGCAGTAATCGCGTTGTCGATGACTTCCGACACGCTCTTGCCGCGCATTTCCGGCTTGCGGAAGTTTTCGCGGATCCGGTCGAACACCACCACCGACTCGTTCACCGAGTAGCCGAGCACGGCCAGCACCCCGGCGAGCACGGGCAGCGAGAACTCCCACTGGAACAGCGCGAAGAAGCCGAGAATGATCACCACGTCGTGCATGTTGGCGATCACCGCCGAGACGGCGAAGCGCCACTCGAAGCGGATCGCGAGATAGATGATGATGCCCAGACAAACGAACGCCGTCGCCATCAAGCCGTGCGTGACCAGCTCGTCGCCCACGGACGGGCCGATGAACTCGACCTTGCGCACTTCGACTTTGGCATCGTCCTTCTTCAGCTCGGCCAGCACTTCGTTGGAAAGCTGGGCCGAGGTTTTGTCCTTGATGTTGGGCAGGCGGATCATCACGTCGCGCGTCGTGCCCATCGCCTGGACCTGCGATTCGCCATATTTCAGCGCATCGACGCGATCCCGCACCTTGCCCAGATCCGCCGGCTGCTCGTAGCGCATTTCCAGCACCGTACCGCCGGTGAATTCGACGCCGAAATTGAGTCCCTTGATGACAAGGAACGCCACGGCCAGGATAAAGGTAACCAGCGAAATCGCCGTCGTGAGCTTGCCATAGCTCATGAACGGGACATCGCGTTTCACATGGAAAAACTCGATCATTTTTTATTCTCCGCAGGTCAGACCGCGATGCTGGTCAGGCGACGGCGATAGCCGTAAATCAGGTTCACCACGCCGCGCGAAACAAACACGGCACTGAACATCGAGGTGAGAATGCCCATGCAGTGCACCCAGGCAAAGCCGCGCACGGCGCCGGTGCCGAATGCCAGCAGGGCAATACCCGCGATCAGGCTGGTCACGTTCGAATCGAGAATCGTGGCCCAGGCATGTTCGTAACCCGCGCTGATCGCAGCCTGCGGGCTCATGCCGCTACGCAGCTCCTCGCGTATGCGCTCGTTGATCAGCACGTTCGAGTCGATCGCCATGCCCAGTGTCAGCGCAATGGCGGCGATGCCCGGCAAGGTCAGCGTCACCTGCAGCAGCGACAGGCCCGCCAGCAGGAACAGCAGGTTGGTCGCCAGACCGACGGCGGATACCACACCGAACATGCGGTAGTACACCACCATGAACGCCGCGATCGCCAGGAAGCCGTACAGCGTGGAACGCAGGCCCTTGTCGATATTGTCCGCGCCCATGCTCGGGCCGATGGTACGTTCTTCTACGATCGTCATCGGCGCGGCCAGCGCACCGGCACTGATCAGCAACACGACGTCGTTGGCTTCCTGCTGGCTCATCGAGCCTGTAATCTGGAACTGGTTACCCAGTTCGCTGCGAATCACCGGTGCGGTAATCACCTCGCCCTTGCCGCGCTCGACCAGCACCATCGCCAGGCGCTTGCCGATGTTCTCGCGCGAGATCTGGCGCATGATCGACTCGCCCGCGGCATCGAGACGCAGATCGACGGCCGGCTGGTTGTTCTGGTCGAAGCCGGTCGCGGCCTTGTTGATGTTGTCGCCGGTCAGCTCGACATCCTTTTTCAGCAGGATGGCACGGCCGCCCTTGGCATCGCGCTCGTAAAGCAGGACGGTATCCGGCGGAACGGCGCCGGCCAGCGCCTGCTCCAGCTTGCCGGCATCTTCGTCGACCAGCCGCACTTCCAGGCTCGCGGTCCGGCCCAGGATATCCTTGGCCTTGGCGGTGTCCTGCACGCCCGGCAGTTCCACCACGATGCGGCCTTCGCCCTGCTGCTGGATCACCGGCTCGGCCACGCCCAGCGCGTTCACCCGGTTATGCAGGGTCACGAGGTTCTGCTTCACCGCATCGGACTTGAGTTGGCTCAATGCTTCGGTGCTGTAGGACACCACGATCTTGAAGCTGCCTTCCTTCATTTCGGTCACGGTCAGGTTCGGCAGTACACGACGGACCGCCTTGGCTGCGGCTTCCACCGTTGCCGCGTCGCGCAACTGGACTTCCACCTGCTCACGGTCGCGCGAAATGCGGCCGTAGCGGATTTTCTTCTCGCGCAATTCGCGGCGCACTTCGCCGGCGGTCTTTTCCAGCGCCTTGTCCACGGCCGCTTTCATGTCGACTTCCAGCAGGAAGTGCACGCCGCCGCGCAAGTCGAGCCCCAGCATCATCGGCTTGCCGCCGATTTTCGTCAGCCAGGACGGGGTGCGCGGCAGCAGGTTCAGTGCCACGGAGTAGTCTTCGCCCAGCTTGGTCTGGATCTCGTCCTTGGCCTTGATCTGTTCTTCGGCGTTGCGCAAGCGCAGCTTGATCGAACTGCCGTCAAACTGCACGCCTTCCGGCGTAATGCCGGCAGCCTTGACGATGGCTTCGGTACGCGCCTTGAGCGCATCATCAACCTTGACCGTGGCGCGGGCGCTCGAAACCTGCACCGCCTCGCTTTCCCCGTACAGATTGGGGAGCGTATAGAGCAATGCCACGACCAGGGCCACGGACATCAACAGATATTTCCAGAGCGGATAGCGATTCATGATGAATCCTGATTCGTAATGACGTTCCGGCGAAGACGCACGCGCCTTCGCCGGTTTGGGTTTGTTTCAGATCCGGGCGAGCAGTTCAATCTGCGCGCCAAAATCTATAAGGATTTATTTGAGGACTTTCTTGAGCGTACCGTCTTCCACCTTGCCGGTAACCACGGAGCGCTGGGCAACGATCTCGACACCGCTGGCGATTTCCAGAACGAAGTAATCGCCTTCGACCTTGGCTACGCGAGCAAGAATGCCGCTGCTCATCATGACTTCATCGCCCTTCTTCAGCGATGCCACCAACTCCTGGAGCGCCTTGGCCCGCTTTTGCTGCGGACGGATCACCAGGAACCAGAAGACAACCAGCATCAGGATAAGCGGGACAAACTGCATAATGTTCTCGGTTCCGGACATGAGAGGATTCCTTTTTCGGGAGACGACCAAAAGATAAAGCGGCCCATTTTAGCCGCAGCTACCGGCAAAATCCACAAACTTTCCTGAACTGGATAATTCGCGGATTCCTGCCGGATCGATCAATCCACGCCGCGAGCCCGCTCCTGCGCAAAACGGGTCGTAAACGCGGCAAAACCATCCGCCTCGATCGCTGCGCGAATGTCGCGCATCAATTCCTGGTAATAGTGCAAGTTATGGATGGTGTTGAGTTGCGAGCCGAGAATCTCGCCGGCGCGGAACAGGTGGTGCAGGTAAGCACGGCTGAAATGGCGGCAGGTGTAGCAACCGCACCCTTCGTCCAGCGGACGCGCGTCGTTGCGGTATTTCGCATTCTTGATGCGAACATCGCCCCAGCGTGTGAACAGCATGCCGTTGCGCGCGTTGCGCGTCGGCATCACGCAATCGAACATGTCCACGCCCTGCCCCACAGCGAATACCAGATCTTCCGGCGTGCCCACGCCCATCAGGTAACGCGGGGAATGCGTCGGTAATTTCGGCGCGGTATGCGCGAGGATACGCGCGAAGTCTTCCTTCGGTTCGCCGACCGACAATCCGCCGATCGCATAACCGTGGAAACCGATGTCCTTCAGCCCCGCGAGCGATTCGTCGCGCAGGTCTTCATGCATGCCGCCCTGCACGATGCCGAACAGCGCATTGTGGTTCTGCAGACGGTCGAATTCGTTGCGCGAGCGCTTGGCCCAGCGCAGGCTCAGGCGCATCGATTCACCTGCCTGCCGGCGGTCGGCCGGGTACGGCGTGCATTCGTCGAAGATCATCACGATGTCGGAATTGAGCACGGACTGGATGCGCATCGACTCTTCCGGGGTCAGGAACAGCTTGTCACCGTTGATCGGGCTCTGGAACTTCACGCCTTCTTCGGTGATCTTGCGCAGCTCGCCCAGACTGAAAACCTGGAAACCGCCGGAATCGGTAAGGATCGGCTTGTCCCAGCCCATGAAGCCGTGCAGCCCGCCGAAGGTCTCGATCACTTCCAGACCGGGACGCAGCCAGAGGTGGAAGGTGTTGCCGAGCACGATCTGCGCGCCGATGTCGTTGAGGTCGCGCGGGGTCATGGCCTTGACCGTGCCGTAGGTGCCGACCGGCATGAACACGGGGGTTTCGACCACGCCGTGGTTGAGTTGCAACGAGCCGCGCCGAGCCGCGCCGCTCACCGCCTTGAGTTCGAATTTCATGAGTTTTCCTTTCGCCTTCCGGAAGCACAGTCCGGCGCAGGGCGCATCATCCCAGATTGTTCGTTAGGACGCGAGATGATGGCGAGTTGGATTGCGAGGCAATTTGGTCACTTGCGAGGAATTCATGGTCATTCCATGGACGACGAACAAGGGAACAAGATGACCGCAAGCGCTCGCGCAGGCCCAAAGGACCGCCTGATGAGCAATCCGGGATCACGCAGTGATCATGACGATGCCGCAACTTTTGCGGTGCATTGTCACTTCTTGGTTTTGGGCTTGATGTTTTCCAGCTCGCGCAAGCGCGCCTCGATCGAAGACAGCAGATAGAAATCGTTGCCCGGCTGCTTGAGCGCGATCTGCAATTGCTCGATGGCCAGTCCGTATTCGTACAGACGGGCATAGTATTCACCCTGCGCCTTGTGCGATTCCATCATTCGCCCCTGCTGGGCGTACGCTTTGGCAGCTCGCTGATAGAACCAGGGGTCGCCAGCATAGAGCGACTGATAATCGACGATCAGCGCATGCGCCTTGTCGTACTTGCCTGCTGCAGTCTGCGCATCGATCAGGCCATAGGCCAGCGCGCGGCTCGACGGAAAATTCTCAACGCCCTTGCCGAACACGGCCAGCGCCTCGTCGTTGCGCCCCTGCGCCAGACGGATGCTGCCTGCCAGGTACTCCAGCGCCGGATGGCCTTTCCTGCCATACACGGTCTTGGCCCGCTGCAACGCCTGCCAGGCGCCTTCGTAATCGCGCGCCAGATACAGCGCATGCGCCAGACCGTAGCGATGCGCGGCCTCATTGGCATAGCGCTTCTCGGCGAGATGCTTTCGGTAGAACTCCACGGCGTCAGCCGGCTTCATCTGCAGGCCGCGCGCCTTTTCCCGCACGAACAGGAAATCGGCCGAATCCGGCGTCTGCCGGTAAGGCAGACCCGTGAGCCGGCCTTGCGCATCGGCGATACGCTTGGTGGTGACCGGGTGGGTACGCAGGAACTCGGGGGCATTCGATTCTTCGAGCCGGTTGTGTCGATGCAGGCGCTCGAAGAAGGTCGGCATCGCGCCCGGATCGAAACCGCCACGGATCAGTGTCTGCATGCCGATGCGGTCAGCTTCCTGTTCGAAGGCATAGGTAAAGTCGAGCTGGCGCTGGACGCTGAACCCCGCGCCGGCGGTCACCGCCGTTGCAGCCGCATCGACCCGCCCCGCGTGCGCGGCGAGAATCGCCACGCCGAGAGACGCGAGCGAAACCAGCGGATTGACGCTCGTGGCATCAATCATGCGCGCCAGATGATGTTGCGATACGTGGGCAATTTCGTGCGCCAACACACTGGCAAGCTCCGACTCATGGCGCGCCATCACAATCAACCCGGTATGTACGCCGACATACCCACCGGGAATGGCAAACGCATTGACGCTACCGTCGAGAATCGGAAAGAAGGTGAAACGTACATCGCTCACGCCTCCCGCATCGACCAGGCGCGCGCCCAGACGGGAAAGGTAGGCGACGACTTCCGGATCTTCGGCCAGCTCGCCGCTGCGGCGGATCTCGCGCATCGCGCTCTCGCCGATCTCGCGCTCCTGTGCCGGGGTCAGCCCTTGCTGCGAAACGTCACCCATGCTGGGCAGGTCAGCCCAAGCCGTCTGGGCCACCAAAATAAGGGACAACAAGGCGGATAAAGGTTTGCGCACGTTCATTTCTCCTGCGATCAACCTATTGCTTTTTCAGTCAGATAAACAACAGCGCCATAGCGCGCGGCCTTGCCCAGCGTGATCCAGAACGCAACCGGCAGCCACGGCCAGCGCAGCCATCCGGCGACACCGCACAGTGCATCGCCGAACAGCGGGAACCAGCTCAGGACCAGACTGGCCGGCCCGAAACGCTCGGCCCATTGCACGGCGCGGCTCTTGGGTGGCTCGGGCAGACGGCGCCCCAGCCAGACCGTCGTCAGCCCGCCCAGCACGTTGCCGATGGTCGCCACGATAAGGGCGCTCCAGACCAAATGCGGCTGAAAATGCAGCAAGGCCACCAGCGCGGCTTCCGAATTGCCGGGCAGGATGGTGGCGGAAACGAATGCCGCGCCGAACACGCCGGCCAGCCAGCCGAATGCTTCCATCGTTCAGAAACGGAACGCTTCGCCGGCCTGCGCGCTGATCGCTGCCGCCAGATCGGCAAAGAATTCGCCCGTGCCGCGTGTATCGCGCCACGCGCCGTCCATCAGCCGGTAGTGAAACCCGCCGGATTTGGCCGCGATCCACAGCTCCTGGTTGAACGCATGGCGGTTGACGATGATCTGGCTGCCGTCCGCCAACTCGATTTCCAGCACGTTGCCCATGCGCATGGGTTCGGCATCCAGCCCGCTGTCGTCCAGCGCGGATTCGATGCGGTCGAATACGGCATCGGTGAGGTTGAGGAATTCGGATTCGGTCATGGACGGAAAACTTCGGTGTAGAATCGGGCATCCATTTTGCCACCGAATCATCGTCATGCGCATTCTGCTCGTCGCCTCCCTGTTCGCCGGACTCTTCCTCGGTGCCTGCGGCTACAAGGGGCCGCTCTACCTACCCAAGGCGTCCGCGCCGGCGTCGGCACCGATTTCCAAGCCAGCATCGTCCGTCCGGTAATAACCACCAGGCCCCCGCCGCAAGGCGGTAGCCAATCGCCCAACCGGAGTCGATCATGTTGCTTTGGCGTACCTGGCTTGCCCTGTTTTGCTCCCTGCTGCTGACAACCTCCTTTTCTGCGGCAGAAACCACACCAGCCGAAACCCAAACCGGCCTGCTCTGGAAAATCGAGCGCCCCGGCCTTGTACCTTCCTGGCTGTTCGGCACCATCCACCTCTCCGATCCGGAAGTTGCCCGTTTGCCGCAAGAGGCCAGCCAGGCACTGGCCGACGCCCAAACGGTCATCACCGAGATCAAGCTGGACGACGGCAGCGAAATGCTCGCCGTCGTCAAGGAAATGCAGGCACCCAACAAGCCGCTCCCGACACTGCTGGGCGAACGCGATTTCGCGCGACTGGCTGCCGCACTGGCCAGACATGGCTACCCGGAACCGTTCGTAGCCGGGCTGCAGCCCTGGGCCGCCTGGATGCTCCTCGCCCTGCCCGCCCCTCAGGAGAATGCCGTCCTGCCTCTGGACATGCAGATTGCCAGTCTGGCCAAACAGAAAAAACTGGCCAACCGCGGGCTGGAAACCGCCGAGGAACAACTGGCGCTGTTCAAGCATATCGACCCGAATCAACTGCAGCGCCTGATCCGCTTCCAGCTCGACCATCCGCAGGAAGAATCCAGGCTGTTCGGCGAGTTGATCGCCGCCTACCGGCGTGGCGACCTGTCGGCCCTGCTGGCGCTGAGTCTGTCCACCGACGATTCCGTACCGGAAGAAGACCGTGCATGGGCCAGGAGCTGGATGCGGGAAATGAACGAAGTACGCAACCAGCGCATGGCCCAGCGCCTGCAACCGATACTGGCCAACGGCGGCGCCTTCGTTGCCGTCGGCGCCCTGCACCTGCCCGGGCCGGAAGGGTTGATTGCGCTCCTGCGGACACAAGGCTACCGCATCACGCCAACGCACCGCCCTGCAACGACGACCCCTCTTCCGCAGAAGGAGCCCTCCCATGCATTACCTCACGCTGCCGGGAACTGATCTCAGCGTCTCCCGTCTCTGCCTTGGCACCATGACTTTCGGCGAGCAGAACAGCGAAGCAGAAGGTCACGCCCAGCTCGACCGCGCCATGGCCGCCGGCATCAACTTCATCGACACCGCCGAGATGTATCCGGTCCCGGCCAAAGCGCAAACGCAAGGCGCCACGGAACGCATCGTCGGCACCTGGCTGAAAAAACAGCCGCGCGACAAGGTCATCGTCGCCACCAAGGTCGCCGGCCCCAACCGTGGCCTGGAATGGATGCGCGGCGGGCCGCAACTGACCCGCGCCCAGATCGTCGAAGCCTGCAATGCATCGCTCGAACGTCTGCAGACCGATTATCTCGACCTGTACCAGATCCACTGGCCGGCCCGTTCGGTGCCGATGTTCGGCGAGACCTACTACGACCCGAGCAGGGAAAAGCCGGATACGCCAACGCTCGAAGAGCAGCTTGCAGCACTGGGCGAGCTCGTCGCCGCCGGCAAGGTGCGCTACGTGGGCGTTTCCAACGAAACGCCGTGGGGCGTAAGCGAATGCGCGCGACTGGCGCGCGAATCGGGATTACCGCGCATCGCCACGATCCAGAACGTATTCAACCTGATCAACCGCACCTTCGAAGCCGGACTGGTGGAAACCTGCCACCGCGAACAGGTCAGCCTGCTGGCCTACAGCCCGCTCGCCTTCGGCCTGCTGTCCGGGAAATACGTTGGCCACGAGCAGGCGCCGGGCCGCATGTCGCAGTTCCCGCAATTCGGCATCCGCTACCGCAAGCCGGAAGTGAACGGCGCGGTTGCCGCCTATGCCGAACTCGCACGCGCACACGGGCTGACGCCGGCGCAACTCGCGCTCGCCTGGGCAACCCGGCGCTGGTACGTGGCCAGCACCATCATCGGCGCGACCAGCATGGCACAACTCGAAGAAAATCTGTCCTGCCAAGAAGTGACGCTCACTCCGGACCTGGAAGCCGCCGTCGAGGCGATCCACCGCAAAAGCCCGAGCCCGGCAATGTAGAAAAAACGGCGCAAGAACTGCGCCGTTTTCTTTTCCGTGGTGTTTCAACGCCCTAGCATTGAAAGCCTAGTGGTCTGCCCCGTAAATGGCGGAACATAATGAAAGCGCCGGATTTGTACGGCTGGGTAGGCGCGAACCGCAGCGATAGCCAGCTATCGCGAGGATGAGCAACAACGCCAGACGGACAAAGACAAGTTTTCATGTTTCGTTATTTACGGGGCAGACCACTAGCCTCGTATTTCCTGATGATCGCCCGATATTCGGGAGTGCGCTTGAAGCGCTCCAGGGCTTCTTGCAGCCGCTGGGCATCGGCTTCCGGGGTTTGGCGGGAAGTCACGAACCAGAGCGGAAGATCGGCAATCGTCGTGCGCTGAAGCTCGCCGATATGCGGCAGGAACTCGTCCTTGTATCGGCCATTCAGCATCGCCTTGATGGCCGGGTCGGCCTCCATGCGCTGGGTCAGCAATACGTCGACCCGCCCCGAAAGCAGTTTCATGAAGTTCCGGTCGGTATCGGGTGCCGAATCCAGCGCAGCGCCGGAATTCTTGAGAAAAGATTCCGAAGCGCTGCCGAGCTTGACTGCCACCCGCGCCTTCCTGGCCCCGATCTCCCCATAGCTCGAATAAACGTGGCGACCTTTCAGGGTATAGGCGTACACCTTGTCGGTGTAGATCATGGACAACCACCGCCATTGTCCTTCCCGTTCCGGGGTTCGCGCCAACAGGACCAGAATGGCCCCCGGTGCGTCCTTTGCCTCTATTTGCGCCCGCGCCCACGGCACGGGCGGTGCAACCTTCACCGGCAAACCGGCGCGCCTGAAAGCCCCGGCCGCGATCTCCATCATCAATCCGGTCGATTCTTCCAGCGTCGGTCCGATCCTGACCATGTATTCGCCGATCGGCGAGGCATGGACCGTGAATTCAACCGCCTGCACCCTTGCAGTCAGCGCCAGCAAGACGGACAGGAGGAAAAGATGGTTTTTTTTCGACATGATTCCGTTCGGAGTCCGGGATGGAAGCTGTTGCACGGAGTATGACAGGGCTTTGGTACGAAACAAATACAAAAACGGCGCCTCGATGTGCGCCGTTTTTGTTGAGAGAAACACGGGTTATTGTTGCTTGTTTTCCCCGAGCAACGATTCGATCTGCTCACCAGGAATCGCGCCCGGCACCAGGCGTCCGCTGGAGAACACCAGCCCCGGCGTACCGTTGATGCCGAGCTTTTCACCGAGCTGGATATTCTTTTCCACCGGGTTTTCGCAATCGCCCTTGCCTTCCGGCAGCTTGCCGTTCAACGCCCAGTTGGTCCAGGCTGCAGCGCGGTCCGGCGCGCACCAGATCAGGCGCGACTTGCGCGCGGCATCCGGGTGCAACTGCGCCAGCGGCATCAGGAAGGTATAAATGGTGACATTCTTCAGATCCTTGAGCCCTTCCTGCT
Source organism: Formivibrio citricus (assembly GCF_900115065.1). Classification (GTDB taxonomy): domain Bacteria; phylum Pseudomonadota; class Gammaproteobacteria; order Burkholderiales; family Chitinibacteraceae; genus Formivibrio; species Formivibrio citricus. The sequence goes on along the minus strand of NZ_FOVE01000011.1, from coordinate 23,470 downwards.
CCAGCTTCTTGCAGAACGGACAATCCGGATCGGAAAACACCGCCAATTGGCGGCTACCGTCGCCGCGCACGACCTTCACGGCCTGCTCCAGCGGCAGCTTGGAGAAATCGACCTTGCGCAGCTCAGCCATGCGCTCTTCCGTCACGCTCTTGCGCTTGGCCACATCCACCATGTCGCCGAAGATCAGAAACTCGGCCTTGGCATCGGTATAGACGATCATGTTGCCGGCCAGCACCACCTCGAAGACACCCTTCATCGGCGAGGCATTCACCGCAGTGATTTCCTTGCCCTGCAACTGCTTGGCCAGCGTGGCCTTGACGGCTTCCATCTGCTGCTTGGGGCTTTCGGCCGAAGCGGAGCAGGCAGTCAGCCCGATCAGGCCGGCGGCGACCAAACTGCGGCTCAGTTGTTTGAGATTCATGTTTTTTCCTTGTCAGTAGTTCTCAGCCTGGCGAATGAGTTGCCGTTTCAGCCATTCCGACTGGTTGGCCGTCCCCAGACCGAAATTCCGCGCGGCCTTGAGGAACGGATTCTTGTTATTGAACAATTGCTGCAGCCCGTGACACAAGCCCTGCATCAGATACACCGGTTCGCGCCGCGCCCGCTCGTAACGCCGCAACACGCTCAAATCACCGCAGCGGCACACTTCTTCGGCAAGCAGTATGCCAGCAAGTTCCGCGGCATCGCCAAATCCAAGGTTGACGCCCTGACCGGCGAGCGGATGCACGGTATGAGCGGCATCGCCGACCAGCGCCACGCGCGGTGTAACGATGTGCGGGACATGATTGAGACGCAAGGGAAATGCCGCTGGCGGGGTGATCGTTTGCAAGCGGCCTAGTTTGCCGCCGCCCGCTTCCGCCACCCGCGCTGCGAGTAGCTCGCCATCCAGCGCCAGCAGTTCGTCTTTCAGGCTTTCCGGGCACGACCAGACCATCGAGATACGGTCGCCCGGCAACGGCAGCCAGGCCAGCACGCCATCCTCGCGGAACCACTGGAATGCGCAGCCGCGATGAGCGCGCTCGACGGCGAAATTCGCCACGACGCCGAACTGCCGGTAGTCATGGGTCTGCGGCTCGATGCCCAGTTGGCGGCGCACCCACGATTGCGCGCCATCAGCACCGATCACGAGCCGCGCCGACAAGCTGCGGCCATCGGTCAGCTCAAGGCGGGCGACATCGGGCTCGACCGTCAACTGCACGGCCTGCACGGCGGTGAGCAGCGAGACATTGGCTGCGCCTTCCAGTCCCTGCCACAGCGCCCGTTGCAGCTCGCGGCTTTCCAGGATCGTGGCAAGTTGCGGCAACCCGGCTTCCAGCGCCTCGAAGCGCAGCGCTGCGCCTTCGTCGCAGAAAATCTGCATGGCCTGCACGGCCAGCAACCGCTGACGATCCATGCCCTGCCAGGCTCCGATGTCTTCCAGCCAGCGCCGGCTGGCGCCGTTGATCGCATAGATGCGCGAATCCCAGCTTTCCGGCGCAAAGGTCTGCTCCAGTGGACTGCCTTCGAGCAGCAGCACCGAGTACGGCGAATCTTTCAGCGCCAGCGCCAACGCGGCGCCGACGAGGCCACCGCCCACGATCAGGATATCGGTGTCGAATTCACTCATCCAAAATCACTCACCACAGAGACACTGAGGCACAGAGAGCGAGTAGGTCGGAAAAGCGAAGCGCCTTCCGACGTTTGTATTTCATGCGTCGGATGGCGCCTGGGGCTTATCCGGCCTACGCCGACTGAGATTGCCAAGCTTATTGGAAACGATGTGGGAGCGGATGCAATCCGCGAACATGACACTTCAAACTGCCACCTTATCGCGGATTGCATCCGCTCCCACAGTATCGATTACGCGCCCAGCGCAGCAAAAACCTGGTCGCGGATGGCGTCGACTTCGCCCACGCCGTTGATCTTCACGTATTTCGGCGCCTTGGCATCGCCGCCAGCGGCCAGCTTGCCATAGTAGCCGACCAGCACTTCGGTCTGCTCGTGGTACACATCCAGACGCTTCTTCACGGTATCTTCGGCATCGTCGGCACGCTGGATCAGCTCCTCGCCGGTTTCGTCATCCTTGCCCTCAACCTTCGGCGGGTTGAACTTGACATGGTAGGTACGGCCCGAAGCCACGTGCACGCGGCGGCCGGCCATCCGTTCGATGATCGCAGCATCCGGCACGTCGATTTCCACGACATAGTCGATGTCCACGCCGGCATCTTTCATCGCCTCAGCCTGCGGAATCGTGCGCGGGAAGCCGTCGAACAGGAAACCCTTGACGCAATCGGGCTGGGCGATGCGCTCCTTGACCAGGCCGATGATGATGTCGTCGCGCACCAGGCCGCCCGCATCCATGATCGCCTTGGCTTCGAGACCCAGCGGTGTACCTGCTTTCACCGCGGCACGCAGCATGTCGCCGGTGGAAATCTGCGGAATGCCGAACTTGTCCTTGATGAAGTTGGCCTGGGTGCCCTTGCCTGCGCCGGGGGCGCCAAGAAGAATCAAACGCATGGTTTTTCCTTGTCGTAAAAAGTCAAAAAAACTGTTTAAACCCAATCCCTCACCACAGAGACACAGAGGAGGGGAGAAAAACAAAAAAGGGCTCGAACCTTCTGTCTTCGCACTTCTTCGTGACCTTGGTGCGCTTCGAGGTCAATGTTTTGTTCTATTTGAATGCCAACCGGACCCGCTCCAGGTCTTCCGGGGTATCGACCCCCGCCGCCGGGGCATGATCGGTCACGAAAACACCGATGCCGTGCCCGTGCCAGAGCACGCGCAACTGTTCCAGCGCTTCGATGCCCTCGATCGGCGAAGCTTCCAGATTGCGATAGGCGCGCAGGAAGCCGGCGCGGTAAGCGTAGATGCCGACATGGCGCAGCGCGCCGAGATCGGCTGGCAGCGCAGTCTTGTCGGCAGCAAAGGTATCGCGCGCCCAGGGAATCGGCGCACGGCTGAAATACAGCGCCCGACCGGCCTTGTCGAGCACGACCTTGACCACGTTCGGGTTGAAGAAATCGCTTGCGGATTCGATGGGGTGCGCCGCAGTAGCCATCGGCAGAGCAGAATCGGCCGCCAGTCGCGCCGCCACGGCATCGATCAGGCGCGGATCGATCAGGGGTTCGTCGCCCTGCACGTTCACCACGATGGTGTCGTCGGTCAGGCCAAGCAGGTCGGCGGCCTCGGCAAGGCGCTCCGTACCGGAGGCATGATCGAGCCGGGTCATGACCGCCTCGAAACCGTGCGCTTGCACTGCGGCCAGGATGCGCGCATCGTCCGCAGCGACCACAACGCGGCTCGCCCCGGAAAGCGCGGCGCGTTCGGCCACGCGCACGACCATCGGCTTGCCGTGGATGTCGGCGAGCGGTTTGTCGGGCAGGCGCGTGGACTTCATCCGCGCCGGGATCAGCGCGACAAAGCTCATGAACGGACTTCCTCGTCCGCGGCCAGTTCGCGCGCTTCGCCTTCCAGCATGACCGGAATGCCATCCTTGATCGGATAGGCCAGACGGTCCCCCTTGCAGATCAGTTCCTGACGGGTCTTATCGAAGACCAGCGGCCCTTTGCAGACCGGGCAGACCAGAATTTCAAGCAGCTTTGCATCCATGACGTATTCTCTCTTCCAGCCAGCCGGCCAGATCGGGTTCCAGCCGGGCACGCACCGGCAAAACCCGGATTTTATCACCGAGCGCGCCCAAGCCGGGCAGCGCCGCGAGTTTTACCGCATCCTTTTCCGTGACCAGAATCAGATCGGCATCGGGCAGATCTCCCGCCGCAAAGGCGTGGTGATCCGGGAAAGGGTGCTCGCTGAAGTTCAACCCCAGTTCGCGCAGCGTGGCAAAGAAGCGCGCTGGATTGCCGATTCCACACACCGCTGCCAGTGTTTTTCCGGACAGCTCCGCTTGTTCGCAGACTTGCCGGTCGGCAAGCCGGTAGAACCGGCCGGCTTCGAGTTTCATGCGAAAGGCCCGCTCATGCCGCAGCATATCGCCGTCGCCGTTGACCACGACGGCATCGGCCGAATCCAGCCGCGAAACCGGTTCGCGCAACGGCCCGGCCGGCAACGGCAGACGGTTGCCGAAGCCCCGCGCGCCATCGACCACGCACAGCTCGATATCCCGCGCCAGACGGTAATGCTGCAGACCATCGTCGCAGAGAATCACGTCGGTATCCGGGAGCGCCATCAGCAGCGCCTGTCCCGCCGCGAAACGGTCCGGGCAGACGAAGACCGGAACGCCGGATGCGCGCGCCAACAGCAGCGGCTCGTCGCCGCACAGCGCCGGATCGGTCTGCGCATCCACAGCCAGAGGCGTCACGCTCTTGCCGCCATAGCCGCGCGAAACGATGCCCGGATGCCAGCCACGTGCCGCCAGTTGCTGCGCCAGATGCAGCGTCAGCGGCGTCTTGCCCGCGCCACCGGCAGTCAGGTTACCGACGACCACGACGGGCACCGGCAGGTGCTGCACCTTGAGCACGCCGCAGCGATACAGCCCCCGGCGCAACATCGCGATCAGCGCAAAGAGCCCCGCCAGCGGCAGGAGCAGCAGCGCCGGCAAGGAGAGCGGCCGATACCAGGTACGTTCAATCCATCGCATGCGAAACAAAAACGGGGCTTGCGCCCCGTCCCTTGATATTTCTGTATGTCACTTGCCCGCGCTCGTCTGCGTGGCAAAGGTCAGCTTGCCGAACCCCGCCGCGCGCGCCGCCTCCATCACGTTCACCACGCTCTGGTGGCTGGCCTGCGCATCGGCATTGATCACCACCATGGGATCGGGATTGCTGCCCGCAGCACGGCGCAGCACCAGCGCGAATTCCTCGGGCCCGGCAAAAGAGACCGGGGTATCGTTCACGGCATACTGGCCGTTTGCCGACACGGCCACCTGGATGTTCTGCTTCTGCTCAACGCTCTTTTCTGCCTCCGCCTTGGGCAGATTGATCTTGAGCTCGGCAAAACGCGAGTAGGTCGTGGAGGCCATCAGGAAGATCAGCACCACGAGCAGCACGTCGATCAGCGGTACGAAGTTGATTTCCGGCTCTTCGCGCATGCGGCCTTTGCGAAATTTCATCTGCTAAGCCCGCCTCAGTTGTTGCGTTCGCCGTGGACCACTTCCACGAGCTTGACGGCCTGCTGTTCCATTTCAACGATGTAGCCATCCACCAGCGAGCGGAAGAAGCGATAGAACATCAGAGCCGGAACGGCGACCATGATGCCGAACGCGGTATTGTAGAGCGCCACCGAAATGCCGTGCGCCAGTGCAGCCGGATTGGTGCCGCTCGCCGGCGTTTGCGCGCCGAAGATTTCGATCATGCCGATCACGGTACCGAACAAGCCAAGGAGCGGAGTGACCGCAGCCAGCGTGCCGAGCATGGAGAGATAGCGCTCCAGATCGTGCGCCACCGCGCTGCCGACCTCTTCGATCGACTCCTTCATGATCTCGCGCGAGCTTTTCACGTTCTTCAGGCCGGCGGCAAGCACCCGTCCCAGCGGGGATGAAGCCGACAACTGCGAGAGTTTTTCCGCCGACACGCCATTGGCGCGGTAATCCTGCACCACCCTGGCCAGCAGCCCGGCCGGCAGCACCTGCGACTTGCGCAATGTCAGGGAGCGTTCGATGATGATGGTCAACGCAGCGACCGAAGAAAAAATGATGAACCAGATCGGCCAGCCTGCAGCCTGGATAATGGCGAACATGTCAAACTCGTTGGGGCTGTTGCAAAACAGGCGTAACTTTAGCCCGATTACCCGATTCGGGGAAGGGGGACGGCGGCAACCCCGCATCGGCAAAGGTTTTTTTCAGGTTGCCCACATTTCCTGTGGATAATTTTGTGGAATACCTCTTGAAACAGGGCGCAAACCCGCATCCAGGCTGCGCCCGCAACAGATTGCCGCTTTTTTACACTCCAAATCAAAACACATAAAAATCAACAAGTTAACGGCAAAAATTCAACTACACTCTGGCCAAACTGCCATAATCCATACGCCACAAGGGTTTTGTGGATTAATCGACCCGAAAAAGACTGAAACATGTACTTGTCAAGCCCCTCAGGCATCATTTCCGTCACCGAACTCAACCGACAGGCGCGCCAGTTGCTGGAAGGTGCATTCCCCGTGCTGTGGGTGGCAGGTGAAATCTCCGGCTTCAAACGCTACGATTCCGGCCACTGCTATTTCACGCTGAAAGATGCCGGTGCGCAGGTGCGCTGCGTGATGTTCCGCAACCGTGCCGCACTGCTTGATTTCGCCCCGCGCGAAGGCACGCGCGTCGAAGCACGCGCCGTGGTGTCGCTCTACGAAGCCCGCGGCGATTTCCAGCTCACCATCGAAGCCTTGCGCCCCGCCGGGCTCGGCGCCCTGTTCGAGGCTTTTGAAAGACTGAAGCGCAAGCTGGAAACGGAAGGCTTGTTCAGCCCCGCCAGAAAGCGCCCCCTGCCCACCTTCCCGCGCGCCATCGGCATCGTCACCTCGCCCGCCGCTGCGGCTTTGCGCGACGTGCTGACCACCTTGCGGCGGCGCATGCCGGGGCAGCCCGTCATCCTCTACCCGACCGCCGTGCAGGGCGCAGACGCCGCGCAACAGATCGCCCAAGCCATCCGCACCGCGGGCGAGCGTGGCGAAGTCGATACGCTGATCGTCTGCCGTGGCGGCGGCAGCATCGAAGACCTGTGGTCGTTCAACGAGGAAATCGTCGCGCGCGCGATTGCCGCCAGCCCGATTCCGGTCGTCAGCGGCATCGGCCATGAAACCGATTTCACCATCGCGGATTTCGTGGCGGACCTGCGTGCGCCCACGCCGACTGCCGCAGCCGAACTCGCCACGCCGGACCGCAATGCGTTACTGGCGCGGCTGGAACATCTGCGCCACCGTTTGGACAACACCATGACGCGGCAACTGCAACGGCACATGCAACGGCTCGACCTTGCCGCTCGCCGCCTGCAGCACCCTGGCGAACGGCTGGCACGCCAGCGCGAGCGCCTCGTACTCCTCACGCAACGCCTGCACGCCGCACCGCGCCGCCAACTGGAAACCCGCCGCTTGAAACTGGATCAGGTCGCTCTGCGCCTGACGCAACGCCGCCCCGACACCACCCCGCTTTTTGCCCGGCAGGATGCATGGCGAATCCGTCTTGCCGGCGCCCTGCCGCGACAACTGGAAAACCAGCGTCACCGCCTCACCACGCTCGCCGCCCGCCTGCATGCCCACGACCCGCAATCCCCGCTGCAACGCGGCTACGCCTTGGTCACTCACGCCGACGGCACTTTGCTGCACAGCGCCTCCGATGCGCACTGCGGGGAAGAAATCACGGTGCACTTCGCTGGGGACTCCTTGAAAGCCAGGGTGCTTGCCCCTCGCTGATCCTTCAACGACTTGGAGATTGCCCCCTCCCGGACTCCGGGTCTCTGTGGTGATTGCCATTCCGCCTGTAAAATCGCATTTTTGAATTTGGCAGACACCCGATGAAAGCACTGGTCGCCGTCAAGCGCGTGCCGGATGGCAACGTCCCGTTACGCTTCAAACAGGATGGCTCCGGCATCGATCCGGCCGGCATGCCGATGCGCATCAACCCGTTCGACGAATCCGCGCTTGAAGCCGCCGTCCGGCTCAAGGAATCCGGCCATCTGACCGAGATTATTGCGGTGTCGATCGGTCCGGATACGTGCAATGAAACGCTGCGCCATGCGCTGGCTCTGGGAGCAGACCGCGCCATTCGCATCGAATCCGAGCAGGTACTCGAACCGCTGGCCGTCGCCAAACTGCTGCAGGCGCTGGCTGAGCGCGAACACCCCGATCTGGTCCTGCTCGGCAAGCAATCCAGCGATACGGACCAAGCCCAGACCGGGCCGATGCTCGCCGCGCTGCTCGGCTGGCCGCAAGGCGCGTTCGCTTCAGCGCTGGCTTTTGAAGACCAGAAACTTGTCGTGACGCGCGAAATCGAAGGCGGACAGGAAGCACTGGCTCTCGCGCTGCCTGCCGTCGTCACCGCCGATCTGCGGCTCGCTAATCCGCGCTACCTGAAATTGCCGCAACTTCTGCAAGCCAAGAAGAAACCGGTCGAGGCGCTGACCTGCGTCGACCTGGGGCTAGAACATTTCGCCTCCCGCCAGGAGTTGCTGCAAGTCAGCGCCCCTCCGCCGCGCCAGCCGGCCCGCAAGGTTTCCGATGCCACCGAGCTATTGACGTGCTTGCGAGAAGAAGGGCTGTTGAACGACACGCCCAAGACCGAGTTGAAACTGGAGACAACCACCGCCCAAGGCCGTGCATTGGTTCTGGCCGAACATGAAGGGGGCCGGCTGCATCCCTCCGTTCGCCATGCCGTCGGCGCGGCACGCTGTCTCGCCAACGAAGTTGTTCTTCTCGTGGTTGGCGAAGCCGTTCTTGCAATAGAGGCCGCTACGCTGGCCGGTGTCAGCCGTGTTCTGCACGTCGATGTCGCGCATTTTGCTCAAACGTTAGCCGAGGATCATGCCCCCTTGCTGGCACAAGCGGCGCGCGATTTGCAAGTCGATACCGTTCTCGCCGCAGCGACTCCGTTCGGCAAGGCGCTCCTGCCCCGCGCCGCCGCCCTGCTTGATAGCGCCATGCTGTCCGATGTCGTGCAAATTCTCGCGCCCGACCGCTTCGTACGCCCGATCCATGCCGGCGAAGCGCTGGCCACGATCCGCGATACGCAGCCGCTCAGGATCATGAGCGTACGCCCGGCCGCGTTTGCACCAGTCGCCGATCAAGCCGCGGTCTCCATCGAGTCGCTGGCGACACCGGCCCCAGCCGGGAAGGCATGCTGGCTCAGTACCAGCCAGCCGGAGCGCAACCGCCCCGCGCTTGCCGATGCGCGCATCGTCATCGCAGGAGGACGGGGGCTCGGTTCTGCAGCGCAATTTCGTGCCCTGATCGAACCGCTCGCCGACCGCCTGAACGCCGCCATCGGAGCCACCCGCGCCGCGGTCGACGCCGGGTTCATCGGCAACGATCACCAGATCGGCCAGACCGGCGCCATCGTCGCCCCGGAGTTCTATTTCGCCATCGGGCTCTCCGGCGCGGCGCAGCACCTCGCCGGCATGCGCGACAGCCGCGTGATCGTAGCCATCAACAGCGACCCGGCGGCGCCGATCTGCCGGCATGCGGATTACGTTCTGGAGGGAGATTTGCAGCGCATCCTGCCGGAGTTGCTGGCTTTGCTGGAGAAGTAATTCGCGGGTCCATTCCAGTAGGCGAGCGAGCCAAAACAGGTGGCAGGAGGTCGAAGCGCAGGAACCGGAATGGTCATGCGAGACCATGAGGATTCCGGGCGCCGCCCGACTGCCAGATGCGAAGACGTAGCCGTCTACCCGCGCGGATGATGCTCGGCGTGCAGCGACTTCAGTCGCGCTGCAGCCACCTGGGTATAGATTTGCGTCGTGGTGATGTCGGCATGCCCGAGCAGCATCTGCACCACGCGCAGGTCCGCGCCGTGATTCAAGAGATGCGTGGCAAACGAATGGCGCAGTGCGTGCGGGGTCAACTGGTGGGCTGCAATGCCCGCGGCTGCGGCATATTGCTTGATAATGAACCAGAAGCCCTGCCGGGTCAGCACTTCGCCGCGCTGGTTCACGAAGGCCTGGGGCAACTGCCGCCCCGCTATCAGCAGCGGGCGCGATTCCTTCAGATAGCGCGCCAGCCAGTCGGCGGCCGTTTCACCCATCGGCACCAGCCGCTGTTTGCCGCCCTTGCCCGCCAAGACCTGCACGAATTTTTCCCGCAGATGGATTTGTCCGAGCGACAGGCTCACCAACTCCGAAACGCGCAGACCGGTGGCATACATCAATTCCAGCATGGCGCGATCGCGCAAGCCGGCTGGCGTTTTCGCATCAGGCGCACCAAGCAGGGCTTCGATGCGCGTCTCGGCAATCGCCTTGGGCAAGGGGCGAATACGTTGCGGGGAGTGCAGATCAAGCGTGGGATCAACCTGCAGGCGACCATTGTGCAGCCAGTGGCGATAGAACTTGCGCAGGCTCGCCATGCGCCGTGCCAGCGTCGCCGCCTTGGCTCGCCCCGCCTCGAAAGCCAGATAGGCCTGCACGCACTCGCGGTCGGCCTGCATCACCCCCCGCGCGCGCTCGGACTGCAACCAGCCAGCCCAGATCGCCAGATCGCGCCGGTAACCAGCCATGGTATTGGCCGACAGCCCTTCACCCAACCAGGCCGCATCGAGAAACTCGTCGATCAGCGCCCGCTCGGTCTCAGGAACAGGGTATTCAGCAGCTGCGCTCATGGTCCAGTAGCCAGCGCTTGATCGGCAACCAGTCCTGCCCGCCGCGCTTGGCATTGAATCCACCCAAGCCTTGCGCCGCTACCACTCGGTGACAGGGGATCACCAGCGGCAGCGGATTGGCGCCACACGCTCCGCCCACCGGGCGCGGGGCGGAATCCAAGGCATTGGCGATTTCGGTATAGGTCTTCACCTCGCCGCACGGAATCGCCGCAATCTGCAGCCAGACCTTGCGCCGGAACTCGGTGCCTTCCAGCCGGTACGGCAGCGAAAACTCGAAAGCCGGATCGGCAAACCAGGCCGCAAGCTGGCGCCCGGTTTCCTGCAGCAGCGCACTCTGCGGCGCCCGCGCCACGGCCTGCGGACCAAGGAACTCGATCCGGGTCAGAACCCCGGCTGTTTCCTGCAGCCCCAGAAAGCCCACTGGCGAAGCAATGACTGCATCAAAGTTTTCGGTCATGGCGCACACCTCCCTGCCAACATTGTGCCATGTACGGACGTAAAAAAACGCAGCCCGGAAGAGCTGCGTTTTCGAAGGACCGGTCTGTAGCTTACGCTGCGGTCTGAGCCTTGCGTGCCGGCAGCTTTTCCTTGATACGTGCGGACTTGCCGGAACGTTCGCGGAGGTAGTACAGCTTGGCACGACGCACGTCACCGCGACGCTTCACTTCGATGGAAGCGACCAGCGGGGAGTAGCTCTGGAAGGTACGCTCAACGCCGGTGCCGGCGGAGATCTTGCGCACGATGAAGGAGCTGTTCAGGCCAGCGTTACGCTTGGCGATCACGACACCCTCATAGGCCTGCAGACGCTCGCGGTTGCCTTCCTTGACCTTCACTTGCACGACGACGGTGTCGCCGGGTGCGAATTCGGGGATGGTCTTGCCGAGGCGGGCGATTTCTTCCTGCTCGAGTTGTTGAATCAGGTTCATTGTTGTTGCTCCAACTGTGAAGCTTGTTCCTTCTGGGCATCCGCGGATGCCTTTTCTGCCTGGTATTCGGCCAGAAGACGAGCTTCCTCTTTTGATAGCCGGCGCTCTTTCAGGAGATCCGGGCGACGCAACCAGGTGCGTCCCAGCGATTCCTTCAGGCGCCAGCGCCTGATCAGTGCATGATTGCCGGACATCAACACATCCGGCACTTTCATGCCCTGATATTCTTCTGGACGGGTGTAATGCGGGCAATCCAGCAGCCCGTCCACAAACGAATCTTCTTCTGCGCTCGCCGCGTGGTTCAACGCGCCGGGCAATTGCCGCACGATGGCGTCAATCAACACCATGGCGGGCAATTCTCCGCCGGATAGCACATAATCGCCGATCGAAATTTCCTCGTCGACCTGGCGTTGCAACACACGTTCGTCCACGCCTTCGTAGCGCCCGCACAGCAACACCAGCCCGGGCTTGGCCACCAGCTCCATGACCTTGTCATGCGTCAGCGGCTTGCCTTGCGGCGAGAGGTAGACCGTATGCGGTTCAGCTCCAGCTGCGCGTTGCCGTGCCTTACCGGCAGCAACTGCGGCCTCCAGCGGCTCCGGGATCATGACCATGCCGGGGCCGCCGCCAAACGGACGATCATCGACCCGACGGTAGTTGTCCGTCGCGTAATCGCGTGGATTCCAGGACTGCAGATCGAACAAGCCCAGTTCCGCAGCCCGCCGCGTTACGCCATGCTGTGTGACCGCTCCGAACATTTCCGGAAACAGCGTCACCACATCGACAAACAGCGTCATTTAGTAATCCAGTCCCCAGTCGACCGTGATCAGCTTTGCATCACGATCCACTTTAAGGACGATGGCTGCGACAAACGGCAGCAGCCGCTCGGTCTCGCCATCCTTGATCACCAGCACGTCGTTGGCACCGGTGGCAAACAGACGCTCGACCACGCCGAGACGCTCTTCCTGCGTGTTACGGACTTCCAGGCCGATCAGGTCGACCCAGTAGTATTCGTCGTCGTCCGGCTCGGGCATTTCGCTGCGCGGGATGGCGATTTCGCATCCCTTGAGCGCGAAAGCCTGATCGCGGTCGTTGACGTTTTCGAGCTGAGCGGCGAGCTTCTTGGTATGCACTCCACCCTCGATCAGGGTGTAGGGCTTCCAGTTGCCGTCGCGCCCCAGCCACCAAGTCCGGTAATCGAACAGGCTGTCGGCATATTCAGTATCCGCCACCACGTTGATCCAGCCGCGAATACCGAAAGGCCCGCTGACATAACCCATGACCGTCAAATCCTCGGGGACTGACGTCATCATGGAAGCCGGCGAGCCTTTTCCTGCTTTAACCACGGCCAAATCAGGCAGCCTTGTAGCCCTTGAGCAGGCGAGCCACGGAGTCGGACGGCTGGGCGCCAACGCTGATCCAGTGGGTCACACGATCCATCGCGAAGCGAACGCCTTCCTGGCCTTCGGCAGCCTGCGGGTTGTAGAAACCCACGCGCTCGATGAAGCGACCGTCGCGACGGTTGCGGGAGTCGGTCACCACGACATTGTAGAACGGACGGTCCTTGGCACCGCCGCGAGCAAGACGAATCACAACCATTTTTTTACCCTAGCCCTTGTATGGGAAAGTGAAAACGAAATCGGAAAAGCCGGAGATTGTACGCCGCAATCAGCACACAGCGCAAGAATCTCATGCAGCTCAATGAATTACATACCGGGGAGCATGCCTTTCATGCCCTGCATGGCCCGCATCATCTTGCCCATGCCGCCCTTGCTGAACATCTTCATCATTTTCTGCATGTCCTCGAACTGCTTGAGCAGACGATTGACTTCCTGCACTTGCACGCCCGCCCCGAGCGCAATCCGGCGCTTGCGCGAAGCCTTGATCAGATCGGGATTCTTGCGCTCGGCCGGAGTCATCGAATTGATGATACCTTCCAACCGGGACACACTCTTGTCGCTGACTTGCGGATTGCCCGCAGCCATCTGCGACAACTGTCCGGGCAGTTTGTCCATCAGCGCATTAACCCCACCCATCTTCTTCATCTGCTGGATTTGCGACTTGAAGTCTTCGAGGTCGAAGCCCTTGCCGGACTTGACCTTCTTCATCATCTTCAGCGCTTCTTCCTGATCGACGGTCTTCTGCACATCCTCGATCAGCGACAGTACGTCGCCCATGCCCAGCACGCGGGACGCCATGCGATCCGGATAGAACGGCTCCAGCCCGGAGAGCTTTTCGCCCACACCGATGAACTTGATCGGCTTGCCGGTCACGTGCCGCACCGAGAGCGCCGCACCGCCACGCGAATCGCCGTCGAGCTTGGTCAGGATCACGCCGGTCAGCGGCAGCGCTTCGTTGAAAGCCTGCGCGGTATTGACCGCATCCTGCCCCTGCATGGCGTCGACGACGAACAGGGTTTCGACCGGCTTGACCGAGGCGTGCAACGCCTTGATTTCGGCCATCATGGCCTCGTCGATCGCCAGACGGCCGGCCGTATCGACGATCAGCACATCGTGAAAATGGCGCTTGGCATGATCGAGCGCGGCCAGAGCAATCGCCTCGGGCTTTTGCCCCACCTCGGACGGGAACCATTCCACTTCCAGTTGCGCCGCCAGGGTTTTCAACTGCTCGATGGCCGCCGGACGATACACGTCGGTGGAAACCAGTAGAACCTTTTTCTTCTGCGACTCCTTCAACAGTTTCGCAAGCTTGCCGGAGGTCGTGGTCTTGCCCGCGCCCTGCAAACCGGCCATCAGCACCACCGCCGGCGGCACCGCAGCCAGATTGAGCGCATCGTTCTGCGCCCCCATCAGCTTGGTCAACTCTTCATAAACCACGCCAATCGCGGCCTGCCCCGGCGAAAGACTGCCGATCACTTCATGGCCGAGCGCGCGCACCTTGACATCGTTGATGAACTGCTTGACCACCGGCAAGGCAACATCGGCCTCCAGCAAGGCCATGCGCACCTCGCGCAAGGCATCCTGAATATTGGATTCAGTCAGACGCGCCTGGCCACGCAGGGTTTTGACGACACCGGAAAGACGGCTGGAAAGATTGTCGAGCATGATTCCCTCTCTTATGCAGGCGCAGAACAACCTGCATCAATATGACGCTTTTTGAATCGAGTGATTCTACCCGAAGTCAGGCTCCGCAGAAGACTCCCATCCACTGACATCGCACAGCACGACGTTTGACAGCCACCGGCCACCATCCGATCATTCGCCTGTCGACACCTCCTACCCACAAACCGTGGAAGATACGCCGCTCGCCATCCTTTTCATCGCCCTGGTGTCCTGCCTCATCGCTTCGGGCTTCTTTTCGATGGCGGAAACGGCCATGATGGCAATCAACCGCTACCGCTTGGCCGGACGCGCGCAATCCGGCTACGGCCCGGCGCTACGGACCCAGCAGCTGCTACGGCAAACCGACAAGCTGCTGGGCGTCATCCTGCTCGGCAACAACTTCATCAATTCCGTCTCGGCATCGCTCGCCACCGTCATCAGTTTCAAGTTGGCCGGACAAAACGAAGTGGCTCTGGCCATCGCCACTTCGCTCGTCACTTTTGCCATCCTGATTTTCAGCGAGGCCACCCCCAAGAACATCGCGGCGCGCCATGCCGAGCCCGTGGCCTATGCCGCAAGCTACCCACTCGCCTTCCTGCTGAAACTGCTTTATCCCGTGGTCTGGTTTGTAAACCTGTTCGTGACCGGGCTGTTGCACCTGCTGCAGCTGCACAACGGAAACGACAAAGATCATGCCCTGTCACCGGAGGAGTTGCGACTGCTGGTACTGGAGTCGGGGCACTACATGGAAAAAAAGCATCATTCCATCCTTCTGAACCTGTTCGAGCTATCCAGCATCACGGTCAACGACGTCATGACCCCGCGCCACATGATTGAATCGATCGATCTTAATGCGTCCTCCGAAGCCCTGCGCGAAGCGCTTTTTACCTGCCACCACACCCGCCTGCCGGTTCACTGCGGAGACCCCGACAACATCATCGGCATCCTGCATGCGCGCAAGATCCTGTCCATGCGCGAAGAGGGCTTCAGCGCAGACGACCTGCGCGAAATCATGCGCCCGGCCTATTTCGTCCCCTCCGGAACCCCGCTGTTCACCCAACTGCAGAATTTTCAGGAAAATCGCCGACGGCTTGGCCTGATCGTCGACGAGTACGGCGAACTCCTGGGGCTCATCACCCTGGAAGACATTCTTGAGCAGATCATCGGCGAATTCACGACCTCCGCGCCGACTACCAGCGCGCGAGCAGAGATTCAGGCCGACGGCAGCTTCTTGCTCGACGGAGCCTCGCCCCTGCGGGAAGTCAACCGGAAATTCGGCACGCACTTCCCCCTCGACGGCCCCAAAACGCTCAACGGGCTGGCGCTTGAACACCTCGAAGAAATTCCGGATGCGGAAACCTGCCTGGTCATCGCCGACCAGCGCCTCGAAATCGTGCAAACCCAGGGGCGCAGCATCAGGGTCCTCCGGCTGATTCCCCCTCCGGAAAGTTGATACATCTGCTAGACTTGACAGGGGTTTCATGCCCCTTTCGGCCAATATGTGCCTTTCCAGAACACTGACAGAAGAATCGAGAAAGAACGACAACGATGGCAGCTCCCAACCTTTCCGGTCTCGCCCGCCTGCTGGTGCAGCACGGGCGCTTGCTTGAAGCCGATGCCGAGGCTCTGCAGGAAGCTGCCACGAGTTCGAAAATACCGTTCATTGAGCAACTCGTACGCAGCAAGAAAATGACTGCCCGCAGCATCGCCGAGTTCAGCTCGCAGGCATTTGGCTATCCGATGCTCGACCTCGACCAGATTGACCCCGGCTACGTTCCTCAAGGCGCGCTCGACAACAAGGTCATCCTGTCGCAACGCATCGTACCGCTGTTCAAGCGCGGCACCGCCAAGATTTTTATCGGCATTTCCGACATCACCAACATCCAGGCCATAGAAGAAGTCCGCTTCCAAACCGGCCTGCAGGTTGAACCCATCGTCGTCGAAGACCCGAAACTCGCCGCGATGATCGAGAAGATCGTAGAGGCATCCGGTGCCAACATCAAGAACATGGTCATGGATGTGGCGGACCTGGAAATCACCGGCGGCGAAGAAGAATCGCAACAGGACAGCGGGGTCAACACCGACGTTGACGACGCGCCCGTCGTCAAGTACATCCAGAAAATCCTGTTGGACGCGATCAACTGCGGCGCATCCGACATCCATTTCGAGCCGTACGAAAAGTTCTATCGCATCCGCTACCGCCAGGATGGCATGCTGCGTGAAATCGCCCAGCCACCGCTGGCATTCAAGGAAAAAATCGCCTCGCGCATCAAGGTCATCTCCAAGCTCGACATCTCGGAGAAACGCGTTCCACAGGACGGACGCATGAAGTTGGTACTATCCAAATCCCGCGCCATCGACTTTCGCGTTTCCACCCTGCCGACCCTGCACGGCGAAAAAATCTGTATGCGTATCCTGGACCCCACATCGGCCACGCTGGGCATCGATGCACTGGGCTACGATCCGGATCAGAAAGAGCTGCTGCTCGACGCCGTGCGCCGCCCCTACGGCATGGTACTGGTCACCGGCCCGACAGGCTCGGGCAAGACCGTTTCGCTTTACACCTGCCTCAACATCCTGAACAGCCCGGACATCAACATTTCCACGGCAGAAGACCCGGCGGAAATTAACTTGGCCGGTATCAACCAGGTCAACGTGAACGAAAAAGCAGGGCTGACTTTTGCTGCCGCGCTCAAGGCCTTTCTACGCCAGGATCCGGACGTCATCATGGTCGGCGAAATCCGGGACTACGAAACCGCAGATATTTCCATCAAGGCAGCCCAGACCGGCCACATGGTTTTTTCGACACTGCATACCAACGACGCGCCCACCACGCTGACCCGGATGCTCAACATGGGCGTCGCACCATTCAACATCGCCTCGTCAGTCATCCTGATCACCGCCCAACGCCTTGGGCGGCGGCTGTGCCCGAACTGCAAGGCTCCTATCGACATTCCCGAAGAAGCCTTGCTTGATGCCGGACTGACAGAGGCCGATCTCGACGGCAGCTGGACCGCTTACCGCGCCGTAGGCTGCGATGTCTGCAAGGGAACCGGCCACAAAGGCCGCGTCGGCATTTATCAGGTGATGCCTATCAGCGATGAAATCAACCGCATCATCATGCGCAACGGCAACGCCATCGACATCGCCGACCAGGCGAAACGGGAAGGCGTGCGCGACCTGCGCCAGTCAGCCCTGATCAAATTCAAGCAAGGCCTGATTTCCCTTGAGGAAGTCATGGCCATCACCAACGAATAAACTGCAAGCCGGAGGTTCCCATGGCCATCCAGACCAAAGCGCCCGCCACTCTCAAAGTCAAGGAATACACCTTCCGCTGGGAAGGCAAGGACAAGGCGGGCAAGGTCATCAAGGGAGAAATGCGCGCCGGTGGCGAAGCGGTGGTAAAAAACACGCTACGGCGTCAAGGCATCAACGCCACCCTCGTCAAGAAACAACGCACCAGCTCTGGACGAAGAATCAAAGATGAAGACATTGCCATGTTCACCCGGCAACTGGCGACCATGATGAAGTCCGGCGTACCGTTGCTCACGACGTTCGATATCGTCGCCAAGGGGCACAGCAACCCCTCGGTCACGCGGCTGCTCATGGAAATCAAGAACGACATTGAGACCGGTTCATCACTCACCCAGGCATTTCGCAAACACCCGGCCTATTTCGACGCGTTGTACTGCAATCTGGTCCAGGCCGGTGAACAGGCGGGTATTCTCGATACCCTGCTGGCCCGACTCGCCACCTACAAGGAAAAAATCCTCAGCGTCAAAAAGAAGATCAAGTCGGCCATGTTCTACCCGACTGCCGTCATTATCGCGGCCTTTGTCATCACCGCGGTCATCATGATTTTTGTCATCCCGGCCTTCAAGGATCTTTTCTCGAGTTTCGGTGCCAGCCTGCCCGCACCGACGCTCTTTGTCATGGCGCTGTCCGATTATTTCGTCAGATACTGGTGGTTGATATTCGGCAGTATCTTCGGCGGATTCTATTTTTTCATGAAAGCCTGGCGGCGCTCCGAGGCGATCCAAATCTTCATGGACCGACTGATTCTCAAACTCCCGGTCTTTGGCGAAATCGTTCGCAAAGCCACACTGGCCCGCTGGGCCCGCACCCTTTCCACCATGTTCGCCGCCGGCGTACCGCTGGTCGAGTCGCTGGATTCAGTTGGCGGGGCTTCCGGCAACCACCTCTACAAGGTCGCTACCAAACGCATCCAGTCCGAAGTCGCGACCGGCATCAGCCTGACCATCGCCATGCAGAATGCCGACGTATTTCCCAACCTGATGCTACAAATGACCGCGATCGGCGAAGAATCCGGTTCGCTGGATTCGATGCTGAGCAAGGTTGCCGATTACTATGAAGAGGAAGTCGACAATGCAGTGGAAGCGCTTTCCAGCTTGATGGAGCCGATCATCATGGTGGTTCTTGGCGTCCTGATCGGCGGCTTGGTCGTCGCCATGTACCTCCCCATCTTCAAAATGGGCCAGGCGGTGGGTGGCTGATGGATATCATTCTTCACGATCCGGTATTGCGCTTGGCCGCGCTCTCGGTTCTGGGTCTGCTCATTGGCAGCTTTCTGAACGTCGTCATTCACCGCGTCCCGGTCATGATGGAAAACAGTTTCCGGCACGAATGCAGTTGCCTAGACCTGCCGGCCGACAGCGAATATCCGCCCCCGCCAAGATACAATCTGGTCTCTCCGCGCTCGGCATGCCCCCATTGCGGACACGCCATCAGTGCTCTGGAAAACATTCCCGTCTTCAGCTGGCTGTTTCTGGGGGGTAAATGCCGCCAATGCAAGGCACCAATCAGCATTCGCTATCCACTCGTCGAACTGTTGACTGCCATCGTTTCCGGATGGATTGCATGGCGCTATGGCGCCTCCTGGCAAATGGCCGGCGCCTTGCTGTTTGCCTGGTTTCTCATCGCCTTGATCTTCATTGACGCGGACACCAGTCTGCTGCCAGACAGCCTGACCCTGCCCCTCGTGTGGCTGGGACTGCTTTTCAACCTCGGAGGCACCTTCGTTTCGCTCAACGAAGCCGTCATCGGAGCCATGGCCGGTTACCTTTCGCTCTGGTGCGTATTCTGGCTTTTCAAGCTGCTGACCGGAAAAGAAGGTATGGGTTACGGTGACTTCAAGCTCTTGGCTGCTCTTGGCGCCTGGCTGGGATGGAAAATGCTGCCCGCGATCATCCTGCTGTCTTCAATTACCGGAGCCGTACTCGGCATCGTCATGATCTTGCTAGCACGGCACGGTTTCGGCAAACCCATGCCGTTCGGCCCGTATCTCGGCATCGCGGGCTTCATTGCCATGCACTGGGGAGCGCCCTTGCTGGGCTGGTATGGTTTCTAGCCGTCTGGTTGTCGGACTGACGGGGGGAATCGGCTGCGGCAAGAGCGTCGTGGCCGAAGAGCTTGCTCGGCTTGGAGCACAAGTCATCGATACCGATCAGATCAGCCACGCCTTGTCCCGCCCCCCGTCCCCGGCACTGCAACGCATCGTTGACAGATTCGGTCCCGCTTTCATTGCCGCAGACGGCAGCATGGATCGCGACCGGATGCGAGCACACGTTTTTTCCGACGCGACGGCCAGAAAAGCCCTGGAAGACATTTTCCACCCGCTGATCCGGCTGGAAATCGTGCATCAGCTTGCAGAGCAAATCCGGGGCACGCCATATAGCGTCCTGGTTGTTCCCTTGCTTTTCGAGGCCCCAACCTTCCTCGAATTAACCAAGCAGGTCCTCGTCGTCGACTGCGCCCCTGAACGACAAATTGAACGGGTCAAACAACGCAGCAGATTGAGCCAGACCCAAATTGCTTCCATCATGGCAGCACAAATTTCGCGGGAAGAGCGCCTGAAACGCGCCGATGCCGTGATTGAAAACAACGGCACTTTGCTTGAATTGCACGAACAGGTCTGCAAATTTCATCTCCGCTGCCTGCAACTTGCAAAAGGATTGCAATAATGGGTTTTCAAACCTGTTGTCATGCTGCAGAATTGCGTATCTTTGTCCGGTGGTGATGCCGTGACCCATTACGAATTCCCGACCAACGAGCGCATTCGCACCCTGCTGCGACTGGAAGACATTTACGACCGCACGGCGTTCTACGTCGCGCGCGAGCACGCGCTCGATCATCACACCGCGCTCTTGGGAATTTTCGAGATCATGGAAGTAGCCAGCAGGGCCGACCTGAAGTCGGACCTTCTGCAGGAATTGGAACGGCAGCGCCAATCGTTGTCCGCGTTGCGCAACAACCCCCACATTTCCGAAGAAGCACTGGACAAGGTGCTCTCCGAAATAGAAACCACACACAGCCGCCTTTTGGACATGACCGGAAAATTCGGTCAGCACTTGAGGGAAAATGAATGGCTGATGGCCATCAAACAGCGAACCAGCATCCCGGGTGGCGTCTGCGAGTTCGACTTGCCTTCCTACTATTACTGGCGCCAACAGCCGGCAGACCACCGCAGAGTCGATCTGCAACGCTGGTTTGAACCGCTCCTGCCCATCAAGCATGCCTTGGATATCGTACTGCGGCTTCTGCGCGATTCCTGCAAAACCAGCCAGTATGTTGCCAAGAACGGCGCTTTCCAGCAGATGTCCGGCGGTAAAACCGTGCAGATGCTGCGAATAACCCTTCCCTCCGATCTGCCTGCGGTTCCGGAGCTGTCAGCCAATCGCTATGCGATCAACATCCGCTTCATCGTCCCCGCCACGTCCGGCGAACGCGCCAAGGTGGTCGAATCGGACATCCATTTTTCGCTCGGTTACTGCAATCTGTGAACACGTCCTATCGCGAAGTATCGTGCCCACAATGCGGCGCACCTGCCCTCTTCCATCCCGACAATACCTATCGCCCGTTTTGTTCTGCGCGCTGCCGCCTGATTGACTTGGGGTTGTGGGCCGACGAGCAATACCGCATCCCCGCCGATCTCCAGCCTTCCGACCCCGAGGATAATCAGTAGCAGTCCACGGACTGATACTGGCGCAAGGCAGGGACCTGGAACCGCGCCCCGTCCTCCAGACGAACGCCGGTCAGCATTCCTCCCCAGACACACCCCGTATCCAGCGCCCACAAGTCATCGCGCAACACCAGCCCCAGCGCAGACCAGTGCCCGCAGATGATCCGCCGACCGACAATAGCCCTTCGCGGGAACTCGAACCACGCCCTGCGGCCGGGTGGAGCCTGATCCAGCTCCCCTTTGAACTTGAGGTCGAGAGCGCCCGCATCGTCAACAAGACGCATGCGGGTAAAGGCATTGACCGCCAAACGCATCCGTTCCATCGGGCCCAAACCGGGCGTCCAGGCATTGGGCTTATTGCCATACATGTGCATCAGGAAATGTGCGTACGTGGAGCCGGCCAGCGTTGCAGAAACCTCCTGCGCCAACCCTTGGGCGGTTTCTTCATCCCAAGCTGGCAGAATGCCCGCATGCACAATGAGCCCCTCCGGCTCGCTTAACAACAAAGGTTGACGGCGCAACCAATCCAGCAGCGCACCCGCATCAGGCGCCGCCAGCACCTTGTCTAGCGTGTCTTCCTTCTTGCAGCGCGCCGCACCAACACTGCAAGCAAGAAGATGCAAATCGTGATTTCCAAGCACCACCGAAACATGATCGCACTCACTCATTGCCCAGCGCAGCACTTCGAGCGAAGAGGGGCCGCGGTTGACCAGATCGCCAACGATGAACAGCCGGTCTTTTGTCGGTACATAATCCATGCGCTCAAGCAACAACATCAATTCATCGAAGCAACCCTGGACATCGCCGACAACATAACGTGCCATAATGAATAAAAATCCTTGTCTCTTCAGGAGTCACGATGCTCAACGCACCGCTACCTGACTTGAAAAGCTGGACACACCATTTTTCCCAGCAAGAAATTCCGGTTTTGTCCTCTACGCTCGCCCGGATGCACGATTTGCACGGACGCATCGATGATATCGGCATCCGCGACGTCGCACATCTGGTACGGCATGATCCGCTATTGTCATTGCGGTTGATCCGGCATCTCGAATCCCATCGCCACGCGTCCCAAGTCACCGACGTTACCACGCTAGACCGCATTCTATTGATGATAGGCTTGGGCGGTTTTTTCCGCACCTTTGGCCACGCGCTGACACTGGAAAGTAAATTGGCAACCCAACCCCAAGCCCTGGAAGGCTGCCGACGCGTATGCAGCCGGGCTCACCTTGCAGCCAAATTTGCAGAAATGATCGGAAGCCGTCGTCACGATCTGGATCCGGAGGAAGTCGCCACGGCAGCATTGCTGCACAACACCGCAGAAATCCTGCTCTGGACCGAAGCGCCGTCGCTGTCCACCGAAATTTCCAGTCTGCTCATGAACAATCCGGGCATGCGTAGCCGCGATGCCCAGATACAGGTTCTCGGCATCACGCTGCACGACCTGCACATGGAGCTGCTCAACACCTGGCACTTGCCCAAGCTGATGCAGCACCTTCAGGACGAGCGCTACGCCAATGAGCCCCGAGTGCGCACCGTTTCGGTCTCAACCGCCCTGGCGCGCCACCTCAACAACGACTGGCAAGACCCTGCCCTGCCGGACGACTACCAGATCGTTGCCGACCTCATCGGAGTCGACCCCGAAACAGCATACAAACTAGTCCAGCGCCAAGCCCTGAATGTCGCCCGCGAATGGGAGTGGTTCGGCGTACCGCCGGCGGCAGCCAAACTCGTCCAATGTTCATGATGGCAAAACGTCTTTCGACAAACAAAGCCCCCGGATTTTCCGGGGGCTTTGTTTCATGCCAGCATCGGTATCAGAGCGAAACCGTCGCCGCCACCTCGCTGAACTCCGCAATCCGGTCGAAGTTCATGTAGCGGTACACCTCGGCGGCCTTCTCGTTCACGGCGCTGACCCGCTCCATGTACTCGGCCGGGGTCGGGATTTTGCCCAGCAGCGCACACACCGCCGACAGTTCGGCCGAGCCCAGGAACACTTGTGTTTCCAGCCCCAGGCGGTTCGGGAAGTTGCGTGTCGAGGTGGAGATCGCGGTGCTCCCCTTCCTGATCTGCGCCTGGTTGCCCATGCACAGCGAGCAACCCGGCGGTTCCATGCGCGCGCCGCTGCTGCCGAGTACGGCGTAGTAGCCTTCTTCGGCGAGAATCATGGCGTCCATCTTGGTCGGCGGGGCGATCCACAGCCGAGTCGGGATGTCGGTCTTGCCGGCGAGGACCTTTCCAGCAGCGCGGAAGTGGCCGATGTTGGTCATGCAGC
>NZ_FOVE01000005.1 GCF_900115065.1 Formivibrio citricus | reverse complement strand
TGATGTTCTGCTTGAGGGCATTGAAATCGCCACGGTATTCCTCGGTGATCCGGGGAGGCAGGTTGCCGGCGGCGATGCGGGCGATATGGTCGGCGGCGGCGTTGAGCGGACCGATGACGGCATCGAGTGTCTGGTTCACGCCTTCGATGACCTTGCGATAGTCGCCCTGATGGCGGGAAACGTCGGCGCGTACGGAGAGCCTGCCTTGCAGCGCAGATTCCACCAGACGGTTGGCGTCTTCAGCCATGGCGCGGACGGCGAGGATGACACGTTGCATGGCGGCGACGACGCTGGTCTGGTCGCCGGCCTTGAGGTCCATGTTGACGGAGAGGTTGCCGCTGGCGATCTCGTTGGCCGCCTTCATCACTGCGTCTGGTTCGCCCCCGATCTGGCGCAGGACGCTGCGTGCAAGGATGATGCCGAACAGAATCGTGCCAACCGCCCCCAGAACGATGAGTACCCAGGAAATCATCATGCCGCGGCGTGCAGCTTCGGCAGATGATTTTTGCAGCTCGCCGGTCAGTTTCTTGTTGTATTCGACGTGGGCATCGAAGGCCGCCTGGAATTTTGCGTTGGCGGGTGCGGCTTCTTTCAGGCTGACCTCGACGGCTTTCTCTGTTTCCCGGCGTTGCATGTGATGCATGAATTTGTTCAGGGCCTGCATATAGACCTGAAGACTGGCTTTGTCTGCGGCCATGAGTTGTTTGTCGGTTTCGTCCTTGATGAAGTCCTTTTCGTACAGGGCAAACGCTTTTTCCATGCTGGCTTGTGCGGCCTTGATCTTTTTGTCTTCCTGTGCGAGCTGGGCAGGATCGGTGATGTTCAATGTCCGTACCGCCAAGAAACGTAGACGCAGGTAAGACGTTTCAGCTTCGTTGAGCGCGGCAACGCCGGGCAAAGTCTTGCTATTGATGTATTCGAGGTTGTTGGCCACTGATCTGGTCTGGAATACCCCCACTAACCCAACTACGATCAAGACAGCAACGGAGCTGAGAATAATGGCCATCAGGCGTTGGGCTAAAGTCAGTTTCATTTTTATTTCCCTCGAAAATTGGCTTGTCCTGTCGGGCAATTTCATGGATGGGGATGTTGTTTCATGATGCGATTTTGGCCGAAGCCGTGTTTTCAGTACTCAGCGAGAGCAGGTTAATTTGTCTGGCCGAGGCACCGGCCGCACGTAGTTGCTGCAGCTCCATCAGCCCTTGCAGGTCGATGATCAGCGCAACCTCTCCGTTGCCCAGTATGGTCGAACCGGCAATGCCCTTGAGTGGTCTGAACAATTCGCCAAGCGGCTTGACCACGGTCTGGCATTGCCCGGCGAGCTGATCGACGATCAGACCGAGGCGACCATTTTCCGTGTTGACGACGATCACATTTTCCCGTTTGGCTGGGGGTGTTTCCAGACCAAAAAGCTCGCCCAGCCGTACGCAAGGTAGCGCTTCCCCTCGCAGCTTCATGCAGTCGCTGCCGGGAATCCGGTTCGATTCCTGCCATTCCAGGCATTCCTGGACCGTGTCCAGCGGTGCAACAAAACCGTGCTTGCCGATCTTCAGCAGGAAGCCGTCGATGATGGCCAGTGTGAGCGGCAGGCGAATGCGGAAGGAGGCCCCGAGCCCGGGGCGGTTGACGATGTGGATGTCGCCGCGCAGGCTTTTGATCGCACGGCGAACCACATCCATGCCCACGCCGCGCCCTGAGAGCGAGGTTACTTCTTCCGCCGTGGAGAAGCCGGGTTCGAAGATCAGGTTCAGCGTCTCGGCATCGCTCAGGTAGGTGTCTTCGTTGATCAGACCATTGGCGATGGCTTTTTGGCGGATGCGCTCGGTATTGAGGCCGCGCCCGTCATCGCCTACTTCGATCCAGACGTTGCCGGAATCGTGCCAGGCCAGCAGGCTCAACGTGCCGGTTTCTGGCTTGCCTGCTGCCTTGCGGGCCTCGACGGCTTCGATGCCGTGGTCAATGGCATTGCGCACGAGATGCATCAAAGGGTCGGCCAGTTTTTCTACCAGCGATTTGTCGAGTTCGGTTTCGGCGCCATCGGTGACAAATTCAATCTTTTTACCCAATTCGCGGGCGTTGTCGCGAACGACCCGCTGATAGCGATTGAATAATTCTCCAATCGGTACCATGCGCAATTGCAGCGCTGAATCGCGGATAGCTTCGGTCAGGCGGCTTAATCCCTGCAGAGATTCAAGGATGGCGCGCTGTCCGCAGGCGGTGGCGATCATGTGTGTGCCTGCGCTGGATATCACCAGCTCGCCGACCAGATTGATCAGATAATCCAGTTTTTCTGCCGGTACCTTGATCAGGCGCGATTCCTTGTTCATGCGTTCGCGTACCGCTTGCTGCTGTTCGACCGCGGCAGCGATGACTGTCGGCGTAGCGGAACCCTTGGCTACCAGCACCTCGCCGAGGGGGGCATCCTTGCATTCCTGTTGCTCTGCCAAGCCGGCATGAAGTTCAGCTTCCGTGATGGCTCCGGCCTTGAGCAAAATTTCGCCCAAGCGCATCGGGTTGTCCGGCATGGTCCGGATCAGTTCAAGGTATTCCTCGGTGTGGGCGTTAGGCGGGATGAGGCGCAGGAAGCCTTCGTCGGTAGCGAACATGAAGATTTGCTCAATCTGCGCTTTGCTGCAGTCGCTGGCAAACTGGATCTCAAAGCCAAACAGGCAGTCTTCCGGGTCGGCTTCATACAGCGACGGGAGCCCGTCGAGGATGGTATCGATACGCAGGATATGGCCGATCTCGCCAAGAGCTTCCAGCAGGACCAGCGGGTCTTGCCCTTGTCGATAGAGATCACGGTTGAGCCGTACTGAGAGATGCCAGCAGTCCCGGCCTTCTCTGGGAACAGTTTGAGTGCAGGATACTTCGCTGCGCTCTAACTGGGCGAGCAAACTGCTTTGGGTGTTGACCATGTCGTCGCGCAGTTCGTCATTACCATTGGCAAAAAGGTCCACCAGTAAGCGCAAGTGATCGACAGAGGCCAGTAGCGATTCAATCAAGCCGGGTTCCAGCGCGCGCAGATGCTGGCGCAGGGAGTCCAGCGTGTTTTCCAGGACATGGGTGAAGTTGGCGATACTGGAACAGTTGACTGTAGCTGCAGCACCCTTGATCGTGTGCGCGCTGCGAAAGACTGCGTGCAGCAATTCGTCCGAAGGCGATTTTTCCAGCGCCATCAGGCCGTCTTCCATTTGCGCGATCAGTTCGCGGACCTCGGTGACGAATGCTTCCTGAAGCGCATCCATTTACTTTTCCCCCTGCGCAGAAAGAACCAGCGGGTCTCCAAAGAAGGCCGCGACATTGAGCTTTTCGTATAAATGTTGTACCGCAGGCGAGTGATTGCGCAGGCACAGGGTTTTGCCCTGAGCGAGGCTTTCCTGTTTGAGCAGCGCAAGCAACTGCAGTCCGGCGGAATCAATGTTTTCGATGCCGGCCAGATCGATTTCCAGGCGGGGGTCGGCTTGCTGCAGCCAGTTTTCCAGGCGTGGTTTGAGTTCGGCTACCTGGTAAATCGTCAGGTCGCCGGTCAGTGGATATTCCGGGACAAGTTCAGACATGACCAATCCTCTTTGCTCACTCAGAAAAGCTCTATGCTGGGAGCACTGTTTGTTGCTGTGGTCTTTCCGGAAACCTCGCCATGTACTTTGCGCTGGCTGTCCATGACATAGTGCTTCAGTAGTTTATCGATCCGGTCGCTCAATGCCTGGCGCTCGGAAAGCAGCGATGCCGGATCAGCCAGTAGATTGGCCAGTTCCTGCAGGTGCTGGTTGAGTTCTTCCAGCCCGGAATCGACCAGCTCGACTTGCTGGCGGATGACATCCTGGAACTGGATGCTGGAGAGCAGGGTGATGATCTGGGACGATTGCGTGTCCTGATGGGTTTCCATCTTGGATACGACGTTGTTCAACTGGGAAATCAGGTCGGAACGGCTGGTGTCCATTTGCACCATCTGGTTGACCAGCTTGGTGAGGGTGTCCTGTTCCTGGGCCGCGCGCTCCTGATCGATGCTGTTGCCCAGTTGCGTTTCTATGGAGGTGGCTACGCGGGTGATGCCGGTTTCGATTTCCTGTGCTGCTTTGGCGCTTTGTTCGGAAAGTTTGCGCACTTCGTCAGCTACCACGGCAAAACCGCGTCCGGCTTCCCCTGCGCGGGCGGCTTCGATGGCGGCATTCAATGCCAGCATGTTGGTTTCTTTGGCGATCGCACGAATGAGCCCTGTCAGGTTGTTGAGCTGGCGCGCTTCTTCGGTGACCTGTTGTACGCTGGTGAGCTGCTTTTCATTGATCTCGTGGCGCGAGGCTGCGTATTTCCAGAAACGTCCCAGCGTGCGCTGGTTGCCGTCCTGCTGGTTATCCCAATCCTTCATCATTTCGTGAACCGTGGCGCTCACTCCTTTGAAGTCTTCTGCCAGATGCTGGTTCTGTTCATCCATGCGTTTTAGGTTTTCGATCAGCGCGGTGGCCTCGGTTTCTCCGTCGCTGTTGATTTGTAACAGGTGACCTTGCAATAGCTTGCGCAATTCGGAAATCCTGCGCAGATCGTCGATGACCACCCTGACAATTTCTTCGCATGAATCCTTGTGGTTTGCGGCGTGGACGTGTTTTTCCGGGACCCATAGCTCAAAACGGCGAACGCATACGCCCAGCACTTTCCCCGCAACAAACAGCGATACCCACAGCATGCCCCAACCCAATAAGGTACCGGGCATGCCAACATCTTGCGGCAGCATCCAGTGAAGAGAGGCTATCAGGCCACAAATGGCGCTCGCGCCGACGGTCGTAAAAAGCAGATGTTTGTGCAAATCAGCGCGGGGTATCATCGTTGATCTCCCTAGCGCAGGACTACACCAAGCGTTTGCAGCAATGCATCGGCCTGGACGGGCTTGACCAACCAGCCGGAGGCACCGGCGGCCTTGGCTTCCATGCGTTTTTCCTGGTGAGATTCGGTGGTGAGGAAAAGAATCGGCATGAATTTGTGCGTAGGCAACTTGCGCACACATTTGATGAACTCGATGCCGTTCATTCCGGGCATGTGCAAGTCGGTGATCAGCAGATCCGGTTTGAAGCCCTTGTTGAACTCGGCCATGGCCGCTTCCGCATTGCTGGCTTGTTTGGTTGAATAACCTGCTTTCTGAAGTATTGCTGAAATTGAAAGCAGGACAGTGGTTGAATCGTCTACCAGCATTACTGTTTTCATTTTTCATGGCCCCGAGTGGCTGTCTTTACAAATACTAGATGGTGAAATGTGGCACCGCAAACTCGCAGTTGAGGAAATGGCGTGATTTTTTACAGCGCTTGCATTTTCTTTGCGCCGCGCTGTAAGTGTTTTGTTGTGGTTTGTCAAATATTAGTGATTTCTAATATCTGAAAACGGAGATGTTCGTAAGGGGGGGCTTTGACAGGGGGGGATCAGTCAGCGGTGGATGGAGTCTTGGCAAACAGGTGGATCATCCGCGCAATCTGGCGAGCAGGCGATTCCGCGCCATCAAGAAACGAAGCCAAGGCATGTTGACGGTCGGCAAGTGCGGCCACGAAATGCTCGCCTTCCGTCTGCGAAAGGAACGCTTCGGACAGAACACCGGCTTGTTTCTGCAAGGCGGCAAGCTGGACGAGTTGCGGGAGCGGATTGGAGATGTCGATCGGTTGCTGGGTGGCAAGTTCTAGATGTCGCAACAACAGGAGGAGGAAGGCGGCTGCTCCTGCGTGACCCACGTGCCACCAGGCATAAGGACCAGGAGAGAGGGCGTTGATCACGGGCGATAGAGCGTGAAGATCCAGCGGGGTGCCAGCAGCTGCGATCATGAAGCCGTATTGTTTTCCCAGCGGCGTTTCAAGCAGGGCAATCTCGCCATAGTGTATCTGGGCAGAAGATGCAGATTCCGCGGTTTGGCGTGCCATTTCCATGTCGGTTGGCTGCAGGGTCAATAAACCGTCGCCTGGATGAAGATCAGGAACAGGGGCCGAACTTTCGACCTCGTGCAGCAGGACTTCGGCTGCATGGGGTGGAAGCGCTGCGAGTCTTGCCGAGACAGGCTCAACGAGTCGTGCGGGCAAAGTGATGATGACTCGCATGCGTTATTCCTCTCTAGCGCGGGTTGGTGCTCAAAATTGCTTTCAGACCGTCATGGCTGATGATTTCAATAAGGCGGTTTTGTACCTTGATCAGCCCTTGTTCCTGGAAACGCGACAGAATGCGGCTGACCGTTTCCAGCTTGAGGCCAAGGTAGCTGCCGATTTCTTCGCGGGTCATGCGCAAGTGGAAGCTGGTCGCCGAATAGCCGCGCAAGGCGAAACGTTGGGACAGGTTGAGCAGGAAGGCGGCTAGCCGTTCCTCTGCTTTCATGTTGCCCAAGAGTAGCATGACGTTGTGATCGCGCACGATTTCCCGGCTCATGATCTTGTAGAGATGATGCTGCAAGATGGGAACGTTGCGTGCAAGTGTCTGGATTTCATCGAAAGGCAGTTCGCATACTTCGCTGTCTTCCAGGGCAATGGCATCGCAGGCGTGGGCATCCGAACATATGGCGTCCATCCCCATTAACTCACCGGACATGTGAAACCCGGTTACCTGTTCGCGACCATCTTCTGAAATGACGCTGGATTTGAAAAAGCCCACGCGAACGGCATGCAGCGAGCGAAATGGTTCCCCTGCGCGATAAAGCCCTTCGCCGCGCTTGATGTGGCGTCCCTGGCAGATGATCGAGTCCAGTTGCCGCATTTCTTCCGGGCTGAGTCCGACTGGCAGGCACAGCTCGCGCAAACTGCAGGTCGAGCACATCTGACGCAGTTGCCGTGCGGATACTTCTCGTATCTGGATGGGCGAGAGCATGGACATAGGCTTGTTCAAAAACGTAAGTTGATTAATCAAGAACGGACTTCTTTGAGCTGCATGTTTGATGCAGGTCAATGTGGTGCATCCCGTTTACCCATTAATTTGCATCCCATTCTCATTTGCCGGGGCGCTTGTGTGTCGCATTTGCATCATTCAACAACGCAATCCGTCGATTTCGATCGCGAACTGATCGCCCGTTACGATGGCAAGGGGCCGCGTTATACTTCCTACCCCACGGCAGACCGCTTCGTTCCCGGTTTTGGCGCTACGGATCATGCCCATGCCTTGTCCAGCGTGGCGCAAGGCGATGCAGCGAAACCGCTTTCCCTGTATTTTCACATCCCGTTTTGCGATACGGTCTGTTACTACTGCGCCTGCAACAAAGTGATCACCAAGGATCGCGCACAGGCGGATCGTTATCTGGACCGCCTCGTGCGGGAAATCCATTTGCAGGCCGATTCGCTTCCTTTTCGAGCCCAAGTCTGGCAACTGCACTTGGGGGGCGGTACGCCCACTTTCCTGTCGGATGACCAGTTTGTGCGCCTGATGGATGCAGTTGCTTCCCGTTTTGACTTGTTGGACGGGGGGGAATTCTCCATTGAAGTGGATCCGCGCAAAGTAAGCGAAGAAACCGTTCTCCTGCTGGCAGGTCTTGGATTCAACCGCATGAGTGTCGGAATTCAGGATTTCTCTGCTGAAGTCCAAAAAGCCGTCAACCGTGTTCAAAGTGAGGCAGAAACGCGCCGCGTTATTGACGCTGCTCGCTCTAGCAATTTTCGTTCCATTAGCGTTGACCTGATTTACGGGTTGCCACGCCAGAGCGTGGAATCCGTCAGGGAAACCATCGGTCAGGTTTTGCGGATCAGGCCCGACCGTATTGCTTTGTATAACTATGCCCACCTGCCCGAGCGGTTCATGCCGCAACGGCGTATCAATGCTGCAGAATTGCCGGCGTCTGAAGCCAAGCTCGATATCCTGCAGAACAGCATCGAACAGATTGTCGATGCCGGCTATGTCTTTATCGGCATGGATCACTTTGCCTTGCCGGATGATGAGCTGGCCGAAGCACAACGCCGCGGGGAGTTGCACCGGAATTTCCAGGGCTACTCGACCCATGCCGATTGCGACCTGCTGGCTTTGGGCGTTTCTGCGATCAGCAAGGTCGGCACCGTGTATTGCCAGAACGTTAAAACCTTGGAAG
Source organism: Formivibrio citricus (assembly GCF_900115065.1). Taxonomy (GTDB): domain Bacteria; phylum Pseudomonadota; class Gammaproteobacteria; order Burkholderiales; family Chitinibacteraceae; genus Formivibrio; species Formivibrio citricus. Next base: position 177,978 of record NZ_FOVE01000005.1, on the reverse strand, counting down.
ATTATTATGCGAAGATTGATTCAGGTCAACTGGCGACAGACCGGGGGATCGCGCTGAATCAGGACGACGAGTTGCGTCGCAGTGTGATTCAGAAGCTGATGTGCCAGTTTGAACTCGATTTTTGTCGGATCGGGATGGAATTTTCGTTGAACTTCAGGGAATATTTCGCGCTGGAGTTGGCCTTGCTTGAGCAGCATGCAAGGGATGGCCTTGTCGCTATAGACGAAGAAGGCATCCGGGTTTTGCCCAAAGGCCGGTTGCTTATTCGCTCCGTTGCCATGGTTTTTGACCGTTATTTGCGAGAACAGGCTCCAGTGGGCCGGTTCTCGCGCCTCATTTGATATTGTCAGAATGAACCTGAACGAACTGATCCTGCAACTGCGGGAATTCGCGCGTGAGCGCGACTGGGAGCGTTATCACACGCCCAAGAATCTGGCGATGGCCATGTCGGTCGAGATGGCCGAACTGGTCGAGCATTTCCAGTGGCTGACCGCTGATGAATCGCAGGCCGTGAAAGATGCTCCCGATAAACTGCAGGCGATCTCCGAGGAGATGGCCGATATCCTCCTGTATCTGGTGCGCATGGCCGATGTGCTCGGTGTGGATCTGGATCAGGCTACGCAGCGCAAGCTGGTGCTCAATGCGCTGAAATATCCTCCCATTACGAAAGTTTAAGCCTGTCATGCGGATACTGCTGGCCCCGATGGAGGGGCTTCTCGATTGTGTGCTGCGTGACATTTTGACGCGCGTTGGCGGTGTGGATTTGTGTGTATCCGAGTTCGTGCGCGTTTCTGGCTCCCGGCTGCCCGTTCGCACTTTTTTGCATATAGCCCCTGAGCTAACCCAAGCAAGCCGAACTTCGGCGGGCGTGCCGGTGCGCGTGCAGTTGCTGGGTTCCGATCCTGTCATGATGGCGCTCAACGCTGCGCGCCTGGCTGAACTCAACCCTGCCGGCATCGATCTCAACTTTGGCTGTCCGGCCAAGACCGTCAATCGCCATCACGGCGGCGCCATTCTGCTACGCGATCCCGAGCGGATCCGGACCATTGTTGCCGCCGTGCGCGCTGCAATTCCTCCGAGCATGCTGCTTTCGGCCAAGATGCGGCTCGGGTATGAGGACAAATCGCTGGCCATCGCCTGCGCCCAAGCCATGCAAGCCGGTGGCGCCCAAGAGCTGGTGGTGCATGCCCGCACCAAGGAAGAAGGCTACAAGCCGCCTGCACACTGGGAGTGGGTGGGGCGCATCCGGGATGCGGTGGATGTTCCGGTGGTCGCCAACGGCGAGATCTGGACGCTGGACGATTACCGGCGCTGCCGTGAAATCAGCGGCGTCGAGGACGTCATGCTGGGACGCGGCATGGTCGCCAACCCGGCCCTGGCGCGGATCATCAAGGAAGGCGAGGGCGCAGCACTGGTCTGGAGCGACCTGCAGCCGTTCCTGCGCGATTTCTGGGATCTTGTTTGCCAGCGCACCCTGCCCAAATACCAGTGTGGCCGCATGAAACAATGGCTTCACTACCTGCGCCAGACTTGGCCGGAAGCCGGAGAGACCTTCCAGCGTTTGCGCACTGTCAGCCAACCGGGCGAACTGGAAGAGCAACTGTTTTCTCCGCGGTGATCGGAAAAAGCTTGATCGACACACGCTGCTTTTGAGAGTATAGAACGATCGTTCTGTGTTTGTGGGTGGCGCATGTCTGTTCAAGCTTGCGGTGACCGTGAAAGTTATTTTCCGGACGAACCGCTGCGCAGTCTGTATGTCGATTTCAATTCCTATTTTGCTTCGGTCGAGCAGCAGGTCGAGCGGCGCTTGCGCGGCCGGCCGGTCGGCGTGGTGCCGATGCTGGCGGAAACGACCTGCTGCATCGCGGCCAGTTACGAGGCCAAGCGTTTCGGGGTGAAGACCGGTACGACGGTCTGGCAGGCGCGTGAACTGTGCCCGGACATCGTGCTGATCGAGGCGCGCCCGCATCTGTATGTCGACTTCCACCACCGGCTGGTGGCTGCGGTGGATGGATGTTTACCGGTGAAAAAGGTGCGTTCCATCGACGAGATGGCTTGCTCGCTCATGGGGGGCGACCGGGAAAAAGAGACGGCCATCGCCCTGGCATTGCAAGTCAAGCAGGCGGTGCGGAGGGTGGGTGACAGTTTGCGTTGCTCGATTGGTATCGCGTCCAACGACTGGCTGGCCAAGACAGCGAGCGACATGCAAAAACCGGATGGCCTGATCGTTCTGGAGTCTCGCGATCTGCCGCATGCCTTGTTCCGGTTGGGGTTACGCGATCTGTGCGGGATTGGTTGCAACATGGAGGCGCGGCTCAAGGCGGCCGGGATTGTGACGGTCGAGCATCTGTGTCGGGCACGGCTGGAGAAAATGCGCCAGGTCTGGAATGGCTTCCCGGGCGAGCGCCTGCATGCCTTGCTGCGCGGACGTGAGGTGCACGAGGTGGAAACGCCGGGCAAGCGCTCAATCAGCCATTCGCATGTTCTGCCGCCGCATCTGCGCCATGCGCAGGGTGTCGAGGCCGTTTTGCACCGCTTGCTGCAAAAGGCTGCGGTGCGCCTGCGCCATCACGGGCTGGTGACAGCGCATCTGGCCGTGAAGGTGAAATTTACGACGCGCGACGGTATGCGCCGCTGGGTGATGGAGCGTTCATTCGATCCGACTGACCGCACGCTCGACTTTACCCGCATGTTGTCTCGGTGGTGGTTCGAGCGGCCGGACTGGGCTTGCCGGGCAACCCCGTTTGCTGCTGCGGTGTGGTTTTCCGATCTGGCCGAACGCAGATTGGTGACACTGGATCTTTTTGCCTCCGAGTCTTGCGATCCGCGGGCGGCGCTCGACAGTACCGTGGATTGGATCAATGCCCATTATGGCAAGCATACGCTGTACTGGGGCGCGGCTTATCTGTCTCGCGAGGCGGCACCTGCGCGCATTGCGTTCAATCACATTCCGGATGACGAATACGTTTGCGAGCCTGAAGGTGGTTGAGTGAGGGAGTCACAGAGCAAATAAAACAGGGGCCGGATTAACTCGGCCCCTGTTGGTGATTCAATGAGTTACTTGGCGCGTTTCTTCTTGGGCGCCGGTGCGGGCTCGGCGGTATCGTCTTCCAGTAGCGAGCGCAGCATCCAAGCGTTTTTTTCATGGATTTCCATGCGCTGGGTCATCAGATCGGCAGTGGATTGATCGCCGGCAGCGTCGGCAATCTTGAAGGTTTCGCGCGCGGCACGAATCACGGCTTCCTGGCCAGCGACCAGTTGGCGGATCATTTCCTTGGCTTTGGGGACGCCATCTTCGCCTTCGATCTTCGAGAGTTCCATGTAGCGTGCGTAGGAGCCTGGGGCTGGGTAGCCGAGGGCGCGGATGCGTTCGGCAATCATGTCCAGGGCGTTCCACAGTTCGGTGTACTGGTCCATGAACATGATGTGCAGGGTCTGGAACATTGGCCCGGTGACATTCCAGTGGAAATTGTGCGTCTTGAGGTAGAGGGTGAAACTGTCTGCCAGCATTTGCGAGAGCGATGCTGCGGTGCGTTCCCTGTCTTTCTCGGAAATGCCGATATTGATTGCCATGATGCGGTCTCCTTCGTTTATGGATGCGGGTTTGGCGGTAATTTGAATCCTGATTCAGGTTCCGGATACGGATGCAGTTTCATTCTAGGTATCGCGCCGCAACATGCAAAATGAATTTTTTGAGTTTTTGTGATAGCGTCAAACTATCGTTTGCCGTGTGATAAACGCTCGCAAATTGAGTGGAATTGAGCAAGAATCAGGCAAAGAGACCAAAGAGAGGGAGTCGGAGCAATGTCGAACAAATATACCGAAGGAGCTGCAAACGTTTTGCTGCATTTGCATTCCGGAGAACCCCATTTTTCCCACGGCCCGCATTGCGAATTTTCCAAGCCGCCGCACTGTCCGGAATGCAATGCCGGTGCGGAGGATATCGAAACCAACGATCTGCCGGCGCATCATGTTGAATACACATGTCGCTGCCTGAACTGCGGGTTCCAGTGGATGCCCAATTCCGACGAGTGAGAGGGGAGGAGATCAGTTCACCTCTTTCAACCAGAGCAGCAAGCGTTCCAGTACGGTATCCCTTTGGGCGTCCAGCATCATCGCATGTCCCATGCCCGGCATGAATTCGGGCAATACGCCAAGCGCATTGGCTGTTGCCCAAGTGTCGGCAGGGGGGATGATCTTGTCGTCTCCCGCAGCGAGAACAAGGGCTGGCAAGCGGGGGAGGGTCCATAGCCGCCATGGCTGTGGAACCAGCATCTCGTTCAGGGCGCGTTGCGACTCTGGCTGGGCGTGCAGGGCGAAAAGCGCCAATTCCTCTTCCGGCATTTCCGGCGAAAACAGCAACTCTTTCAGCGTACTTGTTTGCGGGGCTGTCATGAGACCATGCTGGAAACGATTGAGCTCGATCAGCAGTTTGGGGTTGGATACGCCCAAATACCAGGCTGAAAATCCGACACCGTAAGGAGCGACGCTCGATAGGAGTGCCAGTGCGCGGGCTTTTCCGCCATCAGCCAGATAGATCTGGGCCACATAGCCGCCCATCGAGTGGGCAACGATCACCGGAGGAGAAGGCAGGCGTTCTATTGCTGTTGCCACATCATCGACAAAATCTTCGATGCCCAGGCTGTCGATGTGTTCGTTGCTTTTGCTGCCGGCATGCCCGCGGAAACTCAGGGCATAGGAATCGAATCCCTCTTCGGCGCATCGGGTCAGAAACGGCACCCAGCTCCAGGCACCCGTGTAGGCACCGTGCAAGAACAGCAATGGTGTTGCATGTGCATTTTTTTCTGCCGGGAAATGCAGGATTTCGAGTTCGGGTTTCATCTCTGTTTGTGCGGTCCGTCTGATGGAAAGGGGTTCTGCTAAGATGATGGCAGGAGGGTGTCATCATGCCGTATGTGCGCAGAAACAGCGAGGGGCAAATTACAGCTCTTTTTCATCATTCCGAACCGGATGCGCAAGAGTTCTTGCCGCAGCACAGTCCGGAAATTGCCCGGTTTTTGGGTGTTCCGGCAGATTCCAGGCTTTTTACTGGGCTGGATGAAGAGTTGATCCGGGTCGTCGAGGATCTGATCGATGTTCTGATCACCAAGAATATCCTGCGATTGACGGATTTGCCGTTGCCGGCGCAGGAAAAACTGCTCTCCCGTAAACGATTGCGCCAGGAGCTGGCGCAGCCGCAGTCAACTTCTTTTCTCGATTCGGATGATGGATTGCTGTAAGCATTACTCCATGATCCGATAAACCACCCCGTTGGGCGTCGAGACCGAAACGTACAGCCGGGGGGCGGTCAGTTGCCAGTCAATGGGCGGCTCAATGGCCTGCCGGACGGGTTTAGCCTTGCGAAACAGCGTGACATGAGTCTGGAATGGCTTGCTGTCGAAAGCAAAGTCATGCGCCAGCAAAGTTGTTCGCACCTGTTTGGCCAAGTTTTCCAGTTGCGGGTTGTCTGCACTGCTGCCCGCCCAGACCACACCGGCTTTGGGGAATGCGCCGACGGCGTCCAGGATGATTTTTCCCTCCGGCAAGGAAAGTCCATGCATGAGTTCCTGCAATGTCTTGTGCCGTTGTTGGGGAACCTGCCCCAGAAATGCCAGTGTGAGATGCAGATTGCTTGAAGGGACCGGGTGACCTGATATTTGGGGCGCAAGGCGGTCGCGCAAATTTGCCAACGCTCGCCGCGTCTTTGGGGGTGGTGCGAGGGCAATGAACAAGCGAGGATTTTCCGGCATGGCGCAAGACCTTCGCTGGGTAAGTGGTGACAGACGGTTCATCCGCAATTGAGAGGGGGGGCGGCATCGGATAGAATACGGGATTCCAATCTTCTTTGCCTGCCATGACCAAGTATATTTTTGTTACCGGCGGAGTGGTTTCCTCGCTGGGCAAGGGCATTGCTGCCGCGTCTGTTGCTGCCATTCTTGAATCCCGCGGTCTGAAAGTGACCATGATGAAGCTGGATCCCTACATCAACGTGGATCCGGGTACCATGAGCCCCTTCCAGCACGGCGAGGTGTTCGTGACCGAAGACGGCGCCGAGACCGATCTGGATCTGGGCCATTACGAGCGCTTCATCTCGTCCAAGATGACCAAGCGCAACAACTTTACCACCGGCCAGATTTACGAATCCGTCATCCGCAAGGAGCGCCGCGGAGACTACCTCGGCAAGACAGTGCAGGTGATCCCGCATATCACCGACGAAATCAAGCTCAACATCAAGCAGGGCGCAGGTGCTGCGGATATCGCCGTGGTCGAGGTCGGTGGCACGGTGGGCGACATCGAATCGCTGCCGTTCCTTGAAGCCATCCGCCAGATGGGGGTGACGCTCGGCAAGGAAAACACCTGCTTCGTGCACCTTTCCTATGTGCCGTACATCGCCGCGGCTGGCGAGATCAAGACCAAGCCGACCCAGCACAGCGTCAAGGAATTGCGCGAGATCGGCATTCAGCCCGACGTGCTGATCTGCCGCGCCGATCGCGTGGTGCCGGACGAAGAGCGCAAGAAAATCGCCCTGTTCACCAACGTGCAGGAAGCCGCCGTCGTGTCCTGCCCGGACATGCCGAGCATTTACCAGATTCCGCGCGTATTGTCCGATCAGGGAATCGACGAGATCATTTGCCGCCAGTTCCATCTCAACATCCCGAAGGCCGATCTCTCGGTCTGGGATCGTATCGTCGATGCGATCAACTCGCCGCAGCAGACGGTCAATATCGCCATGGTTGGCAAGTATGTCGACCTGACCGAATCGTACAAGTCGCTGATCGAAGCGCTGAAGCATGCCGGTATCCACACCGGTAGCGAGGTCAAGATCACTTTCGTTGATTCCGAGGCGCTTGAAACCGAAGGCATCGACTGCCTGAAGAACATGGATGCCATCCTCGTTCCGGGCGGCTTCGGCAAGCGCGGCGTCGAAGGCAAGATCAAGGCGGTGCGTTTTGCGCGCGAGAACAACATCCCGTACCTCGGCATCTGTCTGGGGATGCAGATTGCGCTGATCGAATATGCTCGCGACATGGCCGGCATGGCCGGTGCCAACTCGACGGAATTCGATCTGGAGACCCCGTACCCGGTGGTGGCGCTGATCGACGAGTGGGTCAATCGTGACGGCAAGATCGAAAAGCGCGACGAAAACTCCAACATGGGCGGCACCATGCGCCTGGGCGCGCAGGAATGCCGCTTGGCCAACGGTTCGCTGGCTGCGAAGGTTTACGGCGCCGAAGTCATTACCGAACGCCACCGTCACCGTTATGAGGTCAACAACCACTATCTGGGTCGCCTGGAAAGCGCAGGGCTCAAGATCAGCGGCAAGTCGGCCGGTGCCGAACAACTGGTGGAAACGGTTGAGCTGCCGAACCATCGCTGGTTCTTCGCCTGCCAGTTCCACCCGGAATTCACTTCCACGCCGCGCGACGGGCATCCGCTGTTCAAGTCCTTCGTCGAGGCTGCGATTGCCTACGCCAAGGACAACGGTCGCGAAGGCTTGTCTTGCTAAACCGGTGAGGAGAGAGGAGTGAGGTGTTTTACCCCTCACCCTTCACGCCTCACTCCTCACGGAGTACCCGATGAAACTCTGCGGATTTGAAGTTGGCCTCGATCAGCCGTTTTTCCTGATCGCCGGCCCCTGCGTGATCGAAAGCGAGCAGATGGCGCTGGATATTGCCGGGCAGATGAAGGCGATTGCCGAAGAGCTGGCGATTCCCTACATCTTCAAGGCGAGCTACGACAAGGCCAACCGCAGTTCCGGCAAGTCGTTCCGCGGGCCGGGGATGGACAAGGGGCTGGAGATTCTGGCGCGGGTGCGTCGCGAAATCGGCGTGCCGGTGCTGACCGATGTGCATACCGAACAGGAAATCCCGGCCGTGGCAGCCGTGGTCGATGTGCTGCAGACCCCGGCATTCCTGTGCCGCCAGACCGATTTCATCCAGGCTGTGGCGACCTGCGGCAAGCCGGTCAATATCAAGAAGGGCCAGTTCATGGCGCCCGGCGACATGAAGCATGTCGTCGACAAGGCCAGGGAAGCCAACGGCGGGATCGATAACATTCTGGTCTGCGAGCGCGGCGCTTCGTTCGGTTACAACAATCTGGTCAGCGACATGCGCAGCCTGGCGATCATGCGCGAAACCGGTTGCCCGGTCGTGTTCGATGCCACGCATTCGGTGCAATTGCCGGGCGGGCAGGGCACGTCGTCGGGCGGGCAGCGTGAATTCGTCCCGGTGCTGGCGCGCGCAGCCGTGGCGACCGGTATTTCTGGTTTGTTCATGGAAACGCACCCCGATCCGGCCAAGGCGTTGTCGGACGGCCCGAATGCCTGGCCGTTGCCGCGCATGCGCGAGCTGCTGGCGGTGCTGAAAGATATCGACCGAGTGGTCAAGGCGCACCCCTTGCATGAGTGCGCCAAATAGACGCCGGTTTGAGCACCCGTGCGAAATTAGTACCTGATTCTTATGCAGTTGAATATATCCGAGCCATGCCAGTCGTGGCACTCTTTCAACGTTGTACTTCTGAACTACCTACTTGAGGTTTGCAAATGAGCGCTATTGTTGAAGTCATCGCCCGCGAAATCCTGGATTCCCGCGGCAACCCGACTGTTGAAGCCGATGTTTTGCTGGAATCCGGTGTCATGGGCCGCGCGGCCGTGCCGTCCGGCGCCTCCACCGGCGAGCGTGAAGCCCTGGAACTGCGCGACGGCGACAAGTCCCGCTACATGGGCAAGGGCGTACTGAAGGCGGTTGAAAACATCAATACCGAGATTTGCGAAGCCATCATCGGTCTGGATGTTTCCGAACAGGCTTTCATCGACAAGACCATGATCGATCTCGATGGCACTGAAGACAAGGGCCGTCTGGGTGCCAACGCAATCCTCGCCGTCTCCATGGCCGTGGCCAAGGCCGCCGCCGAAGAAGCCGGCCTGCCGCTGTACCGCTACGTGGGAGGTTCCGGCCCGATGGCGCTGCCGGTGCCGATGATGAACGTGATCAACGGCGGCGAACACGCCAGCAACAGCCTGGATTTCCAGGAACTGATGATCATCCCGGTGGGCGCGCCGACCTTCCGCGAAGCGCTGCGTTACGGCGCCGAAGTGTTCCACAACCTGAAGAAGATCCTGCACGACAAGCACCTGCCGACCCAGGTCGGCGACGAAGGCGGTTTCGCGCCGGACGTGAAGAACGCCGAAGAAGCGCTCGACATGCTCAAGGCTGCGGTCGAGAAGGCCGGTTATGGCTGGGGCACCGACATCTGCATCGCCCTCGACTGCGCGGCTTCCGAGTTCTACGACAAGGAAACCGGCAAGTACGTGTACAAGAAGAGCGACAAGCGCGAGCTGACCAGCGCCCAGCAGGTCGATTACCTGGAAAGCCTCGTCAACGCCTACCCGATCATTTCGATCGAAGACGGCATGGGCGAGCGTGACTGGGACGGCTGGAAGATCCTGACCGACCGTCTGGGCGCACGCGTGCAACTCGTGGGCGACGATCTCTTCGTGACCAACAGCAAGATCCTGGCCGAAGGCATCAAGAAGGGCATCTGCAACTCCATCCTGATCAAGGTCAACCAGATCGGTTCGCTGTCCGAAACCCTGCAGGCCGTCGATCTGGCCAAGCGCAACCGTTACACCTCGGTGATGAGCCATCGTTCCGGCGAAACCGAAGACAGCACGATTGCCGATCTGGCCGTAGCCACCAACTGCATGCAGATCAAGACCGGCTCCCTGAGCCGTTCCGACCGCATGGCCAAGTACAACCAGTTGCTGCGCATCGAAGAAGAACTGGGCGATGCCGCCTACTATCCGGGTCGTGAAGCGTTCTACCAGATCAAGGCTTGATCTGTAGCGTTACAAGCTGATCCAGCAGGCATCCGGAGAGTCGGGTGCCTGCTTTTTTGTTTTTGACATTCAGAATACGTCTCCATGATTCGCCTCAAATCCCTTCATCTGCGTCGTGGCACCAAGGTGCTGCTCGAAAAATCCGATCTGACGTTGTATCCCGGCAGCAAGACCGGCGTGGTTGGCCCCAACGGGGCGGGCAAGTCGAGCTTCTTTGCGCTGCTGCGCGGCGAACTGCATCAGGATGCCGGTGATCTGGAATTGCCGCCGAATGCGGTGATTGTGCACGTGGCGCAGGAAACGCCGGCCTTGCCGTGTTCGGCGCTCGACTATGTGCTCGATGGCGATGCCGAGTTGCGGACCATTGAGCGGGAATTGCAGGTCAGCGAACACGACGGGATTCGCCATGCGGAATGCCTGGCACGCTTTGAATTGATCGATGGTTACTCGGCGCGGGCACGTGCTGCCAAGCTGCTGTCCGGGCTGGGATTCTCCGATGCCGAGATGGCCAATCCGGTCGCAAGTTTTTCCGGCGGCTGGCGCATGCGCCTCAATTTGGCGCAGGCCCTGATGCGCCGTTCCGATTTGCTGTTGCTCGACGAACCCACAAACCACCTGGATCTGGAAACCGTGGTCTGGCTGGAAAACTGGTTACGCAGCTATCCCGGCATGTTGCTGGTGATTTCCCATGACCGCGACTTTCTCGACAACACGGTCAATGCCATCCTGCATGTCGACCGCGCCGAGTTGAATCTCTACACCGGCAACTACGCCGATTTCGAAGCACAGAAAGCCGCGAAGCTGGCTTTGCAGCAGCAAGCTTATGACAAACAGCAGCGCGAAATCGAACATCTGGAAGCGTTCATCACCCGCTTCAAGGCCAAGGCCAGCAAGGCGCGTCAGGCGCAGAGCCGCGTCAAGGCGCTGGAACGCATGGAGCGTATCGCCGCCGCGCATGTGGATTCGCCGTTCAATTTTGCCTTCCGCGAACCGGACAGCAGCCCTAATCCCTTGTTGCGCATAGAAGCAGGTGTGGCCGGTTATCAAGTTGATCGCCCGATTCTGAGTCGGCTGAACCTCAGCATCGAAAAAGGCGCACGCCTGGGGTTGCTGGGCGTCAACGGTGCGGGCAAATCGACTTTCATCAAGACGCTGGCCAGCGAAATTCCGCTGCTCGAAGGGATCAAAACCGAAGGCAAGGGGTTGAAGATCGGCTATTTCGCCCAGCATCAGCTTGATTGTCTGCGTTTGGATGAGTCGCCGCTCTGGCATATGCAGAAGCTCGACCCTGCCACGCGCGAGCAGGAACATCGCGATTATCTGGGCGGGTTCGATTTCCGCGGCGAGATGGCCACGAGCCCGGTCGCGCCGTTTTCGGGCGGCGAAAAAGCCCGGTTGGCACTGGCCTTGTTGATCTGGCAAAAGCCCAACCTGCTGCTGCTCGACGAGCCGACCAACCACCTCGACATCGAAATGCGTCAGGCGCTGACGCTGGCGATGCAGGATTACGAAGGCGCGCTGATTGTCGTTTCCCATGACCGCCATCTTCTGCGCGCCACGGTCGACGATTTCTGGCTTATCGAGAACGGCACACTACGCCCCTTCGATGGCGATCTCGATGATTACACGCGCTATAGCCAGGAAGTCCGCCAAGCGGCCGGGCAGGCGCGGCTGGCCGCTTCCGGCGAACAGGTCGACCGCAAGGCGCAAAAACGCCAGGAGGCCGAAGCTCGCCAGCGCCTTTCCGTTCAGCGCAAGCCGCTGGAGCAGAAGCTGGCCAAGATCGAGAAGGAGTTGGCATCGCTTAATACCGTGCATGCCGACCAGACGGCCCGGCTGGCCGACGAATCCGTTTACGCGCCCGAGAGCAAGGACGAGCTGCAGGTCTTGTTGAAGGCGGAAGCGGAAACCAAGGAACGCTTGGAAACGCTGGAGATGGAGTGGCTGGAAATCAGCGACCAGCTTGAGCAACTGGTCTGATTCTGAATTCCTTACCACAGAGACACAGAGGCACAGAGAAGAGCGGGAAATCAGACCGCGTAGCCGGATTAGCCGCATAGCGGCGTAATCCGGGTCGCCGTAGGCGATGGCTGTTCGTCCTGAATTGATCGAAAAGTGGACGAATTTCCCCAACGATAACCGCGGTTTTCAGGGTTATTCAACAAACCGCATCTTGAAATTCCGCCCCTTGATGGTGCCGTTCAGCTTGCGCAATGCCCGTTCGGCAACCTGCCGGTCGAGCGCGACGTAGCTGAAAAATTCAAAGACGTTGATCTTGCCGACTTGCGCGCCAACGAGGCCGCCGTCGCCGGTTAGGGCACCAAGAATATCGCCGGGGCGGAGTTTGTCCTTGCGTCCACCGGCAATGCAGAGTGTGACCATGGGCGGAACCAGTGCCTCATCGGAGACTGGCCCCAATTCCTCCAGCTTGTGCCATTCCGCCTTGGTTTGCTGGTATTGCTCAATGAGCTGCACCCATTTTTTCTCGTTGGCTGCGGCAAGACTCAGCGCCAGCCCCTTGTCACCGCCGCGCCCGGTACGTCCGATGCGGTGGATGTGCACCTCGGCATCGCGCGAGACATCGACGTTGATGACGGCATCCAGTGTCGAGATGTCCAACCCGCGCGCGGCAACGTCCGTTGCCACCAGCACCGAGCAGCTCTGGTTGGCAAAGCGCACCAGAATCTCGTCGCGGTCGCGTTGCTCCAGTTCGCCGTAGAGCGCCAGCGCGGAGAAGCCTTGGGCCTGCAATTCGGCGACCAGCTCGCGGCAGTGAATCTTGGTGTTGCAGAACGCCAGTGTCGACGTCGGGCGGAAATGGTTCAGCAGTTGCGCGACGGCAGCGTTGCGTTCTGCGGGTTCAATCGCATAGAAGCGCTGTTCGATGTGGCTGCTGCTGTGCAACGCTTCTACCTTGACCTCGACCGGATCGGTCAGGAAACGCGAGCTATCCTTGCGGATGCTTTCGGGGTAGGTCGCGGAAAACAGCAGCGTCTGGCGGCGTTTGGGCGTGGCATCGACGATGTAGCGGATCTCGTCGTAGAAACCCATGTCGACCATGCGGTCGGCCTCGTCGAGCACCAGCATTTTGACCGCTTTCAAATCAAGCGTCTTGCGGCTCAGATGATCCTGGATGCGCCCCGGTGTGCCGACCACGATATGTGCGCCGTGTTCGAGCGAGCCGATCTGCGGCCCCATCGGCACGCCGCCACACAAACTCAGGATCTTGATGTTGTCCATGCAGCGCGCCAGCCGGCGCAATTCCTTGGCGACCTGGTCGGCGAGCTCGCGCGTGGGGCAGAGCACCAGCGCCTGCACGGCAAAGTAGCTGGGGTTGAGGTGATGCAGAATGCCCAAGCCGAAAGCCGCGGTCTTGCCGCTGCCGGTCTTGGCTTGGGCAATCAGGTCGCGCCCGGACAGAATAAGCGGCAGGCTTTGCGCCTGGATCGGTGTCATCTGCTGGTAGCCCAGATCGGCGAGATTGCGTAGTTGTGCGGGGGCAAGAGCCAAAGTGGAAAAGGGATGGGAGCTCACAATGGCGTGCCTCATGATGTTAAGGGGGCAAAGTCTAGGGATTGTCAGGCCGGGTTACAAGCCCGCGTATCGTTGAGTCGGATGGCCGAAACAAAAACGGCCGGTTTGCACCGGCCGTATGTTGTGATCGGATCGGATCAGTCGCGCATTTTTTTGTGATACTCGGAGCGCAATTCCTTGGCGCGGGCGAGCGACGCCTTGGCCGCATCGAATTTCCCTGCATCGGCAAGCGCGATGGAATTATCGAGCGCGGCAAGCAATTTGCCGATTCCTTCCAGATAGGTTTGCTCCGGTTTGCCTTGTTGTCTGGATGCCAGAACCTGGGCTTGGGTCTTTTTCGCGAGGTCGCGCACCGTAACCAGCTCTTTCTTGAGCGTGGCGGCATCCTTCGCGGAATCCGCTGCCTTGAAGCTTTGCCCCATGGCTTTCATTTCCGCCTTGACGGAAACTTCGGCCTGGACTTGGCTAGCAAAGCCCAGGGAGAGTATGGCTGCGCAGATCAGGGGAACAAATTTCTTCATGGTGGGGAACTCCTCAAAGGGGTAATGCCAATCAATGATTGCAGATTTTGTCCGGTTGCGTGTTGAAGCCGGCATCATCCTCGATGAATTTTCCCTTGGCTGCCAGAAAGTCGATCAGTTCTGCGGCGGTCATGCCTTCGGCACTGCAGGTGTGAAAACGGGTATCGGCGCCGAAACGCTCGATGATGGCGTTCTGCAGGCTTTCCTTGGTGAAGCTGCCGCCTTTTTCCAGCATGAAATGCATGACTTCGTGGCCGTGTACGGATGTGCTCATTTTGTGCTCCAGTGTATTGAGAATGAATAGCAATGAAAACGATTCTACAAGTGAGCCGGAGCGACTACAACTGCGCTAACACCATGGTTATTGGGCAAGAAATGGCGCTACGCAGTATCATCGCGCTTCTTGAAGAGGGAACGACATGATTACTGGACTGCTTGCCGATTCTGCCCGGCACAAAGCCCTTTTGCCGGCTGCGATCGTTCGCGGATTGGGAGCGCTGGAGGGCAGGGATCTTGCCGGTTTGCCGGCCGGTCGCTACGAGATCGAAGGCGAAAAACTGTTTTTCCTGGTGCAGGATGCGGTGTTGCGTCCGGCAGAAGAATGTCGACCGGAAGCGCATCGCAGCCATGCCGATATCCAGCTTCCGGTTTCCGGGCGCGAGCGCTACGGCGCGGCTTTGCCTGTAGCCGGCATGCAGCCCGTCGAAGACCTGCTGGATAGCAAGGACGTGGCGTTTTATGCCGCGCCGGAAAACGAGTTTTTCCTCGATCTCGATCCCGGTTCGTTCGTCGTGTTCTTCCCGGGCGAACTGCATCGCCCGTGCGTGGCTGTTCAGGAGTCGACCTCCATCCGCAAGGTGGTGGTGAAGGTGCATGCCAGTCTGCTGGGCTTGCAGGCGGAACAGTAATGCGCGGAAACGAACTCAAGCATGTCGCCATCATTGGCGGCGGCCCCGCAGGGCTGATGGCTGCGGAAGTGCTGTCGGAAGCCGGCGTGCAGGTCGATGTCTACGATGCCATGCCTTCGGTCGGCCGCAAGTTCCTGCTCGCGGGTGTCGGCGGCATGAACATTACGCACTCCGAGCCGCTGGAAGTCTTTGTCGGCCGCTACGGGGCACGGCGCGAAGAGATTGCGCGCTGGCTGTCGGCCTTCGGTCCGGAGCAGTTGCGTGCCTGGATGCACGGCTTGGGAATCGAGAGTTTCGTCGGCAGTTCGGGCAAGGTGTTCCCACAAGGCATGAAGGCCGCGCCGCTGCTGCGTGCCTGGTTGCATCGCCTGCGCGAGCAGGGCGTGCGCTTCCATGTGCGCCACCGCTGGCTGGGCTGGTCGGACGAAGGCGATTTGCGTTTCGCAACCGATGCCGGCGAGATGGCCGTGCAAGCGGATGCGGTCATTCTTGCGCTGGGCGGCGGCAGTTGGTCCAGATTGGGCTCGGACGGGAAATGGATTCCTGCGCTGGAAAGGCAAGGCGTTGCAGTTGTACCGCTGAAGCCGGCGAATTGCGGATTCGACGTCGGCTGGTCGGCGCATTTTTGCCAGCGTTTCGCCGGTGCACCGCTCAAAACGGTTGCGCTGTGCTTCGATGGCGAACGCCGGCAGGGTGAGTGCGTGGTGACCGCGACCGGCATCGAGGGCGGCCTGATCTATGCCTGTTCCGGCCGGTTGCGCGATGCCATTGAGGCGCACGGCAGTGCCGTGATCGAGCTGGATCTGCTGCCGGGGCGCAGCCTGGAACGGGTGACGGAAGAATTGAACCGCCCGCGCGGTGCGGATTCCATGGCCAACCATCTGCGGCGCAAGCTGGGTATCGAGGGCGTCAAGGCCGGTTTGCTGCGCGAACTGGTTTCAAAAGAAGACTTTGCCGATCCCGTGCGACTGGCTGCGACCATCAAGGCGTTGCCGGTGCGATTGATTGCACCGCGTCCGCTGGACGAGGCGATCAGTTCTGCGGGTGGCGTGCATTTTGAAGGGGTGGATGAGCGCTTGATGCTGAATGCCTTGCCGGGTGTGTTTTGCGCCGGGGAGATGCTCGATTGGGAAGCACCGACCGGTGGCTACCTGCTGACGGCTTGCCTGGCGAGCAGCAGGGTGGCGGGGCAGGGCGTACTGGCGTATCTGGAAGGAGCACGATGATGCAAATATGGGTCGATGCGGATGCCTGCCCCAAGGTCATCAAGGAGATTCTTTTCCGGGCCGCCGAGCGCTGGCAAATCCAAGTAACGCTGGTCGCCAACCAGTTGCTGTATACGCCGCCGTCCCAATGGATTCGCGCCGTGCAGGTGCCTTCCGGGTTTGACGTGGCGGACAACTGGATCGTGCAGCAGGCGCAGGCCGGCGATCTGGTGATTACCGCCGACATTCCGCTCGCCGATGAGATACTGAAAAAGCAGGCCGTTGCGCTCAATCCGCGCGGCGAGCTTTATACCGCAGAAACCATCCGCGAACGGCTCAACATGCGCGATTTCATGGATACCTTGCGCGCCAGCGGCATCGAAACTGGCGGGCCCGCGGCATTCAGTACCGCGGACCGGCAGGCGTTTGCGGCGCAGTTGGACAAACTCATGGCCAAGGCCGCGCGTAGCAGGTGATTGCCCTATCCATTACCACAGAGACACAGAGGCTCAGAGAAGAGCGATAAATCAGCCTCTTGCGTGTTGTTTTGCTACATCTATCCAAGCCAATCTCGAGGCATGACAGTTTTTTCTCTGTGTTCTCAGAACCTGTTAACGCTCTTGCTGCGAAGCCGTGATCGGGGCTCATGCGCTGCTCAAAATCCTCATGTACTACTTGTATACTCCGGTTTTTGCGCTGCTCTTCACCCCGCTGACGGCTTCTCGCGACAGATCGTGAATAGGTTCTCAGTGCCTCTGTGATTCAACCGGGATTTTCAGGATTATTGCAGTGCGAAATCCACGGCCGCGATGGCATGCAGGGTGGTGGTATCGAAGATCGGCAGCGTGCAATGCTGCTGGTCGACGAGTAGCGGCAACTCGGTACAGCCCAGAATCAGCCCCTCTGCGCCTTGTTCGGCCAGGTTTTCGGCAATGCGCAACAGGGTCTGGCGCGATGTGTCGAGCATTTTTCCCTGACACAGTTCTTCAAAAATGATCCGGTGGACTTCGGCGCGGTCCGCTTCTTCGGGAATCAGCGTTTCGATTCCATGACGGGCCAAGTGCTCGGCGTAAAACGGTTGCTCCATCGTGAAACGGGTGCCCAGCAAGCCGACCTTCTTCAGCCCTTGTGCGCGGATGGCTTCGGCTGCGGCATCGGCGATGTGCAGCAGCGGCATGCGGATGGCGTCCTGTACCTGCGGCGCGACCTTGTGCATGGTGTTGGTGCCGATCAGGATGCAATCCGCGCCGGCGCTTTCCAGCTTGCGGGCGGTATCGGCCAGCAGCCCGGCCATCTCGTCCCATTGCCCGGCTTTCTGCATGGCGGCGATTTCGGCAAAGTTGAGGCTGGCAACATGGATGCGGGCAGAATGCAGTCCGCCCATGCGGCGGGCGACTTCGCGGTTGATGACCTGATAGTAGAGCGTGGTCGATTCCCAGCTCATTCCGCCGATCAGGCCGATGGTTTTCAGGTTGCGCTGTTCCATGTCGTGTCTCCTTGTTCGAAAGCACAGTATCGCGGCAATCGCGCGAAAAATGTTTGCAAATTTGATGCTTAATGAGGAATATGGAGAAAAATTTTTCTCATATTGCCATGAAAAAGAAACTGGATCGCGCGGACAAGGCGTTGCTCGATATCCTGCAGCAAAACGTTGATCTTCCCTTGGGAGAAATCGCCGCGCGGGTCAATCTGTCCCCCACACCGTGCTGGCGGCGCATCCAGCGCTTGCAGGAAGAGGGCTTCATCCGCCGCAAGGTGGCCTTGCTCGATGCCGAAAAGCTCAGAGTGGGCGTGACGGTGTTCGTTTCGATCAAGGCCGGGCGGCACAGCCGGGACTGGTTCGAAGGTTTTCGCGATGCGGTCAGTGCCATGCCGGAAGTTGTCGAGTTCTATCGCATGAGTGGAGATGTCGATTATCTGCTGCGGGTGGTGGTGCCGGACATCAAGGCTTATGATGCGGTCTACCAACGTTTGATCGCCTGCGCGGAATTGCAGGACGTGAGCTCCAGCTTCGCCATGGAGCAGGTGAAATATACGACGGCCCTGCCGTTGGACTACATTTAAGTCTATGCTGCACTGCAGTATTCAAAAGGAGCCCGCCATGCACAAGGAATTCCGTCTTTCGAAAAACCAGATTCGCGCGCTGGCAGAAGGTTATGGGCTGTGCGTGGTGAGCGACAAGATCACGGTGGATGGCCTGCCGGTGGGTTTTGCCTGCCGCGAAGAGCCGCAGGACGAGGCTGATAGCGGCTGGCGATTCCTGTCAGGCACGGAAAGCGATGCCTATATCGACAACACCAAGAATTTCAGCGTGCTCGATATCAACGTTGTGGCCAATTACGACGAGGGGATCATCGCCTTGCTCGACGAACCGATTGGCGCCGAGTTTGACCGGGATGAAAACGGTGCGTTTCTGGATGCCAACGAGTAAGGCTAAGCAGTAACGAAATTTGCAGGAGCACCCAGCATTGAGTGCTCCTGTCGTGCTTTTAGAACCTGTTCACGCTCTTGCTGCGAAGCCGTGATCGGGGCTCATGCGCTGCTCAAAATCCTCATGTACTACTTGTACACTCCGGTTTTTGCGCTGCTCTTCACCCCGCTGACGGCTTCTCACGACAGGTCGTGCACAGGTTCTTAGATGGGCGCGCGCTCGCCTATTTGCGCGCGCTGGTACCAAGCCAGCCAGTCGGCGATGGCTGCGTCGCCCTCGGCCGGCGACCACGGCGCGTAATCCTGAGGTGCGATTGGCATGTACGGGCCATGCTTGACCTCGAAAATCACGCCCCCCTCATCCAGCGACAGTACGGCATGCCAGGCTCCGGCAGGGTTTTCCAGTACGGCGCAATCTTCGCCCAGTACCGTGCGGTCGATGACGACACCGCTCTCGTCAAAATGCAGCACGACGAAGCGTCCGTTCAGCGGATAGAGCAACTCCCAAGTGTGCGGATGGCGATGCGGGCGAACCCAGGTTCCCGGTTCCATGGCGATGGCCAGACGCTGGATCGGATCATCCAGTTCCGGATGCAGGTTCAGGTTGGCGCGCAGGCGCGGCGATTGTTTTGCTGCCGCAGAAAGGTTGTCCAGCAACGGATAGGTGATCTGTTTCATTGCGAATATCGGATTGGATCGGGGGTGCCAATATACCCGAGCCGGGGCGGGCGGTCACGGCGGATCGGGGCCGTGTGCGGGCGCTTATCCCTTGTGGGACAGCAGCGTATAGACGCCCAGCGCGATCAGGAACAGCCCCATCAAAATCCGCAATGTACTGCTGTCCAGCCGCGTGGCGATCATGGCCCCGCCCCATGCTCCCGCAAACAGGGTTAGTGCGATGATGATGGCTGCCCTGATGTCGACATGGCCAGCGCGGAAATAGGTGAAGGCGGCGGCTGCGCCGATTGGCAGCAGCAGCGCTGCAAGGCTGGTGCCGATGGCGCGATGAACGGGGAACTTCAGCAGGTAAAGCAGGGCGGGGACGATGATGACGCCGCCGCCAATGCCGAACAGTCCGGAAGCGATCCCGGCGCTCAATCCGATCAACACCAGCAGAATAATTTCCATCTTGCAGGCCCCTTTCAACGAAACCCGAGTCTTGCGGAAAGCATGATTGTATATAAGCAATAGAAATATGTTTATTTGTTTTTGATATAAACGGTGATCTGCTTTTCAGGCAGTGAAGCGATGATGCCGTGGCGATCCGGAACTGGATGATCTTGAAACAGTCAGGGGAGTACGTCCTTGTGGCGTTGCTTTTCCGTGTACATGCGTTGATCCGCCAACTCAAGCAAGCTTGCCAAGGTGGATGCATCGCCCGGATAGAGTGCGGACCCGAACGAAGCTGCTATTTCGATGATTTTCCCTTCGGCCTCAAAAGGCTTGCCGACATGCTGGCGAAGCCGTTCCGTCAACTGGTTCATGAGATCGGCGTCGGCTTCTTCGATGATGACGACAAATTCATCGCCTCCCCAGCGTGCGACCGTATCGCTGATCCGGACCTCGTCGTGGATGCGTAACGCAGTCGTGCGCAGGGTGATGTCGCCTACCTTGTGACCGTAACGGTCATTGATTTCCTTGAAGTCGTCCAGGTCGATGAACAGGATGCCGATTTGCTGGTTCTCGTTTCGGGTGTGCCGGCGGATGGCTTGGTCAAGGCGGTCGTCAAACAGGCGACGGTTGGGCAGATTGGTCAGGCTGTCAAAGCCGGCATGGCGAGCGAGTTCGCTGCGCTGGCGCAACAGTGCGCCTACGCCGACGCTGCTCAGTAGTGCCAGCAGCCAGCCCATGATGCGGATGATCCATACCAGCATGCTTGTCCCGCTGGCCTGCCTGGGGCGGACGGCGAAGAACCATTTTCCGTTGGGAACCTCTACCTCAAGCCGGGTTGCGGTAGAGTCGGAGAACAAGGCCATGTCGCCCCAGATCGCGTTGGTTTCTGCCGATGAAGCGTTGCCGCTACGAATGGCGAATTCATAACGCTCGGAATCGATTTCCCTGAATGCCGCGTCAAAGAATGAATGGCTGTCGATGACGGTGGATAGCAGCCCCCAATACTGGCCGTTTACCAGGATCGGCGTGCGGTAGATGAAGGCGGTTCCGCCCTGCAGCAATTGCACGGGGCCGGTCAAAGTACCCTTTGCGCTTTCGATGGCAAGTTTGATGGCCGGCCACTGCGCAGTGATTTCCCGGTAGTCGATACCAACGATTTTTTCATTGCCGACCAAGGGATGGACATAAGCGACTTTATGGCCGATAGCGACACTGAAATTGCGGATGTGACGGCTGTTCCCATGCAAGGTGGCAAGAATGTCGCGCATTTCTCTCTGGTTGAGTTGTTGGTGGCGTACCACCAGATAGCTGCTCAAGCCGCTCGACAGGTACAGAACCGCGTTCAGCTCCCGGTCGACCCGTGCACGAAGCTGGCTGGCAAAGGCCAGGCTGGCTGCGCGGCGTTCCGAGATCGCCTCCCTCTCATGAAAGTGCAACAGGACTTCGGTGGACAAAACAATGGCCAGAAAAACCAGGGCCGCCGTGCTCACGGCAAATGATTGGGAAAAAGTTTTCTCGTGCAGCCACTGAAGGAATGCGTTTGCTGATTGAGCAATGGCTTTGCTGATACGCATATTGTCGGGTTGGGCTGAGGGGTACAGGTTCAATATAGCATGCAGGTATGGACGATCCATGTTTTGCCGCGAAGGTTCAGCGCGCCGTTATGCACTGGTACAATCCGCCCCTCGTCTGGTTTGGTTGAACTCCCCGCATGAAATCCATTTTGCAACGTCTTGCCGAAGAACTTGCCTGTCGCGAAGCGCAGGTTGCCGCCGCTGTCCAACTGCTTGATGAAGGCGCGACCGTGCCCTTCATTGCCCGCTATCGCAAAGAAGTGACCGGCGGCCTGGACGATACGCAATTGCGCCTGCTCGAAGAGCGCCTGCGCTACCTGCGCGAGCTGGAAGAACGGCGCGAAGCAGTCATTGCCAGTGTGCGCGAACAGGGCAAGCTGACCGATGAGTTGCACGCCCAGTTCCTGGAAGCGGACAACAAGCAGCGCCTGGAAGACCTGTATCTGCCGTACAAGCAGAAACGTCGCACCAAGGCCCAGATCGCGCGCGAAGCGGGGCTTGCACCCTTGGCGGAGTGCTTGCTTGGCAATCCCGGTCTGAATCCGGAAGCGGAAGCGGCTGCATATGTGAATGCAGAGAAAGGTGTGGCGGACGTGAAGGCTGCGCTCGACGGCGCGCGTGCGATCTTGATGGAGCAGTTTTCTGAAGATGCCGGCCTGATCGGCGAATTGCGCGATTACCTCTGGAACCAGGCGCATGTCAAAACCGCGGTGGTCGAAGGCAAGGCCGGGGAGGGCGCGAAATTTGCCGATTATTTCGATTACCACGAACCGTTGCGCGAGATGCCTTCCCACCGCGCCCTGGCCGTGCTGCGCGGACGCAACGAAGGCGTACTGAATCTGGCGCTGGTTTTGCCCGAAGAGCTTGATGCCGCGGCCAAGCCGGCTGGCCCCGGTGTTTGCGAGCTGAAGATCGCGAAGAAATTCGGCATTGCCAACGCGGGGCGTGCCGCAGACAAATGGCTGACCGATACCGTGCGCCTGAGCTGGCGCGCCAAGATTTTTCTGAGTCTGGAAACGGAGCTCTTGGGCCGGGTGCGCGAATCTGCCGAGACTGAGGCGATCAAGGTCTTTGCGACCAACCTGAAAGACCTGTTGCTTGCCGCGCCGGCTGGCCCCAAGGCAACTTTGGGTCTCGATCCCGGTATCCGCACCGGGGTGAAGGTCGCCGTGGTCGATGCGACTGGCAAACTTGTTGATACTGCGGTGATCTATCCGCACGAGCCACGTCACCAGTGGGACCAGTCGATTGCCGTTCTGGCCGCGATCTGCGCCCAGCATCAGGTCAAGCTGATCGCCATCGGCAATGGCACGGCGAGCCGCGAAACAGACAGGCTGGCCGGTGAACTTATCAAACGGCATCCTGAGCTCGGCATGCAGAAACTGGTGGTGTCCGAAGCCGGAGCCTCGGTTTATTCGGCCTCCGAGCTCGCTGCCCGTGAATTTCCGGATCTCGATGTCAGCCTGCGCGGAGCGGTTTCGATCGCCCGGCGCCTGCAGGATCCGCTTGCGGAACTGGTGAAGATCGATCCCAAGGCCATCGGCGTAGGCCAATACCAGCACGACGTGAACCAGACCGAACTGGCGCGCATGCTTGATGCGGTGGTCGAAGATTGCGTGAACGCGGTCGGCGTCGATGCGAACATGGCCTCCGCCGCTTTGCTGGCGCGCGTATCCGGCCTGACGCCGACGCTGGCGGCCAATATTGTCAGTTACCGCGATGCGCACGGCGCTTTTGCCAACCGTCGCCAGCTCATGAAAGTGCCGCGTCTGGGAGACAAGGCGTTCGAGCAGGCCGCAGGCTTCTTGCGTATCGGCAACGGCGACAACCCGCTCGATGCCTCGGCTGTCCACCCTGAAGCCTACCCGGTCGTCGAGAAAATCCTGGCCAAAGTACAGAAAGACGTGAAAGCACTGATCGGCGACGTGGCGTTTCTCAAGAAACTCAACCCGGCCGAGTTTACCGACGAGCAGTTCGGCTTGCCGACCGTGAAGGATATTCTTTCCGAGCTGGAAAAGCCGGGCCGCGATCCGCGCCCCGAATTCAAGACGGCGAGCTTCGCCGAGGGCGTGGAGGATCTCAAGGATCTGAAGGTCGACATGGTGCTGGAGGGGGTGGTCACCAACGTGACCAACTTCGGCGCGTTTGTCGATATCGGCGTGCATCAGGACGGCCTGGTGCATGTGTCGGCCCTGGCGAACCGCTTTGTCAAAGACCCGCGCGAGGTTGTGAAGGCGGGCGACGTGGTCAAGGTCAAGGTGTTGGAAGTCGATCTGCCGCGCAAGCGGATTGCGTTGACGATGCGCCTGACCGACAGCGCGCATCATCATGCCGGTTCCGGTGAGATCAAGCGTGAGCATTCCGGCCGGCAACCCCGAGTTGCTGGTCGCCAGCCAGAGCCGCAAAATGCCTTGTCTGCGGCGTTGGCCGGACTGAAAATCAAGCGATAAACAAGATTCCTGTTTTTCGCCAGCCGGTTCATAATACCGGGATGAAAAAAGGGGATTGCGGCCCGAGGGTCAGGCTGCAGCAAACGGAGGGAGTGAGAGGATGTCTTTCATCGCGAACGTTGACAAGTACTGCGTGGGCCACCCCATGATCGATACCGACCATCGGATGCTGGCGGAGTACATCAACCTGTTGTATGAGGCGGTGGACTCGGGCGCATTGGTCAGCGAGCAATCGCATTTGTTTGCCCAGTTGATCGGGCAAACGAAAGAGCATTTCCAGCGCGAGGAAGCGTTGATGCAGAAGATGGGTTATCCCGGTTACGCCAAGCACAAGGCGGAGCACGATATGCTGCTTGAAGAGGTGCAGGAGTTACTGGTGCGCTTCAATGCCGGTTCTGTCGCGTTGACGGGGAACCTGTTTTCCTATCTTGAAGAATGGCTGACTTTCCATGAGGTGACATCGGACAAGAAATTGTCCGATGCCGTGCGTCTGACCGCTGAAGAGTAAATGCAACAGGTGCAACCCGGAACTGCCACGCGATCTGCGTGGCAGTTTTCATTTGGGTGCGAGCATTTTTTCCGCCTCGCCGGGCGGCATGGGTTTGCCGATATGGTAACCCTGTGCGATCTCGCAACCGGCTTCTCGCAGCATTTGTAGTTGCGAAACGGTTTCCACGCCCTCTGCCACGACCCTGAGCTTCAGCCCGTGGGAAAGTGAAATGATGCTTTCCGTGATATGGCGCGTGGTTTCGTCCTGTTCCATGTGGTCGATGAAGGATTTGTCGATCTTGACCGTCTGTATGGGAAGCTGGCGCAGGTAGCTCAGCGATGAGTAACCCGTACCGAAATCGTCGAGCGAGATGCGCACACCTATCGCGCGCAGTTCGTCCAGGATGGCCAGCTGGTTGTGGAAGGATTGCATCATCACCGATTCGGTAATTTCGATTTCAAGCCGTTCCGGCGTGATCCCGGCGTTTTCCATCATGCTCTTGAGCCGCTCGGTGAACCCGTCCTTGAGTTGCAGCGCCGAGACATTGACTGCGAGTTCGACGTGCCCGAAGCCCGCGCGCTGCCATTGCGCCAGCTGGAAGCAGGCCGTTTTCAATATCCATTCGCCCAGCGCCTGGATGTGCCCGGTTTCTTCGGCCAGCGGGATGAATTTCGCGGGCGATACCGGGCCGTAATCCGGCCGGGTCCAGCGGCACAGGGCCTCGAAGCCTAGAATGCGCCCTGACGCGATATCGAGCTGAGGTTGGTAGTGCAGCTCGAATTCTCTCGAATGGAGCGCTTGGCGCAAGGCTTGTTCCATTTCCCCTCGATAGCGCACCCGCTCGAACATCTTGGGGTCGAACATCTTCCAGCTGTTGCGCCCGGTATCCTTGGCGGCCTGCAGGGCCATGTCCGCCTTGCGCAGGAGCTCGGAAGGTTCCGTGCCGTCGTGCGGAAAGAACGAGACGCCGATCGAAACCGTGATGCGATGCTCGCGCAGCCTGGTATCGAAAGGGGCGCGCATGAAACGCAGCAGCCCTTCGATGCTCTCGCTCAGGGTTTTTTCGTCAGGAACGTCGAGAAGCAGCATCACGAATTCGTCACCGCCCAAGCGTGCCAGCGTGCTGTTTTCGTGACACAGGTCGTTCAGTCGGCTGGCTACCAGTCTCAACAGGGCATCGCCTTCCTGGTGGCCGAACAGATCGTTGAGCGTCTTGAAGTTGTTGATGTTCAGGAAAAGCAGTGCACCGCCCTGCGGTTTTTCGCCTGCCAAGGCATTGCGCAGGCATTCCATGAAATACCAACGGTTTGGAAGCCCGGTCAGCGAGTCGTGAAAAGCCATCTGGCGAATCTTGTTGTGGCTTTCCTTTTGTTCATCAATGTCGGAAATCGATCCGCAGATGCGTGTTACCCGGCCTTCGGCATCCTTGAGGGCCTTGCCGCGGCACAGGCGCCAGACCATGCGCTCGTTTTTGAGTTTCAGCCGGAATTCGGCCTGGAACAGTGCCGTGCGGCCGGCCAGGGTGGCATCCAGTTTTTTTTGCGTGGCAGGCCAGTCTTCCGGATGCACCAGTTCCCGCAAGGCGCCAAACCAGTCATCGGGCGTTTGAATGGGAAATGCGTGCAGCTCCTCCCAGCGTTTCGAGATGACAGCTTTGCCGTTTTGCAGGTCCAGATCCCAGAGAATGTCGTTGGCGGCATCCATGGCTAGCCGGTAACGTTCTTCGCTTTCCAGTAGTGCTTTCTGCTGGCTGGCTAACTCGGCGTTGACGAGCGCGGTGGAGCGTTCGGAAACCAGAAGATTGTTCACCATGGTATCGATATTACCGGCCATGCGATTGAAGTCATCGATCAGGTTGCGGATCTCGCGTGAGGTCCGGTCCGGGAATTCCAGATGCTCGCTGAAATGCCCTTGCGAGAGGCGATGGGTATGGGTTGCCAGCAGTTCAATCGGTTTGCTGATGCGGCGGGAGAGTGCCCAGACAAGTGCAATTACGCCCAGCAGGGCGACGCAAACGGTCAAGGCGATCAGCACGGAAAGCTGCTTGACTGGCGCAAACAGCGATCCTGTCGGAATGCTTTGAGCGTAACTCCAGCCCGAATTTCCGGGAACCGGCGTAAATACCACCAGACGTTTTTCACCATCCTGCGTCGTGATCTCGCCGTGCCCCGTCTCGCCGGCCAGCATTCGCTTGCCAATGCTGTCCAATCCCACAAAGCCGTCCGTTTGGGGTGTTCTCGTCACGTTGAGTTTCAGGCGTAGCTGGGATTGCGGGTGGGCAATGATCTGTCCGCTGCGATCGATCAACCAGCCATAACCATCGTGAAAATTGGCTGGAGTTACCAGTTGATTCAGTACGGCGAGCCGAATGCTGGCGCCGAGCAACCCGATGCGTTCCGTGGTCGGGGAGAATATGGCGCGAACAATGAAAAACCTGCCGTTGCCGTCCTCCTTGCCATGTTCCGCAGTCGAAAGCAGCGTGTCGGATTTTTGTTCTTTCAGGATGGCTTTGAAAAAATCCCTGTCGGAAACGTCGAATGTTTGCTGGGGGGTTTGTGTGGACCAGGCCTTGCCGCTTGGCGTGGCATAAAAAATTTCCTGAAAATCTTTCCGGGCACTTATTTTTCGTTGCAGATAAGGGCGAATCTTGTCGGGCGAAAATTCGCGGATGATGTCGAGTTCGGAAAACAGCGCGAGCTCTTTTTCATTGCCATCGAGCCATTCGGCAATGCGCTGGCTTTGCAGGGCTACAGTTTGCTGGGTGTTGTGCAGCGTGGCTTCGACCAAAATTCTGCGTGCTTCGCCGTGAACCAGCATGCCCAGCGGGATCATTACGGCCAGAATGAGGCCCCCGAAGGCAAGGATCAATGTGTTACGGATCGATAACATGAACTACATATTCCTTGCCTGCATGGTTACTGCAATCCGGAAGAGACGGATAAGCCGAAAAATTCGGGGTAATCGGTGATGATTCCCTGTATGCCGAATTCCTGGCACAACTGGTGTTCATAATCGGTCTCGGCGCCATAAGCCCAGTTGTGAAAGCCTAATGCATTGGCTTGTTCCAGCAGGGTGATATCGAGTGCTTCGTAATGCCATATCAGCGTGCGCAAGCGCGGATGTGGCATGGCGGCATAGAGCAGGGTGTTGAGCGCTGGCGGACGGTGGGCAGCCAGCAGACCGCATTCGATGTTCAGCAGCTCTGCCACTTGCACAATGATTTCATGCCTGAAAGACGAGAGCAATATTTTGCCCGAATCCAGTGACATGTTTTGTGCGAGTTCCATGAAAAAAGGTGCGGCGGAAGGGGTTTTGATTTCAATATTCCAGAAAGCATCGGGAAAGGCATCTAGGGCCTCGACCAATGTCGGCACCAAATAGCCTGCGGACAGGGATAGTTCACTGCGAGAAAGTGCAGCCACGGGATGGCCTTCAGGCGTGACGCGGGGGCTGTAGAGCACCAGCTCTCCATCGGCCGACAGGCGTACATCGGTGTGCAGGCTACTGAAACCGGCAGCGAGTGCGCATGCAAAGGCTGCCAAGGTGTTTTCCGGTGCGATGCGGGAAAACCCGCGGTGAGCAATTGGGCGCATGGTCTTGCTCCCTGAACGCTATAAATCAATTGTAGGCTTTGTTGATGCCGGTTACAAAACGGCTTGAATTCGAAGCGTTCACACAAGTAGAAGAACAGTGCAGGCTGTCTGCAGAGAAGGAGGGGGCGATGGCGGTCGAATCCGGCTGGCGCGTCTTGCGGGAATATCAACGCAAATGGCTGAAGGCGGATCTGTTTGCGGGGGTCAGTGTGGGCGTGCTGGTGATCCCTTCCGTGATCGCCTATGCGGAACTGGCCGGATTGCCGCCGCAAACCGGATTGGTCACGGCGGTGGTGGGCATGCTCGCCTACGCTTTTTTCGGTCCTTCCCGGCAAATCATTGTTGGTCCGGATGCGGCCATCTGTCTTTTGATCGCGGCCAGTATCGCCCCGCTGGCAGAGGGCGACCCCTGGCGCGCGGCCGGTTTGGCCAGCCTGCTAGCCATCATGGTCGGCGCGTTCATGCTGATTGCCGCGCTTGCGCGCATGGGCGCGATGGCCGATTTTCTTTCCAAGCCTATCCTGATCGGCTTCATGCAGGGGGCGGCCCTGATCCTGATTGCCGCCCAGTTGCCCAGACTCGGGCGGATCGATGTCGAACAGACGGATTTCATGTCGCGAGTGCAAGAATTCGTTGCCCGGCATGGCGAATGGCACTGGCCCAGCCTGTTGTCCGGGTTGGGTGTTTTGCTTGTGTTTGCGGTGCTCGGCAGGTTTGCGCCGCGCTGGCCCGCGCCCTTGCTGGTGTTCGGCGTACTGATCGGCCTTGATTTCTGGCTGGATTTCCGCCATTTCGGTTTGGCCATGGTCGGCCCGCTGCCGGTTCCCGAATTGGGGTTTTCTCCCCCGATTGTCGGTGTTCAGGAAATGATCCAGTTGCTTCCGGTCGCCGTAGGCGTGGCGCTTCTGGCCATGCCGGCCGGGATTCTGCTCGGGCGCGCCTTCGCCGAGCGCAATCATGAAGCCAGCGATGCCAATAAGGAACTGATAGGCATCGGCGTGGCGAGCGTTCTGGCCGGCATGGTGGGCGGATTCGCGCTCGGGGCCAGTCAGTCGCGAACCACGCTCAACCACTCTGCCGGCGCACAAAGCCAGTTGTCGGGGTTGATCGCGGCGCTGCTGGTCGGATTCTTCCTGTTTTTCCTGACCAAGGCGCTCAACCACTTGCCGGCCGTGGCGGTTTCGGCGCTGTTGATCCATGCCGGCATGCACCTGTTCGAACCCCGTGCCCTGCGCCACTTGTTCAAACTGGACCGGCCTTCCGCCTGGTTCGCCGTGCTGACAACTGCCGGCGTATTGGTTGTCGGTATCGTTCCCGGTATCCTGGTGGGCATCTTTTTGTCGCTGGTGCATTTGATCCGGTCATTTTCCCGGCCTTACGACGCCATGCTGTGCGAGGTTTCCGGGCGGGCGGGCTTCCATGACGTCGGCGAAGCAGAATCGAATGGCGCCTATTGCACCATGCCGGGCCTGATTATTTACCGTTTCTATGCGCCGCTGCTTTTTGCGAATGCCGGTTATTTCGTTGCGCGCTTGAAGGGGCTGGTTGCGCGCAATGTTGGAGTGGATTGGGTCGTGATCGATGCGCAGGCCATCGTGGAAATCGACGTGACTGCGGCGGACATGATTCTGGCCCTGCATCGCGAACTGCGCGAAAAGGGCATCCATCTGCGCTTCGCGCGCTGCAACCGGCCGTTGCGTGAATCCCTGTCGCGTTATGGCGTGGTCGAGGCCTTGGGTTGGGATCATTTCCATGCGCATCTGGATGAGGCAATCGAAGATTTTCGCCAGAAAAGCCGTTACACCGCTGCTCACGGTAGTTCCTGATGGTCGCGGTTTGTTCTAAACTTGCAGGCAGGCCAGATGGCCTTAAACGACCATTCAGGAGTTATCCATGATCGCTTCCCGTATTGCTGTTGTTTGTTTTGCATCCCTGTTTGCTGCCAGCGCTTTTGCCGCAACGCCGCAGCAGGAAAAAATGAAAACCTGTAACCAGGAGGCTTCGGCCAAGGCGCTCAAGGGCGATGAGCGCAAGAAATTCATGAGCGATTGCCTGAAGAAGGCTCCGCCTGCATCCCAGCCGGCAGCGGCTGCGACCCAGCAGGACAAGATGAAGGTTTGCAACAAGGAAGCCGGCGACAAGAAGCTCAAGGGTGACGAGCGCAAGGCCTTTATGAGCAATTGCCTCAAGAAGTAAATTGCACTGATCTGTGGTGTTTCCATTCGGGCAGCTTGAAATATGGCTGCCCGATGCCATTTCTGAAACTCATTCTTTGCTGGTCGAACCGTCATGCCTACTCTCGAAGCCATTCAATCCCTGCTTGCCGAACTGGAAAACCCGGATGCCGGAAAAAGCTACGCCAGCGCGCGTTGCATCAAGAACCTCAAGGTCGAAGGCGGGGCCGTCAGTCTGGATGTGGTGCTGGGCTATCCGGGACAGAGCCGGTTTGACGAGATCCGGCAGCAATTTGAAGCCGCGCTGACCGGTGTTGATGGCGTGAAAACCGTCCAGGTCAATGTTTCCAGCCGTGTCATCGCCCATGCCGTGCAGCCGAGCGTGAAGCGGCTGGGCAACATCAAGAACATCATTGCCGTGGCGAGCGGCAAGGGCGGGGTGGGCAAATCCACTACCGCTGCCAATCTGGCGCTGGCATTGGCCGCCGAAGGCGCGCAGGTCGGTTTGCTTGATGCCGACATCTACGGCCCGTCGCTGCCGCAGATCATGGGATTGACCGGGGTGCAGCCCGAGTCGGACGGCGAGACTCTGCTGCCGTTGCAGAATCACGGCGTGAAGCTGATGTCGATCGGTGCGCTGGTCGATCCCGAGCAGCCGATGATCTGGCGCGCGCCGATCGTGACCCAAGCCCTGATGCAGATTTTCAACGATACGCACTGGGGCGAGCTCGATTACCTGGTCGTTGACCTGCCGCCGGGCACGGGCGACATCCAGCTCACGCTTTCGCAGAAGGTGCCGGTGACGGGCGCGGTGATCGTGACCACGCCGCAGGACATCGCGCTGCTCGATGCACGCAAGGGCCTGAAGATGTTCGAGAAGGTGAACATCCCGATCCTCGGCATTGTCGAGAACATGAGCATGCATGTCTGCTCGAACTGCGGCCACGTCGAACCGATTTTCGGCGAAGGCGGCGGGGCGAAGATGTGCGCCGATTACGATGTGGCGCTGCTCGGCCAGTTGCCGCTCGATCTCTCGATTCGCCTCGGGGCGGATTCCGGCCTGCCCAGCGTCGTAGCCGAACCCGATGGCAAGATCGCCGGCCTATACAAAGCCATGGCGCGCAAGATGGCGGCCAAGGTGGCGGAAAAAGCGCAGGATTACAGCAGCAAGCTGCCGCCGGTTGTTGTGCAGAAATGATTTCCGTCATGCGGCAGCTTGAATGCAAGCGTTGGACAGCATGAACCTGCCGCTTGATGTTGCTATTCCAGCTCCAGCGCCGCTCGCGCATATTTTTGGCGAGCCGGTGCTGGAGTTGCCGCACGACCTCTACATTCCCCCCGATGCGTTGCGGGTGCTGCTGGAATCGTTCGAAGGCCCGCTTGATCTCTTGCTCTACCTGATCCGCCGCCAGAACATCGACATTCTCGACATCCCGATGGCTGCGGTGACGGCGCAATACATGCAGTACGTCGAGGCCATGAAGGTCAGCCGCCTCGAACTCGCAGCCGAATACCTGCTGATGGCCGCCACGCTGATCGAGATCAAATCGCGCCTGCTGCTGCCCAAGCCTGTTCACGCTCAGGAAGACGAACACGATCCGCGCGCCGAGCTGGTACGCCGCCTGCTGGAATACGAGCAGATGAAGCTCGCTGCGTTCGAGCTCGACCAGTTACCGCAGGCCGGGCGCGATTTTTCCTGGGCCGCCGTGGTGTTCGAGAAAGAAGCCGTGCTGCTGTTGCCGGACGTCTCGGCTGCCGACTTGAAGGCGGCCTGGATGACGATCCTGTCGCGCGCCAAGAACAAGCGCCACCATACGGTGAAGGCAGACGAGCTTTCGGTGCGCGAGCAGATGAGCCACATCCTCAAGGTATTGGCGGGCGGGCGCTACGTGGAATTCGTTGATCTTTTCGACCATGCGCGCGGCGTGCCGATGCTGGTGGTCACGTTCACCGCCCTGCTGGAACTGGTGAAGGAAAAGATGATTACCGTCTCGCAGGAAGCCGCTGGCTTGCCGATCTATGCGCGGCTGGCCGGGGTGGAAGAGGGGGGCAGATGAACAAGAAAGAAATCCGCAAAGTGCTGGAAACCGCGCTGCTGGTGGCCGATGCGCCGCTGCCGCTATCCGAATTGAGAAAGCTGTTCGGCGAGGAAGTCGCCGGCGAGGCGCTGATCCTGCACCTGGCCGACCTGCAGGAACAGTGGGAAGGGCGGGGTATCGAACTGGTACGGCTCGCCAGCGGCTGGCGCTTCCGTGCCCGGCCGGAGATGCAGGTTTATCTGGATCGCCTGAGCCCGCAGAAACCGCCGCGCTATTCGCGCGCGGTCATGGAAACGCTGGCGATCATCGCCTACAAACAGCCGGTTACGCGCGGCGAGATTGAGGAAATCCGTGGCGTATCGGTCGCGAGCCAGATCGTGCAGACCCTGCGCGAGCGGGGCTGGGTGGAAGTTGTCGGCCACAAGGAAGTGCCGGGCCGCCCGGAATTGCTGGCGACCAGCAAGCAGTTCCTCGACGATCTGGGGCTGACCAGCCTGCGTGACCTGCCGCCATTGGCGGAACTGGGCAATCTGGTTTTGCCTGAAGAAAGAACCTGAGGGAGCAAAAAATGGAACCCCGAGTCAGCCTGATTACTTTGGGCGTTGCCGATCTCGCCCGGGCACGCGCTTTTTACTGCGATGGGCTTGGCCTGCCCGCCATGCCGCAGAGCAACGAGCAGGTCGTGTTCATCGGCCTGAAGTCGGTGTGGCTTTCGCTCTACGGACGCGAAGCGCTGGCCGAGGATGCCGGGGTGTCGCCGGAAGGTTCCGGTTTTCGTGGCATTACGTTGGCGCACAATGTACGCACCCGTGAAGAAGTGGTTTCGGTCCTGGATCTGGCCGAAAAAGCCGGTGGCAAGATCGTGAAGCCGGCTCAAGATACGTTCTGGGGCGGATTTTCCGGTTACTTTGCCGATCCGGATGGCTTCCTGTGGGAAGTCGCATGGAACCCGCATTTCTGGATTGAATGAAAATGATCAAACCGCAAGTCATCCTGATCGCCGCCGTGGCGCGCAACCGAGCCATCGGCCTTGATAACCAGTTGCTCTGGCGTCTGCCGGAAGACCTCAAGCGCTTCAAGGCGCTGACGACGGGTCACCCCATCCTGATGGGGCGCAAGACTTTCGAATCGTTGGGGCGTCCGCTTCCGGGGCGGCGCAATGTGGTGGTGAGCCGCAATCCGGAATGGCAAACGGCCGGGGCGGAAGTGTTTGCCTCGCTGGAAGCCGCGCTCGCGGCATGTGCCGGTGCGGAAAAGGTGTTCGTGATCGGTGGCGCGGAAATCTACCGCCAGGCGCTGCCGCTGACCGACGTGCTGGATCTCACCGAAGTGGACGATGCGCCGCATGGCGATGTGTTTTTCCCGGAGCTGGAGGCGGCGGTATGGCAGGAAGTCAGCCGCGAAGCGCATCAGGATGCGGCCAGCGGTATCCGTTACGATTTTGTCGAATACCGGAAAGTTGTTTAAATCTGAAAAACCAATTTCACCACGAAGCTCACCAAGAACACGAAGAAAAGCAAAGGTAAAAACGGTGCTTGGCTAAGCTGAGCATGCTCTGTCCGGGTATCGCTTTTCTTCGATTTTCTTGGTGTTCTTCGTGCGCTTAGTGGTGAAAAATGTGTGGTGTTATTTCTTGCGGTACACCAGTTGCACGAGGCCCGTGTGGTAGGCCTTGCTGGAAACCAGTTCCAGCGCGGTTTCCGGTTGCTTGCCGCGGAAGAGCGGAATGCCGTGGCCGAGCAGGATCGGGTGAACCGATAGCGTGATTTCATCGACCAGCCCGGCTTGCAGGCATTCGTCCACGAGCTTCGAGCCCCCGATCAGCCAGATGGTGCCGCCTGCTTCCTGCTTGATGCTGGGCAGCCAGGTTTCCACCGGTTCGGTGATGAAGGTCACGTTCGGATCGGTCTGTCCGGCCGAATCGCTGCACAGTACAAAGCCCTTCTTGCCTTCGTACGGGTAGTCGCCCAGTTCCTTGAGCTTGTCCCAGGTGTGGCGACCCAGCACGATGGTGTCCACTTCTTCGTAGAAGAATTCGTAACCGTAATCCTGATCGTTGAACAGCCAGTCGATGCTCTCGTCTTCGCGGGCGATGTAGCCGTCCAGACTGGTGGCGATGAACAAGCTGACCTTGCGGGTGTTTTCCATTTTTTATTCCGTTTTTTCACCACAGAGCCACAGTAGATTGGGAGCAGACCTGAAGAACGGGTTTTGCTTTTTCCCTTTGCTCTGTGACTCTGTGGTGGGTAGTTCTTTGAGGGCGTGATTCTAACCGTAAACCGGGCTGAAGAATTGTTGCAACGCTTCGCCAGGCGAGGGCTGTCGCATGAATGCCTCACCCACGAGGAAGGTATCGACACGGTGGTCGTGCATCAGTTGCACGTCCGGCGTGGAAAGAATCCCGCTCTCGGTCACGACGATCCGGTCTTGCGGAATGTGCGGCAGCAGGTCGAGCGTGGTTTGCAGAGAAACCTCGAACGTGCGCAGGTTGCGGTTGTTGATGCCCATCAGCGGGGTTTTCAGTTCCAGCGCTGCATCCAGCTCCCGGCCGTTGTGCACCTCGACCAGCACCGCCATGCCGAGCTCATTCGCCAGCGCCTCGAATTCCTGCATCTGGCCGACCGACAATTCCGCCGCAATCAGCAGAATGCAATCCGCGCTCCACGCACGTGCCTCGAAAATCTGGTATTCGTCGACGATGAAATCCTTGCGCAGCACCGGCAAGTGGCAAGCCGCACGCGCCGCCTTCAGGTAATCGGCATGGCCCTGGAAGTACTGCACATCGGTCAGTACCGACAAACACGCCGCGCCATGCGCCGCGTAATCGGCGGCAATTGCTGGCGGATCGAAATCGGCGCGGATCACGCCCTTGGAGGGGCTCGCCTTCTTGATCTCGGCAATCACGCCGGGCTGTTGGGCCGCATGCTTGGCGCGAATGGCACCGACGAAATCGCGATGATCGGCATTGGCCTCGGCTTGCGCGCGGATCGCGGCGAGCGGGATGGCTTTCTTGGCGGCAGCCACTTCTTCAAATTTCGTAGCCCAGATTTTTTTCAGGATGTCGGACATGGTGGAGTCACTTGTAGGGCGGATTCGGAGCGAGAGCGACAATCCGCCGCATGGGGTTCTAATCAAGGCGGATTGCTTCGCGAATCCGCCTTACGGTGTAAGTATGAAATTTGTGATTGGCTTTTAATCGCTAAATGCAGTCAATATGCATAGGTATTAGCAGCCACAATATTCCAATTTTTATGCGAATCTAGAGTCTCTTCTTTACTTGAATGAGGAACTTGAATATGTCGAAGATTCGCTGGGTTGTTTTGGCCGTTTTGTTCTCGTTGATTGCGTTGGTAGCGTCAAAAATAGGAAACGAAATAGTTTCAATTTTGCTCGATGCCAATGTCAGTGGGTGGCCCAATTTTTCTGAATTTTTTGTTTTATTCTTTCTTGTTCCATGGTTGTTGCTTGGGCTGGCTTCAGCTTGGGCGGCGAAAGAAAGTTGGGCCAAATTCATGAACCCGTAGCTCGCTAGGTCGGAAAAGCGAAGCGCCTTCCGACGTTTAAGATAATCGGCGGAAGGCGCCTCTCAAGAGGCTTTTCCGCCCTACATATTGCTTGCGATTATGCCTTGAATCCCTGCGTCATCTTCACCAAGGCATCCAGTTTCGCCCTTGCCGCGCCGCTGGCAAGCATTTCCTTGGCCTTGGCGATGCCATCCTGCAAGGTCGGGGCGAGGTTGGCGGCGTAGATGGCGGCGCCGGCGTTGAGGCAGACAATGTCATGCGCCGGGCCGGGTTCGTTGGCGAGAACGCGTTCAATGATGGCCTGCGATTCGGCTGCGCTTGATGCGTGCAGGGCCTTGAGTTCGCAGAGTTCAAAGCCGTAGTCGCGCGGGTCGATTTCGTATTCGTTGATCTGGCCGTCCTTGAGTTCCGCGACCAGCGTGTTGCCGGAGAGCGTGATTTCGTCGAGGCCGTCCTTGCCATGCACGATCAGCACATGCTTGCTGCCCAGTTGCTTCAGAACGTGTGCCTGAATGCCGACGAGATCCGGGTGGAACACGCCCATGACCTGATTGTCGGCATTGGCCGGGTTGGTGAGCGGGCCAAGGATGTTGAAGATGGTGCGCACGCCCAGTTCACGCCGTACCGGGGCGACGTATTTCATGGCGCTGTGGTGATTCGGGGCGAACATGAAGCCCAGGCCCACTTCGTCGATGCATTGGCCGACCTGTTCCGGGGTGAGGGCCAGATTCACGCCGAATGCTTCGAGGACATCGGCGCTGCCGCTGCTCGACGATACCGAGCGCCCGCCATGCTTGGCGACCTTGGCGCCAGCCGCAGCAGCAACGAAAGCCGAGCAGGTGGAGATATTGAACGTGTGCGCGCCGTCGCCGCCGGTGCCGCAGGTGTCGACCAGATGGCTGCAGTCTTGTACCTGAACCTTGGTCGAGAATTCACGCATGGCGGTCGCTGCGGCGGCGATTTCGGAAACGG
The DNA here is from genome assembly GCF_900115065.1 of Formivibrio citricus. GTDB lineage: Bacteria > Pseudomonadota > Gammaproteobacteria > Burkholderiales > Chitinibacteraceae > Formivibrio > Formivibrio citricus. The sequence continues at coordinate 141,613 of NZ_FOVE01000005.1, read as the reverse complement.
TTTCCACCTTCACGCGCAGGCCGATCAGCAATGCGGCAGTCTGTGCGGGGGTTACTTCACCGGACATGATCTGCCGCATCAGGTGCAGCATTTCCTCGTAGAACAGCTCGTTGCCGTCGATCAGGCGGTTGAGTGCGGCCTGGATGGTGATCATGTTCAGCCCCTTATGCGAATTCTTTGAGGAAGTTGTCGAGCATCTGGTGTCCGTGCTCGGTCAGGATCGATTCCGGATGGAACTGCACGCCCTCAATGGCCAAGGTCTTGTGGCGCACACCCATGATCTCGCCATCCTCGGTCCAGGCGGTCACTTCCAGGCAATCGGGCAACGATTCGCGCTCGATGGCGAGCGAGTGATAGCGCGTGACGTTGAACGGCGAGGGCAGGCCCTTGAACATGCCGGTGTTGTTGTGTTCGACCGGGGAAACCTTGCCGTGCATCAACGTCTTGGCATGGACGATCTTGCCGCCGAAGGCTTCGCCAATCGACTGGTGCCCAAGGCACACGCCCATGATCGGCAGCTTGCCGGCAAAGTGCTTGATTGCAGGGACGGAAATGCCTGCTTCCAGCGGCGTGCAGGGGCCGGGCGAGATGACGAGGTATTGCGGCTTAAGCGCTTCGATTTGTTCGAGCGTGATTTCGTCGTTGCGGTAAACCTGAACGTCCTGGCCGAGTTCGCCGAAGTACTGGACGAGGTTGTAGGTAAAGCTGTCGTAGTTATCGATCATCAGTAGCATGGTTTGAATCCTTTTTTTCACCACGAAGAACACCAAGGACACCAAGAAAGGCGAAGTGTTCTTCTGATGGGTTGGGGCCTTAGAGCGCCATGCGCTTGAGCCCTTCCTTGAGTAATTTGGTATTGAAGTTGATCAGAAAACCCACACGCAAATCCGATAACTTCAGGTAAGTCAGCAATTGAGCTTCGTGAATCGGCTGGATACGTTCAACGGATTTCAGCTCTACCAGTACAACGCCATTTACGATCATGTCGGCCCGGAATGCCATTTCAACCCGTTGACCGTAGTAATCGATTGCAATCGGCTGTTGAGTTTCGCAAGTTAGCCCGCGATTGATCAGTTCGATCTTCAGACATTGCTCATAGGCAGATTCCAGCAATCCCGGGCCAAGTGCACGATGAACGCAGAGCGCTGCGTCAACTACTTGCTTGGCTGTTGCTTCAATCTGTTCTTCCACGTTTTTCCCTTGGTGTTCTTGGTGTGCTTCGTGGTGAGAAAAGCCTTTCAAGCATCCAGTCCGCGCTGAACTTGCTCCGCTGCGCGCAGCACTGCGCGGGCTTTGTTCAGGGTTTCCTGCCATTCGCTTTGCGGGACTGAATCGGCAACGATGCCAGCGCCGGCTTGCATGTAGAGTGTCTGGTCTTTCACGACCGCGGTACGCAGCGCGATGGCGACGTCCATGTCGCCGTTGAATCCCAGGTAGCCGACTGCGCCGGCGTAGATGCCGCGCTTGGTGGGTTCCAGTTCGTCGATGATTTCCATGGCGCGTACCTTGGCGGCGCCGGAAACCGTGCCGGCAGGGAAGGTGGCCTTGAGGACATCCATGGCGCCCATGCCGGGCTTGATCTTGCCTTCGACGCTGGAAACGATGTGCATCACATGCGAGTAGCGTTCGATCACCATCTTGTCGACGAGCTTCACGCTGCCGGTCTGGGCGACGCGGCCGGCATCGTTGCGGCCGAGGTCGATCAGCATGACGTGTTCGGCGATTTCCTTGGGGTCGGCGAGCAGTTCTTCGGCCAGTGCAAGATCTTCTTCGCGGGTTTTGCCGCGCGGGCGGGTGCCGGCGATGGGGCGCACGGTGATGGTGTCGCCTTCGAGCCGCGCCAGAATCTCGGGCGAGGCGCCGACGATGTGGAAATCGTCGAAGTGGTAGAAGAACATGTACGGCGAGGGGTTGAGCGAGCGCAGCGCGCGGTAGAGCGCGAGCGGCGATTCGGCAAATGGCGCGGTCATGCGCTGCGAGAGCACGACCTGCATGATGTCGCCGTCGGCAATGTATTCCTTGGCCTTGACCACGGCGGCCTTGAAGGCGTCCTCGCCGAATTCGGAGGTGGCGGTGGAAACGGCCGGTGCGGGCTGGGAGAGCGGCAGGGGCGCCGGTTCGCGCAGCTTCATGCGCAGCGCTGCCAGGCGAGCTTCGGCCTTGTCGTAGGCATCGGCCTCGCTCGGGTCGGCATACACCACCAAATACAGCTTGCCGGAAAGATTGTCGACCACGGCCAGCTCTTGCGAGAGCAGCAACTGGATGTCCGGTGCGCCGATGGAGTCGGGCTTCTGGCAAGCGGCCAGCTTCTTTTCGATGAAACGGATCGTGTCGTAGCCGAAATAACCGACCAGCCCGCCAAGGAAACGCGGTAGCCCGGTTTGCGGCGGGGAGCGGAACTGCTTCTGGTAATCGGCGATGAAATCGAGCGGGTTGCCCTCATGGCGCGCGACGACTTCACCGTCGGTGATGACCTCGGTGACCGTTCCTTTGACCACCAGCCGTGTGCGGGTGGGCAGACCGATGAAGGAATAGCGGCCAAAACGTTCGCCGCCGACCACGGATTCCAGCAGGTAGGAATACGGTTGGTTGGCGAGCTTGAGGTAGACCGAGAGCGGGGTGTCGAGATCGGCAAAGAGTTCGAGAATCAGGGGGATGCGGTTATAGCCCTCAGCCGCGAGGGCCGCAAATTCAGTGCGGGTAAGCATTTTCAATTCTCCGAAACAAAAGGTGTGACAACAGAAGGGCGCAGGTACGCGATTACACGCGACGCCATCGCCATTCGAGCCAGATCTGTCCGGAGTGAAATGCCATGATGCGGGAAAACCCTGAGAAATTAGTAGCCGGCCCTATTCTGGCTGATAGGCGCGGCTGGCGTCAAATATCGCGGGCTTTTCCGTTGCGCAAATGTGAAAAACCCCGCAGAAGGTGCGGGGTTTGGGGTATGGAGTATTACAAATAAAAATCTGGTCAGTTCCAGCTTATTTGACGAGCGAGCCAAAGCAGGTTGCGGGAGGACGGAACGCAGGAGCCGGAATTTACAAGTGGTAAATGAGGACTCCGAGTACCGCCCGACCGCAAGATGCGCAGGCGCAGCCGTTTCCGGGAAGCATTGAGTGCGAGGGCGCGAAGGCAAGCGAGCGGGGCCGCAGACATTACATGGAGTAAGGCAAGGCACCGCGCAGCGCAGCCGACAAAGCCATCGCGCTCAAGGCAAACCGGAAATCAGATGCCGCGCAGCAGCTCGTTGATGCCTACTTTCCCACGGGTCTTCGCATCCACCTTCTTCACAATCACCGCGCAATACAGGCTGTACTTGCCATCGGCAGACGGCAGGTTGCCGGAGACCACCACGGAGCCGGCCGGGATGCGGCCATAGGAGACTTCACCGGTTTCGCGGTCATAGATACGGGTCGATTGGCCGATGTAGACGCCCATCGAGATCACGGAACCCTCTTCGACGATCACGCCTTCCACGACTTCGGAGCGGGCGCCGATGAAGCAGTTGTCCTCGATGATGGTCGGGCCGGCTTGCAGCGGCTCCAGTACGCCGCCGATGCCGACGCCGCCGGAGAGGTGTACGTTCTTGCCGATCTGTGCGCAGGAGCCGACGGTGGCCCAGGTGTCGACCATGGTGCCTTCATCGACATAGGCGCCGATGTTCACGTAGGACGGCAGAAGTACGGCGTTCTTGGCAATGAAGGAGCCCTTGCGCGCCATGGCGTTTGGCACCACGCGGAAACCGCCGGCGCGGAAATCGGCCTCGGTGTAATTGGCGAATTTCGACGGTACCTTGTCGAAGTACTGGGTGTAGCCACCGTCCATGATCTCGTTTTCATTGATGCGGAAGGACAGCAGCACGGCTTTTTTCAGCCACTGGTGAGTAACCCACTCACCGTCGATTTTGGAGGCGACGCGCAGCTTGCCTTGATCGAGACAGTCAATGGCTTCATTCACGGCATCGCGAACTTCTGCCGAGGCATTGCCCGGCGTGATTTCGGCGCGGTTTTCAAAGGCGGTTTCAATGACGGTTTGCAGGTTGCTCATGATTGGGCTCTCTCAAAGTAGGGCGGATTCGCGAAGCAATCCGCCGTGGGTTCAATTGGGTGTTGATGGCGGAATGGCACTTTGCGCCGATTCCGCCTCACGTGATTTCAAATGTCGGATGGCGCCTTCGGCTTATCCGACCTACATGGGTTCATCGAATCCGTTGTGCCAGCCGTACGATGCGTTCGGCCGCTTCCTCGCATTCTGCCAACGGCGCAACCAGTGCGATGCGGATGCGGTTGGCTCCGGGGTTGATTCCATGCACTTCGCGGCCCAGGAACGAGCCGGGCAGTACGGTAACGTGCTCCTCTTCGTACAGACGGCGGGCAAATTCCGTGTCGCTGACCGGTGTTTGGGCCCACAGGTAGAAAGAGGCGTCGGGCAGCGAGACATCCAGCACCGTCTGCAGGCGCGGGGTGACTGCGGCGAATTTTGCCACATACTGGCGGCGGTTTTCTTCGACGTGCGCTTCATCGTCCCAAGCGACGGCGCTGGCGATCTGCACGGTCGGGCTCATCGCGCAGCCGTGGTAGGTGCGGTAGAGCAGGAACTGCTTGAGGAGCTTCGCATCACCCGCCACGAAGCCGGAACGCATGCCGGGCACGTTGGAGCGCTTGGAGAGCGACGAGAACACCACCAGCCGGCTGAAGTCGCGACCAAGCTTGGCAGCGGCTTCCAGCCCGCCCAGGGGTTTTTCTTCGCCGAAATAGATTTCCGAATAGCATTCGTCGCTGGCGATGATGAAACCGTAGCGGTCCGATAGCGCAAAGAGTTTTTTCCAGTCTTCCAGCGAAGTCACCGCGCCGGTCGGGTTGCTCGGCGAGCAGATGAAAACGAGCTGCGTGCGTTGCCAGACGGCCTCCGGAACGCTGTCCCAGTCGGGCTGGAAGTGGTTTTCCGCAAGGCAGTTCACATAGTACGGTTCAGCGCCGGCCAAGAGCGCTGCGCCTTCGTAGATCTGGTAGAACGGATTGGGCGAGAGCACCACGGGCTTTTCTGCCGTGGTCGGGTCGATGGCCGCTTGCGCAAAGGAGAAAAGGGCTTCGCGGCTGCCGTTGACCGGGACGATCTCGGTTGCGGGGTTCGGTGCCGCAATCTTGTAACGCCGGGCAATCCACTGGCTGATGCTCTGGCGCAACGTTTCGGAACCCAGTGTCGAGGGATATTTTTCCAGACCGTCCAGATTGGCGACGACGGCATCGCGTACCAGTTGCGGAGTCGGATGCTTGGGTTCACCGATGGAAAGGTTGATGGCCTTCAGTTCCGGATTGGGCGTGACGCCGGCAAAAAGCTGGCGCAGTTTTTCGAACGGGTAGGGTTGCAGCAGGGATAGTCGCGGTGACATGGCTTGCGGACGAATCAGGATCAGGGAAAACCGCAAGTATACCGCAAGCGGTTGAATCATTGGACCTGACGGAATTACCTTTCTGAAGGTAATCGCACTATGACCTTTGGGGAGTCCTGTACGCAAACGGTACCGTTTTTTCTCCCTCCCCCTAGATGGGGGAGGGTTGGGGAGAGGGTGAAACAGGTCAAGTAAACATATCACTTGATACATCGCCCCCTCTCCCCAGCCCCTCTCCCGCAAGGGGCGAGGGGAATCCCGGGATGGTGCGATCTCTCTGGTTACCTTTCTTTGCGGCCTTTCAACAGCACCAGTGCCGCACCGCTGCCGCCGTCCGCCGGGCGTGCCTGGCAAAAGGCCAGCACCTCGTCGCGCTGTGCCAGCCAGTTCTTCAGCTTGAGCTTCAACACCGGTTCGCGGTTTTTCGAGCTCAACCCCTTGCCGTGGATGATGCGCACGCAGCGCTGATTGCGCTGGCGGCAGTCGTGCAGGAAAGCGGCCAGCGCAAGCCGGGCGGAATCGGAGGTGTGGCCGTGCAGATCAAGTTCGGCCTGTACACCCCATTCGCCGCGCCGCAGTTTTTTGAGTGTGTCGATGCGCAAACCGGGGCGGGTGAACAACAACTCTTCGCCGGTTTCCAGCTCGTCCCATGGCCAGAAATCGGACATGGTTTCGGTCGTGACGCGCGCTTCGTTGTGCTGGTGTTGGCGGGGCCACGGCGCAGGAAATAGCGGGGGATGCGGATAGCGGGAATCGGCAAGCGGTGTGACACCGCGCATGGCTTGCATGAATAGCGCATGGTCGTCCGGCTGCAGCTCGGGGCGGGGCGCAGGCTTCGCTACGACGGTTTTTTGCGAAAGCGTTTTTTTGAAGCGCTTGAGCTGTTTGCGAGTGGTGTCGTCCATGGACGGTGGTTGCGTGCGGCATTGGAAGTAACAAAGGATGAAGTGTACCCTTGCCCTTTTAGAATTGGCATTCCGGCCATGACATCCCCCCAAAACGAACTGACCCTCCTGTTCCGTCACGCCTCGTTCGTGAATTTCTGGATTGCTCGGCTTTTCACCATCAGTGGTTACCAGATGCTGTGCGTGGCGATCGGCTGGCATCTCTACGACATCACGGGCAGCGCGCTGGACTTGGGGTTGATCGGGTTGGTGCAGTTCCTGCCGCGCGTGCTGTTCGTGCTGCAAGCCGGGCATGTCGCGGATCATCACGACCGCCGCCGGGTCGCGGCCCTGAGCCAGTTGCTGCAGGCCGCCTGCGCGCTGGGGCTGGCCGCAAGTCTGGCGTATCCCGAATTCGCCCGGCCCATGATCTACCTTGTGTCTTTCATGGTCGGCGTGGGGCGAACCTTCGAATTTCCCGCCACCCAGGCCATGTTGCCGCGCATCGTAACAGGCGCATTGCTGCCGCCCGCGGTGGCCATTTCCGCTACGGCGGTGCAGGCCGCCACCATCGCCTCGCCCGCGATTGGCGGGCTGCTGTATGCCTTGGGTGCCGGCGTGGTCTACGTCCTGACCGGGGGGCTGTACCTGATGGCTTGCTTGTTGATGCTCCGGGTTAAGTTCGAGCCATCCAATGCTGCTCCGCCGCCGCAACAGCCGGGGCTGGAAGGATTGCTGGCAGGGGTGCGTTTCATCAAGAGCCGGCCGGCGGTGCTGGGGGCGATCTCGCTCGATCTTTTTGCCGTGTTGCTAGGCGGGGCAACGGCGCTGTTGCCGGTCTATGCCAAGGATATCCTGCATGCCGGGCCGTGGGCCTTGGGAGTTTTGCGCGCGGCACCGGCAGTCGGGGCGCTGGCAATGGGGGCGTGGCTGGCGCGCTATCCGATCCGCAAGCGGGTCGGCAAGGTCATGTTCGTCTCGGTGGCGCTGTTTGGCGTGGCTACGATTGCGTTCGGAGTCTCCACGTCAATCCCGCTCTCTTTCGCTGCATTGACCGTCCTTGGTGCGGCCGACATGGTCAGCGTGGTGATCCGCAATTCGTTCATTCAACTGGAAACACCGGACGAAATGCGCGGCCGGGTCAGTGCCGTGAATTCAGTGTTCATCGGCGCATCCAACCAGTTGGGCGAGTTCGAATCCGGTGTGGTCGCGGCCTTGCTTGGGCCGGTTCTTTCAGTCGTGACCGGCGGTATCGGAACCTTGCTGGTGGTGGCTTTGTGGATGAAGTGGTTTCCGCAATTGAGCCAACAGGACCGGATGCCGGGAACTTGAGCTTGGAAAGCAAATGCGCCCCAATGAAGGGGCGCAATGAGAACCTGTTCACGATCTTGCTGCGAAGCCGTGATCGGGGTTCATGTGCTGCTCGGAATCCTCATTTATCCGCATAAACTCCGGTTCCTGCGCTGCTCTTCACCCCGCTGACAGCTTCTCGCGACAGATCGTGAACAGGTTCTGAGAAGGCAAACAGTGAGTGGCAATGCTCAGGCATGCTCCAATAGCCTGTTGACCCGGTCGGCCACATCTTCGTATTCAGAGCGCTCCATTGCCAGGTGGCGCAGGTAAACGGGTTCAAGTTCGCGCCAGTCCGGAACTTCCGGTAGTTCAAAATGGCGTTTCACAACATGGCTGGCCAGCGCGGCTATCGCAATCAGGTTGCAGGTGTCAGACCAGCCTTCGCCGTCCGGCGAGGCAAAGATGCCGATGTCCTGGTGATTGAGGATGGCAAGGCTCAGGTGTTCCGGCAGGAACCAGGTGCGCGCCAGCAGATAGCCCACGACGGCATGGTTGGTCTGGTGGCGCAGATCTTCAAGCTCGATGAACTTGGCCAGCGACAGTTCTTCGCCTTTTTCCATGGTTGCGCGGTAATTGGAAAAGCGGGCTTGCATCAGTGGCATCCCGCAATCCTGGAACAGGCCGAACGTATAGGCTTCCTCGGCATCGGCTCCGTCGACGTGTTCAGCCAGATGAGCGCAGACTAGCGCCGTGCGCAGCGCCATGGTCCAGAAGCGCTCCATGGACGTGGCGCCTTCTGGTGTCAGCGCGTGGCGTAGCAGTACGCCGCGAACGATGTTGCCGAGGTTCTTCAAACCCAGCAATTGCAATGCCTGATAGACGGAGGCGACGCGGTTCGAGAGCTGGAAAAACGGCGAATTCACCGTCTTGAGCACGGCGGCGGAAAGCGTGAGATCGGACGAAATCAGCTTGCTGATGAGATCGAAATCCGGCTCGGGTTTCAGTTGCTCCTGCTCCAGTTGCAGCAGGATGACCGGGCGCGGCGGAATAACCATGCTCTTGAGCAAGGTCTCGGCTTGTTTGGGGGGGATTTCTCTGAGCATGGTCGTTGGCGAGAGTTGGGCGTGTGGCGTAATCATAGCTGATCGTGGTGCGGTTTATACCCACGTTGCAATCATGGTTGTAAATTTACGCGGACTTCCGATACTGATTCTGCCGCCTTTCCTCTGTTCGGAGCCCGCCATGCAGGATTTGTCGCTTGACGAAGTCAATCGCCACTATCTGGATCGAGTCATTTCCCTTTCGGATTCCCAACCGGTTGAGGCTGGCGAGGACATCTACAGTGCCAACGGCATCAAGCTGCTCAGCAAAGGCGCCCGGATCAGCCGGGAGGCGCAAGAACGCCTGATCATGCACAAGCTCAAGCGCCCGCTTGAGGTTTGCATCAAGGTATCGGATTCCATCAATCCCGATTGGTTGGCCCAAGCGGCAGACCGTGTGATCGAAGAAACGCCGGAGCTACGCCCGTTGTTCGGCTTGACCGATCTGACACGCTGGATCGACGAGATTCCGCTCAACGGCGCGATGCACGGCATGATTTCGGTTTCTGCGGGGCAGGAGGCTTGCGGGTTGCAGCACAACCTGCGGGTAGCGCTGGTGGCGCTGGCGATAGGCTACAAACTTGAGTTGCCGGATTCGGACATGCAAATCCTGGCAATAGCCGGTTTGTTGCATGACATGGGTGAACTTTATCTCGACCCCAATTTCATTGACCGCAAAAAACCGATTTCGCTGGAAGCATGGCGCCATGTTTCGGCGCATCCCGTGATCGGTTACAAGCTCGCGGCTTCGGTATGCGGGTTGCATCCGGCCGCAGCTCAGGCGATTCTCGATCACCACGAGCGCGGCGATGGCAGCGGTTATCCCAAGGGAGTGAAAAGCAGCGAACAAAGCCGGTTGGGCAGCATTCTGTCTGCCGCGGAGTTGGTGGCTTCGATTGCCGATGTATCCAATCATTCGCTGGCACGGGCCGATATTGCCTTGCGAATGGGGATGAACGAGTTCCCGCAGGACGTGATCAGCGTCATCAATCAGGCCGCAGCAGAGCGCACCGGCCCTCCGCCGGAAACAGGGCATACGGACGAGGACATGCATGCGCTATTCCTGCGTATCGCGCGTGTACTCGATGTCATCGAAGACTTTGGTCCGCGGGTATCGGGCTTGAACGAAGAGAAGCGTTTGTTCGAGCGCGTGGTTGAGCGCTTCCATTGCATCCAGCGCGCCTTTTCCAGCTCCGGGCTCGACCAGTGCCATGACTCGGCTTGTTTGGGGGCGCTGATCGGCGATGCATCCGAATGGTTGAGGTTCGAGGCGGATCTGGTTGTGCACGAGATCCGTTGGCGCATGCGCGATCTGGTCCGCGATCTGGCCTTGCGCGCGAGTTTGCTGCCTTCTCCGTCTGCGAGCGAGTTCTTCCAGCCGTTGGTGGAGGCTTTGCAGGAGAAGAATGATCTGGCGCTTCCCGAGCGTTAGCAGCAGGCGGCTGTGCCTTCGCATCTGGCAGTTGGGTGCGTATACATGCCGGTTCCTGCCACCTGCTTTGGTTTGCCCGCCTGCTGAAGATGGGTGGGTTCCAAGAACAGGTACTAAATTTCAGACGCTGACGACCGTATGTGCGTCACAATGGCCTTCAAACCATTGCTGCGCGAGGCGGTCAGCAGGCGCGTCAACCCCATCCCTGCCAACCAGCCGTCGAAATCGAAGTCGCGCACCGCTTCCGGCGAGCGACCGCGATAGGCGGCGTAGACCAGCGCCAGCAAGCCTTTGATGATGCGGGAATCGCTGTCGGTGGCCAGTTCCAGTGCCCCGTTGTTCCAGCCCAATTTCAGCCAGACCTGGCTTTCGCAGCCGGAAACCCGGTTTTCTTCGGTGCGGTCCGTTTCCGGGTAAGCCGGCAGCTCGCGCGAGAGCTGGACCAGCATCCGGCTTTTGGCCTCCCACCCAGCGCAGGAATGGAGACGTTCTTCGATTTCCGGGATCGACAGCGGGGTGTTCATTCTGAATTCCTTACCACAGAGACACTTGCGTAGGTTGGATAAGCCGCAGGCGCCATCCGACGTATGAAACACAAATGTCGGAAGGCGCTTCGCTTTTCCGACCTACTCGCTGTGGTTCCGCCGAAGTTTTCAGGTTCATGCCAAAAGCTCCAGGGTTTCTTCCAGTGCGGCAAGGAAACGGTCGATCTCGTCTTCCGTGTTGTAGGCGGCGAACGAGACGCGCAGCAACGAGCTTTCGCCCAGCGCCTGCAAGAGCGGTTGGGCGCAGTGCTGGCCAACGCGCACGGCAATGTCATGATTGTCCAGGAACTGCGCCACGTCGAAAGGGTGGGCGTGCGCAAAGCGCAGGGCGGTGAGCGGCGCCTTGTCGGTGTTTGGGCCGACGATTTGTACGCCCGGCATATGTTTCAATCCGTTTTCCAGCCGGATGCGCAGAGCGTTTTCGTGAGCGAGGAGGGCGGCGCGGTCTTGCTGTATCAGCCATTCCAGCGCGGCGGCCAAGCCAACGGCCTGCGCGATGGGCGGCGTGCCGGCCTCGAAACGGGCCGGAGCGGGCGCGAACGTGCTGCCGGCAAAACTGACCCGGTCGATCATCTCGCCGCCGCCCTGCCACGGCGGCATGGCTTGCAGGATGTCTTCCCGCGCCCACAGTGCGCCGATACCGGTCGGGCCGTAAACCTTGTGCCCGGAAAAGACGCAGAAATCCGCGCCGAGCGCCTGAACATCGACCGGCTGATGCGCCACGGCCTGCGCGGCATCGACCAGCACCCTGGCGCCATGGGCGTGGGCTGCGGCAACGATTTCGGCAATCGGCGGCATCGTGCCGATGGCGTTCGAGGCAAGCGTGCAGCCGACCAGCCGCGTGCGCGGCGAGAGCAGGCTGTGGAAGTGTTCCATGTCCAGCGTGCCGTCCCGTGCAATGCGGGCAGCGCGGATCGTGGCGCAGGTAGCTTGTGCCACGAATTGCCAAGGCACGATGTTGGCGTGGTGCTCCAACTCGGTCAGGACGATCTCGTCGCCCGGGCGCAAGCTGGCTTGCCCCCAGCTGCGGGCGACGAGATTGATCGCCTCGGTGGTGCCGCGCGTGAAAACGACCTCATTGGGGGTGGTTGCATTCAGGAAATGCGCCACGGTGGCGCGTGCGCTCTCGAAAGCCCCGGTTGCGGCAACGGCCAGCCGGTGCGATGCGCGGTGCACGTTGGCGTTGGCCGTTTCGTAGAACTCGCGCTCGGCATCCAGCACGCAGGCGGGTTTCTGCGTCGTGGCTGCGTTGTCGAGGTAGATCAGGCCGGGGTTGCGGGCCAGGAGCGGGAATTCGTTGCGCATCGGGGCTGGAGGGCGGGAGTCGGTCATTGTGCCAAAGCGATCAGGCTCTTGATGTGATCGGCGGAACGGTGCAGTGCGGCCTGTTCATCGAAGCCGAAAGCGTAGTTGACGATACGCTCCACGCCGTTGCGCCCCACCACGCAGGGTACGCTCATCACGACATCGTCGACCCCGTACTGGTCCTGCAGCAACACGCCGACCGGCAGCACCGAGCGCTCGTCGGCTTCGATGGCGCGAATCAGGCGGAAGACCGCAGCGGCAATGCCGTGGTTGGTGTTGCCCTTGCGGTTGAAGATTTCGTAGCCGACATTGCGGACTTCTGCACTGACGGCAGCCTTGTCGATCAACGGGATGCCATTGAGCCGGCAGTAGGTGTCGATGTCCAGCCCGCAGACGTTGCAGATGCTCCACGGAATGAAGCCGGTCGAGCCGTGTTCGCCGAGCATGTAGCCGAAGATGTTTTTCGGGTCGATACCGACATGGTCGCTGACGATGCGCATGAAGCGCGCGGAATCGAGCAGCGTGCCCGAGCTGAACAGGCGCTCGCGCGGGAAGGAAGAGGACTTCAGCGCCACCCAGGTGATCACGTCGACCGGGTTGGTGACCACGATCACGATTGCGCCCGGCGAGTAGCGTTCAACCTCGGCAATGATTTCGCGAATGATCACGCTGTTGGCGCGTACCAGATCGTCACGCGTCTGGCCTTGGGTAAGCTGCGCGCCGGCGGTAATGACCACGATGTCGCTGCCCGCAGAATCGGCATAATCGCCGACGACCATGCGCGGATTCTTGGCATAGGTGAAAGAGGTGGTGTGGCTGAAATCCAGGATCTCGCCTTCCACTCGCTCGCGGTTGCGGTCGATGGCCACGATCTCGGAAACTTCGGCCATGTTGACCAGAAAACCGGTGATTTCGGTGCCGACCGCTCCCATTCCTACGATGGTAACTTTCATTTGCAGATGTCCTTTTCCCTTGCCCGATCAGGGCGCGGTTGTTTTTGTTTGAGAATGCAGCTTGTGGCCGCAGAGGCAATTTATAAGCGATAGCCGGTTTTGTAGACAACAGGTTTTTGCGCGGGCGCAACCCGCCCCCGATAGGGCATCGCTTTGGCGGTGCTGAAATGGTGATTGTTGAGCTGACACTGGGTGATCTTCGTGATATTAACCAAGATAGATCAATACAACCTTATGGCGCGTTACCAATGTATCAGTTTCATATTCTGACCGGGCTCATCGCCCTGTACGTGATTGGCCGGCTTGTCCTGCCGTTGCCATGGAAGACTGGCGCAAAATGCCTGGCCGCGCTCGGGTTGTTTTCGATTTCGCAACATCATCTGGTCACCCGAACCTGGTTCGGTACGCTGGCTTCGCCCGAAGTGCCGTTCGCTGGTATCGTCGTTCTGGGCTGGTTGTTCGGTGCGCTGCTTTTGCTGGCTTCGTTCCTGTTCTTGAAAGACGTGGCCGCAGCGCTTCTGTTCCTGTTGCGCAAAGCCGGGCTGAAGTGGAGCTTGCCGTCCTCACATGCCCGCTGGGCGGGCGCGCTCAGTTTCGCCGCATTCGCGCTTTCTGCAATCGGCGTGTGGCAGTCCGTCAAGGTGCCGGAAGTGCATACGGTGGAAATCACCCTGAAGCGCCTTCCGCCCGAACTGGACGGTTTGCGGCTGGTGCAGATCACGGACCTGCATGCCAGCAAGCTGTTTCAGGGGCCGTGGGTCAGGGCGGTAGTGGAGAGGGTCAATGCCCTGAATCCGGATCTGATCCTGGTGACCGGGGATGTTATCGACGGCACACCGGATGTCCGCGCTCAGGATGTGGCGCCGCTGGCGGATTTGAAAGCCAGACATGGCGTTTTTGCTGCGCTCGGCAACCATGAATACTATTCGAATCTCGCGGGCTGGACGCAGAAATTCCGCGAGCTGGGTTTTAACTTGCTGCTCAATGAACACGTGGTCATAAAGAGCAAGGGCCGGGCTCTGGTGCTGGCCGGCGTGACAGACCGGGCCGCGTCCCGGTTCGCCGCGACCGAGCCGGATATCAGGAAGGCGCTAGCCGGTGTCCCGAAGGATGCTCCCATCGTTCTCATGGACCACCAGCCGCGCGGTGCGCGTATCAATGCCGCGGCTGGCGTTGGCTTGCAGTTTTCCGGGCACACGCACGGCGGGCAGATTCTGGGGTTGCGTGTTGTTTCCCAGATCGTGAACGAGGGCTTCATTTCGGGCCTGTACCAGGTGGGCGCGATGCAGCTCTATGTTGGCAACGGCGCCGGCCTTTGGGCCGGATTCCCCGTTCGCCTCGGCGTTCAATCCGAAATTGCGCAGATCGTGTTGCGTGCGACGCCGGGCAAAGAAACGAGTGTGCAAGCGCAATGATATGATGCGTCCAGACAAACCCAAAAATAAGACATGCCCTACAAACAACCCGTTTCCGTTCTTGTCCTGATCCATACGCCCGATCTCAAGGTGCTGTTGCTGGAACGCGTGGATTTCCCGAACGCTTGGCAATCCGTGACCGGCAGCCGTGAAGGCGACGAACCCCTGGCCCAGACTGCGCGCCGCGAAGTGAGCGAGGAAACCGGCTTGCCGGCGCAGGACTATCCGCTGCGCGACTGGGAATACTGTTCCGACTTTGAGATTTTCGACATCTGGCGGCATCGTTATGCGCCGGGTGTGACGATCAATACCGAGCATGTTTTCAGCTTGGAAGTGCCGGAACCACTGGCGGTGACGCTGTCCGAGCGCGAGCACCGCCGTTACAAGTGGGCGGACTGGAGCGTGGCAGCCGAAATGGTGTTTTCCCCATCGAACGCCGAGGCGATCCGCAAATTGCCCGAGCGCGTGTGTAACTAAGATATGGAAAAACGTCTCCGGGTTGCCTCGTACAACATCCACAAGGGCGTGTCGTTTTTCAACGGCCGCCTGGTTTTGCATGAGGTGCGGCAGGAGTTGTCACGCCTGGCTCCCGATCTGGTTTTTTTGCAGGAAGTGCAGGGAGAACACCGGCGCCGGGCGAGTCGTTTTGCTGCATGGCCGCAGGCGCCACAGCATGAATTTCTGGCCGGCGACGATCTGGCTTGTGTTTACGGCCGCAATGCCAATTACCACGAAGGGCATCACGGCAATGCGTTGTTGTCACGCTATCCTGTCCTGCGCTGGCAGAACGTAGATCTGACCTTGCACCGGCGCGAGCAGCGTGGATTGCTGCATTGCGTGTTGCAACCGCCAGGCTGGAATCAGCCGCTGCATGCCTTGTGCGTGCATCTCAACCTGCTGGCGCGTGACCGCCGCAAGCAACTGGCATTGCTGAGTGAGCATGTCGAGACCAATGTTCCCGCGCACGAGCCGTTGCTGCTGGCCGGCGATTTCAACGATTGGCGGCGCGAGGCCACGCACGTGCTCGCAAGCGATCTGGGGCTGGCGGAAGCTTTCGAGACCTTGCACGGCGCGCCGGCGCGCAGCTTCCCGGCCCGCTTGCCGCTCCTGCAACTGGACCGCATCTATTCGCGCGGCTTCAGCGTGGAAGAGGCCAACGTGCTGGCGCATGACGCATGGGTGGGTCTTTCCGATCATGCGCCGCTTTTTGCCGTCATGCATTATCGGGGGTAACCGATTCATGCCCGGCTACGTCAAAGGAAACCGCCTGCGCCTTCTGTTCAACGGAGTGGAGTATTTCCCCTCGCTGCTGGAAGCGATCCGCTCCGCCCGGCACGAGATCCTGATCGAAACCTACATCTATGAGTTCGACGAGATTGGCGAAGCGGTCGCAGATGCGCTGACCGCTGCTGTGGCGCGAGGTGTCGTGGTCAAGCTGCTGCTCGACGGATTCGGTGCGGCCGGTTTTCCGCAAGCGCAGCAGGATCGTTTGCTTGCAGCGGGCGTGCAGGTGCTGTTTTTCCGCCCGGAAGCCGGGCGTTCGTTTTTTGCCCGTACGCGCCTGCGCCGCTTGCACCGCAAGCTGGTTGTCATCGACGGCGAGGTCGGTTTTGTCGGCGGCATCAACATCATTTCCGATTACAACCAGGATATTGCCGACTTGGCGCCACGTTACGACTATGCGGTCGAAGTGCGCGGGCCACTGGTGCCGCGCATGCATGCGTCGATGAGCCGGCTATGGCGACGCTCCGCATGGGCGCGATTCAAGCACGAGTGGCTGCGCAGGAGCCATTTGCGTCCCGTGGGCGAAATCGCAGGAGCAGCAGAGGCCCGCTTCGTGGTGCGCGACACCCTGCGCCACCGGCGCGACATCGAGCGCGAATACCTGCGAGCCATCGAATCCGCAAAGCGTGAAATCGTTATCGCCAACGCCTATTTCCTGCCGGGCTGGCGTTTCCGCCATGCCTTGAAGCGGGCTGCGGCGCGCGGCGTGCGCGTGGTGCTGCTTTTGCAGGGGGTGACGGAGTACGTCCTTCTGCACCACGCCACGCGCGGTTTCTATCATCAACTATTGGCGGCTGGCACCGAGATTCACGAATACCGCAAGGGCTTCATGCATGCCAAGGTGGCGGTGATCGACGGGCTATGGAGCACCGTGGGTTCGAGCAACCTTGATCCGTTCAGCCTGCTCCTGGCGCGCGAGGCCAACGTGTTCGTGCGCGATGGCGAATTTTCCGGGATTCTGCGTGCCGACCTGCAACGGGTTCTGGACGAGGATTCAGTGCAAATCCGGCTTGAAGACCTGCATCGGGCAGGCTGGTTCCAGCGGGTGATGGATTGGGCCTGCTTCGGGCTGACGCGGCTCATGATGGGTTTTTCGGGGTATGGCGGGAAGCGTTACCTGGAATAACGCCCAAATTTCACCACAGAGTGGTGGGGTGCGCCGTGCGCGCTTGATCGGGGTAATGCCGTTCACTTAAAGATTTTTACGCGCCTGCGGCGCAGGGTTTACAGCCGGTTCCGCCCGGCAGACGGGAAAGGGATTTGTCTCGCCAAATCCCCTTCACCCCTAGGCGAGCCCGCTCCGGCGCCCCTGCGGGGTTCCCTGCGATGCTCGCAAGACGCGGCGGCTGCGCAACTCGGCCTGCGGCCTCAAACAGTGCTCGCCGAATTCCCGCGCCTTGCTGTGCTTCTCGGCGCCTTCCAGGGCGGGAGCGTGCTGCATGCAGCGCTGTTCAATACAAAATGCCGCTCACTTGGCTAAAGTGAACGGCATTAGCTTGATCTGGGGGTGAAAGGTGCGCGTGGCGCACCCTACGCCTGCTTTGGTTTTTCCTCTGTGCCCTCTGTGTCTCTGTGGTTCGATACAGGTTTTATCTCCTGCGCGGCACGTTTTCCTGACCGGGTTGCGGGCGCTCGAATTCCACTGCGGCGCGCAGAATCCCGCGCAGGATGTCCACTTCCTCCTGCTCCAGCCGGGCGCGCTGGAACAGGCGGCGCAGGCGCGGCATCAGGCGCTTGGGTCGGTCCGGCTTGAGAAAGCCGATGGCGATCAGCGTTTCTTCCAGATGGCTGAAAAATCGTTCGATGTAATCGTGATCGGCGTAGCGGGGCACCTCTGCGAGCCAGGAAACGTCGTCCAGAACGCTGGCGCGCAGCTCGTAGCAGAATACCTGTACGGCTTGAGCCAAGTTCAGGCTGGAATAATCGGGGTTGGTGGGGATCGTGACCAGCCGGTTGCAAATCTGCACTTCGTCGATGGTCAGCCCGGACATCTCGGTGCCGAAAACCAGCGCAATCTCGCCGCCTTGTTGGGCTACGGATAGCAGTTCCGGTGCAAGCTGGCGCGGCGTTTGCAGGGGCTGCGCCAGTTCGCGGCGGCGCGCGGTCATCGCGACCTGCAGGGTCGTTCCGGAAAGCGCTTCTTCGAGCGAATTCACCACAATCGCGTTTTCCAGCAGGTCGTCGGCGTTGGAGGCGAGCGAGCGCGCCACGTCGGAAGGGAATTCCTTGGGGTTGACGAGGTAGAGCTGCGAAAAGCCCATGGTCTTCATGGCCCGCGCCGTGGAGCCGATGTTGCCGGGGTGCGAGGTATGCGAAAGAACAACCCGGAAGCGGGCCAGGATGTCGGTGTTGGCGGGAAGATCGGTTTGGGACATGGATGTGCGGCGATTTTTGAATGTCGGGCAGTTTACACGTCAATCGCAGTACATTTCGAGCGTTGTGCGTGGCCGGATTCAATTTGAACCCGTCGCCCCGGCGCAGGCCCTTGAGGCTATTTCGTTGCTGGATGCCGGCCTGCGCCGGTATGACGTCAACTTCAAACAACACTCGGCCGGATGGCATTTTCTAAAATTGCATCTGACGGTACAATGCGCCCCTAACTATCGATCTTTAGCGAATCAGGAATTGCCATGCATCCCATGCTGAACACTGCGGTGCGCGCTGCGCGCCGTGGCGCTACCGTTATCCAGCGCGCCTCCAACAACATCGAGTTCATCACCCCGGAAAAGAAGGGGCACAATGATTTTGTGACCGAGGTGGACCGCGCCGCCGAGCAGGCCATCATCGAGACCATTCTCGAAGCCTACCCGACCCATGCCATCCAGGCCGAAGAATCCGGGAGCAGGGGCAATTCCGAATATGTGTGGGTGATCGATCCGCTCGATGGCACCACCAATTTCCTGCATGGCTTCCCGCAATACGCCGTTTCGATTGCCCTGATGCATCGCGACATCGTGACCCAGGCCGTGGTCTATGACCCGTGCCGCAACGATCTCTTTACCGCGACCCGCGGCGTGGGCGCGTTCCTGAACGACCGTCGCATCCGTGTTTCCAAGACGCGCGAACTCGCCGATTCCCTGATCGGTACCGGCTTCCCTTATACCGAATTCCAGAATCTGGATGCCTATACCGCCATCTTCCGCGACATGACGCAGAAGGCCGCCGGTGTGCGGCGCCCCGGTGCTGCTGCGCTGGATCTCGCCTATGTGGCATGCGGCCGTTTCGACGGTTTCTTCGAATTTGGCCTCAAGCCGCACGATATCGCGGCCGGTAGCCTGCTGGTGACCGAAGCCGGCGGTTTGATGACCGATTTCAGCGGCGAAGAAAAGTTTCTCGAATCGGGCAACGTGCTCTGCGGCACGCCGCGCGTGTTCGGCCAGATGCTGCAGGTGATTCGCCAGCACCTCTGATGATTTACTGAATGACGCTGCAACCCGCAGTTGTGGCGTCATTCCCTTTGTCTGTTTTCTCTGGTTCTACTGCGCCACCAGTCAGCGCTTTTCGTGTTGTTTTCCCGTCCGCCTTCCGACTGGCATCCCGATGGATGACAGGCTGATGTTTATCCCTTCTGGAGTTTTATGTCTTTCGCATCCCTAGGGCTTGCGGACGTGCTTGTGCGCGCCGTGAGCGAACTCGGTTATAACGAGCCGACCCCCATTCAAAAACAAGCCATTCCTGCTGTGTTGGCAGGGGGCGATCTCATGGCCGGCGCTCAGACCGGCACCGGCAAGACCGCCGGCTTCACCCTGCCGATCTTGCAAAACCTGATTACCAAGCCGGTCGAGCACAAAAAAATCCGTGTCCTGGTGCTCGTGCCGACGCGTGAACTCGCCGCTCAGGTCGAAGAATCCGTGCGCGAATATGGCAAGTACACCAAGGTGACTTCGCTCGTGATGTTTGGCGGCGTAAGCATCAATCCGCAGATGCAGGCGCTCAGAAAGCGCATCGATATTCTGGTGGCTACGCCGGGTCGTCTGCTCGACCATGTGAGCCAGAAAAGCGTCGATCTTTCCCACGTCGATACGCTGGTGCTGGATGAAGCCGACCGCATGCTCGACATGGGCTTTATCCGCGATATCCGCAAGGTGCTGGCGCTGTTGCCGAAGAAACGCCAGAACCTGCTGTTCTCCGCGACCTTCTCCGATGAAATCAAGGAGCTGGCCGACAGCCTGCTGGACAATCCGGCCTTGATCGAAGTGGCTCGCCGCAATGCGACTGCCGAACTGATCTCGCAACGAGTCTACACGGTGGACCGGGACCAAAAGCGCGCACTGCTGGCGCACCTGATCAAGGAAAACAACTGGCATCAGGTACTGGTTTTTACCCGGACCAAGCACGGAGCCAACCGCCTGGCGGAACAACTGGGCAAGGACGGCATCACCGCCCTGGCCATTCACGGCAACAAGAGCCAAAACGCCCGCACCAAGGCGCTGGCCGAATTCAAGAGCGGCGATTTGCAGGTGCTGGTCGCAACGGACATCGCCGCGCGCGGCATCGACATTGCCGAATTGCCGCATGTGGTGAATTACGAGCTGCCCAATGTGCCGGAAGACTACGTGCACCGCATCGGCCGCACCGGGCGCGCCGGATCGGAGGGCGAGGCCATTTCGCTGGTTTGCGTGGATGAATTGAAGCTGCTCGCCGATATCGAACGCAAGATCAAGCGCGAGATTCCGGCTGGCACCGTGGAAGGTTTCTCCTGGGATCCGAAAGCCAAACCCGAGCCGATCCAGAATGGCCGTGGCCCGCGTCAGGGAGGCGGGCAGCGTCAAGGGCAGCCGCGCCAGGGGCAGGGCGGAGGTGGGCGTTCGCAAAACGCGAACAAGCCGCGCAGCCAGTCGGCGCCCCGCCAGGGCAAGCCAGCCGCCGATGCGCAGCCACGCAGCAAGGGCAACGTACCGCCAGCATCGCCGCGCGAGGTGAATGGTAATGTCATTCCCAAACCCAAGCCCGATGTGAACGGCAATGTTGCCCCCAAGCCGCAATCAGGCAACCGCCGTCCTGCTGGTGGTGTCGCGGCGCTTTTGGGTGGCGGACGACGCCCGGGCGGACGGCATCATTGATGCCTGGATGAGTGCAGTAAAAAAGGCGCCTTGAGCGCCTTTTTTGTTGGTGTATTTGATTGATTTGAAAGTATTTTGTTGGGTTAGTGCAATCCGCCCTCGCTATCCACTGCCCCCTCCTTGTTCATGAAGAGCAGGAGCGGCAGTACCAGAACCATACCCAGTCCGAACAAGAGGAACAGGTGGCTGAACGACAGCATCTGCGCCTGTCTGGCGATCTGCGAGCCGAGAATGGCCATGGACTTCAGATCGGCCAGCGCATCCGGCGTGCCCAGGCTTAAAAGCCGGGACTTGAGCAGGGCGAGGCGTTCAAGCGCCAGGGCGTTGTTGCCGGCCAGGTGCTCGTTGAGCGCGGCGTACTTGATGTTGCCGAGCGTGGTGATCAGCGTGGCCGATGCGGCGATGCCCACGCTGCCGCCCAACTGGCGCGTCAGGTTGTAGAGGCCGCTGGCATCGGCGCGGGTTTGCGGCGGGATGCTGGCCATGGTCAGTGCGTTGAGCGGCATGAAGATCATGCCGAGCCCCAAGCCGCGGATGATCAGTGGCAGCAGAAAGTCGCTGACGCCCGATTCGGTTGTGAAGTGGTAGTGCCCCCACATCGAGTAAACGAAGACCAGAATGCCGGCGACGATGATGCCGCGCGCGGAAACGCCGCGCTCCATAGCCTTGGCTGCAACCGGCATGGCGATGCCGGAGGCCATGGCCGAGGGCAGGATCAACAAGCCCGTCTGCCACGCGGTATAGCCCATCAGCGTCTGCACGTAGACCGGGAAGACGAAAACGGTGGAAAACAGCGATGCACCCAGCAGGAAGGTGAACAACAGGCCCGATGAATACTGGATGTCGCGGCAGATGCGGAAATCCACGAGCGGGTGTTCGCTTTCGAGCTGGCGGATGACGAACGCACCCAGCGCCAGGATGCTGGTCACGGCGTAGGCCACGATCTCGCCCGATTCGAACCAGTCCAGCCGCTCGCCGCGTTCCAGCATCAGTTGCAGCGCGCCGATTCCGGCGGCCATCATCAGCAGGCCGATGTAGTCGATCTTTTCGATCTTGCGCCGGTGCAGCGCTTCGGGGACGTAGACCAGCGTGAACAAGAGCGCCAGGATGCCCAGCGGCAGGTTGATGTAGAAAATCCACGGCCAGGAATATTCGTCGGTCAGCCAGCCGCCAAGCGTCGGGCCCAGCATCGGGCCGGTCATGATCCCCATGCCGAAGACCGCCATGCCGGTCGCCACTTCCTTGCGCGGAAAGACGTCCATGATCGTGACCTGCGCCGTGGCGATCAGGCCGCCGCCGCCCAATCCCTGCACGATGCGCCAGAACACCAGCGCGCCGAGCGAGGTTGAGCTACCGCAGGCAAACGAGGCGAAGGTGAACAACAGGATCGAGAGGATGAAATAGTTGCGCCGCCCGAAAACGTGCGACAGGAAGCCCGAGATCGGCAGCACGATGACGTTGGCGACCACGTAACCGATCGAAACCCAGGTGATCTCGTCGAGCGAAGCGCCTAGCGTGCCCATCATGTGCGGGATGGCGACGTTGACGATGCTCGTGTCGACGAGCTCCAGCACGCAGCCCAGCGTTACCGTCAGGGCGATGATGTAGCGGTTGGTGCGGATTTCGTCCGGCGTGGTTGAACGGCTCAGGCCGGGCAGGATGGGGTTCATCGCGTCAGGATCGTGACGTTGACGGAAAGGCCGGGGCGCAGTTGCACGTCCTTGGGCAGCGCATCGAGCGCGATCTTGACCGGAACCCGCTGCACGACCTTGGTGAAGTTGCCGGTGGCGTTGTCCGGCGGCAGCAGCGTGAAACGCGCGCCGGTCGCGCCGCTGAACGAATCCACCTTGCCCTTGAGCTTCAGGCTCGGGAAGGCGTCCACTTCGATTTCCACTTCCTGCCCCGGCTTGACGTGCTTGAGCTCGGTTTCCTTGAGGTTGGCGGTGACCCAGAGGTTGTCGGTCGGGACGAGGTAGAGCAGCGTCTGTCCGGCCTGGATCATCTGCCCCGGCTCCACGGCCTTCTTGCTGACGAGCCCGGCTGCCGGTGCCAGCACGCGCGTATCCTGCAACTGGTTGCGCGCGAGTTGCAGCGCGGCTTCTGTCGCCATGACCTTGGCCTGGGCGGATTTCAGCCCGGCGGTCGAAATGCCGACTTGCTGGCCCGCCGCCGCTGCGGATTCGCGCGAGCTTTTCAGTTGCGCTTCCAGCGCCGCCACGTGTGCGCGGGCGGTCTTGACCGCAGTATCGGCGGCATCGAGCGCGGCGGGGCTGACCATTTTCTTGTCGGCCAGCTCCTTGGCGCGCAGATAGTCGCGCTGGGCTTTTTCCACGTTGGCGCGGGCCTCGACAATCTGGGCTTCCATGGTGCGCGTTTGCGAGGCTGCGGCCGCAGCGTTGGCTTGAGCCGCGCCGATCTGCGCGAGCGCCATGCCGGGCTGACCTTCCTTGCCGGCGGAGGAGAGCGCCTGCTGGTAATCGGCTTCGGCCAGCGCTGCGCGCGCGGCGAAATCGCGCGGGTCGAGTTCGACGAGCAGTTGCGAGGCATCGACGGGCTGGTTGTCCGCGACCGCCACGCTTTTCACATAACCGCCCACGCGCGCGGAAACGGGGACGATGTGTCCTTCGAGCTGCGCGTTATCCGTGGAAACATGCCCCGTGCTCCACCACCAGCGCCAGACAAGCAGCAGCACGATGCCAATCGCCAGCGCCGCAAAGACCTGACGCGCTTTTTTCTGCCGCAGGGGCTGGGATTTCTTTTCTGTCATGTCGATTCCCTGGAAAGCATGATGCCGTTGAGTACGACATCCAGATGAAACTCGGCCAGCGCCACGAGATCGCTCTGCAGGGCGTTCGGGCCGGAATGGGTATAGCGCCAGATGTTGGTCAGCGCGATGGGAGCGAAGAGCGTACGTGCCAGCATTTCGGCATCCAGCGGCCGGAATTCGCCGCGCTCGATGCCATGGTGGATGATGCAGGCAACGTGGTTCTGTACCGGCTTGACCACTTCTTCGAAGTAAAAATCGGCCAGCTCCGGAAAGTTGCCCGCTTCGGCAATCAGGAGCTTGAGCAGGCTGCCGCGACATTCGGCGATGCTGGTGGCCCAGAAGCGGATCGTCGTGCGCAGTTGCCCGGCAGCGGACTGGCCGGCGGTGACGATGGCCTCGTCCGCGCGGGCGATGTTGGGAATGACCGTTTCGCGCAACGCAGCCTGGAACAGCGCTTCCTTGCTCGGGTAGTAGAGATAGACCGTGCCCTTGGTTACGCCCGCAGCTTTTGCCACGTCGTCGATCCTGGTCGCGGCGAAACCCTTGGTCAAAAACAGCTCCAGCGCGGCGGCAATGATCTCGCCCGGACGGGCTTCTTTGCGGCGCTGGCGGGGACGGGGATGAGTGGACATTTCGGAGATAATCAAATAACTGACCAGTCAGTCATTAAATCGCCTTGGCCGTCTCCATGCAAGCAGATTCGTCGGGATTTTTGCAAGAAGTCCAGATTGCAGAAGGGCAAACAAAGAACCTGCAGATTCATGTGGGAGCGGATGAAATCCGCGAATTGAACTTAGGACTGCAAATGCATGTCTGCATATTGATCCGGCCAAGTGAAGTTTGAGTTTTTGTCGTCATACCGGCGCAGATGGTAGGGCGGGTTAGCCAAAGGCGTAACCCGCCGAATCCGGATTGCCGAAGACTAAACATTGTGTTTTTGGTTTTCTCTGTGTTCTCCGTGCCTCTGTGGTTCAACAGGCTCAAAAACCAAAACTGTAAACATCCATCGCCAGCACGCCTTCCGTAATCCCCGCAAAATGTCGACGCACCGCCCCCGGCGAACCCGCGCCCAGCATGGCGAACAGCGGCAACAGATGTTCCTCCGTGGGATGGGCGCGTTCGGCGGAAGGCGCTTGGCGGCGATAGTCGAGCAACGCCGCCGTATCGCCCGCGAGCAGCTTTTCGTGCACCCAGCGCTGGAAGGCGTAGACGTATTCGGGAACGGCGGATTCGTCATCGCCCGCGTTCCATTGCACCTCGAACAGGTTGTGGGTGAGACTGCCCGAGCCGAGCAGCAGCACGCCCTGCGAACGCAACGGAGCCAGCGCTTGCCCCAGTCGATAGTGGTAGTCGGGGCCGAACTGCGGCTGCAGCGAGAGTTGCAGTACCGGGATATCGGCAGCGGAAGCCATCAACCGTAACGGAACCCAGGCGCCGTGATCCAGCCCGCGCTCGGGGTCGAGACTGGCGGTGAAACCGGCTTCATCCAGCAAGGCCGCCACTTCACCGGCGAGCTGGGGTGCACCCGGAGCAGGGTATTGCATGCCGTAGAGCTCGCGCGGGAAGCCACCGAAATCGTGGATCGTTTTGGGCAGGGCCGTGGCACTCACCTGTGGAGCGGGGGTAAGCCAGTGCGCCGACAGCACCAGAATGGCTTGCGGTCTGGGCAGGCTGGCAAAGAGTTGCTGCCAGGCCGCCCCGGTGTGGCCGGCATCCTGCGCCAGCATGGGCGAGCCGTGCGAAACGAACAGGGCGGGCAGGGTGCTCATGATGCTTACCTCCGGCCGAGTGCTGGCGATGGCTTCAGTGCAAACGCGCCGTCACCCAGAAGCGCCAGGGTGAGTGCGGCAAAGATCAGAAAGACCGGGTATTCCCAC
Organism: Formivibrio citricus; assembly: GCF_900115065.1. Classification (GTDB taxonomy): domain Bacteria; phylum Pseudomonadota; class Gammaproteobacteria; order Burkholderiales; family Chitinibacteraceae; genus Formivibrio; species Formivibrio citricus. The sequence continues at coordinate 116,303 of NZ_FOVE01000005.1, read as the reverse complement.
CCACCACGGGGGTTGCTGAAAGACCAGCCATTATTCAAGTGTACGCTGGCTGCGCCGATCAGAACCGGCAGCAGGGCTGCAGCGACGATGCGCGGATAGACGCCGATGACCAGCATTGCCCCGCCTATGATTTCGGCGGCGGTGACCGGATAGGCCATCCAGCCGGGAAATCCGACCTTGGCAAAGAAAGCGGCCGTGCCGGGCAGGGTGAAAACAAGCAGCTTGGTCAGTCCGTGTGCGACAAACATGATGCCAAGGGCAGCGCGCAGTGCCAGCGCGGCATAGGGTGCGGTACGGGTATCGATCATGGTGAATCTCCTTGAGTTGATGGAATCAGTATGTTGGTTTCATGTTCCGGGATAAACTGGTGATTGTGTGAATTTGAATCCCTGTATTCGGGATAATTGGAGCGGCAATGGACCGGATTACCGCAATGCAGGTGTTTGTGCGCGTGGTCGAGGCGGGCAGCTTTGTCCGTGCGGCTGAGCAGTTGGGCCTTTCCACTACAGCGACTTCGCGCCTGATCGCCGATTTGGAAGCCCACTTGGGCGGGCGCTTGCTGAACCGCACCACGCGCAGCCTGAGCCTGACCGATGCAGGCAGGGCCTATTACGAGCGCAGCCTGCCACTGCTGGCCGAGCTCGAAGAAACCGAATCGCTGGTGGGGCGGCAATCGGCAGCGCCTTCCGGTCTGTTGCGCCTGACCGCGCCGATGTCGTTCGGCGCGGAACGCATGGCTGGCCTGCTGGCGGGGTTTCGCGCGCGCTACCCTCAGGTGGACGTCGAGGTCTCGCTATCCGACCGGCTGATCGATCTGGTCGAGGAAGGCTTCGATCTGGCGCTGCGCATCACCGCGCAACTCGATCCATCGCTGGTTGCACGGCGCCTGTGCACGGTGCGCATCGTCTGCTGCGCTGCGCCTGCCTACCTTGAGCGGGCGGGCGCACCGGTCCAATTGCAAGAACTGACCCGGCACGCCTGCCTGATCTACACCAACTCACCCCGCTGCGATGAATGGACTTTCATTGGCCCCAACGGACAGGAAAGCGTCGCAGTGAAAGGCGGCTGGCGCGCCAACAGCGGCGACATCCTGCGCGTGGCCGCGCTGGCAGGAGAGGGCATTACGCGCCAGCCAACATTTTTGATTGGCGAAGACCTGCGCAACGGTCGGCTGGTGCCCGTGCTCCCGGATTACCGCCTGACCGATCTGTTCATGCACGCGGTCTACCCCTCCCGCCGCCACCTGTCCGCCAAGGTACGGGCGCTGGTCGATTACCTCGCCGAAGAACTCGGCGATCCGCCGCCGTGGGATGGGTGGATGCAGGGCGCATGAATGCGCAATCGTTAAATTGAGCGGGGTTTAACGCCCCGCCCAATACCCCGGACGGCGGCGTTGGTGGGCAATGGTCAGGATGGTGAGAGTTTGGGTTTGCAGACGGTAGATCATGGAGTACGGAAACTGGCGCAGCGGTAGCGTGCGCAGGCGCGATGAAACAGGCTGACCCAGTTCCGGGTATTCGCGCAGGCAGCCAATCGCATGATCGACTTGCGCCAGGAAGTTTTCGGCGACGAGGCTGGAAGCCTGATCCCGGTAGTAATCGCAGGCTTGTTGAAGCTCAGCCATTGCGGCCGTATGGATGACGATGTTCAATGCTGCAAGCTGCCACGTAGCTGGGCCATGGCATCTTCGATAGCGATGGCTTGCGTCGTGCCGCTATCCAGTGCATCGGCACGGCGTTCGGCTTCTGCGATCCAGGCGGTCTGGATTTCATCATCTTCTTCCAGGCTGGCCAGCAGGCGTTCCGCCAGATGAATTCGGTCGGCCTTGGGCAGTTGCATGGCAGCGGCTTCGATCGTCTCAATGGGGGTGGGTGTCATGGGTACTCCTTGATGCCTGTAGCGTGCAGAAATCATAACAGCTTGTTTATGCCAGAGTCACTTGATCCGAACTTGCCCTCTACGCCGGCTTGACTCGACCCATTGTGACGAATGGCTCGCAAAAAATCCGCCCGGTCGCAAGACCGGCTACGGCTTGAAACCACCGCCCGATTCGCGGATTTCATCCGCTCCCACGCGAGGTGGCCGCCGAGCGAAACCGTGCAAGGTCGCAATGGCCTTTCCGGTATCGGCTCGCGGTCATGTCAACAGGGCCGGCCTTTATGCTAAATTCCGCTGTTTCCCGATCAAAGCAAGAACAGACGATGGCCAGCAAGGACAGCACGCCCCAGCACACTCCGATGATGCAGCAATACCTTCGCATCAAGGCAGACCACCCGGACAAGCTGGTGTTCTACCGCATGGGCGATTTTTACGAGCTGTTCCATGACGATGCGGTACGGGCGGCGAAGCTCTTGGATATCACGCTGACCACGCGCGGGCAGTCGGCCGGCATTCCTATCCGCATGGCGGGCATCCCCTATCATGCCGCCGAACAGTATCTGGCGCGGCTGGTGAAGTTCGGTGAATCGGTGGCGATTTGCGAGCAAGTGGGCGAGGTCAATGCCAAGGGGCCGGTAGAGCGCAAGGTGATGCGCGTGGTGACGCCGGGCACGCTGACCGATGCGGCCTTGCTCGACGACAAGCGCGAAAACCGCCTGCTGGCGCTGACTTTCCACAAGGGCAAGATGGGGATGGCGTGGCTGTCCCTGGCTTCGGGCGATTTTGCGCTGATGGATACCGATGCGGAAAAGCTCGCTTCCGAGCTGGAACGTCTGCGCCCTGCGGAAATCCTGGCGCCGGACGATGCCGATCTGGCCTTGCTCGATAACCTGCCGATGCCGGTCCGCAAGCTTTCCGGCTGGCAGTTCGACCCGGCAGCGGCCGGGCGCAACCTCACGCGCCATTTCGGCGTGCACGATCTGGCCGGTTTCGGTGTCGAAGCCGATCTGCTTGCCGTTGGTCCGGCCGGGGCTTTGCTCGAATACGTGCGCAGCACGCAGGGTGGGGCGTTGCCGCAGCTCTTGGGCTTGCGTGTCGAGCACCATACCCAATACATCGAACTCGATGCCGCTACGCGGCGCAATCTGGAGATCACGGAAACCATTCGCGGCGAGGCTGCGCCGACGCTGTTTTCGTTGCTCGACCACTGCTCGACCGGCATGGGCAGCCGTCTGCTGGCGCACTGGCTGCATCATCCGCTGCGCAGCCATGCGCGCATCTTGGAGCGCCAGTCGGCGATTGGCGCTTTGCTGGAAACCGGCGCGTATCAGGACGTGGCGCGGGTGCTGGATGCCGTGGCCGATATCGAGCGCATTTGCGCGCGCGTGGCGCTGAAAAGCGCCCGGCCGCGCGATCTTTCCAGCTTGCGCGATAGTTTGGCGCAACTGCCGGAACTCGTCCGCGTGTTGCCGGAAGGCGAATTCTTCAAGCAACTGGCGCGCGCCCTGCAGCCGGATGCGTCCATCCATGCCTTGCTGGCCGCCGCCATCCTGCCCGAGCCCTCGGTCGTGCTGCGCGAAGGCGGCGTGATCGCCGACGGCTATTCGGCGGAACTCGACGAACTGCGCGGTATCCAGCACAACTGCGGCCAGTACCTGATCGAAATGGAAGCGCGCGAGCGCGAGCGCACTGGCATCGCCACCCTGCGCGTGGAATACAACCGCGTGGCCGGCTTCTTCATCGAGATCACCAATTCCTATCTGGATCAAGTGCCGGACGATTACCGCCGTCGCCAGACCATGAAGAACGCCGAGCGCTTCATCACGCCGGAACTCAAGGAATTCGAGGACAAGGCCCTCTCGGCGCAGGAGCGCTCGCTGGCGCTGGAAAAGGCGCTGTTCGAGGCCATCTTGGACCAGTTGCAAACTTGGCTGGCCGACTTGCGTCTCGCTGCGCAGGCCGTGGCGACGGTCGATGTGCTGGCCTGTCTGGCTGAACGCGCCGCGCTGGGCAACTACACCGCGCCGGAATTCTCCGACGAAACGCTGATCCGCATCGAAGCCGGCCGTCATCCGGTGGTCGAAGCGCAGATCGACGATTTCATCCCCAACGGTGTCGATCTGCAGTTGGCGCGCAAATTGTTGCTGATCACCGGCCCGAACATGGGCGGTAAATCGACCTACATGCGCCAGGTGGCGCTGATCGTGCTGCTGGCGCATGTCGGCAGTTTTGTGCCGGCGACCTCGGCCGTGATCGGTACGGTGGACCGCATCTTCACCCGTATCGGCGCATCGGACGATCTGGCGGGCGGGCGCTCGACCTTCATGGTCGAGATGACCGAAACCGCGAACATCCTCAACAACGCGAGCGAGCATTCGCTGGTGCTGATGGACGAAGTCGGGCGTGGCACGTCCACATTCGACGGCTTGGCGCTTGCGTGGGCGATTGCGCGGCAATTGATCGAAAAGAACCGTGCCTACACGCTGTTCGCCACGCACTATTTCGAGCTGACGCGGCTGGCGCAGGATTACCCGACCGTCGCCAACGTGCACCTGGATGCGGTCGAGCACAAGGACAAGATCGTGTTCCTGCATGCCGTGCAGGAAGGCCCGGCCTCGCAAAGCTACGGCGTGGCCGTGGCGCAGTTGGCCGGCGTACCGCGCGACGTGGTGCGCTTGGCCAAGCGCAAGCTGGTGGAGCTGGAGCAAAGCAGCGTGCGCGTGGAAGGTCAGGGCGATCTCTTTGCCGTGCTGCCGCAGCCCGAAGAACCCGAACCCCATGCGGTGATTCAAGAGTTGCAGGACATCGATCCGGACGAACTCACGCCGCGCGAGGCGCATGAGTTGATTTACAAGCTGCGCGGGTTGCTTACTTAGAACCTGTTCATTAGGCGGCTGCGCCTTCGCATCTGGCAGTCGGGCGGTGCTCGGAATCCTCATGTACTCCATGTACATTCCGGTTCCTGCGCTCCGGCCTCCTGCTTTGGCTCGCTCGCCTACTGAGCTGGTTCTTGATTAAGCAGGCCCCTATTCCCCCCAATTTTGCAGAGCGTAGGTCGGATAAGCCGTAGGCGCCATCCGACGCATAAACCGCAATCGTCGGAAGGCGCTTTGCTTTTCCGACCTGCTCGCTGCTCGAAGTCGTCGCCCCGGCGCAGGCCGGGGCCCAGAGGCTTGAAGCGGCTCCGCTGCTGGATACCGGCCTTCGCCGGTATGACTGCAAAATTCAAACTTCACACGTCCAAGCCAATAACCCCTCACGGCTGGCACCAACCAACCTGCAGGCTGTCTGCACGAGCCCCAACCGATCAACTGCGAGCGCTTCTCGGATGCCGGAAGCGATTCCGGCTGCTTCGACGGCGATGGGCGTGCCTTCCGCTTCCCAAGTCGTAGCGTAGGCGGCCTGTTTGCCGGGCGCATGTTCCGGCGCGGCTGCGTGGATCAGGTTGATGCGCGGCAGCGCAAAGGCCATGGCGACGATCCGGCCGTGCAAGCTGCTGCCGCAATAGACGCAGCTCCGGGCGATGAGCGCGCAGATGTCCCACACATTCAGCGATTCGAATATCTGTACGCGCGGTGTGCGCAGGCGGGCTGCGATTCGTCGGAAGCATTCCAGATCGTCGTGCCAGGGCGCGGCGCCGGCGCGGAAGAACGCCACGCCCAACCCGCTCTCGGCGGCGGCTTCGTCCAGTTGGGCGGCTATTTGGGCGAGTGTCGCGTCGTCGCCGAAATCCGCGCTGAATTGCATCGCGATATAGCCCTGCGGGAACTCGGCAGCGATGCGGGCTGGCTCGCCAGTTTGCCCGTGCAGCCGGACGCGTTCGCCGAAAAGCTCTGCGACGAGCGAAGCCGGGTCGGGGATCAACCGCGCCGGGATGCCGGCGGCTTGCAGATGCGCCAGCGTCCAGCGGTCGCGCACGCTCACCCAGTCCGCCGCCCTGAGCTTGGCCAGCACTTCGGCCCGCATCGCGGGCGGGCGGCGATCCAGTTCCACGCCGCCCACGCCGGCATAAACCACCTTGCCGGCTTTCCGAAACAAATCGCGCGACAGGGCGTACGGGGCGAGGTCGGCAAGTTGCAACTGCCGCTGCGCCCACGCCATTTTTTCTGCCGGCAGCGAATCGAGATGCGCAATCGTGGCCTGCACCTCTTCCGCTGGCAGCAACATCACGGCCGTCTGCCAGGCATCGCAGGTCAGGATTTCCCCGCCGACGTGAATCACGTCGACCGGTTGGTCCTGCAACTCCGCCGCCAGATTCGCCAGTGCCCGCACCCGATGGCCGCCGTGCTTGCGCAGGTCGCGCTCGGCCAGCCCGGCAAACAGCAGGTTTCCGGAATGCAAGAGCGCGGCGGCGACGTGCGGGAACAACAGGTCGCCGAAGTTGTGGCGGTCGAAAGCGCCGAAGAGGAGGGGGGTGTGATGGGCCATGGTTTCAGCATAGAACCTGTTCACAATCTTACTGCGAAGCCGTGATCGGGGCTCATGTGCTGCTCGGAATCCTCATTTATCCGCATAAACTCCGGTTCCTGCGCTGCTCTTCACCCCGTTGACGGCGTCCGCGACAGATTGTGAACAGGTTCTAGGGCCTGTTCCGCCCGGCTGGCATGCCTTCAGATGATTTCCTGCTGGCAGAAATTTCGCGCTGTCTATGATTCAACGATCAAGTGGGTGAATAAGTCGGCAGATCGCTGGCTCGATGGCCGGAATCTTCGCGGTTTTCAACCGCTCCCACAGGGTGAAAGGTTGCGAGTCTGCTGTAGGACGGGTTTCAACCCGTCGCTTCATTGACCAAAACCATTGTGACGGGATGAATCCCGTCCTACGGCATTGCTGACAAAGAAAGTGAAAAGAAGAGGAGTGCGATGGACGAGGAATGGTTCGCCCGGCAGCGCCGATGCATGCTGGAAGACATCGCCAGCGAGGCCGCGGACGTATGCGAGTATCTCGGCAAGGCGCAACTCGATGCGCGGGTCATGGAGGTCATGGGCCGTGTGCCGCGCCATGCGTTCGTCCCCGACGACATGCTGGCCCATGCCTACCAGAACCGTCCGCTGCCGATCGGCTACGGCAAGACGATCTCCCAGCCCTTCATCGTGGCGCTGATGACGGACCTGCTGCAACTGCAACCCGATGAAACGGTGCTCGAAATCGGCTCCGGGCTGGGCTACCAGACCTCGATCCTGACCCGGCTCGCGCGGCAGGTCTACAGTGTCGAGCTGATCGAAGGTCTGGCGCGCCAGGCGCGGGAACGGCTGGTGCGGCTGGGATACGACAATGTCGAGATCAGGGTCGGCAACGGGCACCTCGGCTGGCCCGAGCATGCCCCCTACGACAAGGTGATCGTCACCGCCGCGCCGCAGTGGATCCCGCCAGCGTTGGTCGATCAGCTCAAAAACGGCGGGCGCATGGTGTTGCCCGTGGGGCCGTCTTGCTACCAGCAGTTGCTGCTGATCTGCAAGGATGAAAAAGGCGAAATCACCACCCGAGAAATCCTGCCCGTGATCTTCTCGGCACTGGAACGCGGCGAGCCCGTGTTCGTTGGCAGAGGCGGGGAGGCAGCATGACAGTAAGTAGCGAGTAGGTCGGAAAAGCAAAGCGCCTTCCGACGATTGTGGTTTACGCGTCGGATGGCGCCTACGGCTTATCCGACCTACGCGCTCCCCTCGCGGGATGGGTCTGTGGGAGGGAGAAAAAGCGGGTAGTCCGGATGCAGCGCAGCGAAATCCGGGGGCACAGGTTCAAAGACAAACCGAGTTTGTGCCCCCCCAACGAAAGCCCCGGATTTCACGTAGTTTCATCCGGGCTACTCGCTAATGAAAACGCCTTGGAAAATTTTGGATGAAGGAGCGCCTGCATGACATCGGGCACCGCCCCGCCAGCACAACGCCAGCTTGTTGAAGCGCTCAAAAACCCGGCTTGCTACCCGCATCCGGTCGATGAGGTGTGCGTGATCGAAACGCATATCTCCTTCGTGCTGCTGACGGGGCCGTTCGCCTACAAGATCAAGAAAGCCGTGGATCTTGGCTTTGTCGATTACACCACGCTCGAAAAGCGGCGTTTCTACTGCAACGAGGAGCTGCGCCTCAATCGGCGCCTGGCGCCGCAGCTCTATCTCGAAACGGTTGTCATCAGTGGCGCGCCGGATAGTCCACGCTTTGGCCAGGATGACGGTGCGCTGGAATATGCCGTGAAGATGCGGCAATTCAGTCAGCAGGACTTGCTCGACCAAGTCCTGGCCCGCAACGGGCAGGGCGAAGTGCAGGTCGATGCGCTGGCAGCGGAGCTTGCCGGGTTCCACCAGTGCGCGCCGATTGCCGATGCGCAATCCCCGTGGGGCAGCCCGGAATGCATCCGCGCGCCGGTCGATGCCAACTTTGCATTTTTCCGCGAACGGCCCGATGCCTGCCCGCTGCGGCTTGCCGAGCTGCAACGCTGGAGCGAAGCCGAACTCGCGCGTCTTGAACCCGTGTTCCGGCAGCGCAAGGCGCAGGGCCTGGTGCGCGAATGCCACGGCGACCTGCATCTTGGCAACATGCTGCTCTTCGACGGCCAGCCGCTGGTTTTCGACTGCATCGAATTCAGCGACGAGCTGCGCTGGATCGACGTGTTCAACGATCTGGCGTTCCTGACGATGGATCTCGCCGTGCACGGCCGGCCGGACCATGCCTGGCGGTTGCTCAACGGCTGGCTGGAAATCACCGGCGATTACGCCGGTCTTGAAACATGGCGCTTCTACGAGGTCTACCGTGCGCTGGTGCGCGCCAAGGTGGCAGGGCTACGTGCGCAAGATACGGCCCTGGCTGCCACGGAGCGGGAGGCGGCGAACGCCAGCCAGAGCGCCTATCTGGACTTTGCCACCGCGGCGTTACAGCCCCGAACCCCCGCCGTGATCGTCACGCACGGCTTTTCCGGCTCCGGCAAGAGCACGGCCGCACGCCAGCTTGCGGCGAGTTTCGGTGCCGTCTGCCTGCGCTCGGACGTGGAGCGCAAACGCCTGCACGGCCTGCCGCCGCTCGCGCGCAGCGGGTCGGCCATCGGCGGCGGGCTCTACACCACTGCAGCCACCACTGCGACCTATGAATACCTCAAGACGCTGGCCGAAACCATCGTGAGCGCCGGTTGCCCGGTCATCGTCGACGCCGCCTTCCTGCTCCGCTGGCAGCGCCAGTTGTTCCGCGATCTGGCGCAGGCAAAAGACATCCCGTTCCTGATCCTGGATTGCCAGGCCCCGGCCAGCGTGCTGCTGCAACGCCTCGCCGTGCGTGTCAGCCATGGCTACGACGCCTCGGAAGCCAACCCCGCCGTGCTCGCGCAGCAACTGGCGAACGCCGATGCGCTGGGCGAGGATGAACGGGGTAGGGTGGTCGTGGTCGATACGGCGCAGGACGGGATCGGCAAGGCGCTGGAGGAGATTGGTGGGCGACTCCAAATCAATCGAGTCTGACCCCATTGATTCCCCGGCGCAGGCCGGGGTGGCTTTGTTGCTGGATACCGGCTTGCGGCGGGATGGTAGAGGTTGGTGGGTTTTTTACAGCTTCAACGTGGAAGTGAGGGGCAGCCGAAGCGAAGCGGAGGGAACCAAAAGCGCAGCTTTTGGCTGTCCCGCTCGACTGTAGGTTATGCATTACGGCATGCTCGCTTCAGCTTCTGCGAGAAAGACGATCGAGGCTGCTGTCATGTGCAACATGTACGCGACGAGATGGCTTGGAACAGAGAAGGACTCTGATCCTTGACCATGCCCGCCGAGTTTGTTTCGTCCAGTTGGGACACTACTCTCGAGCAGGCTTCGTAGCGAGCCAAAACTCTGCTGCCAGAAGGATGGAATAAGGTTGTTGTCAAGGCAAACTTGAATTAGTGCCTTCGCGGTTGCTCCGGATGGATATGCCCAGCTTCTCTTGTCACAAATTGCTTTCATAACGCTTTCGAATGACTTTAGGCATTCGTTGAGAGATTCTTTGTGCCGCTCGTGCCTGTAGTGCTCGTGCGCCTTCAAAAACTCCTCGTGCGCGCCGGCATAGTGTTTTTGATTCAAAAGACGAAGAGCGGGCTTTATTACCTCGGAATGAATAAGCTCCGAATCAACCCTGATCATTTCACCGTCGGTGAATTGATACCCTACACCATGCTCCTTGAATCTTGAATTTAATTCGTCAATTGATTCATCTGCCTTTTGCGATGCGCGACTTCGTCGCAAGTATTCGTAATCCCTTGTGAAGAGATCTATCACCTTAAATGCCAGTTCGATGAAGTCGAGGCATTTTTCAGTGTCTCTTTCGTTTAGGAATGCATTTACAAACTCTTCTAAGTACTCGCGGTTTCCGTAATTTTTTGCACCGGCAAGCCTGAAAATGCCATATTCACGACACAAAGTATCCACTATGAATTTGTAGGCCTCGTTAACTTTGCCGTTCCAATAGTTTTCTGCATTGCCAAGAGTGTCCATCCAGATATGAACGATCTGTACGCGAAGCGCGTGTGGGATATCCGAATATTGGTAGACATCCGGCATTTCACCCCTGAGTTTCTTCTGCCGCTTAGAAAAGAGATCAAAAATGGCCACGGATTCTTATCCTATGCATAACGTGGTATCGCCACCACTGGTGGCGTATTCAAATAAAACGTCACTGCCGTTAACCCCGCAGGGCCAAGACGCGCGACATGCTGAACAAAAGATTACACCTTCCATGCTGCGCTTGGAAAGCACGCCCCCGCACCGCCAGCAACGAATTTCTTCCAGCAAGCAGGCAGCAACTGCTTATATTGAAAGAAGAACCCACCTGCCGGGAAGAAAAAAATGACACCCCTTCCACCGCTGGCTCCGCAACAACTCCACCATCCCTGCGATCCGCTGCAGTTCAGTTTCCAGACCACCGCCGAGCTTGAAGACTTGACGGAGATCATCGGCCAGACGCGCGCCATGAATGCGGTGCGCTTCGGCGCCGGCATCCGGCAGGAGGGGTACAACCTCTTCGTGCTTGGGCCGTCGGGGATGGGCAAGCGCAGCATGGTGCAGCAGTTGCTGGAGAAAAAAGCCAGGTCCGAACCCGCGCCTTTCGACTGGTGCTACATCAACAATTTCTCCGATCCGCACAAGCCGCTCGCGCTCAGGCTGCCGACCGGCAAGGGCGCTGATTTGCGGCGCGACATGGAGCGGCTGGTCGATTACCTGCGCACGGCGATTCCTGCTTCGTTCGACAGCGAGGAATACCGCACCAAGATCACCGCGATCCAGGACGAATACAGCCGGCAGCAGGAAGAGACGTTCAAGGCGCTGGGCGAGGATGCCGATGCCAAGGGCGTTGCGCTGCTGCGCACGCCCGACGGGTTCGCCTTCGCGCCGACGCGCGATCATGAGGTGATTCCGCAGGAGGAATACGAAAAACTGCCCGAGAAGGAAAAACGCCGGCTGGCAACGGTCATCTCGGAGTTGCAGGACCGCCTGGCGAAAATCCTGCGGCAGATTCCGCAATGGCGCAAGGCGCGCAGCGAGCGGGTGAAGCAGCTCAACCGCGAAACGATGCTGTCCGTGGTCGAACACCTCATCAACGACCTGCGCGAAGACTATGCCGGACTGCCGGAAGTACTCAAATACCTGGACGTGGTGCAGCAGAACATGGTCGAGCACGGCGACGACTTCCGCAAGCAGGAGGAATCGGCCAACACAGGCGAGATGGCGCACCATGCTTTCCACCGCTACGAGGTGAACGTGCTCGTGACCGACGGGCAGAAGCACGGCGCGCCCATCGTCAGCGAGGATAGCCCGAGCTACAGCAACCTGGTCGGGCGGGTCGAGCACATTTCCCAGATGGGCGCGCTGGTGACCGACTTCACGCTGATCAAGCCGGGCGCCTTGCACCAAGCCAACGGCGGCTACCTGCTGCTCGATATCCGCAAGGTGCTGATGCAGCCTTTCGCATGGGAAGGCTTGAAGCGGGCGCTGCAAACGCGCGAAATCCGCATCGAATCGCTGGGCCAGATGCTGAGCATCGTGAGCACGGTTTCGCTGGAGCCCGAGCCGATTCCGCTCGACGTGAAAATCGTCCTGTTCGGCGACCGGCTGCTGTATTACCTGCTGGAGCAATACGATCCGGATTTCGGCGAGCTGTTCAAGGTGGTGGCGGATTTCGAGGAACGCATCGAGCGCAATCCGGACAGCCACATGCTGTATGCGCGCCTCGTGGCCACGCTGTGCCGCAAGGAAAAACTGCGCCCGCTGGACCGCGGCGCGGTGGCACGGGTGATCGAGTACGGCGCGCGCCTTGTCGGCGATTCGGAGCGGCTGTCCACCCACATGCGCAGCGTGGCCGATCTCTTGCGCGAATCCGATTACTGGGCGCACGAAGCCGGGCGTGCGGTTATCGGCGCGGCGGACGTGCAGCAGGCCATCGATACCCAGATCCACCGCCAGGACCGGCTGCGCTCGCGCCTGCACGAGGAAATCCTGCGCGGCACGCTGATGATCGATACGCAGGGCGCGGTGACGGGGCAGATCAATGCGCTCTCGGTGCTCTCGCTCGGCGATTTCGCCTTTGCCATGCCGACGCGGATTACCGCGACCGCGCGGCTGGGCGAGGGCGACCTCGTCAACATCGAGCGCGAGGTCAAGCTCTCGGGCGCCATCCACTCCAAGGGCGTGCTGATCCTTTCCGCCTTCCTTGCCGCGCGCTACGGGCAAAGCCGGCCGCTGGCGTTTTCCGCGAGCCTCGTATTCGAGCAGTCCTACGGGATGATCGACGGCGATAGTGCCTCGATGGCCGAACTGTGCGTGCTGCTCTCGCGCCTTGCCAACGTGCCGATCAAGCAATCGTTCGCGATCACCGGATCGGTCAACCAGCTAGGCCAGGCGCAGGCCATCGGCGCGGTCAACGAAAAGATCGAGGGCTTTTTCGATATCTGCGTAGCGCGCGGGCTGACCGGCGAGCAGGGGGTGTTGATCCCCGCCGCCAACGTCAAGCATCTCATGCTGCGCTGGGATGTGGTCGCCGCAGCGCAGGCCGGGCACTTCCATATTTACGCGGTGGAAAACGTCGATCAGGCGGTTGCCCTGTTGACCGGCCTGCCGGCTGGGGAAGCCGACAGCAAGGGCAACTACCCGTCGGGAAGCATCAACCAGCGGGTGGCTGCACGGCTGGCCGAGTGGGTGGACATCAGAAAATCGCTGGCGGCGGGGAAGAAGGCGAAGAACCGTTCGAAGGAACGGTCGTGAATGTTTGATAAGTGATGTTTGAATTTTTGTCGTCATACCGGTGTAGGCCGGTATCCAGCAACGAAGCCGCTTTAATGTAGGACGGGTTTTAACCCGTCAGCGGCTGCTAGACGGGTACGGCAGCTCTGTACCAGAACCGTGTTGCAACCTGCTTCGTCATTCCGGCGTAGGCCGGAATCCAGAGGTTTTGCTCAGATTGCTGCCTGGATACCGGCTTTCGCCGGTATGACGAGCCTGATTCCGGCATAACCAATCAAGCTTGCGGCTTGCAATACAACTTTGGGAGATAGCCTTTGCCAAAGGTGGATTTGAACAATACTGTTTTATGACAGAACCGCAAGATTCCTTGCGTATCAACGCCCCATATCAACCGAGCCATCGGCGCGCGCGATGCCCTGAACCGTCTGGCCGTTGCTGACCTTGACGCGCACCGGCTGGCCTTCGGCGGCATTGCCCAGCGCCGTTCCCTCGTTCACGACCTCTATGTCCCCGCTGCGGAAAATCAGGCGAACCTTTTGATGCTGGCGGATGACTATCTGGGCGCGCAGCATTTCCTGGCGCAACGGGTTGCCGGCTGCGACGGGGGAATTCAGCGTGCGCCCGATGGCGCGGGAAGGATCGAGAACCACCGAGCCGGGCAGGGCGGCCAGATCGCCCTGTTGCGGCGCCAGATCGCCTTCGCGGATTTCCTGCCCCGCAGCCAGCGGACGCGCCGCTGCATAGTAGGTGGCGTTGATCGATACCTGGATCGGAATGGAAAACGACCAGGACGCGCCGCTGATGCACTGCACGCGCACCATGGTCTTGCCCAGAAGCCGATAGCCGGTGGGCAAGCTGATCTGCATGTCCTGGCAGGCATCGAGCCGCAAGCGGCTGTCCGTCTCGCCGATCTTGTATGAGGGCGTCCCCGGCGAATTGGCCAGCGCCTGGTCCAGCCAGGATTGCACGTTTTTCCGGACGGCGGCCATGCTTTGCCGCTCCGCACCCATGGCGGGCAGGCTCGAAATGCAAAGCAGGAGGGCAAGAAAAGTTCGGAGGGCAGGTTTCATGATGCCGATTATAGGCTTCGCCGGATTAGTCGCCTACAATTCCGCCAGTACAAAAAAAGGAACACCCCATGCTGGAACTGCTTTTTGGTCTTACCATCCTGGTCGTGTTGCTGGCCGGCTTCTGGGTGGCGCTGCGTCTGCAGGCCCTGACAACCGCGCAGCGGCAAACGCTGGAACTCCTGGGGCAGGAAATGGAGGAACGGCACCGCGCCATGCTGGCGGCGCTGCACGATGGCCTGTCGCGCCAAACTGAAAGCACGCATGCGGCGCTGACCCAGCACGGCAACCTGCTGCACGAGGCGCTGACCCGCTCGGGCGAGCGCCTGCGCGACAGCATGAACGAATCGTTCGACCGCCTGCGCGGCAGTGTCGCGGCCGAACTCAAGGAAACCCGCAACGTGTTGGAGCGCCTGCAAGCCTCGCAGGCTGAAAGCCTTTCCGGCCTGCGCCTGACGCTGTCCACCACTCTGTCCGAATCGCGCGAGCACGAGGCAAAACAGTTGGCCGAAATCTCAGCCGATTTGCGCGGCAAGCAGGATGCGCTGCGCGAGGACGTGCTGCTCAAGCTGGCGCAGATGCTGGCCGAGCAATCCAAGCGCGAGATGGATCTGCTGCAGAGCGCGCTCAACCAGTCCACGCAGCAACTGAGCGCGCGCGTGGCCGAGCTGACCCAGACCGCGGACGGCCGTCTGGCCGAGATTTCCGGCAAGGTGACCGAGCGCCTCGACGAAGGTTTTAAAAAGACCAACGAGACCTTTGCCAGCGTCATGGCGCGCCTGGCGACGATCGACGAGGCGCAGAAGAAGATCGACGGCCTGACGACCAACGTGGTCAGCCTGCAGGAATTGCTGGGAGACAAGCGCTCGCGCGGCGCGTTCGGGGAAGTTCAACTGGAGCATCTCGTCAGCAACGTTTTGCCGGCGCAGGTCTACGAATTGCAGGCTACCTTGCCGGGCGGCGTGCGGGTCGATTGCCTGCTGAAACTGCCCGAGCCCACCGGAACGGTCGCCGTCGATTCGAAGTTCCCGCTGGAAAACTACCACCGCATGTTCGACCCGGCCGGCGACAAGGTCGCGGCCACGCGCGCCTTCAAGGCCGACGTGAAAAAGCATATCGACGACATCGCCAGCAAGTACATCATCCCCAACGTGACGGCGGACGGAGCGGTGATGTTCGTCCCGGCCGAAGCCGTGTTCGCCGAAATCCATGCCTACCACCCGGAGTTGGTGCAGCATGCGCACAGCCGCCGGGTCTGGATCGTTTCCCCGACCACGCTGATGGCCGTGCTCAACACCGCGCGCGCCGTGATCAAGGACGTGGAAACCCGCCGCCAGGTGCACATCATCAAGGAAGCGCTCGGCAAGCTGGGGCAGGAATTCGCCCGCTTCGACGACCGGATGAAGAAACTGGCCACCCACATCCGCCAGGCCAACGACGACGTGCAGCAGGTGGCCACCACCAGCGAGAAGATTTCGCGCCAGTTCACCCGCATCGAACAGGTGCGCCTGGACGAGGACGAAAAGACGCCGTTACTCACGGAAGAAGCGCTGGGCGAGGAAAATTTGTAAGTTGACCGCATCGCACCTCCACTGCACCAGCTCCCTCTCCCTGGTAGGGAGAGGGGTGGGGTGAGGGTGGATGCTGTTGAACCCCCACATGTCTGCTGCGTACCACGCTGGCGTGTGAGAAAATCCGCCCATCCTTCAATCGGTAGTCAGCATGACAGAACAAAATCCTCGGCGTGGCCGCTTCGTTTCCCTGGAAGGGCTGGATGGCGCCGGCAAGAGCACCCATCTCGCCTGGCTGGCGGATCGGTTGCGCGAGCGTGGCGTTCCCTTGGTGGTAACGCGCGAGCCGGGCGGTACGCCCTTGGGCGAGAAGCTGCGGGAGTTACTGCTCAACGAACCCATGCATCTTGAAACCGAGGCGCTGCTGATGTTCGCCGCGCGCCGCGAGCATATCGCGCGTGTCATCGAACCGGCGCTGGCGCGCGGCGAGTGGGTGGTTTCCGACCGTTTCACCGATGCGAGTTTTGCCTATCAGGGCGGCGGTCGCGGTCTGGTGCTTGAGAAGTTGCAGACGCTGGAACACTGGGTGCAGGGCGAGGGCGCAACCATGCTGCAACCCGATCTGACCCTGCTCTTCGACGTGCCGCTTTCCGTGAGTCAGGCGCGCCTGGCCAACGGCCGCGAGCTGGATCGTTTCGAGCTCGAAGCGGCGGATTTTCACGAGCGGGTGCGTGCCGCCTACCTGGCCCGTGCGCAAGCGTCGAATGGCCGGATTCGGGTGGTGGATTCCACGCGCAGCCTGGATGCAATCCGTGCCGATCTGTCCGCTTTGCTGGAGTCATGGCTGGCATGACCCACTCCTTCTATCCCTGGCTTGCCCCTTCCTGGAAGCAACTGGTGCGCGGCTGGGAGCGGTTGCCGCATGCGCTGCTGATCACCGGAGAGCCGGGCATCGGCAAGCGCCGCCTTGCCGAATTTCTGGCGCAATACCTGCTTTGCGAAGCCCGCAAACCGGACCACACCCCGTGCGGAGAATGCGATGGCTGCCGCTGGTTCCTGGCCGGCAACCACCCTGATTTCCGCCTGCTGACCCCCGAAGACCAGTCCGATGCCGGCGAGGGCGAGGAGGCCAAGACCAAGCGCAAATTGCCGCTGATCAAGGTGGAGGGCATCCGCGAACTCGTCGACTTCGTCAACCTGACCCCGCATCGCGGCGGATCGAAGGTTGTGCTCGTCGAACCGGCGGAGGCGATGAATACCTCGGCAGCCAACGCGTTTCTCAAGATGCTCGAAGAACCGCCGCAGGGCGTGACCTTCATCCTGGTTTCGCATCACTGGCGCCGCTTGCTGCCGACCATTCGTAGTCGTTGCCGCGTATTTCCCGTGCCTACGCCGGCTGCGGCTGTTGCCGCTGACTGGCTGGCCGGCCACGGCGTGGTCAATCCGGTGCAGCATCTTGCGCATACGGGCGGCGCACCGCTGGCGGCGCTGGACGATGCCCGCGCCGAGTGGTTGCCGTTGCGTACAGCGTTCCTGGGGCATATCGCCAACCCGGCCGCGCTGGATGTCCTGGGCGTGGCGGCGGAGCTCGAAAAAGCCAAGCTCGATACCGGACTGGTGGTCGACTGGCTGCAAAAATGGGTGCATGACCTGATCGCCTTGGGGTTGTCCGGCAGAATCCGCTATTATCCGGATTGGCGCGACGATCTTGCACGGCTGGCAAGCCGTGCCGGCAACCTGCTGGGTTTCCTTGATGGCCTGAAGGAATCGCGGCGCCTGGCGCATCACCCGCTCAACCAGCGGCTGGTGTTCGAATCCCTGTTGTTCGGTTATCTGGAGGCATTGCGCGGCAAGCCGCGCGGAACGGGACATGGCTGAAATTCCCAAGCAGGCGGCGGTGAGCCGCCCCGGTGTGCTTTCGCTGAATATCCGCGAGAAAGCCGCGTTGTATGCGTCGTACATGCCCTTCATCAAGGGCGGCGGTATTTTTATCCCGACCAACAAGCACTACAACCTGGGCGACGAAGTATTCATGCTGCTTTCCCTGCTCGACGATCCGGCCAAGATCGCCGTATCCGGGCATGTGGTCTGGGTAACGCCGGCCGGTGCGCACAACAATCACCAGCAGGGCATCGGCGTACAGTTTTCCGGCAACGAGGCCGGACAGCAGGCGCGCAACAAGATCGAGGGCTTGCTGGGCGGATATTTACAATCCGGTCGCGCCACGCACACCATGTGACCTTATCGATTCGAGCCAAGTGAAGTTTGAATTTTTGCCGTCATACCGGCGCAGGCCGGTATCCAGCGACGAAGCCGTTTCAAACCACTGAACCCTGGCCAGCGCCGAGGTGACGAGTGCAAACAAAATCCGGCCGGATCCATATGCAGCAAAGTAACAGGCCGCACGATCGTGCGGCCTTTTGATTTCAGGAACCGAAATGATGTTCGTCGATTCGCATTGCCATCTCAATTTTCCCGACCTTGCCGCCAATCTCGATCTGCATCTGGCGCAAATGGAAGCCAACGGCGTGACTCACGCGCTGTGCGTGGGCGTAGACCTCGAAAACCTGCCGCAGGTGCTGGCGCTAGCCGAGGAGCATGAAAACCTGTTTGCCTCGGTTGGCGTGCATCCGAGCCATGACGAGGGCGAAGAGCCGACGCTGGAGCGCCTGCTGGCGCTGTCGCAATGGGAAAAAGTGGTCGCAATCGGTGAAACGGGGCTGGATTACTACTGGCACAAAGATCAGCCCGAATGGCAGCGCGAACGTTTCCGCACGCACATCCGCGCCGCAAAACAGGCCGGCTTGCCGTTGATCGTGCATACCCGAGAATCGGCGGCGGATACCTTGCTGATTCTGCGCGAAGAAAACGCCGCCGAAGTCGGCGGCGTGATGCACTGCTTTACCGAGTCATGGGCGGTGGCCGAACAGTCGCTGGAAATGGGCTTCTACTTGTCCTTCTCCGGCGTGGTGACCTTCAAGAGCGCCGTCGAACTCAAGGAAGTGGCGAAGAGGGTGCCGCTGGACCGGTTGTTGATCGAAACCGACGCGCCTTATCTCGCGCCGGTACCGTTCCGCGGCAAGCTCAACCACCCGGCGCTGGTGCGCCACGTGGCCGAATGCATCGCCGACCTGCGCGGCGTGCCGCTGCACGAGATCGCAGCGGCGAGCACCGAGAATTTCTTCCGCTTGTTCAAGCGGGCGCGCCAGGGATAACTATGGGTAGGGTGCGCCGTGCGCACCGCCCCGTCTATTGGTGCGCATGGCGCACCCTACAACCATTCAAGCGAGTGGCCCGGATGAAACAACGTGAAATCCGGGGCTTTCGTTGGCGATTGCCGCAACCCCGGTTTGTCTTCGCAACTCGCGTTCCCGGATTCCGCTACGCTGCATCCGGGCTACCTACTACCCACTGTATCCATGGAAATGCACTGTGCGCACGACGCGCCCACGGTGATTCAAGCGGGTAAGCCGAGGGTAGCTATGGGTAGGGTGCGCCATGCGCACCGCCCCGTCTATGGGTGCGCACGGCGCACCCTGCAACCATTCAAGCGGCCGAAGCAGGCGTAACCGGCAACAGTTCCAGTAGCTCTGCCGTATCGCGCAGAACCCGGTCGCAATCAAACTGGCGCGGGTCGGCATAGCCGTGCGGCACCAGATAGACCGGGCAGCCGGCGTTGCGGGCCGTGAGCGCGTCGTTTTTCGAATCGCCTACCATCAAAAGCTCGGCCGGGGCGATGCCGAACTGGCTGGCGGCATGCAGCAGCGGGCCGGCGTCCGGCTTGCGGGTGGCCAGCGTATCGCCGCCGACCACGACGTCGAACAATTCCCTGGCGCCAAGGCGCTCGATCAGCGGCAGCGTGTAGCGTTCGGCCTTGTTGGTGACGAGCGCCAGCGGGTAGCCGCGCTGCTTCAGCGCGCGCAGAACCGGCTCCACACCCTCGTAGAAGCGGGTGTTGACGTGCAGGTGCTCGAGGTAATGGGCGTCGAAGGCGGCCAGGCCTTCCTGTTGCTGCGGCGTGCCGGTGTAGACCGCACTCATGTCGTTGGCGAGCGAGCGGGCGACCATGACGTCGGCGCCGTCCCCGACGTAGCTTTCAATGATTTTCGCGGCCAACGGCTCCATGCCGAGGTGCGCACGGGCATGGTTGGCGGCATTGGAAAGATCCGGTATCGAATCGACGATGGTACCGTCGAGGTCGAAGGCAATGGCTTTGATGGTCATGCTTGTGCGAGCTCCCTGCGCATCTGGTCGATGATGGTTTTGTAGTCGGGCTTGCCGAAAATGGCCGAACCGGCGACGAAGGTATCCACGCCGGCCTGGGCGATTTCACGGATGTTGTCGATCTTGACGCCGCCGTCAATCTCCAGCCAGATTTCCCGTCCGGTGCGGGCGGTGTATTCGTCGATGCGCGCGCGCGTGGCGCGGGCCTTGTCCAGGACGGAGGGGATGAACGACTGGCCGCCGTAGCCGGGGTTGACGCTCATCAAGAGGATGATGTCGAGCTTGTCCATGACGTAATCGAGGCAGTTGAGCGGCGTGGCCGGGTTGAGCACCAACCCCGCCTTGCAGCCGGAATCGCGGATCAGGCCCAAGGTGCGGTCGACATGTTCGCTTGCTTCCGGGTGGAAGGTGATGATGTTGGCGCCGGCCTTGGCAAAGTCGGGGATGATGCGGTCAACGGGTTTGACCATCAAGTGCACGTCAATGGGTGCGGTGGTGTGCGGACGGATCGCTTCGCAGACCAGCGGGCCGATGGTCAGGTTGGGGACGTAGTGGTTGTCCATGACGTCGAAGTGGATGATGTCGGCCCCGGCGGCGATGACGTCGCGGACTTCTTCGCCCAGACGGGCGAAATCGGCGGAAAGAAGGCTGGGCGCGATACGATAGGTCGGCATGGCAAACTCGCTGGCGGAAAATGCAAAGCGTGCATTTTACCGTGCCGACGGCGATTCGGGCGGATAGGCAGCAATAATCACCTGGTTGCGGCCACTGCTCTTGGCCCGGTACAGCGCTTCGTCGGCTTGGCGAACCAGATCATCGGCGCGCCGTCCGTGCTGGGGGTAGGCCGCCAGCCCGATGGAAGCCGTGATGAAGAAACTGAACTGGCCGAAGTGGATCTCGGTGTTCGCCAGCCGCTGGCGCCAGGCTTCGGCACGGTTGTGTGCCGCTTCCAGGCCGAGATTGGGCAGCAGCAAGAGGAATTCCTCACCGCCGAAGCGGCAGGCGATATCGCTGCCGCGTGAAGATTCGCGCAGGATTCTCGCCATGTTCTTGAGCGCTTCGTCGCCGGCCTGGTGGCCGTAGGTATCGTTGATCTGCTTGAAGTGATCCAGATCGAGCAGCGCAAACGTGACCGGATAGCCTTCGCGCTGGGCGCGGGCGAGTTCCATTTCCACTGCTTCATCAAAATAGCGCCGGTTGAACAGTCCGGTCAGCGGATCGCGGATGGCCTGCTCCTGCAGGGCTGCCTGCAATTCCCTGATCTGTTGCAGTTGTTCGGAAAGCTTGGCATTGGTCGCCTTGAGCGTCTGTTCGGCTTTCTTGCGCTCGGAGATGTCGCGGGTCACGCCGGTAAAGAAAACGATTTCGCCCTGTTCGTTGCGCTGCGGCGTGGATACGACCTCGACCCAGATGCTGGTGCCGTCGGCCCGGATCTGTTGGGCTTGGTAAGTGTAGGTTCCGGTGATGATCCCTTCGTTCTCTTGCCGCATGCGTTCATTGCCCAGCGCGACATAGTATTCGGCGTATTCCGGCGTAAACAGCGTGCTGGCCGGCTGGCCGACAACCTGCTCGCGGGGGAAGCCGCGCAGTTTTTCGTCCGATTCGTTGATGTAGAGGATGTTGAAATCGCGGTCCATCTGCCAGATGACGTCGGCGGTGTTGTCAGCGATAAAGCGCAGGCGCTCTTCGCTTTCGCGCAGGATTTCCTCCATGCGCTTGCGTTCGTCGATGTTGGAAAAAGCCACGATCAGGGCCTGTTGGAGCTGGAAGCGGGTTCGCCCCACCGTCATGAGCACCCAGAAGGGGGCGCCCCTTCTGGGGTAAATGCGGGTTTCAAATCCCGATACGAAACCGTCTTTTTGCAGCAGTCCGGACAGTCTTTCCAGTTCGCCGGTTTCGCAGTAATTTGCAACCGTTTCATTCTCGGGATGTTCTGCATCAATGCCGGTCTGCTCCCCGGCAAGCCGGTTGGCGTAAAGCACGCGATTGTCCGTGAGATGAATGATCAGAATCGGTGTCGGCGCAAAATCCAGCAGGCGGCGCAGCTCCTGTTCGCTTTGGGTGATGCTTTCTTCGGCTTTTTTCTGCAGCGAAATGTCGCTGAAGGAATAAAACGCCAGTTTTTTTCCATCCATTTCGCCGATCTGGCTGGAAATCAGCGCCCAGAAGGGGATGCCGGGCTCGTTGATCAACCGCGCTTCGATGTCACGGATGCCATCATGGGCACCTCTTCTGGATTCCAGAAGCTCAAGGTCGGCCAGGTTGACAAAATAATCGGCAAAGGAACGGCCTGTGGCTTCGTCCTGGGTCAGCCCCAGAATGGTAGCGGCACGCTGGTTGATATAGTGGAACAGATGGGTTTCGATCTGGCAGATAACGATCGGAATCGGCGCATTCTCGATCACGCTGCGCAGTTGCCATTCCCGGTTGATGATTTCCTGTTTGGCCTGCTTGAGCGAAGTGATGTCGCTGAAAGCGGTGAGGATGACCGGCTTGTTGCGCATCGTGGTCTGGATACAGGAAAGCAGCACCTGCCTTCTTTCTCCGTACAGGTTTTCCAGTTCGGCTTCGAAATCGATGAGTTTCCCGTCGCGCTTGACGTGTCCGATGACTTCCTCGCGCTGCCGCGGGTTGGTATAGGAATCAGCCGCCGGATGGCCGATCAGGTTTTCCTTCGGCGCGCCATAGAGTTCGGCGGCTCTTGTGTTGACGTATTCGATCCGGCCATCCTGTAGGCTGGTGACGACGACGGGGAAGGGAGCGGAATCCAGCAAGGCCTCATATTCCTGCCCTGCCTTGCGCAATTCTTCGGACAAGGCTTCCTTGGCCTGGATTTCGGTTTTCAGCCGGCGATTGATTGCAAAGAAAAGCCAGCAAAGCGCGGTCAGAACGATGACGGCAAGCTGGCTGGCGAACAGGACGTCGCGGTATTTGTCCCGGCTGGAAGCGCTGGCCTTGTCCATGTCGAACTCGGATTCGGCGCGCGCGACGTTCTTTACCGCGCTGGACTTGCCCGAAGCCGGTGGTGTTGCCTTGTCGGTGGCAACTTCTCGGTTGAGGCTTTTGTCCTGCGCCGGAGGCTGTGCTTCTGCGGCGTAAACGCCCTGAAGGCAAAACGCCAGCACCACGAGCGCTGCAAGGCGCGCGAGGAAAGCGCTGAACTGGCCAAGCGGTGCCGGAGAAGCAAGCCTCATTGTGGAACACCTCCATGCATGGAGTCAGTATAGGCTGCTGACCGGTCTTGCATTGTTGCGTCGTCGTTCATCTTCCGTCCGCAGGCGGGGTGTTGCGGGCGATTTCTTCCGGTGTGGTCAATCCTTCGGCAACCTTGCAGGCACCGGCAATGCGCAGGGGGCGCATTCCTTCCTTGACGGCTGCATCGCGCAGTTTGGCCGAGTCCAGTCCTTCGACGACCAGTTCGCGCAGGGCCGGGGTCATGACCAGCATTTCATAGATGCCGACGCGCCCAAGGTAGCCTGTCATGCGGCATTCCAGACAGCCAACCGGGGTGGCGGTCTTGGCTGGAGCCGGCGCTTTCCAGGGCCTGATCAGGTCATTCCAGACTTGCGGTACGGTTTCTTCCATCTTCTTGCAATGCGGACAGACGGTGCGCGCAAGCCGTTGCGCCATGACGCCGAGTACCGTGGCGCGGATCAGGTAGGCAGGTACGCCCAGATCCAGCATGCGGGTGATGGCCGAGGCCGAATCGTTGGTGTGCAGCGTGGAAAATACCAGGTGGCCGGTCAGCGCGGCCTGGATGGCCATTTCCGCGGTTTCCAGATCGCGGATTTCACCCACCATGACGATGTCGGGATCCTGGCGCAGCAGGGTACGGATGCCACTGGCGAAATCGAGGCCGATGTTGTGCTGCACCTGCATCTGGTTGAGGTGCGGGTAAACCATTTCGA
This sequence comes from Formivibrio citricus, assembly GCF_900115065.1. Lineage (GTDB taxonomy): Bacteria > Pseudomonadota > Gammaproteobacteria > Burkholderiales > Chitinibacteraceae > Formivibrio > Formivibrio citricus. Next base: position 92,530 of record NZ_FOVE01000005.1, on the reverse strand, counting down.
TCGGGTCTTCCACCGTGCAGACGTTGACTTCCGGTGTCGCAAGTTCGCGCAGCGTGGAATAGAGGGTCGTGGTCTTGCCGGAGCCTGTCGGTCCGGTAACCAGGACAATGCCGTGCGGACGATGGGAAAGTTCCTGCCACTGGCGCAATTCATCGTCTGTGAACCCAAGTTCGTTGAAGCTGCGCAGCAGAACGTCCGGGTTGAAGATACGCAATACCAGTTTTTCGCCGAAAGCGGTTGGCATGCAGGAAAGACGCAGTTCGATTTCTTCGCCTGCAGGCGACTGGGTTTTGATGCGTCCGTCCTGCGGTCGGCGTTTCTCGGTTACATCCATGCGCGCCAAAAGCTTGATACGGTTGGTGATGGCAGCCATGACTGGCATGGGGGTCTGGTAGACCAGATGCATGATGCCGTCGATGCGAAAACGCACCAGACAGATATCGCGCCGCGGTTCGATGTGAATGTCGCTGGCGCGTTGTTCGAAAGCGTATTGCAGCAGCCAGTCCACGATGGTGACGATGGCCTGGTCGTTGGCGTCGATCGATCCGGTCTTGCCCAGTTTGACCAACTGCTCGTAATTGGTGATGCCCGTCGGCAGAGAGCGGTGGGTGTCGAGTGCATGACGTACGGAGCGTGCCAGATTGTAGAACTCGGCAAGATAGCGAACGATGTCGAGCGGGTTGGCCACGACTGCATGAATTCGCAGGCGCAGGGCGCGTTCCAGTTCGGCCTGCCATTCCCGCTCGAAAGGCTCGGCGGTTGCGACCGTGATTTCGTTCGCAGCGACTGCAACCGGCAGGATGCGGAAACGCGTTGCATAGGCGTACGAAAATGCATCGCAGACGCTGGCGACGTCGATTTTCAGCGGGTCGATGTGGAAATAAGGCAGCCCGGCCTTGCCGGCCAGCCATTCGGTCAGCGCTTCGGTCGAAAGGAATTTCTGCGGGTTGCGCTGGTCGACCAAGCGGGCGTTGCCGATGACCACCAATGGGTGTATTTCCTGCCCTTTGCGGTTGCTTGGGGGCTGGGCTTTTTCCGCATCCTTGGCGGAAAGCAATTTGTCTGCCACCAGTTCCTGCAGAACGGCGGAAAGTTCGAGTTTGCGGTTGGTGGCAAGCAAGGTCGACCCCTTTGTTCAGTAACGCCCTGAAAATTTGATGTTAGGCGTAAAACTGCTGCTGTTCATTATTGATCCGGTCAATGTTTGGCTTGTGCCGGGATGACAAAGCATGATTCGCGAATTCAAAAAGCAAGCGCAACAGCCAACTGTGTAAATTCATGCAAAAACCCCGCCTTGAAAGGAGGCGGGGTTTTGTGGAGCGGAGCAGTATCGGAGTGCCGGTTACTGCTTGTGCTGCACGGTGACAATCTGATAGACGCCGCCAAAAATCGTACGCTTTTTCCAGTCGAAGTCATCGGCCATGTCTGCGAAATGGGATAGCTCGTGATCCCAAACGGCTTGCGCGAACGGTTCCAGCCAAGCGTTGACTACCTTGAGGATCAGGCGAATGGGTTGCCACCAAGCCGGGCGATGGTAATCGACCAACACGAGCTTTCCCCCCTTCGGAAGTCTGGCGAGCAGATTGTTCAGTATCTGACGTTTTTTCTCGTCGGGTACTTCGTGCAGCAGGAAGAAGCTGCAGATCAGGTCGTAATCGCCGTCTTCGCCGACAAAGGTGCCTGCATCGTGGCGGATAACCTTGGCCCAAGGGAGACCGGCCAGCTTTCTCTTGCCATGCTCGACCTGGATCGGGGTGATGTCGGTAAGGTGGAATGCACCCTGCGGGCCGGCTTTTTCTGCCGCACGGCGAACCAGGTCACCGTAGACGTGGGCAACCTGCCAGACACGCATCCCGGGTTCGATTTCCCTGAGATAGGCGCGCATGAGGCGCTGGTCGTTGCAGAACAGTAGCGTCTTGACCACGATGTTGTGGTCGAGCTGGCGCACACGCTCGGGGTTGACGTAGGCCCAGTCGTATACTTCGGTCATGTAGTCTGGAACCCCTTCGTAATAGTAATCCGTGGTCGGGGCGGCGGTCAGGGTGTTGTCGGACATGCTCGTAAATACCAGTTGGCTGGTGCAGTTGTTCGGCAGAACGCGGAATTATACTGGAAAACCCTTATCCGCGATGGCAGGCATGGTCGAAAAATGAGCAAGAGCCGATTGGTAATAATGCCGTTGTTTTTGTGTGTCTCTGGGTGGTTGCGGGGTCAATTCGTTTTCAGGACAGGTGCGATGCCGGCCTGCCGCAGTTTGCGCACTGCAGCTTCAGCCTCGGCCTTGTTGCGGAAGGGGCCGATTTGCACGCGGGTTTCCAGGTAAGCAGGAACGCCTGTCGTTTGCAACTGCTTCAATAATTTTTCCGCATTCGAAGAGTGCAGGAATACGCCAGCCTGAACCGTGTAGCCATTGGGAGTGGAGACGGGTGCGGGATAACGGACGGCGGGTTCGCCTGCTCGCGGTGCCTGCTTTTCCGGCAGGGGGCGGGCGGTGCCTTGTGTCTGTATTTCGGGTTTGGCCGGCGAAAAGGGTTTAACGGCTTCCGTCGGTGGCGCGGAACGAGCGGTGCCGGGAGGAACGGGCTTTGCCGGTGCGGAAACGGCGGGGGTCTTGAAAGGGGGGGGGGTGGGTTGACCGACCTGAGGCCGGGATGTCTGTGCTGCGGGCTCCGGTGCGCTGGCGGCTGCTGGAACCGGGGAAACCGGTTTTGAAGCTTCTGCGATCGGTGCAGAGGCTTGCGGAGTGGATGCTGTCGCGGCTGCAATTGGCGCGGATGCAGTGGGTGCAGAAGCGGCCACGGAGGCTCGGGGGGCGATTCGTACGTCGCGCGGCTGTGCGACCGTCATCTTGGTCGGCGCTTCCTTGCCTTGGTCGAGCCATGCCAAAACACCCAGAACGCCGGCGACCAGTGCAACAGCGATACCCAGCCGCCAGATCAGCTGGGTGCGAAGGCGGCGTTGTTCTTCCTGTTGCAAGATAGGGTCGAGTGCGTCGTTCATCGGGCTTTGCGGGTGGTTTGGTATATAATCGACGGTTAGCTTGCGGATGATGCCGCAAGAAACCTGCCAAGTATAGCTGGACTAGCGGCTTGGCGTGTCAAACGACCTGCATTGCATGCACAAATGACCCGGAGCGCGACATGACAATCGAACGAACCCTTTCCATTGTCAAACCCGATGCTGTGGCCAGAAATCTGGTCGGCAAGATTTATGACCGTTTTGAAACCAACGGTTTGCGCGTTGTTGCAGCCCGGATGAAACACCTTTCCCGGGCAGAGGCAGAAGGCTTTTACGCCGTGCACCGGGGCAAACCATTTTTTGACAGCCTGGTTGAGTTCATGACTTCCGGGCCGGTGATGATTCAGGTGCTGGAAGGCGAAAACGCGATTCTCAAGAACCGCGAGCTGATGGGCGCGACCGATCCGCAGAAGGCGGCAGCCGGCACGCTGCGTGCAGATTTTGCTTCTTCTATCGAAGCCAATGCCGTGCATGGTTCCGACAGCCCGGAAAATGCCGCAATCGAGATTGCCTGGTTCTTCCCGCAGAGCGAGGTGTATTCCCGGTGAGTCTCGTCAATTTGCTCGATTTCGATGCCGATGCGCTGACCCGCTTCGTGGCCGGCATGGGCGAGAAGCCGTTTCGCGCCAAACAACTGCTGAAGTGGGTCCATCAACGCGGCGAGGCCGACTTCTCGGCCATGACCGATATCGCCAAGTCTTTCCGCCAGAAACTCTCTGAAACTGCCGAGGTGGCGATTCCCGGCTTGCTGGCAGAGCAGGTGGCCGCTGACGGTACACACAAGTGGCTGCTGGATGTCGGGGCGGCCAACGGCGTCGAAACGGTGTTCATCCCCGAAGATGACCGGGGAACGCTTTGTGTTTCCAGTCAGGTGGGGTGCGCGCTCGATTGCGCTTTCTGTTCCACGGCGCAGCAGGGGTTCAATCGAAATCTGACCACGGGCGAGATCATCGGCCAGCTCTGGTGGGCCAATAACCGGCTGAATGCAGAAGCTGCACGCTTGGGAACCCCGGTCAACGAAGACGGCCGGATCGTTTCCAATGTGGTTCTGATGGGCATGGGCGAGCCGCTCGCCAACTACGATAACGTCGTCCCTGCGCTGAAGCTGATGCTGGACGACAATGCCTACGGGCTGTCTCGCCGGCGCGTGACGCTGTCAACATCGGGGCTGGTGCCGGCGATGGATCGCCTGCGCGAAGATTGCCCTGTTGCACTTGCGGTCAGCCTGCATGCGCCCAATGACCGCATTCGCGATGAAATCGTGCCGATCAACAAAAAATATCCGCTCAAGGAGTTGCTGGCTGCCTGTCAGCGCTACCTGGAGAAGGCGCCGCGCGATTTCATCACTTTTGAATACATCCTGCTGGCGGGTGTTAATGATCAGCCGGAGCATGCACGGGAGCTGGCGCGCCTGGTGCGCAATGTGTCGTGCAAGTTCAACCTGATTCCATTCAATCCGTTCCCGGGTTCACCTTACCGGCGTTCGGGCAAGGATGCTATCCTTGCTTTCCGTGAAATTCTGATCGAAGCAGGCTATGTCGTGACCGTGCGCAAGGTGCGGGGTGACGATATCGATGCGGCGTGCGGGCAACTGGCCGGCAAGGTTCAGGATCGAACTCGCCGCCGCGAACGACGTGAGGGCGATGTGCAGACCATCAGCCTGAAGATGCAGAGGGAATGAATGATGAAATGGATGCAACGATTGATGTTGACCATGCTGGCGCTGACAGCTGTGCTGCCGGCAGCACAGGCGGAAACGTCGTCTGAGGAACGGGCCAACATCCGTACCCAGCTGGCTGCGGAATATTTCAAGCGCCGCCAGTTCGGCGTGGCGATGGAAGAAGCCAGAAAAGCGGTGGTGGCCGATCCGAAATATGCTCCGGCCTACAATATGCTGGCATTGATCAACATGGAGCTGCGCGAGGACTCCGCTGCGCGCGATTATTTCCGCCAGGCATCCGCTTTGGCGCCCGCTGATTCCGATATTCATCACAATTACGGCTATTTCCTGTGCGAGCGCGGAGAGACCTCGGCCGGTATTGCCGAATACATGGCCGCCCTGAAAAATCCACTGTATCCAGTACCCGACAAAACGCTCGTAGCGGCTGGCGTGTGTGCGGAAAAGGCCGGTCAGCAGAAGGAAGCGCAAGGATATTTCGAACGTGCTTTGCGTTATCGCCCCGAGAATGCCCTGGCCAAACTGTCGTTGGCCAATATCCTGCTGGCCCAGGGAAAACTCCCCGAGTCCCGCCGCTATTTGATGGAACTGGTCAAAATACAGAATCCGGCGCCGGTGGAAGTGCTGTGGCTGGGCGTTCGGGTGGAGCGCAAACTGGGCAATAGACCGGGGGAGTTGCAGTATGCGGATCAACTGCGTCGCCTGTACCCGGAATCGCTTGAGGCTTCGCGCCTGCTTGCCGGTCAATACTAACCAGAAGAATCATGACGGATATTTCAACTCAACAAGATGCCGAGCCGGCACCGCTTTCCTCCGGCGCAATGCTCAGAGCAGCACGCGAAGCCAAAGGTTTGTCTGTGGCGGAAGTGGCGGAAAAATTGAAGCTTTCACAGCGCCAGATAATGGCGCTCGAGGCTGATGATTTTGCTTCCTTGCCGGGTAATACCTTCATTCGCGGTTTTGTGCGCAACTATGCCCGCTGTCTGGATCTCGACCCCCAATTGCTGCTGGAGCAGCTTGCCCAAACGCTGCCGCAGGAGCGGGTCCAAATCGCCATGCCGCCGGTCAGCGAGGCCACGGCCTATGAAAAAGGCATGGAGGTGGGCCGGACAGGTTCTTCCTGGTTGGTCTGGGTATTTGTGGTTCTTGGCGTGCTGGCCGGAGTAGGGGGGGTGTTCTGGTATCTCCAGAAACCTGCCGCGCCGGAAGTGGCTGTGAGCGATGCCACACGCTTCCAGGAACGCGGGAGCATTGAGTCCCCTGTTCAATCAAGCGCAATTCCTGTTGCTTCACCAGTCGTTCCGCTGCAGGCTGCTTCCGTTCCTGCTGCCGATATTCCGGCACCGCCGGCCTTGCCGGCTTCCGCTCCTGTTGAAGACAAGAATACTGCCGCGGTAACTGAGGCAACCGCCGGCGAGTTGATCCGGGTGCAGACGACAGAGTCGAGCAGCTGGGTTCAGGTGGTTGATGCCGACGGCCGTGTCCTGATCGAACAACTCGTGGCGCCACGTGGCGAACGCTCGGCGACAGGCCGCCCACCGCTACGGATCAAGATCGGTAACGCGCCGAAAACGCAACTTTATTACCGCGGCCAGCGCGTGGATCTGGAACCGCATACGCGTGCCGACGTGGCAACGCTGGAACTCAAGTAACGGACCGTCATGACTTTTTCCCCGATTCCCCGCCGCGCCACGCATCAGGTACGCATCGGCCAGTTTCTGGTCGGTAGCGAACACCCGGTGCTTGTGCAGTCCATGACCAATACCGATACCGCCGATCTTGAGGCAACGGTCAAACAGGTTTACGAGCTTTGGCAGGCTGGTTCCGAGATCGTGCGCATCACGGTCAACAGCCCCGAAGCCGCCGCGCAGGTGGCCAATATCCGCAGCCGGCTCGATCAAATGGGCTGCGACGTGCCGCTGGTGGGTGATTTCCATTTCAATGGCGACCGTCTGCTGCGCGATTATCCGGAGTGCGCGCAGGCGCTGGCCAAGTACCGTATCAATCCCGGTAACGTTGGCAAGGGCACCAAGCGCGACGAGAAATTCGGTTTCATGATTGAGCAGGCAATCAAGCACAACAAGCCCGTCCGTATCGGCGTGAACTGGGGCTCGCTCGATCAGTCGCTAGTCGTCAAGCTGATGGATGACAATGCAAAGCTTGCCGAACCACTACCGGTCGAGGCCGTGATGCGCGAGGCCCTGATCCGCTCGGCGCTCGATTCGGCCGAACAGGCCGTCGGCTGGGGTATGCGTCCCGAGCAGATCATCCTGTCGTGCAAAGTTTCGCATGTGCAGGATCTGATTGCTGTCTATCGCGAACTCGCGAAGCGTTGCCGATACGCGCTGCATCTGGGGCTGACCGAAGCCGGCATGGGCAGCAAGGGTATCGTGGCTTCGACCGCGGCGCTGGCTGTCCTGCTTCAAGAAGGCATCGGCGACACGATCCGCGTTTCGCTGACGCCTGAGCCGGGCGGTGACCGTACTCGTGAAGTGATCGTGGCGCAGGAAATATTGCAGACCATGGGCCTGCGCTCGTTTACGCCGCTGGTTACGGCCTGTCCCGGCTGCGGTCGTACCACTTCGACCGTATTTCAGGAGCTCGCTCAGAGTATCCAGACCTATCTGCGCACGCAGATGCCGCTTTGGCGCCTGCAATACCCCGGCGTGGAAGACCTCAAGGTGGCCGTTATGGGCTGCGTGGTTAACGGGCCGGGTGAATCCAAGCTTGCCGACATCGGCATCAGCCTGCCCGGCACGGGCGAGGTGCCGGTTTGCCCGGTGTACGTCGATGGTGAAAAGACCGTGACACTCAAGGGCGAGCGAGTGGCTGAGGAGTTCCAGGCCATCGTCGATGATTATGTTAAAACCCGCTACGCCGAGGGTGGCCCCAAGCGGCGTGAAACTGCAACCATTCCACTCAAGAAAATCTGAACCGAACAATGACCAAGATGATCCAAGGCGTCCGCGGCATGAACGATGTGCTGCCGGATGCATCCCCGGCCTGGCTCCACTTCGAAGCGGTCAGCCGCGAATGGCTCGCGGCGCATGGCTACAAGCAGGTGCGCACACCCATCGTCGAGCCGACCCCGCTCTTCGTGCGCGGTGTCGGCGAGCATACCGACATTGTCGAGAAGGAAATGTACACGTTCGAGGACAGCCTCAACGGCGAGCAACTGACCCTGCGTCCGGAAGGCACTGCAGGGTGCGTACGTGCTTGTATCGAGCACGGCCTCCTCTACAACCAGACCCAGCGCCTGTGGTACTCCGGCCCGATGTTCCGTCACGAGCGCCCGCAAAAAGGCCGATATCGCCAGTTCCACCAGCTTGGCGTGGAAGCTTTCGGGTTCTTTAGCCCGGATATCGATGCCGAGATGATCGTGATGCTGTCCGATCTTTGGTGCCGCCTGGGTTTGACCGGCATGACGCTGGAAATAAACACCCTCGGCGATCCGGCCGAGCGCGCCGAGCACCGTGCCGAACTCATCGCCTATCTGGAAGAACATCAGGACATCCTCGACGAGGACGGCAAGCGCCGCATGTACGCCAATCCCTTGCGCGTGCTGGATACCAAGAACCCCGCCATGCAGGAAATGGCCGAAAAGGCGCCCAAGCTCACGGACTTCCTGGGGGCGGAATCGCGCGCGCACTTTGACGCCGTCTGCGCCTTGCTGGATGATGCGGGGATTTCGTACAAGCTGAACCCGCGGCTGGTGCGCGGTCTCGATTACTATAACCGTACCGTGTTCGAGTGGACGACTGACCAGTTGGGTGCGCAAGCCACGGTTGCAGCTGGCGGGCGTTATGATGGCCTCGTCGAACAATTGGGCGGCAAACCTTGTCCCGGCGTGGGCTATGCAATCGGCATCGAACGCATCCTGCTGTTGATGGAAGCCCAAGGTGTGACGATTCCGGCGGATGTGCCGGATGCCTACGTCGTGCATCAGGGCGAAGGAGCGGCGCATCAGGCATTCAAATTGGCTTGCTCCTTGCGGACTGCGGGGTTGAAAGCCGTGCTGCATTGCGGTGGTGGCAGCTTCAAGACGCAGTTCAAGAAGGCCGATGCCAGCGGGGCGCGCTTTGCCATCATCATCGGTGAAGAGGAAGCCGCCAGCGGCACGGCTGCGGTCAAGCGCCTGACGGGTGAGGGTGCAGGGCAGCAGAGCGTGCTGCCACTGGCCGAGATAGCACAATACCTGCGCGGCTGAGCCGTGCATGACGATAACCAAACGGGGGTAAGCCGCAATGGCATTCGATTTGCAGGAACAGGAACAGATCGCTGAACTCAAGGCCTTTTGGCACGACTACGGCCGTTATATCGCGCTGGCGCTGGTTGTCGGGGCGGTGGCCTTTGCCGGCTCGAAGGGTTGGCAGACATGGGAAAAGAGCCGCTCGCTCAATGCGGCTGCGGTCTATGCCAAGGCTGAAAAAGCCGGTGGCGATACGGAAAAACTCAAGGCGCCGGTTGCCGAACTGAAAAAGGACTATGTGCGCACTGCCTATGCGGCACGAGCTGCGTTGCTGGCCGCTGGCGCTGCGTTCGCAAAGAAAGATTTGGCAGGGGCGAAAACTGAGTTGGAGTGGGTGGTGAGCAATGCCCGCGAAGCCAGTCTGCGTGACATGGCGCGAATCCGCTTGGCCAATGTCCTGATGGACGAGAACAAGCTCGACGAGGCACTGGCGCAACTCAAGTCGCCCGAGGAGCAAAGCTTCGGCGCGATGTTTGCCGAAACGCGCGGCGACGTGCTTGCGCTCAAGAACGATATCGCTGGCGCACAGGAGGCCTACAAGCAGTCCTTGGCCAAGTTGAAGAAAGATGCGCCGAATTACAAGTTCGTCGAGATGAAGCTGGAATCGCTCGGGAGCCGCTGACATGAAAACTTCCTCGCTATTTGCCGGCGCCTTGCTGGCCGCCCTGCTGGCCGGGTGCGGACCGAAAAGCAATGTGCCTGTTCCTTCGCCGCTTCCTGTTGTGCAGAACAAGTTCACGTTGACCGAAGCCTGGCGGCAGTCACTGGGAAGTGCTGCCAGCGCGCGCCTTCAGCCGGCACTGTTTGGTGAACTGGTTGCCGTGCAAAACGGCGAGAAGAAGGTTTCCCTGTTGAATCTGGCGACCGGGGCAGAGCGCTGGAGCGCAACCCTGCCGAATCCGGCTGCCGGCGGCGTAGGGCTGGGCGAGAAGTTGCTGGTGGCCGGTACGGTCAAGGGCGAAGTGCTGGCTTTCGATCTTCAGGGCAAGCAGGTTTGGCAGGCACGTACATCCAGCGAGATCATGGCTCCGCCGGTCATCGCGGGCGGCTTGGTGCTGGTGCGTAGCGGCGATGGCCGCCTGACGGCATTTGCCGCTGCGGATGGCGCGCTCAAGTGGACTTATTCCCGTCAGCAACCTGCATTGGTTTTGCGCAACTTTGCGGCTCCCGTCGTGGTTGGCGACCTGGTCTACTATGGTCAAGCCGGCGGCAAGCTGGTCGTGCTTTCGCTGCGTGAAGGCCGGGTGCTGTGGGAGGCTGCGGTAGCGCAACCGCGCGGCGCTTCCGAGGTGGAGCGTGTGGCTGACGTCGTAGCTGCGCCGGTGGTGGATGGTTCCATGGTTTGTGCCGTCGCCTACCAGGGGCGCTTGAGTTGTTTCAACACCCAGAGCGGTAGCCTGGTTTGGTCGCGCGAAGTATCGAGCTGGAACGGTCTCTTTATGGACAACAAAGCGGTTTATGTGACCGACGACAAGGGTTATGTGGTGGCTTACGAGCGCAGCAGCGGTCGCAATCTCTGGCGCCAGGAAAAACTCTACGGCCGCGGTGTAAGCGGACCGGCGGTTATCGGTCGCAACCTGATGGTTGGCGATCAGGCTGGATATCTCCATGTACTCAATACGGAAGATGGCAGTTTTGTTGCCCGGCACGCGACCCGTGGTGCCGTTGTCGCAGCCCCGCAAGTGGTAAATGGCCAGTGGCTGGTGCAGACCCAGAAGGGTGTCATCTCCCTCTTGGGTACGAAATAAGGAATGCAATGAAACCCACAGTAGTTCTGGTTGGACGCCCGAATGTCGGCAAGTCCACGCTTTTCAACCGCTTGACCAAGACGCGTGATGCGTTGGTTGCGGATCTTCCCGGTCTGACTCGTGACCGGCACTACGGCCACGGCCGCGTCGGAAGCCGGCCTTATCTGGTCGTCGATACCGGCGGTTTCGAGCCCGTGGTTGATGAAGGCATCATGTTCGAAATGGCCCGGCAGACTTTGCAAGCCATTGACGAGGCCGATGCTGTCGTATTCATCGTCGATGGACGCGTCGGGATTACACCGCAGGACAAAATCATCGCCAACCGTTTGCGCCAGTCCGACCGTCCGGTCTGCGTGGCCGTGAACAAGGTCGAGGGGATGAATGAAAATGTGGTCACGGCCGATTTCCACGAGCTGGGCTTGGGCGAACCTGTTGCCATTTCAGCAGCTCATGGCGAGGGCGTGCGCCATCTTATCAACGATGTGCTGGCGCATTTTCCCGAGGCTGAAGAAGAGCCTGAAGACAAACATCCCAAATTCGCCGTAGTCGGGCGCCCGAACGTGGGAAAATCCACGCTGGTCAACGCGATCCTGGGCGAAGAGCGCGTCATTGCTTTCGATGCACCGGGAACGACGCGTGATTCGATCTACATTGGTTTTGAGCGCAACGGTCATAACTACACAATCATCGATACAGCCGGCGTGCGCCGTCGCAGCAAGGTCGACGATGCGATCGAGAAATTCTCGGTCATCAAGACCATGAAGGCGATTGAAGACGCCAACGTTGCTGTACTCGTCCTTGATGCCACGCAGGATGTTTCCGATCAGGATGCGCGCGTGGCCGGCTTCGTACTCGAAACCGGGCGCGCACTGGTTGTGGCGATCAACAAGTGGGAAGTGGCGACCGAAGAACAGAGAGACCGTATCAAGCGGGAAATCGCGAGAAAACTGGCGTTCCTGGATTTTGCCAAGTTCCACTATATTTCTGCGCTGCAGGGCAAGGGCGTGGGCGACTTGTTCGCCTCGATCGACCAAGCTTATGCCGCGGCGATGATCAAGATCCCGACGCCGAAGCTGACCCGGGTATTGCAGCTTGCGCTGGAGCGGCAGCAGCCGCCATTGTCAGGGCGTATCCGTCCCAAGTTGCGCTATGCCCACCAGGGCGGGAGTAATCCGCCGGTGGTCGTGGTGCACGGCAATGCGCTCGAAAATGTGCCCGCTTCGTACTGGCGCTATCTTGAACACACCTTCATGAAACTGTTCAAGCTGCAGGGTACGCCGCTGCGGGTGCAATTCAAGAAGAGCGAAAATCCGTTCGAGGCCAAAGCGGAAAAAGAACGTGCCAAGCGCGTTCATCCGGGCCGGAGAAAACAGGCAAATGCTGCGAAAGGTTAGGCTGTCTGATTCGCAGACTTTGTTGTACCATGCATGATACAAGACCCGCCAAGCCAGCCAATCCGATAACAGCAAATACAGGAGAAACAAGATGAGCGCCAAGGGGCAAATGTTGCAGGATCCGTTTCTGAACGTCCTGCGCAAGGAACATGTTCAGGTTTCCATTTATCTTGTCAACGGCATCAAACTGCAAGGGCAGATCGAATCGTTCGACCAATATGTGGTGCTGTTGCGCAATACCGTGACGCAGATGGTTTACAAGCATGCCATTTCCACGGTGGTTCCCGCGCGTCCGGTTTCCGTTCCGCACGAGCATCCGGCCACGACAGAAGCCTGATAGCCATTCTGTTGTTCCAAACCCCGATGGCATCAGCCTTCGGGGTTTTGTCTTGTTTAAACGGTACATGAATGTTTGAAAGACACAAAGGCGGTGATTCCGCCGTACTGGTTTGCCTGGATTTCGGCGAGCCGGATTATCGCGATGGCGTCGAGGAATTCGTTCAGCTGGTGGAGAGTGCCGGCGTAACCCCGTTGACCATTGTCGAAGGCAAGCGACAGCGACCCGATCCGGCTTATTTTGCCGGCTCGGGCAAGGTGGAAGAAGTGGCTGAGACCGTGCGGGCGCATGGCGCGGAGCTGGTGATTTTCAATCATCAACTTTCACCGGCGCAGGAGCGCAACCTGGAAAAAGCCATCCAGTGTCGGGTGCTTGACCGCACCACGCTGATTCTCGATATTTTTGCCCAGCGCGCGCGCACCGCGGAGGGCAAGCTACAGGTGGAGCTTGCCCAGCTCTCTCATATATCGACGCGGTTGGTACGTGGCTGGACCCACCTGGAGCGGCAAAAGGGCGGGATCGGCCTGCGTGGTCCGGGCGAAACCCAGCTCGAAACCGACCGGCGCCTGATCGGCGAACGGGTCAAGCGCCTCAAGGCGCAACTGGTGACGGTGCAGAAGCAGCGCGCCACGCAACGCCGGGCGCGCGAACGTCGCAACATGTTCACGGTCTCCATCGTGGGTTACACGAATGCCGGGAAATCCACCCTGTTCAATACGCTGACCAAGGCACAGACCTACGCAGCGGACAAATTGTTCGCCACACTGGACACAACGGCACGCAAGCTCTACCTTGATCCTGAGCACTCCGTCATCATTTCGGATACTGTGGGCTTCATTCGCCAGTTACCGCACACGCTTGTTGCGGCGTTCCGTGCAACGCTGGAGGAAACGATCGAGGCAGACCTGCTTTTGCATGTGGTCGACATCCATCATCCGCTTCGCGAGATGCAGGTGATTGAGGTCAACAAGGTGCTGACGGAAATTGGTGCAGACAAGATTCCGCAACTGATGGTCTGGAACAAGATCGATCTCAAGGATGTTGCACCGCAGATTGAGCTGGACGAGTATGGTAGAATCCGCGCCGTGCGCGTCAGCGCTATCAAGGGCGATGGACTGGAATTGCTGCGCGAAGCCTTGATTGCAGCCATGGGCACACAACAAGAGGATACACAATGAGTCAGAACGATCCGCAACAGCCGGGCGGCGGCAACAAAAACGATGGTCCGCCCGATCTGGAAGAAATCATTCGTGGCATCAAAACGAAGCTGGGTGGTTTTTTCGGAGGTGGTGCATCTGATACGGAGACGCCTTCTCAACCCCGTCCGGGCAATCCGGGTAGTGGCAAAACAGCTGGCGTAGGCGCGGCAATCATCCTGACGGTATTGGCGGTGCTCTGGGCGGGGTCCGGCTTGTTTATCGTGAACGAGCAGGAAAACGCGGTGGTTACCCGTTTCGGGCGCTATACCGGGCAGCCGGTCAACAAGTCCGGCTTGCATTGGCGCCTGCCGTGGCCAATCGAATCGCATGAAGTCGTCAATATGACGGAGATCCGCAGCCTGAAGGTCGGGGGCGGCGGCAAGGACGATGCGATGATGCTGACCAAGGATCTGAATGTCGTCGACATGCAGTTCGAGGTTCAGTACAACCTGAAATCGGTTGAAGATTTCGTCTTCAACAACTACCTCAAGAACCGCGATCCAAGCGAGGTGGTGCGTCAGACCGCCGAAGCTGCCATCCGGGAAGTTGTGGGCAGCAACGAGGTCGATGACATTCTCTACAAGAGCCGGAACAAGATTGCCGAGGATGCGCGCGCCATCCTGCAGTCCTTGCTCGACCAGTACAAGATGGGCGTTTCGGTAACGGCGCTGAATATCGTGGCGCAGCCGCCCGAGCAGGTGCAGGCCGCATTTGCCGATGCTGTGGCCGCCAAGGCCGATGCCGAACGGCTGACGCTTGAAGGCACCGCCTACATGAACGATGTCATCCCCAAGGCCAGCGGCGTGTCATCGCGCCTGCGCCAGGAAGCAGAGGGCTATCGCCAGCAGGTTGTTTCCCGCGCGCAAGGCGATGCCTCGCGTTTCAAGCAGGTGCTGACGGAATATGCCAAGGCTCCGCAAGTAACGCGTGATCGCATGTACCTGGATGCCATGCAGCAGGTGTTCCAAAGCACCACCAAGATTCTCGTGGACCAGAAAGGCGGCAACAACCTGCTGTATTTGCCGCTCGACAAACTGGTCCAGATGACTGCCCCGGCCCAATCCACCGTTGGCGAGGCTCCCTCAACCAATGCATCTCCCGTTGCGGTCCAGGAACCGCAGCCTGCGCCGCGAACCCGGCGTGTTGAAAGAGATGGCCGTTAAGGAGATGCAAATGAACCAACGAACCCTTTCCTCCCTGGCATTGATTCTTGTAGCCTTGTTCGTGCTTTCGATGGCGATCTTCACGGTCGACCAGCGGCGCTATGCAATCGTTTTCCAGTTCTCCGAAGCAAAGCAGGTCATCACCGAGCCGGGTTTGTATTTCAAAATCCCGTTGCTGCAGGATGTGCGCTATTTTGACAATCGAACCCAGACCATCGACAGTGACAAGCCGGCGCTGATCCAGACCAACGAAAAGATGAACGTCAAGGCAGACAGCTTCATCAAGTACCGGATCGTCGATGTTGCCAAGTATTACAAGGCCTATGGTTTCGAGGGCAGCCGCAACAGCAAGGCGCGCGAGCAACTCAACAACACCGTCAACAATATGCTGCGTGACCAGTTCGGCCAGTTCTCGCTGAAAGAGGTGGTATCCGGAAAGCGCGACGAGGTCATGGCCGAAGTGCGAGCCAAGGCTGATGCTGCCGCGCGGGCTTTCGGCATTGAAGTGATCGACGTACGGATCAAGCGCGTTGAACTCGTGGACAGTACGCTGAACTCGGTTTACTTGCGCATGCAGTCCGAGCGCAAGTCGATTGCCAACCTGACCCGGGCCAGCGGCTCGGCCGAAGCGGAGCGCATCAAGGCCGATGCCGACAAGCAGCGTGAAATCATCGTGGCCGATGCCTACAGCAAGGCGCAGCAGATCAAGGGCGAGGGTGATGCCAAAGCCGCGGCCATTTATGCCGAGGCATTCGGCCGCAACCCGGAGTTTTACGCTTTTTACAAGAGCCTGGATGCCTACAAGCAAAGCTTTGCCAAGAAGAGCGATGTGCTGGTGGTAGATCCCAGTGCGGACTTCTTCAAATACATGAAGAACTCTCAAGCAGGAAAATCGAAAACGAAATGAGCAAGGCGCTGGTGATGGCACTGGCGTTGATGCTGGTCTTTGAAGGCATCATGCCCTTTGTGGCCCCGTCCGCCTGGCGTGAGATACTGGGAAAGCTCGCCGGCATGAGCGATACGCAGGCCCGGTCACTGGGTTTTTCTCTGCTGATGGGTGCCCTGCTTATAGCCTTGTTTTTTGCTTAATTGAATCTATTCTCCGCAGTTGCGGAGATTTTTGTGAACGAAATAATGCGTAACTGGATATTGCCCGAATACATTTCCGACGTGCTGCCATGCGAGGCCAGGCTACTGGAAGGTCTGCGCCGCCGCATGCTGGATCTTTTTTCCTGTTACGGCTACGAACAGGTGATTCCTCCCCTCGTTGAATACGTGGAATCGCTGTTCACGCAGGAAGACAAGGCGCTGGACCTCAAGACCTTCAAGCTGGTCGACGAATTGACCGGTCGCCAGATGGGGTTGCGGGCCGACATCACGCCGCAAGTGGCGCGGATCGATGCCCACATCCTGAACCGCAAAGGCGTGGCACGTCTTTGCTATGCAGGTTCGGTCGTCAATACCCGTCCGGATGGAACGCTTTCAAGTCGTGAGCCACGGCAGATCGGCGCAGAAATATACGGTTGCGCCGGACTGGCGGCCGATGTCGAAATCATCGAGCTGATGCGCGAAAGCCTGTCGCTGGCCGGCATGAACAACCTGCGTCTGGAAATCGGACACATGGGGCTTTTCCTGGCGATGGCAGAGGCCTCCGGTCTGGATGGCTCCGCGCGCGAAGAGATTTTTGTGGCGTTGCAGCAAAAGGACTTGCCCTCGCTCAAAGCTTCCACGACTGGTTTGAGTGCAGAATTGCGCCAAGGCTTCCTGGCTTTGCCGAATTGCTACGGGGGCGCAGAAGTTCTCAAGAGCGCCCGCGAAGCCTTGCCGGCCCTGCCGGGTGTGACCGAGGCGCTGGATGCGCTGGATGCACTTCGCGCAGCTTTGCAGGTGAGGGGGATAGAGCCCTGTTTCGATCTGGCGGAGTTGCGCAGCAGCTATTATCACACCGGCCTTGTTTTTGCCGCCTATACACCGGGATATGCCAATGCGGTGGCCCGCGGCGGGCGTTACGACAGCGTTGGTGAGAAGTTCGGGCGTCCGCGGCCGGCAACCGGATTCAGTCTTGATTTGCGTGAATTGAGCCACTTGCCGTTTCCTGCACGGCGCTCGGGAATTCTGGCTCCGGCAGGCGATGAGCCTGCGCTTGTGTGTTGTATCCGCAAGCTGCGCGAGCAGGGCGAAATCGTAGTGGTCGATCTGGGTGTGGTCGGAGACGAATCTGGTTGCAATCGCCGATTGGTCAAGACGGATGGCGACTGGAAGGTCGTAGCCCAAGCTTGATGTTTGGAATGTGGCCCGCCGCATCAGCGGTGGGCCTTGTTGCGTGTTGAATTGACTTGATTAGAGGTTTTCCATGAGCAGAAACGTGGTGGTCATCGGCACCCAGTGGGGCGATGAAGGCAAGGGCAAGATCGTTGACTGGCTGACTGATCACTCGCAGGGTGTTGTGCGTTTTCAGGGCGGTCACAATGCCGGCCATACCCTTGTGGTCGGAGGAAAGAAAACGGTGCTGCACCTGATTCCATCCGGCATCCTGCGCGAGGGGGTGACCTGCTATATCGGCAATGGTGTGGTACTTTCACCGGAAGCGCTGCTCAAGGAAGTGGATGAACTTGAGGCCGCCGGTATCAATGTTGCAAGCCGGTTGCGCGTATCCGGCGAATGTCCGCTGATCCTGCCGTACCACAGCGCGCTCGATGTAGCGCGTGAAGCGGCGAAGGGCGACAAGAAGATTGGAACGACTGGCCGTGGCATCGGCCCGGCTTATGAAGACAAGGTTGCGCGCCGCGCCATCCGCCTTCAGGACTTGTTCCACCATGACCGGTTTGCTGCCAAGCTGCTTGAAAACCTGGATTTCTACAACTTCGTGCTGAAAAACTATTTCAATGTCGCGACGGTTGATTATCAGAAAGTGTTTGACGATGCGCTGGCCTTGTCCGAGCGTATTCGCCCGATGCTGGCCGATGTGTCTCGCGAATTGAACCTGTTGCAGAAGGAAGGCAAGAACCTGTTGTTTGAAGGCGCGCAGGGCGCGCTGCTCGACATCGATCATGGTACCTATCCGTTTGTCACCTCGTCCAACTGTGTGGCGGGTACGGCTGCGCCGGGTGCTGGTGTCGGCCCGCAATCGCTGCATTATGTGCTGGGGATCACCAAGGCGTACACGACCCGCGTTGGATCTGGCCCGTTCCCGACTGAGTTGTTCGACGATGTGGGTGCGCGCTTGGCCCAACGCGGCAATGAATTCGGTGCCACGACCGGGCGGGCGCGCCGTTGTGGCTGGTTCGATGCCGCCGCCCTCAAACGCTCCATTCAGATCAATGGCGTTTCCGGCCTCTGCATCACCAAGCTCGACGTGATGGATGGTTTGGAAACGGTACGCCTGTGTGTTGGCTACAAGGTGCGCGGCGAGATGCTGGACCTGCTGCCCTCCGGCTCGGAAGAGGTGGCGCTGTGCGAACCGGTGTTGGAAGAAATGCCGGGTTGGAGCGAATCCACTTTCGGTATCAAGCGTTACGAAGATTTGCCGGCCAATGCGCGGGCTTATCTCAAGCGACTGGAAGAAGTTTGCGGTGCTCCGGTCGACATGATTTCCACAGGCCCGGATCGCGAGGAAACCATTGTGCTGCGCCACCCGTTCCTGGGTTGATTTTTATTTGCTTGCAAAAAAGCCTGGACATGCGCCAGGTTTTTTTGTGCGTTGGACAAACAGGTTTGAATCCTGAGGTGATTGGGCATAATATTTTCATCAGGCTTTGAATTTTTTGGTGAATTCATGTCAGAAAAAGTCAGTGAATGCCTTGATGCAGAACAGCCGCTTTCCATGGAAGGCGAGGTGCCTCGGCCAATGACACGCTACAAGCGTACAGACGAAGCTCGCAAACGGCATATCGATACCATGCAGGATGAGGTTCTGGAAAAGGTTTCCGCTGTGATTGAGTCGTTCCGGGAGAAGCCGGCCAAAGGAGAGCGCTCACACGATCCTGAGCGGGTAATTCGAAAGATCAGACGTCACTCGATCGATATTTCTTCGCGTTCGCCGATGAACTGGCTGTTTTTCGCCTTGATCGGAGCGGGTTTTCTGTTGATGCTTGCAGGATGGATACGCTATTTTTGAATTGAAAACAACAAGGCCCGGCATTTGCCGGGCCTTGTTCGTTATTGCAGGACAACTCAGAGGCGCACGCAATCCACGTAGTAGTGTGTCTCGCCATTGGTTTCCGTTTTGACCAGTCCGTGAATGTCTGCCTCAAATCCCGGACAAGCCTTGTTGAACTCGCGTGCGAATTTCAGGTAGTCCACGATGGTCTTGTTGAAACGCTCTCCCGGAATCAGGAGCGGGATTCCTGGTGGGTAGGGCGTCAGCAGCACGGCGGTGACACGGCCTTCGAGTTCGTCGATCGGCACGCGCTCGATCTCGCGGTGTGCCATCATGGCGAAAGCCTTGGCTGGCTTGAGTGCGGGCACCATATCGGAGAGATACATCTCGGTGGTCAGGCGCGCCACGTCGTTCTTCTTGTAGAAGCCATGGATCATGTTGCACAGATCCTTGAGTCCCATGCGCTCATAGCACGGATATTTCGTGCTGAACTGTGGCATGACACGCCACAGCGGTGCATTGCAGTCGTAGGCATCCTTGAACTGTTGCAACTCGGTTACCATCGTGTTCCAGCGGCCCTTGGTAATGCCGATCGTGAACATGATGAAGAAGGAGTAGAGACCGGTTTTTTCGACTACGACGCCATGTTCGGCCAGATACTTGGTAACGATGGCGGCTGGGATACCAGATTCCGAGAATTCGCCGTCCAGGTTCAATCCCGGCGTGATGATGGTCGCCTTGATCGGATCGAGCATGTTGAAGCCGTCGGCGATCGGACCGAAACCGTGCCAGGTATCGTTGCCCTTGAGCATCCAGTCCTTGCGATGTCCCATGCCTTCTTCGGTCAGATGGTCCGGCCCCCAGACCTTGAACCACCAGGAATCACCGTACTCCTCGTCGACCTTGCGCATGGCGCGGCGGAAATCGAGTGCTTCCAGAATTGATTCTTCGACCAGCGCAGTGCCGCCAGGCGGTTCCATCATCGCAGCGGCGACGTCGCACGAGGCGATGATCGCGTATTGCGGGCTGGTCGAGGTGTGCATCAGGTAGGATTCATTAAATACATCCCGATCCAGTTTGCGGTTTTCCGGTTCCTGTACCAGGATCTGCGAGGCTTGCGACAGGCCTGCCAGCAACTTGTGTGTCGATTGGGTCGAGAAAATCATCGACTCCTTGCAGCGCGGCCGATCTTCACCAATTGCATGCATGCCGTGGTAGAACTTATGGAAGTTGGCGTGCGGCAGCCAGGCTTCGTCGAAATGCAGGGTATCGACTTCGCCATCGAGCAGGCCCTTGATTTCCTCGACGTTGTAGATGATGCCGTCGTAGGTCGATTGCGTGAGGGTCAGCACGCGCGGCTTGATATGCGGGCGTTTGGCGAGCGATTCGCGTGCGAACGGGTTGGCAGCAATCTTGCGGCGGATGGTTTCCGGTTCGAATTCACTGCGCGGAATCGGGCCGATGATGCCGTAGTGGTTGCGTGTCGGCATCAGGAACACCGGCACTGCGCCGGTCATGATGATCGCGTGCAGGTTGGATTTATGGCAGTTGCGGTCGACGAGCACGATGTCGCCTGGCGCCACCGTCGAATGCCAGACAATCTTGTTCGAGGTCGAGGTACCGTTGGTGACGAAATACAGGTGATCGCAATTGAAAATGCGCGCAGCATTGCGCTCGGATGCGGCCACCGGGCCGGTATGGTCTAGCAACTGGCCGAGCTCTTCCACCGCGTTGCAGACGTCGGCGCGCAGCATGTTCTCGCCGAAGAACTGGTGGAACATCTGCCCGAGTGGCGACTTCAGAAAAGCGACGCCTCCCGAGTGACCGGGGCAGTGCCAGGAATACGAACCGTCCTGCGCATAATGCGTCAGGGCGCGGAAGAACGGCGGCGGCAGGGAATCCAGATAGGCGCGCGATTCGCGATGGATGTGGCGCGCCACGAACTGCGGCGTGTCTTCATACATGTGGATGAAGCCGTGCAGCTCGCGCAGGATGTCATTCGGGATGTGCCGTGCAGTGCGTGTTTCGCCGTAGAGATAAATTGGAATGTCCGGGTTGCGGCGGCGGATCTCTTCGACGAAATGACGCAGCCGGGTCAGCGCGACTTGCGAGGCGGTTTCGTTCGCGTTTTCGATTTCTTCATCGTCGATGGACAGGATGAATCCTGCCGCACGGCTTTGCTGTTGTGCAAATGAGGTTACGTCGCCGAAATTGGTATAGCCGACGACCTCCAACCCCTCGTGAGCCAGTGCTTCGGCCAGCGCACGGATACCTGAGCCGCTGGCGTTTTCCGAGCGGTAGTCTTCGTCGATGATGACAATCGGGAAATGAAAGCGCATGGCGGAAATCCTTGTGTGCGAGCGCCGCAGGGCAGGGTGGAAAAGGGGCGTATATTAACCGACTTTTTGGCTGGGTAAAGTGCTAATTACAATGCGTGGCCAGTCTGCGACAGCCAGTGCTTTTTTCGCTGTTTTAGAATCTGTTTTCGCTCTAGCTGTGAAGCCGTGATCGGGGTTCGTGTGCGGCTCAAACAGACTCTTTTTGCTGCATGTATTCCTGATACCATAGATCAATCCAGCCGCCAATGCGCGGCGCGCATGAGCCGGTCGTTCACGGCCAGCCATTCCGCTGTCACTGGAGGCGATTCCAGTAGCAGGGTGTTGAATTCTCCGTTGTCCAGCTTGCGCAGTGTCGCGTACAGCGTGCGTGCGTAGTCAACGGGAGTGACCGGCATGACCTCACAATGTGTCGCCGGGCACGCCTCGTTCATGGCTCCCAGCGTGATGAGTGCGACGCGTTCGCCGTTCTGGTGCAGACGCAGTGCTTCTTCCCGCAAGCGCTCGCCTGAACCGGTCACCAGCGTTGTGCGGGGCGCATAGTGCGAATCGAGTAGACCGGAAACCCTGATTTTGGCGGTTTGCGGTTTCTGGTGGTGTTCAAGCGTCTGCCCAAGCACGGCTTCGATGGCTTCGCGCGGTACGCCGCCGGGACGCAGTAGCATCGGCGTATTGCTGACCAGACTGATAATCGTGGATTCCACACCCACCGTGCAAGGTCCGCCGTCGAGTACCAGCGGCACGGCATCGCCGAATTCCTTGCTCACATGTTCGGCCGTCGTCGGGCTGACGTGGCCGAACTTGTTGGCCGAAGGCGCCGCCAACCCACCGCCAAAGCGTTCAAGCAGCTCATGGGTCAACGGGTGGGCTGGTGCGCGCAGGCCAACAGTATCCTGCCCGCCGGTGACTGCATCAGGGACATGCGGTTGGCGTTTTAGAATCAGCGTGAGCGGGCCGGGCCAGAAGGCCGCAGCAAGCTTGCGTGCAACTTCCGGAACCTCGCGCGCCCAGTCGTCGATCTGGGCTGCTCCTGCAATGTGTACGATAACCGGATGATCGCTCGGCCGCCCCTTGGCGGCAAAAATCCTGGCGACGGCCTGAGGGTTGGCGGCATCGGCTGCCAGGCCATAGACCGTTTCGGTCGGAATGGCAACAAGCGCGCCCGCGCGCAACAGAACAAGAGCATCGTCAATAAGGGTGGACATGGCTGGAAGTGTTGGATGCAAAGCTGAAAGATGTCGATTATACCGGGCTTTGGGGCAGGACTTTCACTGCGGGTTTTTTTGTGGCTCAAGAGGGGTAGCCACTGAAAAGCTGCAGTTGCAACCGTTCGTCAGTTACAACTTTTTCTTGAAAAGTGCTTTGCTAAGGTGAAACACAATAGAAGCCGCCATTACCGTCTTCTGGCTACTATATCTTGGGGTTTTGTTTGATTTTTTGTGAAAGGTGACAGAAAGTGAACGCAGGTGTTGGCACGATGGAATCCATGACATTGGATGAAGGTATCGCACGTTTTTTGGGAGTCGGCGAGACCTGCGAAGGGGGCGTTCCTCTTGGGGATATTAGGGTCAAGGCAGCAAGCGAATTGTCTGCATACGGCCAAGTCCTGCAGGCGGAGCTTGGCAAGCGCGGTATCCGCATACCGCCGGCAATACAATTGCACAGCCCTGATGAAGGGCATGTCCTGGCCTTGGGCGATCACCCGGCAACGGCGGAAATTACCGATCTCATCAACAATGACATGCTTTTGCTGAAGCGTTTCAAGGAAGTTGAAGTGCTGCATGTACTGTTGCGTCGCGCCGAACAGCGAATAAACAAGCAGGCGATGACGTGTCAGCACTTCAATCTGGGAATGACAAGCCTGGGGTGCATTGCTTTCTTTACTGAGGCTTGAGCACGTTCGTGGTGGTTCCGGAAGTCCAGGCTGGGGCTGATTGCATCATCAGACTCAGTCTGGACTTCTTATTTTTGCAAGTCGATCAGCCATTTGGGGCGGTCAATATGCCGGTACCAAGGCCAGCTCATCTTGCAGGCGGTTGAGCAACTCCAGCCGTGAAGCGGGTACAGTGCCATTGGCCACGGCATTGCGGATGGCGCAGCTGGGCTCGGCGCGGTGACGGCAGTTGTGAAAGCGGCACTGGCCGAGCAGTTCCCGGAATTCCGGGAAATAGGCGGCCAGGGTTTCGGTCTGGATGTGGGCCAGCCCGAACGATTGCAGACCGGGGGAGTCGATCAGTTCGGAATTCGCATCCAGCTTGTAGAGCGCAGCATGGGTCGTGGTGTGTTTGCCGGAATCCAGCGCAGTGGAAATGTCGTTGACGCGGGCGTTGGCGTCCGGGATCAGGGCGTTGGTGAGCGTGGATTTGCCCATGCCGGATTGTCCGACCAGTACCGAGGTATGTCCTTCAAGGCGTTGGCGCAGCGGGGTGATGTCCTGCAAAGCAGAAACTTCAACCAAGTCATATCCCAAGCTGGAATAGTAAGCGAGCCGTTCGCGCGCGGCGGTGGCTTCGGGCAGGTCGCACTTGTTCAGGCAGATCAGCGGATGAATGCCGGCCGCTTCGGCCGCGATCAGGCAGCGCCCGATCAATTCGTCGAGCCAGGACGGTACGGGTGCAACAACGATGACGATCTGCGTGACATTGGCTGCAATCAGTTTTTCCCGCCACTGGTCGGAGCGGTACAGCAGTGTTTTGCGTTCCAAAGCTTTTTCAATGACGGCTTGCTCGGCATTGATCAGTTTGACGGCAACTTGATCGCCGCAGGCGAAGTCGGTTTTCTTGCCGCGCGCCGAGGCGATGCGGCGCACGCCATCGGCGGTTTCAACAATATAGGCTTTGCCATGGCTGGCGATGATTCGGGCGTGGGTCATTTGGGTGTGAGTTGGTCTACTTTGGCTGCGCAGAGGATGTCATTGCGCGAAAGACCGTTTACCGAACGGGTGCTCCACGACAACCGGCAGCGGCTGAAGGTGAGTTCCATGTCGGGATGATGGTCTTCCTTGTGGGCGATCCAGGCTACCGCGTTGGCGAAAGCCATGGTTTCGTGAAAATTCTTGAAACGGAATGTTTTTTCCAGTTTGTTGTCCACGACAAGCCAGTCATCGAGTTCGCTGGCGAGCATTTCGGCTTCGATGGGATCGAGCTTGGCGGGAGTGGCGCTGCAACGTTCTTCGGCAAGGGACATGGCGGCATTCCTTTCAATTGAAAGAGGCGACAATTCTTTCTAGCCGAGCGCGCGCAGCGTCGCAATGCGAATGGCCGCAGGCGGGTGGCTGTAATAGAACATGCTGAAGAGCGGGTCCGGTGTGAGTGTACTGGCGTTGTCGCGATAAAGCTTGACCAAAGCCTGGATCAGGTCGCTTGGGGAAGCGTGTTGAGCTGCATAGGCATCGGCCTCGAATTCCTGACGACGAGACAGCCAGGACGTGACTGGCGCAAAAATGAACGTAAAGACCGGCAGGACGAGGAAAAACAGCAGCAGAGCAACAGCCTCGCCGGATATGCTGACGCCCAGTCCTTGATAGAACCAGTCTTGCTGCATGATTTGCCCCAGCAGCCAGAGCAAACCGAGCGCCAGGGAAAACATCCAGGCCAGCCTTTTAAGTACATGACGGCATTTGAAGTGTCCGAGTTCATGAGCGAGTACCGCTTCCGTTTCCTGGGGATCGAGCTGTTTGAGTAGCGTATCGAAAAAAACGATGCGCTTGGATTGGCCCAGGCCGGTAAAGTAGGCATTGCCGTGGCTGGAACGCTTCGAGCCGTCCATGACGAAAACACCGCTGGATTTGAACCCGCAGCGCAGCAACAATGCTTCGATGCGTTGCTTCAGTGCTTCGTCGGCAAGCGGTTCAAACTTGTTGAACAGCGGAGCGATGAAAGTCGGGTAGGCCAGCATCATGAACAGCGAAAAAGCAACCCAGACAATCCAGACCCACAACCACCAATGAGTCCCCATCTTGTTCATCAGCCACAAAATCAGGGTGATCAACGGCAGGCCGATCAAGGCGCTGATGAATGTCGATTTGGCGAGATCGATGAAGAACAGGCGCGGTGTCATGTTGTTGAAGCCGAAGCGTGCCTCGATCCTGAACGTGGCGTAGATGGAACCGGGAAGGTTGATCAGGCTGCTGAGCAGGGTGAAGCTTGCCAGCAATGCCACGCCAGCGGTCAAGGGAGATGTAAACAGGGTCCGGCAGACATCGTTCAGCCAGTCAATCCCGCCACCCAGCGTGAAAGCCAGCAGCGTGGCGCCTTCGATGAGTGTCTCAATCTGTTTGAAGCGGGATTTCACTACAGTGTAATCGGCGGAACGCTGATGGGATTCCAGCGGAATCGAATCGGCGAAGTCGACGGGGACGGACGAACGGCATGCCGCCACATGGCGAATCTGCCGTTGTTGCAACCAGAGGTGGAGGAGGGTGCCGCTGAGCAATGCAAGCAGGAAGATCAGGGAGAACAGGCCGGGAGTCATTTATAATGATATTTTTGCTTGAGTGCGGAGTGCTGTGAGTATGCCACAAGACCAGAACAACCTCATCTGGCTGGACATGGAAATGTCCGGTCTCGACCCGGAACGCGAGCGGATCATCGAGGTCGCTTTGGTGGTGACTAATGCCAATCTGGAGACGGTCGCCGAAGCGCCTGTCTGGGTGATTCACCAGTCCGATGAGCTGCTGGATGCCATGGACGACTGGAACAAGAATACGCATGGCAAATCGGGGCTGATCGATCGCGTACGTGCTTCCACGCTGACGGAAGCCCAGGTTGAAGACGAAATCATCCGGTTTCTGGAACTGCATGTCCCCAAGGGCGTGTCTCCCCTGTGTGGCAATTCAGTGCATCAGGATCGCCGCTTTATCGTGAAATTCATGCCCAGGCTGGACCAGTACCTGCACTACCGGATTATCGACGTTTCCGTTTTGAAGGAACTGTGCAAACGCTGGCGGCCTGAGGTGTATGCCCGCTTCCAGAAAGAGGGCAAGCACGAGGCGCTGGCCGATATCTATGAATCCATCGAAGAAATGAAGTTTTACCGGGAAAACTTCCTGAAAATGGCTGAGTAAGCCGGTTGCGAGGAGGTAGCCATGTTCGGTTCACAGAGGGGAAAAACACAAAAGCTGCTCATCCTGGCTGCCATGGCCCTGACTGCCTGGGTAGCCCTGTCGTGGCTGTTTGTCTCTTCTTTTTCCCGTGAGCGTATTGGCAAGCTGGTTCGCGAAGAGCTGGAGGTGCTGAACAAACAGACAGATAGCTTGGCTCGCGATACCGATGCCAGCTTGGGCTTTCTGCTGGGCGTTTCCGAACTGGTTGCGCGCGACGAGCGTGTCATCGGCCTCCTTTCCGATGTCTCCGTGCCGGCTATGCGGCGGCAGGGGGCGAGGGGTGAACGGCTGGCCGAGATCAACCGCTATCTGGCCAATCTGAGCGCCTCCTTGTCTGCCGATGTCGTCTGGATAACCGCTGCAACGGGTGATTGCGTGGCCGCCAGCAATGCCCATTTACCGGAAAGCTTTATTGGAACCAATTATGCAGACCGCGATTATTTTCAGGAAGCGCGGCTGGGCAAGACTGGTCAACAGTATGCGATGGGACGCAAGACCAATATTCCGGGCATGTTTTTTAGCGTGCCAGTCATGGTCAAAGGGCGTTTTGTCGGTACTGTTACTTCAAAGATTGACCTTCCCAAGCTGGCCCACCTTGTTCGGCACGCAGACGCCTTTGTCTCGGACGAGAACGGCGTGGTTATCCTGGCAAATGACAAAACGATGGAAATGCGCACACTGCCCAATGCGCCTGTGGCACATACCACGGAAGCGGTACGGATGGCGCGCTACAAAAAAATGGATTTTCCGGGGCTGGACATCGCTCCATGGGGTAGTGCCGAATTTCCCGTCTTGCGCCGTTTTGGCACCGAAACCTCGCCATTTCTGTTTTCCAAGCGGGTTCTGGAAGGCAAGGATCTGGAAGTGCACAGCTATCGGCGCCTACCGCAGATCGAAGTCCTGAACATGGAAAAACGGTGGTTGTTCTCTTTGCTGCTGGCTACAGGTTTGCTGCTGGTGGCTGGTTTTGTCTGGAAGTTTTACCACAAGCATGCCAAGACTCGGAGAGTGGAATCCGCCTTGCTGTTTCGTTCTGTCATGGAATCCACGGCCGATGGCATCCTGATTGTTGACGGCAATCAGAGAATTGCTGCGTTCAATCAGCGCTTCATGGAAATGTGGTCCGTCCCCCCGGGCTTGCTGGCCGCAGGGCAAACTGATGCGCTGATCACTCATGTCATGGGACGGGCGGAGTTGTCTTTGGAATCGCTGAGCTTGCTTTCCGATGTTCTGGCCAACCCTCGTGCTTGTGGGCGGGAAACGGTGCAGATCAAGGACGGACGCATCATTGAATGCGATGCCCAGGCGCAAATGTTGGAGGAGTGCGTTATCGGAAGAGTCTGGCGCTTCCGGGATGTGACGGCGCAAATAGAAAGCCCTACACAGGAGGGCAACAGGCAGGACTGTTAGCAGTTTCGAACAGGCTGCATGTGTGCAGCCTGTTCGTCGAATACCGCGCGTTATCGGCGCAGGGATTCCAGGTAACGGTCTGCGTCCAGAGCGGCCTGACAGCCTGTGGCTGCGGAAGTGATGGCTTGGCGGTAGATGTGGTCCTGAACGTCGCCAGCTGCGAAAACGCCAGGAAGGCTGGTGGCGGTTGCATTACCGTTGCGTCCCCCTTGCGTTACGATGTAGCCGTTGTCCAGCTCCAGTTGTCCGGCGAACAGGTCGGTATTGGGTTTATGGCCGATGGCGATGAAAATGCCAGTCACGTCAAGATCACGTGTGGAGCCATCCAGCGTAGACTTGAGCCTCGTACCTGTTACGCCACTGCCGTCGCCCAATACTTCGTCGAGAATCTGGTTGGTGGCCAGACTGATCTTGCCGCTGGCAACTTTTTCCATTAGATGGTCGACCATGATCTTTTCCGCACGGAAGTTGTCGCGACGATGGATCAGCGTGACGTGCTCGGCAATGTTGGCCAGGTACAAAGCCTCTTCAATGGCAGTGTTCCCCCCGCCGACTACCGCCACTTTTTGTCCGCGGTAGAAAAAACCGTCACAGGTTGCACAGCCGGAAACCCCGCGCCCCATGAATTCCTGTTCGCTTGGCAGCCCAAGATACTGGGCAGATGCGCCCGTGGCGATGATCAGTGCATCGCAAGTGTATTCACCTGCATCGCCGATCAGGCGGATGGGTTTTTCTGTCAGTTTTGCAGTATGGATATGGTCGAAAACCATATCGGTGCCAAAACGTTTTGCATGCAGTTCAAAGCGCGCCATCAGTTCCGGTCCTTGCACGCCGTCGGCGTCAGCCGGCCAATTGTCTACTTCGGTTGTCGTCATCAACTGGCCGCCTTGGGCCAGACCGGTAATCAGGGTGGGCTTGAGGTTTGCGCGTGCAGCGTAAACAGCCGCCGTGTAGCCGGCAGGCCCGGAGCCGAGAATGAGCAAGTTGGAGTGCTTGGTGGACATGGTCTGGTTTCCTTGTTGGGAATGATGCAAGTTTACTGTTTTTTTGCGCCGAGTTCCCAATCAAATCTCTCAATGTTTCCGATAGCGGTCCGCCCTTTCTCTGGCTTGTCTCGCCGCCTACAATGATGGGCATGGGAATCCTCAAGACACTTTCACCGCTATTCCTGCTCTGGCGTGGCTGGCCCCTTTTGCGCCACCCTCCCGTGCGCCGCGTTTTTTTGAAGCAGATTTACTTTACCGGCAACGAGGCAGGATGGCTTGTTGCCATGATCGGGTTCGCCCTGGGGGCGACTGTCGTATTGCAATTGCATGACGAATATGGCCAGAGTTGGGACACCGCGCTGCGGATACTGGGGCGGCTCGTCATGAACGAATTGGGGCCGCTGCTGGGGACGTTGATCGTCGTGGCGCGCTCTTCTTCTGCCGTGGCGAACGAGCTCGCCAATATGCGCATGCATGGGGAGTTCCGCTGTCTGGAGCTCCATGGAATTCCTTGCGAGCATTACCTGCTTCTGCCTCGTGTAGCTGCGCTCGCGGTTGCTGCGATGATCCTGTCGGGATGCCTGGCTTTGTTTGCGTTGGCGGGCGGGGTGGCTTTTTCTTCCGGTTGGCATGCGGGTTACCAATTGCTGCAACTTGACCGGATGCTCCTCCCCGCCTGGATCGCGGTTTGTCTGGGCAAGTCGCTGTTGTTTGGATTGTGCACGGGGTTGCTGACTTGCGCAGTGGGCGTGTTGACCCCGCCGCTGCCCACGGAAATTCCCAAAACGGCATCTCGTGCCGTCTTTTTCGGCATCCTCGCTTTGTTTTTGATGGATTTTTTATGGTCGTTGGTTCTATGAGGCATGTTGTATCCCATACGGAATTTTTCGGTGACCCGTGCCTGCCAGGGCGGTGGTGGGTGTCTTTGCCCAAGGACGGGAATGCCGCCAGGGAATGGGTTGACCGGCTCGCCTCTGCTGCACAGCTAAAATGCCCCGGACGCGTAGCTGTGCTGGATGCCGATGCGGTCATGGTCAGCAATTTGCGCGTGTGGGAAAACCTGGTTTTGCCGTTGTGGTATCGGGAAGGCGGCGCGCTGGAGGGCTTTGAGGGTCGCTTGTCGAACCTGCTGGTTGCGACAGGTCTGTCCGAAGATCGGCAGACCATACTGATGGGGCTTCAACCTGCCGCGCTTGATCGTGGTGAACGGCGCCTGATGGTTTTGCTGCGTTCGTTGTTGCTGGAACCGAGTTGCGTGATCGTGGAAGAAGAGTTCTGGCGCGACATGCTTGGCCGTGGGGAGGAAACGGCTCATGGGCGGGCTTGGCGTGCGCTGCTGGCTGCTGAATGCATGATCGTGGCAGGGGGCTGCGAAGTTCCCGGGGGGTGGGGGCTTGTTGCGGAACGAGAGGAGGAATGATGGCGTTGAAATTGCTTAAGGAAACCGATCCGCGCTTTCAGTGGCTGGGTTGGCGGGTCGTGGTATTCGGCGTGACCATTTTGTTGACATTGTCCGGACTGGCGGCGGTCATTGCATTCAAGCAGGGGCTGTTTGTCAGCAAAACCCGCCTGCATTTTCTGGCTGACCATGGGGCGGGGTTGCTGCCCGGCATGCAGGTACGTTTCTCTGGTTTTCGCATCGGTGTTGTCGATAAAGTGGAGCTGACCGAGCAGGCCAAGGTGCAGGTCGATCTGCTTGTCGAATCGCGTTACATGAAGTGGATCAAAGCCGACTCGACGGCTCAATTGCTGCAGGAAGGTTTGATGGGGGATTACTACATCGAAATGATGGGGGGCTCCCCTGCTCAGCAGCCCCTCAAGGCAGGAGGCAAGGTTAACTTCGCTCCGGCGCACAGCCTGGCCGATGTCGCGTATGACTTGCGCAGTCGCGCCTTGCCTATTCTGGACTCATTCCAGATCACGATGGATTACATCAATGATCCCAAAGGAGACGTTCGTCAGTCTGTGGCTAATGTGAAACAACTGACTGCCGAGCTTCAGCAGACGCGGGCCCGTATGGATGCCTTGCTGGTGCGGCTCGATTCGACCGCGGGAACGGTCAATGCCCGTTTGCCACGCATACTGGACCGTACAGCTTCCAGCTTGGCGAGCGTCGAATCGGCGGTGCGGGATGCCAGTGCGGTTGCTTCCATGGTGCGGGGCGCGGTGGAGGAGTCTGTTCCGCGCCTGCCTTCGATTGTACGCAACTCGGACGATCTGGTGCGCGATAGTCGCGATACCCTGCAAGGCGTGCGGCGAAGCTGGCCGCTGAATACGATGCTGACACCGCAGTCGCTGGAGCCACCGCTACCGGAAAGTCGGCGTTGAAAGAGGAAATGAGCGTGCAGCGAATATTGGTCTGCTTATGTGTTCTGTTGTTGATGGGGTGCGCCAGCGAACCGCTAGCACCGGTTCCGGCTTTGCGTGTGTTGGCCGAAAATGCCAATCGCGCAGCGATTTCGGCTGCGCGGTCAATGCATTGGGAGAGTGCAGCCGTTTCATGGAGAGAGGCTCTGACAGCCTACCAAGCTATCGACGATTGGGAAGGACAGGGGCGGGCGCGGCTTGGTCTGGCGGATGTGCTGGCGCGGCTGGGACGCAAAACGGAAGCGGAAAACAATCTGTTCTACATGACGGGGCAAGGGGCGTTTTCTCGCCTGTTGCGTGCGCGAGCGCATTACCAGTTGGCTTTGCTTGCCGCAGAAAAAGATCGCGAGCAGGCTGGCCGGTGGCTGGCGGAAGCCAGGCAGCTCTGTGCGCCAGACTGTGCCCATGTTTCTTCTTTCGACAATCTGGAGGCGCGTTTGAGTGCCGCGCGAGCGGATTGGGGTATGGTGGAGCGGCTGACAACAGGCGTCTTGGCGCGTCACGAAGTGGTTGCGGCCGAACGTTCCCATGCGCTGCGCCTTCTAGCAGAGACCCAATTTGAACGCGGGGAATTGGTGACTGCGCGAGCCAGTATCATTCAGGCATTGACGCTTGATCGGGAGCTGGCCGAGCCGGAATGGCTGCTGGAAGACTATACGCTTCTGGGGCGCATTGCCGCCGCGATCGGTGACGGGGTGGAACAGAAAGATGCGGCGGCACGCATTGCTTCGTTGTGCAGAGGTGCGAAATTGGCGGGGTGTGGAAGGTGAAAACGGACAAAACCTTGATCTGTTGCGGGGAGACGGAGTAGAATCCTCGGGCTTTGTGGCATGGGGCTGCAAAGAAAATTTCTCGCTCGTACCGTAAGGGTGCGTCGATTTGTCGGCGTCACGCACGAGCGGAAGTCCATAACCCTTATGATTTGGAGTTAAATCAATGTCCGTCAGCATGCGCGATATGCTCGAGGCCGGTGTTCACTTCGGCCACCAAACCCGTTACTGGAATCCGAAGATGGGTCAATATATCTTCGGTGCTCGCAACAAGATTCACATCATCAACCTGGAAAAGACTGTTCCGATGTTCGAAGAGGCCGCCAAGTTCGTGCGTCGTCTCTCCGCTAACAAGGGCACGATCCTGTTTGTCGGTACCAAGCGTGCAGCCCGTGAAATCGTGGCTGAAGAAGCTGCTCGCGCAGGTGTTCCGTTTGTCGATCACCGCTGGCTCGGTGGCATGCTGACCAACTTCAAGACCGTCAAGCAATCCATTAAGCGTCTGGGCGAACTGCAAGCCATTCTGGCCGACGAAAACAACGGCTTCAACAAGAAAGAGCTGCTCGATATGCAGCGCGAAGTCGAAAAACTTGAGCGCTCCCTCGGTGGCATCAAGGATATGGGCGGCTTGCCGGATGCGATTTTCGTGATCGATACCGGCTACCAGAAAGGTACCGTGACCGAAGCCAAGAAGCTGGGTATCCCCGTGATCGGCGTGGTTGATACCAACAACTCTCCAGAAGGCATCGACTACGTGATTCCGGGTAACGACGATTCCGCCCGTGCGATCCGCCTGTATGCCCGTGGTATCGCCGATGCAGTCCTTGAAGGCCGCAACCAGTCTGTGCAGGAAATCGTTGCTGCTTCCGCAGAGGTTGCGGCAGAGTAAGTTTCCCCTTTGAGGTCAAAAAGGGGCGCATGTTTCGCCCCTTTTTTGCAAACATTTTCCGGGCGAAATCGTCCGACCAAGTATCAGGAGAACGGAAATGGCGGAAATTACCGCAAAGATGGTGGCAGAACTGCGTGAACTGACCGGTCTGGGCATGATGGAGTGCAAGAAGGCGCTTGTCGAAGCCGAAGGCGATATCAAGAAGGCAGAAGAAGTCATGCGCATCAAATCCGGCAACAAGGCTTCCAAGCTGGCCGGCCGTACCGCTGCCGAGGGTGTTGTGGCTGTCTTCATCTCCGCTGACAAGAAAACCGGCGCGCTGATCGAAGTAAACTGCGAAACCGACTTCGTGGCCAAGGATGCAGGCTTTGTCGCTTTTGCCAATGCCGCTGCCCAAGCTGCTGCCGAATCGACTGCCGCAGATGTAGCCGCTCTGGCCGATGTCAAGACCGCTTCCGGTGAAACTGTTGAAGACCTGCGCAAGGCAATCATTGCCAAGCTTGGCGAGAACATGTCCCTGCGCCGCTTCGTGCGTTACCAGACTGCTGGCCAACTGGCAGCTTACCTGCACGGTGCCAAGATCGGCGTTCTGGTCGATTTTGCCGGCGGTGATGAAGGGCTGGGCAAGGACGTGGCGATGCACGTTGCAGCATCCAAACCGGTTTGCGTTTCCAAGGACCAAGTGTCTGCCGATCTGCTCGACCAAGAGCGCAAGATTTATACTGCTCAAGCAGCCGAATCCGGCAAGCCGGCCGATATCGTTGCCAAGATGGTTGAGGGTCGTATCAACAAGTATCTGGCCGAAGTGACCCTGTTGGGCCAGCCGTTCGTGAAGAATCCGGACCAGACCGTTGAAAAACTGCTGGCCGAAAAGAAGGCTGTTGTGAATGCGTTCACCATGTACACCGTGGGCGAAGGCATTGAAAAGGCGGTAGTTGATTTCGCCGCTGAAGTGGCTGCAGCCGCCAAGGTTTGATCTATATTTGATTGAGCCGCCAGGTGTGACAACACCTGAACAAACCAACGGAACGCCGCGCGGCGACGCGCGGCGTTTCTGCAACCACCCCCATCATCGAGAGGAGTCATTCAAATGAGTCAAGCGCCAAAATATCAACGCATCCTGCTCAAGCTCTCTGGCGAAGCCCTGATGGGTGAAGATAGTTACGGGATCAACCGTGCGACGATTGATCGCATCGTCCAGGAAATCAAGGATGTGGTTGATCTGGGTGTCCAGGTGGCAATCGTGATCGGGGGCGGCAATATCTTCCGTGGCGTGGCGCCAGCAGCTGCAGGCATGGATCGGGCCACGGCCGATTACATGGGGATGCTGGCTACCGTGATGAATGCGATGGCTTTGCAGGATGCCATGCGGCACGCTGGTGTCGTCAGCCGTGTACAGTCTGCGCTGACCATTCAGCAAGTTGCCGAACCCTACGTTCGCGGCAAGGCCATCCGCTACCTTGAAGAAAACAAGGTCGTGATCTTCGGCGCCGGCACTGGTAACCCTTTCTTTACGACTGATACTGCGGCTGCGCTGCGCGGCATGGAAGTCGGGGCCGATATCGTGCTCAAGGCCACCAAGGTTGACGGCGTCTATACCGATGACCCCAAGAAAAACCCCGATGCCGTGCGTTATCACACAGTAACCTTCGACGAGGCCATCGGCCGCAATCTGAAGGTGATGGATGCAACGGCGTTTGCCCTGTGCCGCGACCAGAAAATGAATATCTGCGTTTTCAGTATTTTCAAGCAGGGCGGACTCAAGCGCGTGGTGCTTGGGGAAGATGAAGGTACGCTGGTACACTGCTGAGGTTTGAGTTTTACAAGCAGGCGGAAGGATAGGACTGCCTCCGCCTGTTTTTATTGAATTTGAGGAGAAAGCAATGATCGCCGACATCAAGAAAACCACCGAAAGCAAAATGCAAAAAACGGTGGAAGCCCTGAAGCATGATCTTGCCAAGGTGCGTACGGGACGTGCACATACCGGCCTGCTCGACCACATCATGGTGGATTACTACGGCACAATGACGCAACTTTCTCAAGTCGCGAGCGTCTCGCTGATTGATGCGCGCACGATCGGTGTCCAGCCGTGGGAAAAGAACATGGTGGCGAAGGTTGAAAAGGCGATTCGCGATTCCGACCTCGGCCTCAACCCGGCTGCAACAGGTGATGTGATCCGTGTGCCGATGCCTGCTCTGACCGAAGAACGTCGCAAGGATCTGACCAAGGTTGTGCGCTCCGAGGCAGAAGGTGCTCGCGTAGCCGTGCGCAACGTGCGCCGCGATGCCAACAATGACTTGAAAGCACTGCTCAAGGACAAGGAGATTTCCGAGGACGACGAACGCCGCGCTCAGGATGACATCCAGAAGCTCACTGACAAGTATATCGCCGAGGTCGACAAGGTTTTGGCCGAAAAGGAAAAGGATCTGATGACTGTCTGATTCGGCGGAAACTCAACCGTGACGAACCAGATTGGCAAGCCGGCAGGGCAGGGCGCTGTGCCCTGTCACATCGCAGTCATCATGGATGGCAATGGCCGTTGGGCCAAGCGCCGCATGATGCCGCGCATCTATGGGCACAAAAAAGGTGTCGAGACACTGCGGAACGTAGTGCGCGCATGCGGTGAGCTCGGCGTTTCCTACCTTACGGTTTTCGCGTTTTCCAGCGAAAACTGGCGGCGTCCGCCTGACGAGGTCGGTTTTTTGATGAACCTGTTTCTGCAGGTGCTGTCATCTGAAATCAAACGCCTCAATCGCAACAATGTCCGTTTGAAAGTGATCGGCAATCGTAGCCGTTTTGCCCCTGAGCTGGTTTCCCGGATTGAGGATGCCGAGCGGGAAACAGCGGCCAATACCGGCCTCACGCTGACCATTGCTGCGGATTATGGTGGTCGTTGGGACGTTGTGAACGCAACGACCCGTCTCTTGGCCGAGCATCCGGAAAAAATTTCCGGATTTGCCGAAGAAGATTTGGCCCCGTATCTGGCGATGGCCTATGCGCCTGACCCTGATCTGTTTATCCGTACGGGGGGCGAGCAGCGCACCAGCAATTTTTTGCTCTGGCAGCTTGCCTATGCCGAACTTTACTTCACTGATCTGGCCTGGCCTGAATTCGATCGCAGAGCGCTGGAAGCTGCAATTGACTGGTATCACGGCCGCGAGCGCCGCTTCGGGCGCATCAGCGAGCAGCTTTAGGTCCACGATATGTTCAAAACGCGAGTACTGACAGCGCTGGTGCTGGTGCCATTGTTTCTGGGGGCGCTCTTCCTGTTGCCAGAGAAGGGATGGGGCCTCTTCTGTGCAGTCGTCATGGCCGCCGCCGCAAGCGAATGGCGCCGGATTGCCGGCATGACTGGGCGCTTGGCAGTTTTTTTTCCCATGGCTACCTCGCTTGCTTTTATCGGCGTTGTTTTTTTTCCTTTGCCGCTTTGGGTGTTGCTTGGAATTTTCAGTGCGGCGGGCGTGTTCTGGCTGGGGGTCGTGCCGTGCTGGCTGGCGCGAAAGTGGTTACTTCAGCGTGCCGGCCATTTGAATATCTTCATCGGTTGGGCGTTGTTGTTGCCAGCAGGCTTGGCCATGCTGCATTTGCGCGGTGATGGTTGGCTGTTACTGGCGATCATGATGGTGGCATGGGTGGCAGACACCTTTGCCTATTTTTCCGGTTGTCTTTTCGGGCGCCACAAACTGGCCCCTGCTATCAGTCCGGGCAAGACTTGGGAAGGGGCGGCAGGTGCGCTGTTGGCTGTCGGAGCCTATGTCTGGTTCCTGCCCAAACCGTTTGCCTTTTTCCCCGGCTCCTTCCTGGCTACCGATCCCTTGACGCAGAAAATGGTGTGGCTGGCCGGCGGCGTTTTGCTCATGGTAGTCAGCGTGTTCGGCGATCTTCTGGAGTCACTGTTCAAACGCCAGGCCGGCATCAAGGATAGTGGCCATTTATTGCCGGGGCATGGTGGCGTACTGGACAGAATCGACAGCCTTTTGGCCATCTTGCCGGTTGCTGCAGCCCTGTATCTTGCCCACGATCTGTTTTTTGTCGTTCCGTTCGGCAAATAAGGACGCCAATGAAAACCCGTCTTACCATCCTCGGTGCAACCGGAAGCATCGGTGCCAGTACGCTGGATGTCGTTTCCCGCCACCCTGATCGTTACGAAATCGTTGCCCTGACCGGCATGCGGCAACTTGACAAGCTGCTTGCCGCTTGCGTTCGCTATGCACCGCGCTATGCGGTGGTACTGGATGAAGCAGCAGCAGAGGCACTTGCCTGCCAATTGCGGCAGGTCGGGAGCACGACGGAAGTGCTGTGCGGCAATGCAGCCTTGATCAAAGTGGCTACCTTGCCAGAGGTTGATGCGGTCATGGCGGCGATTGTCGGGGCAGCCGGCATGCCGGCAACGCTGGCTGCTGCCCGGGCTGGCAAGCGGGTTTTGCTGGCCAACAAGGAAACCCTGGTGTTGGCCGGACATCTCTTCATGCAGGCAGCCCAGGAAAACGCCGCAATACTGTTGCCCATCGACAGCGAACACAATGCGATTTTCCAGAGTTTGCCGCACCCTTATCCGGGAAATCTGGACGCGGCCGGTGTCAGGCGTCTATTGCTGACTGCGTCCGGAGGGCCTTTCCGTACGTTCAGCCAGGCCGAATTGGAGCAAGTCACTCCGGAGCAGGCGGTCAAGCATCCTAAATGGTCAATGGGGCGCAAGATTTCGGTCGATTCGGCCTCGCTCATGAACAAGGGATTGGAAGTCATCGAGGCGCACTGGCTGTTCAATGCGCCGCATGACCGGATCAAGGTGGTGGTTCATCCCCAGAGTGTGGTTCATTCTCTGGTCGAGTACGTTGATGGCTCGGTGCTGGCACAACTGGGTTCGCCCGACATGCGCACGCCGATTGCCAACGCCTTGGCATATCCGGAGCGAATCGAGGCTGGTGTCGAGCAGTTGGACTTGTTCGCTGTGGGGCGGCTCGATTTCGAAGCGCCCGATCTGAAGCGGTTTCCCTGTCTGCAGCTGGCATTCGACGCGCTGGCGGCTGGCGGTGCAGCGCCGGCCATGCTCAATGCTGCCAATGAAGTTGCGGTTGCCGCATTTCTCGAGCGCCGTATCGGCTTTACAGCTATCCCGCGCTTGATAGAAATGGCAGTTGAAAGGGCGGTCGGTATGCCTTCTTCCTCCCTGGAAGAGTTGCTTGAGGCCGACAGCCTCGCGCGGGAATTGGTCGAGGTTCGTTTGCCATGCTGTTGACCTTGCTGTCTTTTCTTGTTGCGATCGGGATACTGGTAACGGTCCATGAGTATGGCCATTACCGGGTTGCCAAGGCGTGTGGTGTCAAAGTCCTGACGTTTTCGATCGGTTTTGGCAAGCCGATCCTGCAGTGGCAACGTGGCGAGACGTGCTGGCAGATTGCCTTGATTCCCTTCGGCGGTTTCGTTCGTCTTTTGGGCGAAGATGACGAGATCGAGCTGTTGCCGGGTGAAGAAGCGCGTGCATTCAATCGTCAGCATCCCCTTCGCAAGATGGCTATTGTAGCGGCAGGCCCCTTGGCCAATCTGTTTCTGGCTTGGTTGTTGTTCAGTCTGGCTCTTGCGCTTGGAGAAGAAGCATTGAAACCGGTTGTCGCCGGAGTCCGGATCGACAGTCTGGCCGATCGGGCGGGGATCGCACCCAACGATAAGATATTGCGTTTCGGTTCCCACGAGATTTTGCAATGGGACGATTTGCGGGTGGCTGCGCTGGATGAAGCTGGCAAGACTTCTATTTTCTTGGAAGTGAGCTCCTCTCGCGGCTCTGTGCGCGAAGTTGAAATGGATCTTTCCGGTGTGGAAGGAAAAAAGCTCGATTTTCATATACTGGAACGGCTTGGTCTTTCCCCTTTGCCTTTGCTGAACCGTGTTGCGGAAATAGAGTCAGGCAGTCCGGCAGAACGGGCTGGTTTGCAGAAAGGGGATGAAATCATCGCGGTGAACGCGCTCCCTGTTGTGCGCTGGGAAACGCTGCAACACTTGATTTCGAGGAGTTCCGGACGCGAAATCAGCCTTGCCATCCGGCGCGGGGAGGAAGAGCGGGTTGTAGCACTGACGCCGCGCATTCATGAATCCCCCCAAGGCGCAGTAGGGCGGATCGGTATAGCGCCGCAAATTGATGCAGAACGATGGGCGACGCAAAAAATGCAACTGAAGTTGTCTTGGCTCGAATCGATGAGCCGAGGCGCACAGGAAATGCGTTTACTCACAGTGCTGACGTTCAAATTTACCGCTGCCATGCTGTCTGGCGACATGTCTGCCAAAAATGTCAGCGGGCCGGTAGGGATTGCGGCCTTGGCCGGAGAAACGGCCAGTATGGGTTTTGCTCCTTACCTGAAGTTTCTGGCTCTGCTCAGTTTAAGTCTGGGCATCCTTAACTTGCTGCCTGTCCCCGTACTGGACGGGGGGCATTTGCTGTATCATGTGGCCGAGCTTGTTCGTGGACGCCCGGTCCCCAAAGCTTGGCAGGAGATCGGCCAACGCATTGGCATTGGTTTGCTGGTGGGCCTCATGATGCTGGCGCTCTACAACGACATTAACCGATTTATCCCCGGCTGATTTTGCACAATCGCCATAAAAATAGACCCGGAACAATGAAACTCAAGCCTATTTCCCTGCTTCTTCTGGCTGCGCTTGGCGCAACGTCCTTTCCTGTCTTGGCTATAGATCCTGTCACTGTCAAGGATATCCGCGTGGAAGGATTGCAGCGAACCGATGCCGGAACTGTGTTCAATTATCTTCCTGTCAAGGTTGGCGGCCGTTTCGATGACGACGTTGCCAAGGATGCGATCAAGGCGTTGTTTGCCACGGGATTCTTTGATGACGTCCGCATTGAAACGGAAGGCGATGTCCTTGTGGTGACGGTGGCTGAGCGGCCCACGATTGCCCAGATCAATATCAATGGCTCCAGTTTCCTGGATAAAGACCAGATTCGTGCCGCACTCAAATCGCAAAATTTTGCGGAAGGGCGAATTTTCCAGCAGGGCGTGCTGGACAACGCGGTCAATGAGCTTAAGCAGCAGTATTTTGCTGGTGGGCGGTACTCGGTCAATGTCAAGACAACGGTCACAAAGCTGGAACGCAACCGGATCGGTGTGCAGTTCGATATCGCTGAAGGCGATGTTGCCCGTATCAAGCGGATCAATATCGTCGGCAACAAGGTTTTTGCCGAAAAGAGGTTGATTGATCTATTTTCCCTGACCACCTCCGGCTGGATGACCTGGTACACAAGGAGTGACCAGTATTCCAAGCAAAAATTGACAGCCGATCTGGAGAAACTGCGTTCCTATTATCAGGATCGTGGCTATCTTGAGTTCAGTATCGACTCGACCCAGGTTTCGCTTTCGGAAGACAAGGAAGGTATTTACCTTACTGTCAATGTGACAGAAGGTGAAAAGTTCAGCGTGGGCGAGGTGCGTTTCGCCGGCGATCTGGTTATTGGTGATACCGAGTTGCGCAAGTTGCTTGAAGTCAAGCAAGGCGATGTTTTTTCACGGGAAAAGGTGACCAAATCCACTGCGGCGATTTCCGATCGTCTTGGTGCTGCTGGTTTCGCTTTTGCCAACGTGAACCCGGTCCCCGAAGTCGACAAGTCCAAGCGTCTCGTGAACTTCACTTTTTATGTTGACCCCGGCCGCAAGACTTTTGTTCGCAAGATCAATGTCAGCGGCAACGCCGTAACCCGCGACGAAGTGATTCGTCGAGAAATGCGCCAAATGGAGGCGGCTCCGTATGATGGTGCCAAGATCAAGCGCTCCAAGGAGCGTCTCAATCAGCTTGATTATTTCAAGGAAGTCAACATTTCCACGCCGGTTGTTCCGGATGCCGTGGACCAAGTCGACATCAATATCAATGTGACTGAGAAAAAAACCGGGAATTTCAGCCTTGGTGCCGGTTATGGCCAGGGCGAAGGGGTGATTCTTGCCGCTTCGTTGTCTCAAGCAAATTTCTTGGGTAGCGGCAAATCGGTGACGCTGGAGGGCAACACCAGCAAGTCAAGCCGGACCTATGCCTTGGGGGTGATGAATCCATATGCAACTCCGGATGGCGTGTCGTTTGGCTGGAATGCGTATTCTCGTCATACTGACCCGAGCGTCATGAGTCTGGGGAGCTACAATACCAATTCCTTGGGTACGGGTTTCTCGGTTGGCCTGCCGGTTTCGGAAGAAAACCGTATCACGCTGACGGCCAATGCCGAGCGAATCAATATCAATACCAACAGCGATACGGCCTCGTACATTAACGACTACATCTCCCGGCAAGGGAACGTCAACAAAAATTTCTCCCTTGGAGCGAGTTGGTCGCGCGATACCCGCGATTCGGCATCCTACCCGACTCGCGGGACTTACCGCACCGCCGGAACTTCGTTGACCGTGCCTGGCTCAACGACGAAATTCTTCAAGGTCAGCGGCCAGAATCAGGCTTTCCACACCTTTGGCAACTGGTTGACCGGGGTCTGGAATGTCGAGGCTGGATATGCCCACGCCTATGCAGGCAGTGAAGTGCCGTTCTACAGCAATTTCTACGTGGGTGGCATCGGCTCGGTTCGCGGTTTCAAGACCGGCAGCATCAGTGCCAAGGATCCGCAATATGGCAATGCGATGGGCGGGACGCGCCGCTTTGTCAATAATTTCGAATTCCTGACGCCGATGCCAGGCATGAAGGATGACAAATCCATGCGTTTGAGCGTGTTTGTCGACAGCGGTGCAGCATGGGCCGAAAGCGAAAAATTGCATTTGAGTGATTTGCGGCATGCTGCAGGCGTGGCATTTACTTGGGTGTCTCCTGTAGGCCCGATCAAGATGAGTGTTGCCAAACCCATCAAGAAGAAATCGGACGACAAGACGGAGTCCTTCCAGTTCCAGTTGGGCCAGGTATTTTAAGAAGTCGGGAGATGAAAATGAAAACGATGCGATATTGCCTTGCTGCTTGCCTGTTTGCTTCCAGCGCCGCTTTTGCAGCTGACTACAAAGTGGCTGTGGTTGATGTGGAGCGCATCATGCGTGAATCGGGGCCGGCGGTTCGTGCCACGAAGAAGCTTGAAAAGGAATTCGAAGCCCGGCGTGCCGAAATGCAGCGTATCGCGACCCAAGGCAAGGCGCTGGAAACCATCCTGAGCCGCAACAATATTTCGGAAACCGAGCGCAAGGCCAAGGAGCGCGAGCTGGTCAAGTTGAACCAGGATTACCAGCGACTCCAGCGTGAATTCAACGAAGATCGCAATACCCGCATGAACGAGGAAATTGCCGCCATTCAGGAGCGTGCACGTTCAGCGATCAAGCGGATTGCCGAAACGGAAAAATACGACCTGATCCTGACCGAGCAGGAAGTGCTGTTCCGCAGCCGCCGCCTGGATATCACCGAGAAAATCATCAAGCAACTGGATGAAAAATAAGGCGGATATGTCGAAATCAAGGCGAGTATTTTTCCTGAGCGAAATAGTTGCCCGTCTGGGTGGGGAGCTCCGGGGCGAAGATGTTGAAATTTTTGAAATTGCCCCGCTGGATCAAGCGGATAGACAGTCCATCGCTTTTCTTTCCAATCCGAAACTTCGGCCGCAATTGCAAACCACGGCGGCAGCTGCTGTTATCGTCAAAGCGGCCGATGCAGCCGGTTTGCATTGTCCTTGCATCGTAACGCCGGATCCTTACCTGTATTTCGCGCGTGTTACGGCGCTGCTGCATCCGCAACCTGCGCCCGTTTCCGGTATCCACCCAAGCGCCATCATCGCCGAAGATGCTTTTGTCGATTCCGGAGCCGAAATCGGGCCGCAGGTGGTGATCGAATCCGGTGTCAGGATCGGTGCGCGTACCGTTATCAAGGCTGGTTGCGTGATTGGCGCGGATACGGTGATTGGCGAGGATTGCCTGTTCTACCCGCGCGTCACGGTCTACCACAATACGGTGATCGGTAATCGCGTGATCATTCATGCGGGAGCCGTGATTGGCTCCGATGGCTTTGGCAATGCCTGGGCCAGGGATCACTGGGAAAAGATCCCCCAGATCGGCCGCGCGGTTGTCGGCGACGATGTTGAAATCGGCGCCAACACCACGATCGACCGGGGCGCGTTGGGCGATACGGTGATTGCTTCGGGCGCGCGGCTGGACAACATGATCCAGATTGGCCACAACGTCGAAATCGGCAGGTTTACCGCCATCGCCGCATGCAGCGGTATTGCCGGTTCGACCAAGATCGGTGCTGGTTGCCTGATTGGCGGTGGTGTCGGGATGAGCGGCCACCTGAAAATTGCTGACCGGGTGACTATCCTTGGCGGAAGCAACGTGCCTTCCAGTATTGATGAACCCGGTGTTTACGGCGGCAGCGTGACGCCGATCATGCCGCAGGGTATCTGGCGCAGGAATGCAATTCATTATCGTAACCTTGATCAGCTTGTGAAACGGGTCAAGGTTCTGGAAAAGAAACTCGGTGCAACGGAAGAAGACACCGATAAAGAAGAGGGAGACAAGCTATGAACATCATGGATAT
The DNA here is from genome assembly GCF_900115065.1 of Formivibrio citricus. Taxonomy (GTDB): domain Bacteria; phylum Pseudomonadota; class Gammaproteobacteria; order Burkholderiales; family Chitinibacteraceae; genus Formivibrio; species Formivibrio citricus. Next base: position 49,280 of record NZ_FOVE01000005.1, on the reverse strand, counting down.
TCAAGCCATCATGGAATATCTGCCGCACCGCTATCCGTTCCTGCTGATTGATGGCGTGAAGGAAATGGAAGTCGGCAAGCGCATCGTGGGCTACAAGAACGTCACGATCAACGAGCCGTTCTTCCAGGGGCATTTCCCGAAGTATCCGGTGATGCCGGGCGTCCTGATTCTCGAAGCGCTGGCGCAAGCTGCCGGTCTTTTGACCTTCAAGAGCGTGGGGGCTCCGCCGTCTGAGAACACCATGCTGTTCTATGCCGGGATCGACAACGCACGTTTCCGTCGCCAGGTCATGCCCGGCGATGTCCTGACGCTCCAGGCCGAAATTACCGCCAACAAGCGCGGCATCTGGAAATACGCGGCCAAGGCGTTCGTGGGTGACGAAGTCGCCGCCGAGGCCGACCTGATGTGCGCAACCCGTGAAATCTGAAATGGCTGATTGAAATGGCAAGAATTCATCCTACGGCGCTGGTTGCTCCCGGCGCACAGCTTGCCGATGACGTGGAAGTCGGCCCTTACGCAGTGATCGGTGGTGCCGTTTCCATCGATTCCGGGTGCGTGGTTGGACCTCATGTTGTCATCGAAGGCGTGACGCGCATTGGCAAGAACAACCGATTCTATTCCGGGGCCGCCATCGGCTGCGCGCCCCAGGACAAGAAATACAGAAACGAACCCACCGAACTGGTAATCGGCGACGACAACAGCTTTTTCCAGTGCGTGACGGTATCCACGGGCACGATCCAGGACAAGGGAATTACCCGGATCGGGAACGACAACTGGATCATGGCTTATGCCCACATCGCCCATGATTGCGTGCTGGGCGACCACATCATCATGGCCAACAACGCAACGCTGGCAGGCCATATCGAAGTGGGCGATTACGCCTTTCTGGGCGGGTTGTCCGCTGTACACCAGTTCTGCATCATCGGGCCGCACTCGATGGCGGGCGGGGGCGCCATGGTGGCACAGGATGTTCCGCCGTTTGTCATGTGCGAAGGCAATCGCGCCGGTGCTCGTGGCTTGAATACTGAAGGCATGAAACGACGCGGTTTCACGCCGGAGCAGATCGCCGCTGTCAAGCAAGCCTACAAATTGCTCTACCGCGAAGGTTTGGGTTACGAAGAGGCGTGTGCACGGATTGCCGAGCAGGCCAGAACCGAGCCGGTCCTGAATCTGTTTGTGGACTTTTTTGCGCGCGCCAAGCGCGGAATCGTGCGCTGATCGGGGTATGGCAGCAAAGCTTTTTCCCCCCGGGACCGGCCCCAAGATTGCCATTGTGGTTGGTGAAGCCTCGGGAGATCAACTCGGTGCGGCATTGATCGAAGCGCTGCGGGTGCGTTTCCCCGATGCGCGCTTTGCCGGTGTTGCCGGTCCGCGCATGCAGTCGGCTGGTGCAGTTTCCATCGAACCGATGGAAACGCTGGCAGTCGGTGGCATCGTCGAGGTTGTCAAACACCTCCCGGCGATTCTTGGCGTGCGCAGGCACCTGATCAAAGCTTGTCTCGCGGACCGGCCCGACATATTCATCGGTATCGATGCGCCAGATTTCAATCTGGGGGTTGAGCGGCGGCTCAAACGAGCAGGCATTCCTGCTGTGCATTACGTCAGCCCTTCGGTATGGGCGTGGCGCCCCGAGCGAATCAAGACCATCCGCGCCGCGGTCAATCACATGCTCCTGCTTTTCCCTTTCGAAGAGCCGATTTATAAGGCCGCGGGCATCCCGGCGACATGTGTCGGGCATCCTCTCGCTGATCAATTTTCGCTCAAACCAGACCAGGCTGGTCTGCGTGAGATGCTGAACGTCCCGCCGGGCAAGCGGGTCATTGCCATACTGCCCGGCAGCCGACAACGAGAACTGGAAGCGCTGGCGCCGTTATTTGTCAAGACGGCGAAATTGCTTTTTGATCGCTATCCGGATGCCTGTTTTTTGGTGCCGTTTGTTTCGCGCGAAACCCGTTTGCGTTTCGAGCAGGAAGTCTGGAAACAGGAAAGCCAGGAAATGCCTTGGCGGCTGATGTTCGGTCATTCCCACGAGGCGATGCAGGCAGCAGATGTCGTATTGCTGGCATCCGGGACGGCAGCGCTCGAATGCATGCTGGCTCATCGTCCCATGGTCGTGGCCTACAAGATGGCTCCCATGACCTATCGCATGGTCAAGCGCAAGTTTCTGTTGCCATATGTGAGTTTGCCGAACATCATCGAAAAACGTTTCCTTGTTCCCGAGTTCCTTCAGGATGCCGCAACGCCTGAAAATCTGGTGCAAGCATTGGCCAACTATCTGAACGATCAACGCCTCTCGACAATGCTGACAAACAAATTCGGAGACATGCACGAAACATTGCGATGCAATGCGGCGGAGCGGGCAGCATCTGCCGTTGCAACTTTGCTCGGGAAGCGTGCATGAGCTTGACGTGCGGTGTCGATGAAGCTGGTCGCGGCCCTCTTGCTGGGGCTGTTTATGCGGCTGCTGTGATCTTGCCGGAAGCTCACGGCATAAAAGGACTGGCTGATTCAAAGAAGCTGACAGCAAAAAAACGGGAGCGGCTGTACGATGAAATTTGCCAAACGGCATTGGCTTGGTCGGTAGCAAAGGCGAGCCCGAAGGAAATCGACGAACTCAATATCCTTTGGGCGACCATGCTGGCAATGCAGCGCGCGGTAGCCGGTTTGTCCCTGATGCCGCATGAAGTATTGGTGGATGGCAACCGGGTTCCAGAATTGAACATTCCCGCCCGCGCTATCGTGCAGGGAGACGCTTTGATCGAGGTGATCTCTGCCGCGTCCATCCTTGCCAAAGTAAGCCGTGACCGCGAGGCGACCGAACTTGATTCTCTTTACCCGGGATATGGGTTTGCACGCCACAAGGGGTATGGAACCCGCGAACATCTTGATGCCTTGACCAGACTGGGACCGACACCGGTTCATCGCCAGAGTTTTGCGCCGGTTCGCCTTGCTGCGGCCCAAGGTAGTCTTTGGTGAATTTGCCGTTCACATTCCTGATGCACAGGCGCAACTACCGGATTTGTTGGGCAGGTTCTTAACGAGGGCTTGTTCGGAGCTTCCCGAGCCTCTACCATTCGGTAAGTGGAGGCTGGTTTGGCCGTACGCCTGATTACAAGAAATTAAACCGGAACGGAAAACGGATATATGTTCCTTATCATCGGCTACATCTTCATGTGCGCCTGCATTTTTGGATCGTTTGCGGTTCACGGCGATCTGAGGTCTTTGTGGCAGCCTCTGGAAATCGTGATTATTCTGGGCGGCGCCATCGGCGCGATGATCGTCGCCTACGGTGGCAATCCGCTGAAGGCCACCTTCAAGGCATTGCCTACGGTTTTCAAGGGAAGTGCCTATAACAAAGCCTTTTATATGGATTTGTTCGCGCTGTTGTATGAACTGTTGCAAAAGGTACGCAAGGAAGGCTTGATGTCGATCGAAGGCGACGTTGAAGATCCGCACAACAGCCCGCTTTTCTCGAAATACCCCAAAGTTTCTCACGATCATCACGTTGTCGAGTTTGTAACCGACTATCTGCGCCTGATGGTGGGCGGCAATCTCAATGCATTCGAGATTGAAAATCTGATGGATGTCGAGATCGAAACCCATCATCACGAGGTGGAAATTCCGGCTCAGGCTGTCAACAAGGTCGCCGATGGCCTGCCGGCGTTCGGTATTGTGGCTGCGGTGATGGGCGTGGTGAACACCATGCAGTCCCTGCATTTGCCCCCTTCTGAATTGGGACCGATGGTGGGGGCGGCGCTGGTTGGTACTTTCCTCGGTATCTTGATGGCTTACGGCTTCATCGGCCCGATCTCGACGATTCTCGAACGCAAGGCCAGCGAAGGCACCCAGGTTTTCAACACCATCAAGGTGACCCTTCTGGCCAGCCTCAACGGTTATGCTCCGCAGGTTGCCGTAGAGTTCGGTCGCAAGGCGCTCAATTCGACCGAGCGTCCCAGCTTCAGCGAGCTGGAAGAGTTTGTGAAAAACGCCAAGAACAAATAACACCGGAGTAGCAGGGTGAGCGACGATTCCCAACGTCCCATAGTCGTCAAGAAGATCAAGAAAGGTGGTCACGGCCACCATGGTGGCGCATGGAAAATCGCCTTTGCCGACTTCATGACGGCCATGATGGCGTTCTTTTTGCTGATGTGGCTGCTGGGTTCGGTTTCCAAAGGTAACCTCAAGGGGATTGCGGATTATTTTGCCAATCCTGTGAAAGTCGCCTCTGCCGGCGGAAGCGGAGCGGGCGATGCCGATTCGCTGATCAAGGGCGGTGGGGAGGATCTGACCAAGCAAGGCGGGCAGGTCAAGGCCGGTGATGTAAAACCCAGCGATGCGGCGCAAGACCGCAGGCGCCTTTCCGAACTGAAGAAAAAATTTGAAGCGCTGATGGAAGACAAGATGCAGCGCAATACCAAGCTGGCCCAGTTTCGTAATCAGATGCGTCTGGATATGGTCGCCGAGGGGTTACGCATCCAGATCGTCGATGAGCAGAACCGTCCGATGTTTCGTTCGGGTAGTTCGGAACTGGAAATTTATGCGCGGGAAGTGCTGCACGAAATTGCCCAACTTCTGAACGAAGTACCCAACACGATTTCTCTGGCAGGCCATACCGATGCCACGCAGTTTGCCGGCGGGGAGCGCGGTTACAGCAACTGGGAGCTTTCCTCTGACCGGGCCAATACTTCGCGCAGGGAATTGATCGCTGGCGGGCTGGACATCCAGAAAGTGCTGCGGGTCAATGGTTTTGGCGATGTCATTCCACTGGACAAGGAAAATATCTACAACCCGATCAACCGACGCATCAGCATTGTCGTGCTCAACAAGGAAGCCGAAGAAGACATCCGTCTCCAGGCCGGGCGTGCTGCGGACGAAATGGTCACGGCGGCATCAGCTCCGGCGACTGCCGCACCTCCTGCCCAATAGCTCCGGCAGCAATGGGGCAGTCCTTTTTCTTCAGCCAGCGCCCGCAAGTGCGCCGCTTCCTGCTGATCCAGTTGGTTGGAGCCCTGTTCTGGTTGAGCGGCGTGCTGCTGGACATGAGCGCGTCCGCAGCCTTGCTGCCGGCCATCCTCTGGAGCGTGACAGCTTCGCTGCGCTGGCAGGCGGGGCGCTGGTGGCTGGTCATTCATGCGTTGTTTGCCCCCCTGGTTTTCTTTGCCTCGCAACTTGATCTGGCTCCGGGCTGGTACCTTCTTGCTTTCGGGATAAGCTGGCTGGTGTTCGGTCATGTGGCCAGCAGCGGCGTTCCCTTGTATCTCTCCAATCGTCAGGCGCTGACATGGCTAAGCGAACAACTTCCTCATGGTGCCAGTTTCATGGATGTGGGGGCGGGCACCGGCACCGTACTGGCTTGGTTGGCGCGAACACGCCCCGATCTTTCCCTGTCGGGAATCGAGCATGCCTGGTTGCCATGGTTGATCGGCAAACTGCGCTTGTCTGCGAGCGTTGACTGGCAACGCGGAGATTACCGGCGGGTTTCCTTTGCCGGGGTCGATGTCCTGTATGCTTTCCTTTCCCCCGTTCCCATGCTGGAGCTGTGGCAGAAGGCGCGGCAGGAAATGCGGGCAGGGTCATGGTTTATCAGCAATACTTTTGAAGTACCCGGCGAAGAGCCGGACGAGATCATCGAATTGAACGACTGGAAGCATGGCAGATTGTTGTTATGGCGCATGTAGATAAACGAGACGCTGAGAGCAAGGCTTGGGTGGCTTACTGGAAAAGCCGCGCTATGCCGATACTGGAAACGACCCGCACCGAATTGCAACAGCTGTTGCGTCGGGCCGAGCGTGTCCGGACATCGGAAGTGGCCGAGATCGTCCAGAAAGACCCGCTTCTGATGCTGCAGGCGCTGCGTTTCATCGGCAACCGTTCAAGAACGTCGCTTGCCGCCGAAGTGGTGTCGATTGAAAACATCGTCATGCTGATGGGGGTGGCGCCTTTTCTGGAGCGCTTTAGCGCCTTGCCCACGGTTGAAAGCATTCTGCTGCCGAAATATCCGGACGAATACCGGGCTTTTCTCGGCGAGGTATTCCTTTCGCGCTTTGCCGCGCGTCTGGCGCTGGTTTATGCCTATTGGCGCTACGATGCGCATCCTGAAGAAATCACAGCGGCGACCATTCTTTCGCGCTGCATGAAGATGCTCGGGCTTGTTGGCGGGAAAATGGATGCAAAACTTCCCCCGCAGGCCGGAAATCTTGATTCCTTTCTGGAGGGGATCGGGCTGCCGGAGCAGGTGTGCAAGCTGGTAAGGAAAGACGACGAGGCACCACCGCGTGTCGCCATGCTGCGGGCAGTCATGCAACTCGTCGATGCCTTCAATCAGGGCTGGTGGCAGCCAGAGGTGCAGCAGGAAGTCGATCTCATTGCCGGCATTCTCAACATGGAGCCGGACGAAGTCTGGCAAGCCCTGTGTCGTGCAGCGCTGACGATGGCGCGCGATCCGGCGCGTTTTGAGGGAATCGATCAGCCTGCGCGCTGGTTACCTATGCTGCCGGGCGCTTGGCCCAAGCCGCCGGAAGCGGCACCTGTCGCACCGGTACAGGAAAAACCCGTACCAGATATCCTCTCCCAGCGTATGCAGGCGTTGCATCTGGCCGGTAAGACCGGTGCGGCAGCCAGGGACATCATGGCATTGACAGTGCGGGCGCTGGCAGAAGGGCTGGGGATGAAACGCATCGTCTTCAACCTGATGACGCCGGGCAAGCCAGAGTTGCGTGCCCGTTATGTCCTGGGCGTGCCTAAGGAGCACCCGTTGCGCCAGCTTGTTGTTCAACTGGATGCGCAGCACCTCTTTGTCAGGTTGCTCGAAAAGCCGCAAAGCATCTGGTTCAATCCGGTCACTGCCAAACAGTTCGGACCGTTGTTGCCTGCCGGCTTCCAGGCGCAATATCCGGCAGAGCATTTCTGTGCGATGTCGGTATTCGTCGGAGAAAAACCGCTGGGCCTGATTTTCGCCGACTGCGAGGAGTCCCCGTTGACCGAGCATCACTACCAGCATTTCAAGCAAATTTGCCTGCTGACTACCCGGGCGCTGACCCACAGTGCGATCCGCTGAGATGGACGCGATTCAATCCCCCCAAAATGCGCAGTTCAAGGCCATGCGCAAGCTTGCGGAAAACCGCCGCGAGCGCTTGAAAACGGGCCAGACGTTGCTTGATGGCGCGCACCTCCTGTCTGCCTGGCTGGATGCCGGTCGGGCGGTGCAGAAGGTGTTCCTGACGCAGGAAGGCTTGGCCGATCCTGAAATCTGTGGCTTGCTGGCTCGAACCGCGGCGCAGCAGGTGCTGCTCGATACTGCGCTTTTCGCTCAACTGACCGAACTGCCCAGCCCGAGCGGCGTGCTGGCGCTGGTCGAAATTCCGGAAAGCGGCAAACCGCGCGGCGACGGTTTTTGCCTGCTGCTCGACGGCGTGCAGGATCCGGGGAACGTCGGCTCCATGCTGCGCACGGCTGTTGCGGCTGGCGTGGATCAGGTGCTGCTTTCCAGCGGTTGCGCCGATGTCTGGTCGCCCAAGACCTTGCGCGCCGGGATGGGCGCGCAAGCCGTGCTGGACATTGTCGAACGCGCTGATCTGAGCGGATTTGCCGACCGTTTTCAGGGGCGCATTGCCACGACCCTGCTCGATGGTTCGACAGACCTGTATGCCACCGATCTGACGGGGAGTCTGGCGCTGGTTTTCGGCGCAGAGGGGGCGGGCGTTTCGCCGGAAATGGCGGCTAAGGCCAATGTCCGGCTCAGAATTCCGATGGCGGCCGGGATCGAATCGCTCAATGTCGCCGCAGCGGCTGCGATTTGCCTGTACGAACGCGTCCGGCAGACGCGCCCGTAATCGGTTTTAGGATTATTGTGCATCGAGCACGGCGCGCTCGTTCAACGGCTGCACCGGCCGGGCATTCATCGGATAAAGACGGCGGAAGCGGTCGATCTGTTTCTTGGAAAGCTGGATCGGCGTTTTCAGCACCAGCCAGCGTACGCCTTCCGAGCAGGGCGGCGTGGTCAGCGAACCCATGAACGTCCAGTAGCTCAGATCGGCAGGCAAGACATTGGCCGGCGAATAGCGTTTCTTCTCGAAGATGCGCGTTTCGTCGTTACCCGGCATGCTGTGCCAGAGTTCGTTGAAGGTCGGGTGATCCTTTTTTCCCTGTTCGATCAGCACGGTCAACACGGCCAACTGGCCTGCATCGTTCTTGTGAACCAGATGGATGTCCATGGCGTAGCGCTTGCCGCCGATGGCTTCCTCGCTGGGGGCGTGGAAGTGGAACTGCAAAAGCTGGTAACGGTTCTTGCCGATTTCCAGGTGGCTGCCGGGCTCGACCGGATGCTGGATGGTATGGCCGTTGTTGAGAATGGCCAGCTTGTTGGGCTGGTAACGGATCTGCAGGCGATCCAGGGATTGCGCAAAGGCGGTCTCGATGTTGATCGGCGATTGCTGGCGGCCGATGCCGCAAGCGGCAAAGGCCGGGTCGAGCTCGGCCCAGTGCGCCGGCCCGCCATGGCCTGAGTAGCTCCAGTGACCCTTTTCATGTTGTTCAGCGGCATGGGCGGCCTTTTTTCCGTTCTTGGCCGGGGCAGGGCCGGCTTGGGCAATACCGAACAAAGAAACCATCAGAACAAATGGCAGGATGGGGCGCATGAGTTATTCCTTGTTTTTCTGGATGGGCGGGAAGCTATAATCCCGGATAATCATTCCTGATCTTATACACCCTGCGCTCATGAAACCAGCCCCGATTGAAGGTGTCCATTTTTGTGCCGTTTTGCCGCTGGCCTGGCGGGCGAAATCCGGGTTGTCGAACCTGGAAGTGTCAAGGTATCTGGCCGTTCTGGCTGAATTCGAGCAAAGCGGCGACGATGAAACCGGTGCGCAAACCGGGATCAATGCCAAGCTGGACCTGGCGCTCTTGTGGCTGGCGCGCGCGCTCGCCAGCGAAATGCCGCCGACATGCGAAACCGTGATCGGGCTGGAGCAACTGGTCTGGACCAGCGATACGCCGCTGGAAACGGGCGCATCGGGTTTTGTAGCGCTCAATCTCTCGGAATCGTTGCCGTTCTTGCTACCCCTGCCCGCGAAGATCGAATCCTGCTCGGAGCAGGGCGGGGCATGGCAGATCGTGACGCGCCTGCAACTTGCCGATGAAACGGTTCGCGACTGGTGGGAGCGCACGGTATTCCGCCGCCACCGCCGCGCCATCCAGTTGGAGCGGAGCGCGCGCTCATGAATTGGCTGACCAAGGAAATTCCGCCCGCCTGGCAGGATTTGGCGCACGCGGCCATGCATTCTCCGGCTTGGTCGGCCCTAGGTACGTTTCTGCAGGCCGAAATTGCCGCTGGCCATGAAATCTACCCACCCCGGCAAAACTGGTTCGCCGCGCTGCAAGGGCTGGCGCCGCAGGATGTACGTGTCGTGATCGTCGGCCAAGACCCCTACCACGGCGAGGGCGAAGCGCATGGCCTGAGCTTTTCCGTGCCGCGCGGCATTCGTATTCCGCCTTCGCTTGCCAACATCTACAAAGAAATTGCCCGCGATCTGGGCCATGCGCCCGCCCGGCACGGCTGCCTGGAAAGCTGGGCCGCGCAAGGCGTATTGCTGCTCAATACTTCGCTGACCGTACGCGCCAACCAGGCCGGCTCCCACGCCAAGAAAGGCTGGGAAGCATTCACCGACGCGCTGATCGCCGGCTTGTCACGCGAATACGAGCATCGAGTATTCCTGCTCTGGGGCGCGCATGCACAGAAGAAACGCGCCCTGATCGACGCGAACCGGCACCTGATTCTTGAATCGCCGCACCCGTCGCCGCTCTCGGCTCATCGCGGCTTTATCGGCAACGGACATTTTTCCGCAACCAATACCTATCTTGAACAACACGGCCAGTCGCCGATCGACTGGCGCATCGACTGAGGATATTCACATGGCTATCGTGGTTACCGGCGCTGCCGGATTCATCGGCTCCAACCTGGTCAAGGCACTCAATGCGCGCGGCGAGACCGACATCATCGCCGTGGACAACCTCACGCGCGGCGACAAGTTCCGCAATCTGGTCGACTGCCAGATCAGGCATTACGTGGACAAGGAAGAATTCCTCGCCGAAATCGTCGGCGGGCACTGGGACGGCGAAATCAGCGCCATCCTGCACCAGGGTGCGTGCTCCGACACGATGGAGCACAACGGCAAGTACATGATGGAAAACAACTATCAGTACACGTTGCTGCTGCTCGAATTCTGCCAGGCCGAGCAGATTCCGTTCCTGTATGCCTCCAGCGCCGCTACCTATGGCGCGGGCAAGCACGGCTTCCGCGAAGAGGAGGCCTGCGAAGGCCCGCTCAACGTCTACGGCTATTCCAAGCTGCTGTTCGACCAGGTGATGCGCCAGCGCTGGGAATCGCTGACTGCGCAGGTCGCCGGTTTCCGCTATTTCAATGTCTACGGCCCGCGCGAACAGCACAAGGGGCGCATGGCCTCGGTGGCTTTCCACCACTTCAACCAGTACCGCGAAACTGGCAAGGTCAAGCTCTTCGAAGGCGCAGACGGCTACCCCAATGGCGGGCAGATGCGCGACTTCGTCTCGGTCGAGGACGTAGTCAAGGTCAACCTCTGGTTCCTCGATCATCCCGAAGTCTGCGGCATCTTCAACCTCGGCTCCGGCCGCGCCCAGCCGTTCAACGACGTTGCCGTCGCTTCGGTCAACGCCTGCCGCACCTTCGAGGGCAAGCCCGCGCTGTCGCTCGAAGAAATGGTCAAGCAGGGCATCCTCGAATACACCCCGTTCCCGGAAGCCCTGAAAGGCAAATACCAGAGCTTCACCCAAGCCGACCTCACCCGCCTGCGCGCCGCCGGCTACGATGCGCCGATGCTGACGGTGGAGGAGGGAGTGGCGCGGTATGTTCAGGGGTTGATGCAGCAGTAAATGGCTTGTTTGGTGGCAGCAGGCCGTGATGAATCAGGTAGCACTTGCTGCCTACATATCAGTTAGATTTACATGCTTATTCCCGTCGAAACTTACGAAGCCATCTTTGAACAATACTCTGCCGCGATGAAGTGGATGGCTGGACTTGGCATAAAACTGAGCCCAGGAAGAACATCTCACTACGAAAAGATTATTGGGTACTGGACGGATGTATACAAGACTGCAACTGCGGACGAAGGGCGACAGATATTCCCTGACTTCGTTAGTTCAATGTTTGAAATATCTGACTTCGTGAGCATCTTTAAAGCGTTCGGGGACGTGCCAGTCCATCAAATCACATCTATCATTGAGAAGCTTCAAAAAGCTGTAAATGGGCCAATTAACGCAGCGGACGAAACATCCGAATCTACTACTGCTCGTAACTTCCTTTTTGAAGCTGCAGTTGCAGCAAAGGCACATCGCCCTGGTAGAGGTATTGAGGCCATTCTCGACGCCAAGTCCGATACAGGTATCAGCCTGAGTGGAAAAAAGATATGGGTCGAGTGCAAGCGCGTAACGACCATCGCCAAGATTGAAAGCAATACTCGAAAGGCGTCCAGTCAGTTAGAAGCAATACTTGAAGGGGCAATTGGTTCTGGTCACCGTGGGATTGTGGCTTTGGATGTTTCAAAAATTTTGAATCGGGGCGATACGATCTTTGTGACGCGAAACGATGACGAGCTGTTGGCATCTGTGGATAGCATGATGGATCGGTTTATCGAGGAGCACTCTCATATCTGGCAGCGGGTTTACCAGAGAAGGCACAAGAAGATTATCGGAACGATCATCAGCTTCTCGTTCATGGCCAGCTCGGAAGCTAGAAATCTCTTGGTTCATGCGTCGCAATGGGCTATGAATCCACGCTTAGAAATTGCTACGAGTGACGCACAGATTCAAAGGCAGCTCGTTGCCTTGCTCTCAGCCAAGTAGGCTGGGTTTCGTAGGGCGTGGTTCCCATCGGGAACCCGCGCGGAATGCCATATCAATTATCTGCTGCGTTGATTTGAAATGAATTTTGCGGGTTACGGCGGCGCCTAACCCGCACTACGATTGTCCGGAATTGAATGAATTGTCCCCGTTTTATCTCGGAAAGGAACCCCATGAACCCCACCCTCGAACTCCTCACCCAGCGTCGCAGCGAGCGCAATTACACCGATGAACCCGTCAGCGAGGCGATGCTGGAGGCGATCCTGCTCGCCGGTCAGCGTGCGCCGACGACCATGAATTCGCAGAACATTTCCGTCGTGGTGGTGCGCGATGCGGCCAAGCGCGCTCGCATCGCCGAGCTCGCGGGTGGGCAGCCGTGGATTGTCAAAGCGCCGGTGTTTCTCTGCATCGTGGCGGATTACTACAAGACCGGGCTGGCGGTCGAGCGTGCTGGCAAACAGCAGGTCATCAACGAGTGCCTGGAAGGCGTGATGGCGGTTTCGACCGATGCGGGGATCGTGCTGGCTTCGATGGCGACGGCCGTCAATGCGCAAGGACTGGGCTGCGTAGCGATTGGCGGCGTGCGCGCCGATGTGCAAGCGGTGGCCGAATTGCTGGAGCTGCCGGAGCGGACCTTCGTGATCCTCGGGCTGGCCGTGGGCCATGTGGCGAGCCAGTTGCCGCTGAAGCCGCGCCTGCCGGTGAGCACCTTCCGCCACAACGAAACCTATCAGGCAGCCGGTTTACCGCAGGCCATCGAGGCGTATGACCAGACGCTGGTCGAATACTGGCAGCAGATCGGCCGACCGGATGGGCTAAATTGGTCCAACGGGCTGTCGGGCAATTACAGCCGCAATTACCGCCCGACGATGAAGGCAGCGCTGGCCAAGCGCGGGTTCAAGATCGAAGAGTCCTGATTCTATCCAAGGCAAAGTCTCTGGATGCCGGCCTGTGCCGGCATGACGAAAGTGGATGGGGCCGGTATTGCCGGCCCCATTTCTTTACTGGTCAAAAGCGAGCGAATCAACTTTCCTTGGCAAAGACAATTGCTCCGTTCTGGGCATCCACTTTCACGATATCCTTGGGCAGGTATTCGCCGTTGAGAATCATCTTCGCCAGCGGGTTTTCGATCTCGCTCTGGATTGCGCGCTTGAGCGGGCGAGCGCCGTAGACCGGGTCGAAGCCGGCTTGGGCGACCTGGTCGAGCGCGGCATCGGTGGCGTGCAGGCCCATTTCCAGTTGCGCCAGCCGCGATTCCAGGCGCTTGAGCTGGATGCGGGCGATGTTGCGGATGTGTTTCTGGTCCAGCCCGTGAAACACTACCACCTCGTCGATGCGGTTGATGAATTCCGGGCGGAAGCTCGCCTTGACCTCGGCCATGACCTGCAGCTTGATCAACTGGTAATCGCTGCCGGCCATGGCCTGGATGTGCTCGCTGCCGAGGTTGCTGGTCATGACGACCACGGTGTTCTTGAAGTCGACCGTGTGGCCCTGTCCGTCGGTGAGGCGGCCGTCGTCGAGCACTTGCAGCAGCACGTTGAAGACATCCGGGTGCGCTTTTTCCACTTCGTCGAGCAGGATCACGGAGTAGGGGCGGCGGCGCACGGCTTCGGTCAGGTGGCCTCCTTCCTCATAGCCAACATAGCCGGGGGGCGCGCCGATCAGGCGGGATACCGAGTGTTTCTCCATGAACTCGCTCATGTCGATGCGGATCAGGTGTTCTTCCGAATCGAACAGGAATTCGGCGAGCGCCTTGCACAGCTCGGTCTTGCCCACGCCGGTCGGGCCGAGGAACAGGAACGATCCATAAGGGCGGTTGGGGTCTGACAAACCGGAGCGCGAACGGCGGATCGCATCGGAAACCAGACGCACCGCTTCGTCCTGCCCGACCACGCGCTGGTGGATGTGGTCTTCCATGCGCAGCAGCTTTTCGCGCTCGCCGCGCAACATCTTGCTGACCGGGATACCGGTGGCGCGGCTGACGACCTCGGCGATTTCCTCGGTGCCGACCTGGGTGCGCAGCAGTTTGGTTTCATGCGCTTCGCCGGCCTCGGCGGCCTTGAGGCGGGCTTCGAGTTGTGGCAACTGCCCATATTGCAGCTCGGAGGCTTTCTGCCAGTCACCCTTGCGCCGCGCTTCGTCCATCTGCTGGCGGATTTTCTCGATTTCTTCCTTGACCGACTGGCTGCCAAGCACGGTGGCCTTTTCGGCTTTCCAGATTTCTTCGAGGTCGGAATATTCCTTCTCGTGGCGCGCGATTTCCTCTTCGAGCAGCGCCAGTCGTTTCTGCGAGGCTTCGTCTTTCTCGCGCTTGACCGCTTCGCGCTCGATCTTGAGCTGGATGAGCCGCCGGTCGAGCTTGTCCATGACCTCCGGCTTGGAGTCGATTTCCATCTTGATGCGGCTTGCCGCCTCGTCGATCAGGTCGATGGCCTTGTCGGGCAGGAAGCGGTCGGTGATATAGCGGTGCGACAGCTCTGCCGCCGCGACAATGGCCGGGTCGGTGATTCCCACGCCGTGGTGGATTTCGTATTTTTCCTTGAGACCGCGCAGGATCGCGATGGTGTCCTCGACGTTGGGTTCTTCAACCAATACTTTCTGGAAGCGGCGTTCCAGCGCGGCATCCTTTTCGATGTACTTGCGGTATTCGTCGAGCGTGGTCGCGCCGATGCAGTGCAGCTCGCCGCGAGCCAGGGCCGGTTTGAGCATGTTGCCGGCATCCATCGCGCCCTCGGCCTTGCCCGCGCCGACCAGCGTGTGCAGCTCGTCGATGAAAACGATGTTGTTGCCTTCGTCCTTGGCGAGCTCGTTGAGCACCGCTTTCAGGCGCTCCTCGAATTCGCCGCGATATTTGGCCCCGGCGATCAGGGACGCCAGATCCAGTGACAGCACTTTCTTGTGCTTGAGCGATTCCGGCACTTCTCCGTTGACGATGCGCTGCGCCAGCCCTTCGACGATGGCGGTCTTGCCCACGCCCGGTTCGCCGATCAGCACCGGATTGTTCTTGGTGCGGCGCTGCAAGACTTGCACGGCACGGCGGATTTCGTCGTCGCGGCCGATGACGGGGTCGAGCTTGCCGGCGCGGGCTCGCTCGGTGAGGTCGATGCAGTATTTGGTGAGCGCCTCGCGCTTCTGCTCGGCATCGGCGCTGTCCACGCTCGCGCCGCCGCGTACGGCTTCAATGGCCGCCGCGATGGCTTCCGGCTTGCCACCATGCTGCTTGAGCAGCTTGCCAGTCTCGCCTTTGTCTTCGGTGAGGGCGAGCAGGAACAGGTCACTGGAAATGAACTGGTCGCCGCGCTTGGTGGCTGCCTTGTCGGTCAGGTTGAGCAGGTTGTTGAGATCGCGCGAAACCGTGATCTCGCCATCCACGCCTTCCACCTTGGGCAGGCGTTTGATGGCAAGTTCCAGCACGGTCTTGAACGGCGCGACGTTGACCCCGGCGCGGGAGAGCAGGGAGGCTGCGCCCGAGTCGGTATCGTTGAGCAGCGCCAGCAGCAGATGCTGCGGCTCGATGGCGGCGTTGTCGTGAGCCAGCGCGAGGCTCTGGGCATCGGCAAAGGCTTGCTGGAATTTGGTCGTGAGTTTGTCGAAACGCATGATAACCCTCGTGAAAAACTGGTCTTTGCGTCGAAGATGGGCTTGGCCGGAAAGTTTTCAAGACACCCGGTGATAAAGACGGGCAATTGCCGTTTAACCGGTTGGTTGTGTCAGGTCATGCGCCACGGCTTCGAAGGCATTGATCAGGGCGGCGTCGAACCGGGTTTCCAGCCCGCCGGTTACGTCGAACAGCGTGCGCAGTACGCCGCGACGGTAGTCTTCGCCGCTGAGCCCGGCCACATTGTCATGCAGCATGTCGGCACAGGCGAGCATCATGGCGCCTTGGTGCGGCGGCAGGCCATAGGCTGGCGCGGCGATGCCCGCGCCGTTGGCCCAGAGGTGATGCTGGCGGATGATCTGCGCTACCTCGGTGCAATCCGGGGCGATGCTCAACAGCCAGGTCGCCGCGCGCTCCGGGTGCGCCGAATAGGCTGCCCAGTCCGGCGATTTGGGTTGAGGCGGCGATTGCAGATGGGCATCGGGAGCTGCAAGCAGCCCGACGTCATGCCAGTAAACAGCGATGGTCAGTGTTTCGGGTGGGGTCGGGAACGGGTAGCGTTCGTTCAGGGCCAAGACCAGATTGCGCTGCTGATGAATCCGGTTTTTCCAGCGCGGCATGCGTAGCGCCAGACCTTGGGCAAGTTGTTCGCCCAGCGCCGTGGCGCGAACGATGCTTTCTGCCGAAACAGCCGGTGCACTGGCCACTTCAGCGTCACGTTCCCCGAGAAATTCATCGTGGATCGTGAGCAGAATCTGCCGAGCCGCCTGATCTGCCGACTCCTGCCCGCGTGCTTGGGCGAGTTGCTTGATATGGCCGGTCAAAACGCCGCGCGCAATGCCGTCAAAGCGTTTGCTGCGTGCCAATGTGTCCATCATGGACTGGACCTGGTCCATGCTTTGCACCAGCGCTTCGGCTACCAGTGCCGAGCACTGGAACTTGCGCTCGCGCAGGCTTTGCAGCACGCCTTCCAGCTGATGCACGAAATCGGCGATCGGTGCGGCATGGCAATAGCTGAAATCGCCCTTGATCGTGTGCATGTGCCGGAATGCGCTCGACAGCAAGTCGTTCGACACCGGATCTTGCACCAGGCGGTGCAGATCGCGCTCCAGCTCGTTCAAGTGTTCCTGAACTTCGACGAGCACCTCGGGCAATATCGAAAAATCGACTTCTTCCGCGTACATGGACCATCCTTGATCGAGCGACAAGACCCTGAATCAAGATTGGCACATTGCGAAGGAATTTGCGCGATCAGTTTTGATTCAGGGCGTGCCCAACGGGAATTCCGTAACCGCAAGCCTCAGTTTTCGACCTGTTCCAGTACATATCCGGCCCCTTTGTCCTGTCCGAGTGACTCGACCAGGTAAGGCAGAACCTCTTGCAGCGCCTGATGGAGTGTCCAGGGCGGGTTGAGGATGAACATGCTGCTGCCATGCATCCCGAAGCCGTCGGCCGAAGGCGTCTGGACATTCAATCCGGCATGCAACCAACTCTTGCACGGCAGCGTTTTCAGTGCAGCGGTCAACTCGGCGATTTCGCGGCGTTGCAGGTGCGGGAACCAGACGGCATAGATGCCGGTGGCAAAACGCTTGAGTGCATCCTGCAAAGCGGTGATTACGGTCCGGTAATCGCTTTTGTCCTCGAAAGGCGGGTCGATCAGCACCAGTGCCCGGCGCGGTGGGGGCGGGAGAACGGAGCGCAATCCGGCAAAGCCGTCCGTTTGCTGGATAATGGTCTTCTTTCTTGCTTCGGCGAAATTCTCGGCCAGCAGGGTATGGTCGCTGGGGTGCAGTTCGAAAAGACGCAGGCGGTCTTCCTCGCGGAGAGTTTGGAGCGCAACCAGCGGCGAACCCGGATAGAAATGCAGTTTTCCGTCCGGGTTGAAACTGCGCACCAGCTCGACATAGCGGCCCAGAGCCGGGGGCAAATCTTTTCTTTCCCACAGCCGGGCGATGCCGGTTTCGTATTCGGCGTTCTTGGCGGCATAGCCCTTGGTCAGTTCATAACAACCTGCGCCGGCATGAGTGTCCACATACCACCAGGGTTTGTCTTTCTGGTTCAGGTAATCCAGCAGTGACAGTTCGATACAGTGCTTGAGCACGTCGGCATGGTTGCCGGCGTGAAATGCGTGGCGGTAACTCAGCATGGCTTCTTTCGTAATTGCGAGGTGATCAGACTTTCGGCAGTGTAAAGCGCCAGCCCCAACCAGATGAAGGAAAATCCGACCAGTTTCGTCTGGTTGAACGGTTCATGCCACAGGAAAACGCCCAGCATGAACTGAACCGTCGGCGTGACATATTGCAAAATCCCCATCAGTGAATAGGGAATCCGCCGCGCGCCGGAAGCATACAACAGCAGCGGGATCACGGTGAGGGGGCCAGCCAGGATCAGCAAGGAGCGGTAGTGCCAGCCCTCGTTCACGAACCCGCTTTGGCCTGTTGCTGCCAACCAGGCCAGCAGCGCTGTCGCGAAAGGGAAAAGCAGGGCGGTTTCGACCATCAGCCCTTCCTGCGCGCCCAGGTGTGCGGTCTTGCGGATCAGGCCATAGGTGCCGAACGTTGCGGCCAGCGACAACGCAATCCAGGGAAGCTGGCCGGCCTTTACGGTCAGCCACAGTACGCCCGCGGCGGCAAGGGCAATCGCCGTCCATTGCACGGGGCGCAGGCGTTCGCGCAACAAGAAAACGCCCAGCAATACGTTGAACAAGGGGTTGATGAAATAGCCGAGGCTGGCATCCACCACGCGGTTTTCCTGTACGGCCCAGATGTAGACATACCAGTTGGCCGAAATGAGAAGCGCACTCAGTGAAAACGTCTTGAGGGTTGTGGGGTCTTGCAGGGCGCTCCACAACCATTTCCAGTTGCGCCTGACCAGCAGGATGGCAAACAGGAAAAGCACCGACCAGGCCATGCGATGCAGCAGGACTTCCTGCGGCGGGATAGCTTGCAGTGCCTTGAAGTAGATGGGGAACAACGACCAGATCAGATAGGCGCCCAATGCGCGCAGGATACCGGATTGCATGGAAGTACCTGTTGCGTAAACCGGAAGTCTACCCGGGATGCCGGCAGGAAACAGTACACAGTTCCCGGAAAAAATTGGCAAACAGGTGTAAGCATCTTCCTTACTTTAGTCATCGGCGGTGGTAGACTACCCCCAATGCATTACCAGTTCATCCGCAATCAAAAGGCGGACTTCTGTTCACCCTATCTTGGACGCAACACGCTGAAATGAAAAAATTTTCTGTTTTGTTCGTCTGTACCGGCAACATCTGCCGCAGCCCGACGGCCGACGGTGTTTTGCGTAAACTGGTCAGCTCTGCCCAACTGGATGGCACGGTGGAGGTCGATTCGGCCGGAACCCAGGGCTACCACGTCGGCCAGGCACCCGATCAACGGGCGCAGCAGCATGCCCAGCGCCGCGGTTATGACCTTTCCGGGTTGCGTGCGCGGCAGGTTGGGCCTGAAGATTTTCATCGCCACGACCTGATTCTGGCCATGGACCGCAGCCACTTTGCTGTCCTGAATCGCTTGTGTCCGGCGGAACACAAATCCAAAGTCCGCCTGTTTCTGGAATATGCGCAAGGCGCATCGGTCGGGGAAGTGCCCGATCCGTATTACGGTGGGGCGGAGGGATTCGAGCACGTTCTCGATCTGGTCGAAGATGCCTGCGCCGGGATTCTGGACGAGATTCGCGCCTTGCTCCAACCATCGGCCATTCCCGAACTTGCCGGCCGCTAGTTGTAAGGATACAATGCGCGCGTTTTTCCCGTCGGGGGAGTAGTCGCCGCACCAGATGCGGGGATGCGTCAACAGACTTGGGCTTGCCCATGGCGCATCCGGCCGGTAATGACCGGTTTGACAAGACCCGAGGTTTGTTTGCTGCGCTCATGGGGTGGGCCGCGGCGAACGGCCTCGTGTCGCCTGCCTGCCCCTGGAATCCCGTTCATGGAAACTTTCCTGCTTTCTACCGGTGTTGTCACCATTGCCGAAATGGGTGACAAGACCCAGTTGTTGTCCCTGATTCTGGCCGCGCGTTTTCGCAAGCCGTGGCCGATCATTCTGGGGATATTTGTAGCAACGACGCTCAACCACTTCGCCGCCGGCTGGCTGGGGCAGTGGGTGGCCCACCTGATTTCTCCTGCCGCGTTGCGCTGGATCGTCGGCTTGGGGTTTATCGCTATTGCGGGCTGGGCGCTAATCCCGGATAAATTCGAGGAAGACGAAGCGCAACTCAAGCCCTATGGAGCGTTTCTTGCCACCACCATTGCATTCTTTATCGCGGAAATCGGCGACAAGACGCAAATTGCAACAGTCGCTTTGGCGGTGAAATATTCGCCGCTCTGGGCGGTGGTCATGGGAACGACGCTGGGCATGATGCTGGCGAACGTGCCGGCAGTACTGCTCGGAACCTGGATTTCCGCGCGCATGCATGTGCTGCGATATGTACGCTTTGCAGCCTGTGCTGTTTTTGCTTTGCTGGGGACGCTGGCGCTCTGCGGAGTCGGCACCCAAATCTGAGATCTGTCATTCATGTGAACAGTCTCGAGACGCACGATCCGCAGACAGGACCGACCGGTCGGCGCAAGCCGGCTGGTCTTTCTTCATTTATTTAACAGGGGAACACCCATGCTGGAAAGGCTGTTCAAGCTCAAGGAAAACGGCACTAACGTCAAAACCGAAGTCATCGCCGGTTTTACCACCTTTCTGACGATGGCCTATATCGTCTTCGTCAATCCGTCGATTCTTTCCATTTCCGGCATGGATTTCAATGCCGTATTCGTCGCCACCTGCCTCGCAGCAGCGCTAGGTACCGGCATCATGGCGCTGGTCGCCAATTATCCGATCGCACTGGCGCCCGGCATGGGGCTGAATGCCTACTTCACCTTTACCGTGTGCAAGGGGATGGGCACGACTTGGCAAGTGGCGCTGGGGGCGGTTTTCATCTCGGGTATCATCTTTCTGGCCGTGAGTCTGTTCAAGGTTCGTGAAGCCATCGTCAATGCGATTCCGCATTCGCTGAAGCTCGCCATTTCCGCCGGCGTAGGCATGTTCCTGGCGATTATCGCCCTGAAAAACGCCGGCATCATTGTTGGTTCGCCCGCAACGCTGGTCACGCTGGGCAAGATCCACGAGCCTTCCTGCCTGTTGGCTATCATGGGTTTTTTCCTGATCGTGGCGCTCGAATACCGCAAGGTGCCGGGCTCCATCATCATCGGCATCATGTCGGTGACCGTGCTTTCCATCGCCATGGGGCTTTCCAAGTTTGGCGGCGTGGCCTCCCTGCCGCCCTCAATCGCACCGACCTTCATGCAGATGGACCTTTCCGGCGCGCTGAATGCGGGCCTGCTCGGCGTGATTTTCGTGTTCTTCTTCGTGGATCTGTTCGATACCACCGGTACGTTGATCGGCGTTTCGCATCGCGCGGGCCTGCTCGACAAGGACGGCAAGCTGCCGCGCCTGAAGAAAGCCCTGCTGGCTGACAGCGTGGCGATTGCCGCCGGTGCTGTGCTGGGTACTTCTTCAACGACCGCGTACATCGAATCGGCTGCAGGTACGGCAGTAGGCGGCCGCACCGGCCTGACCTCGCTGGTCGTGGCCATCCTGTTCCTCGCGGCGCTGTTCTTTGCGCCGCTGGCCGGTTCCGTTCCCGCTTTCGCCACCGCCCCGGCGCTCTGCTACGTAGCCGTGCTGATGGCTCGCGGCCTGGCTGAAATCGAGTGGGATGACCTGACCGAATCGGCTCCGGCCGTGATGACCGCGTTTGCGATGCCGTTTACCTTCTCGATCGCAGACGGCATTGCCTTCGGCTTCATCAGCTATGTGGGCATCAAGGCACTGGCCGGCCGTTTCAAGGATCTTTCCATCGCGGTAGTGGTCATTGCGGCGCTGTGGCTGGTAAAGTTCGCCTATTTTGGATAACCGACGCCGCATCATGGAAAAGCCCTTTTACGCCGAATACATCCGCGAACGCATCCGCACGGTGCCGGACTGGCCCCAGCCCGGCATCATGTTCCGCGATATCACCCCGCTGTTGCAGGACAAGAAGACTTTTCGCGTGCTGGTGGACGTGTTCGTTCACCGCTACATGGACCAGAAGCTGGACTATGTAGCCGGCGTGGATGCCCGCGGCTTTATCCTTGGTGCCGTCGTGGCTTATGAGCTCAATCTCGGATTCATTCCGGTACGCAAGAAGGGCAAGTTGCCCTTCGATACCGTAGCCGAGGAATATGAGCTTGAATATGGTTCGGCCACCGTCGAAATCCATACCGATGCCTGCACGGCAGGGGATCGCATCCTGTTGATCGACGATCTGGTTGCCACCGGAGGTACCATGCTGGCGGCAGCCAAGCTGCTCGACCGCATCGGCGCCAAAGTGGTGGAGACTGCGGCAATCGTCGATTTGCCGGAGCTGGGTGGATCGAAACTGATCCGCGAGCAGGGCATCCCGCTGTTTACCGTATGTGATTTTGAAGGCCATTGATTTTTTGGAACTGGTATCGTGACTTTGGAACTCCCGCAAATCGAATCCATTTTGGAAAACGCAGATTGCCTGCATGACGAACAGGAAGTGCTGGCAGCCATCGACCGCATGGGGGCAGACATGACCGCGTGTTTGCGTCATGCCAACCCGATCATATACACCGTACTCAACGGAGGCATGATACTTGCCGGACATTTGTTGCCCAGGCTGAAACTGCCGTTGCAGATGTCCTATCTGCATGCCACACGTTACCGCATGGAAACAAGCGGCGGAGAGATCGAGTGGAAAGTGCCACCGCGTGGCGACATGCGCGGCCGGACCGTGGTGATCGTCGATGACATCCTGGACGAAGGCCACACGCTGGCCGCCATCGTGGAATATTGCAAGGCGCAGGGCGCCAAGGAAGTGTTGGTCGCCGTTCTGATCGACAAGCAGCATGATCGCAAAGCGCCGGGTATCAAGGCGGATTTCGTGGGCATGGAGGTCGAAGATCGCTTCCTGTTCGGCTGTGGCATGGATTACCAGGATTACTGGCGCAATACGCTGGCCATTTATGCCGTGAAGGGCCTGTAAGAACCTGCTCAATATCTTGCTGTGAAGCCGTGATCGGGGCTCATGCGCGGCTCTTCACCACGTTGACGGTTTCTCGCGACAGATTGTGAACAGGCTCTAAGGCTAAAACACCGGACAAAACGGGGTGCAGATTTTCTGCACCCCGTTTTTTCATTCAGATCCGGATTGTTGTGTCGACAAAGCGATGAACGGGCGGCATCGCAATCGATTGACTATAAATAATTTGTGTATTTCGGTAGGGCTGGCAGTGAGGCAGAGCCTGCATGTCATGTGTTTACCGTACGAAGAAAGTCGGATCGGCAACCACACAATTATGAGTTTTCCATAGGCGCGGCATGAAAAAGACGCTGGACCATCTGCGGGAACGCATCCGGGCGCGTTTTGACGCAATCCATCCGGGCATCCGTGCCAAGCTCGTGGCATTGTTCATCCTCATCAAGATATTGCCGCTGATACTGCTCGCCTGGCTGGCCTGGTCCCAAGCCAGTAATCTGGGGCAACACTTCCTGTCGCGTGCCAATGATTTGTCCGCTCGGGCCAACAAGGCTGTGGCCGAGGTCGGCGAGATGGCCGTGGCCGATTCGGTTCGTGCCCTCGATACGCGGGCACGTGACGACATCGAACGCATGACAACCGATACGGCGCAACGGGTGGCTTCCTTCCTGTATGCGCGTGACGACGATATCCGGCTTGCTGCATCACTGGCGCCGGATAAAGAAATCTATCGGCGCTTTATTGAAGCCAGAAAAGGCAAACTGGTTGACCACGGGGAGTGGGAGTTGGCCCCAGACGGGAAATCCTGGCAAGCGGCCCGTATGCACAAGGTCGAGGATTCAATCAACTTCAGCTTGAAGTCCAGCACGAAAGAGCTGCATTACCGGCCGCAGGAGCGGTTCGGCAAGGAAGAATTGCGACCGCTTTATCTGGAAATCAGTTTTGTTGATCTTGATGGTCGCGAGTCGATCAAGGTGACCAGTTCGCCGAGGCTTTCGCCGGAACTGAAAGACATTTCCCAACCGCGCAACACTTATGTGCGGGCAGAAAACTATTTCGCCGCGCTCAAGAAGCTGAAGCCGGGCGAGATTTATGTTTCCGATGTCATCGGCGCCTATGTGGGCTCGCGGGTCGTTGGGCACTATACGCCGGAGAGTGCCAAGAAGGCGGGGATCCCCTATGAACCACAGAATGCAGCCTATGCCGGCAAGGAAAACCCGGTTGGCCAACGTTTCAAGGGCCTGATCCGTTGGGCTACGCCCGTCGTGCGCAGTGGCCGGATCATCGGTTATGTCACGCTGGCACTCGACCACGATCACGTGATGGAGTTTACCGACCATCAGGTGCCGACCGAAGAGCGGTATTCGGATATTCCCGATGCCGCGGCAGGCAATTACGCCTTCATCTGGGACCATCAAGGCCGCAGCATTGCGCACCCCCGTCATTACTTCATTCCGGGGTTCGATCCGCAAACGGGCGAGCCGGTGCCGGCGTGGCTGGAAGACCGCATCTATGCCGATTGGCAGAAGAGCGGAAAACCCTACCGGGAGTTCATGTCCGCGGTTCCAACCTTCAGGGAGCAGGGGCTGGACAAGAAGCCGGCTACCGAACAGAGTCGTAAAGGGCAGCTCGGTCTGGATTGCCGCTATCTGAATTTCGCACCGCAGTGCATCGGCTGGTTCGATGTAACCCAAAACGGCGGTTCCGGATCGTTCCTGATTCTCTGGAGCGGGCTGTGGAAACTGACCACGGCAGCGGCCATTCCCTATCACACCGGCCAGTATGGCCAAACCCCGCGCGGTTTCGGGATTGTCACCATCGGTGCAAACGTGGATGAATTCCACCGGCCAGCAACCGTGACCAAGGAAAAAATCGACGATCTGATCCGGGTTACTGAGTCAGACATGCAATCGCAGGCATCCGAGACTCTGGAAGCAGTCAGGACCAACCTGAAAAATACGGCGCTCAGCTTGGGGGGCTCTACACTGCTGATGGCGCTGGCCGTCATCCTGATTGCTTTCTGGATGGCCTCTTACCTGACGCGGCGGATCACCTATCTGGTAAACGGCATCGCCCGTTTCCGCAGCGGCGACCGCGATTTTCGCTTCAACCAGCCCGTTCGCGATGAAATGGGCGAGCTGGCCAGTTCTTTCGATCAGTTAGCCAGTCATGTGACCGAGCAGATGGAAAAGCTGGAAGATGAAATCACGGAGCGGCAGCATACCGAAAACGAATTGCGCCAGGTTCGCGACCATCTGGAAGACCTGGTGCAAAAACGCACCGATGCGCTGCTGTCGACCAATACGCAACTGCAGGTGGAAATTGCCGATCGGCGTCAGGCCGAGCAACAGGCACGACATCTTGCCGAACATGATCCGTTGACCGGATTGCCTAATCGCGAACGGTTCCGTCAGAACCTGATCAGTGCCATTGAACAGTCGACCCATACCAATCGTATGGTTGCCGTGCTGTTTTTCGATCTGGACAACTTCAAGCAAGTCAACGACACATTGGGGCATACCGTTGGCGACGAACTGCTGTGTGCGGTTGCGCACTGCATTTCAGGATGCATTCGTTCGAACGATACCGTGGCGCGATTGGGGGGCGACGAGTTCGCCGTGATTGCCAACCAGATCGAATCACCGCGCAATGCCGAGCGGATTGCCCTGAGCATTCTGGAGAGCCTGAGTCAGCCGATCAATGTTGGCGGCAATTACCTTCATGTAGGCACCAGCATCGGCATTTCACTGCTGTCGGAAGATGCCGATGCCGAGCAGCTTATCCAGCAGGCAGACCTGGCCATGTATCAGGCCAAGAGCCAGGGGGGTAATCGCTACCATTTCTATGCGGACGACATGCACCGGCTGATCATGCGACGCACATTGCTGGAGTACGAGTTGCGCAATGCTCTCGCGCAAGAGCAATTCTGCCTGCATTACCAGCCGCGCCATGATTTGCGGAATGCACGACTGGCGGGCGTCGAGGCATTGCTGCGATGGCAGCATCCTGAGCGCGGTCTACTATCGCCGGGGGAATTTCTCGATGTGGCCGAACTTTCCGGCATTCTGAGCAGTATCGATTCCTGGGTGCTGCGCACTGCGTGCCGGCAGGGTGCCTTGTGGGAGCAGCAAGGATTCGATTTTGATCGTATAGCGATCAATGTATCGACGCTGGATTTGCTGGGTACGGAATTTGTACCGACTGTGCTCAAGGCGCTGGAGGAGGCCGGGCTTTCACCCGGACGGCTGGAAATCGAAATTACGGAGCGCGCGCTGATCCGGCAATACGATGTGGTGGTCGAAAATCTGCGCGAACTTCGGCATCACGGCATACACATCGCTATCGACGATTTCGGGATGGAACACTCCTCCCTCCAGCGCTTGATTGAATGCCCGATCAATGTGCTCAAGATTGACCGTTTCTTTGTTTCGCGCATCGGACAGGTCAAATCGGAGGCCGTCATTGCTGCCGTGGTGGCAATGGCACACTCGATGCGGCTGGAGCTGGTTGCCGAGGGAGTCGAGACCGAAGAACAGCAGCAGTTCCTGGAAACGCTGGGTTGCCATGTTATCCAGGGGTATCTCTATGCCAAGCCGATGCCGCCTGAGCAGTTGGTGGGCTGACAGAATCTGGGGTTCCGGTGATCTGCTCCTCGCTGCCGGCCGTTTGAAGCGGCATGGAGGTGCATGTCCGGATCAGCGTTTTTCGAGATATACGGGGATTCTGCGATTGCCGAAACTGCCCTTGAATTGGCCGAAACGGCCGGCGATGGTTGCGCCGCAGTCCGGGCAGGTTCCCGCTTCGGTGAGGCGGTACTCAGCGATGTCGTAACCTTCGCGCCGGATCAATACGGCATGGCACTGCGGGCACCAGGTCGTTGCGCCATCCGTGGTGTGGATGTTTCCAAGATACACATAGTGAAGCCCGACCTGTTGAGCGATTTCCCTCGCGGCCACCAAGGTCCGGGCCGGGGTAGGTGGATGGTCCAGCAGTTTCCAGGCCGGATGGAAGGCTGTGAAATGCAGTGGCGTATCCGGCCCGAGTTCGCGCAATATCCAGCGGCACATGGCTTCGATTTCGTCTGGGCTGTCGTTTTCCCCGGGAATCAAAAGGGTCGTGATTTCAAGCCAGACGCCGGTTTCATGTTTCAGGTAAACCAGCGTATCCAGAACCGGTTGCAGGTGCGCACCGCACAGGCGCACGTAAAAATCATCGGTGAAACATTTGAGATCGACGTTGGCCGCATCCATCTTGGCGAAGAATTCCCGCCGCGCATCGGCGCAGATATAACCGGCCGTGACGGCGACGGTATTGACGCCGACGGCATGGCAGGTATCGGCCACGTCCATCGCGTATTCGGCGAAGATCACCGGATCGTTGTAGGTAAAGGCCACGCTGTCCGCGCCGTAGATCTTGCAGGCGTCGGCAATCGCGGAGGGTGTGGCACCGTCGATGAGCGTTTCCGTCTCTCTTGACTTTGATATGTCCCAGTTCTGGCAGAACTTGCAGGCCAGATTGCAGCCTTCCGTGCCAAAGGAAAGGATGCTCGATCCCGGATAAAAGTGGTTGAGCGGTTTCTTTTCCACGGGATCGATACAGAATCCGGAAGATCGGCCGTAGGCAGTCAGGATAACAACGTCGCCTTGGCGCATGCGGATGAAACAGGCTCCGCGCTGGCCTTCATGCAAGCGGCAGGCACGCGGACAGAGATCGCACTGGATTCGGCCGTCGGTTAATCTGTGCTGCCAGCGCGGTGCTACTTTTCTTTCCATTTTTGCACCCGATAGCGTTGGATGGTGAATAGCTCGATGGGGGTATCGGCCGGCAAGCCCGATTTCTGCTTGAGGTGCGCGAGGAATTGCAGCGGGTCGGGCAACTGTTCCCAGACCTGCGGCAGAAAGGTGGCGCGATGCATGTGCCGATTGATAATCAGTCCGTCCTGGTGGGGAACGATCTTCTGCAACAGATCGGCTTCGTCCGTAAATTCGAGCGGTTCCGGTTTACTCAACAGGGAAACCTCCACATGGATCGAGGCGAACTCGTTGCGTTCAAGCGGGTAGAAGCGCGGGTCGTGCAATGCAGCCGCTACCGCGTTGGCACGAACGTCCTCAACCAGCGGTCGCCACGCCTGCAGCGATCCGATACAGCCACGCAGTTGGCCATCCTTGGTGAGCGTGACGAAAGTTGCGCCCAACTCGTTCAGTTCCGGCAGATCGGCTGCCGCAGCAGGGCAGGGCGGGCCACCCAGCGCAGCGTCGATCGCGCACCGAGCCTGAGCAAGCAGTTCTTCTCCCAAGGTCTTGCTCATGTTGCCTCCGAAAAAGCAATCGCGGCATACCCCACGACCCGGTCTTTGTCGCCCGCGGTATCTCCGGAGTTGCGGTAGTCCAGCAATTCGGCCTTCAATCCGAGATCGCGAGCCAGGTACAACAACCCCCGGATGGGCGCGGCACCGCAGGCATCGTCATCGGAAATCTGGCCGTCGTTCGAGAGAATGTGCTTGAGCGTGTTTGTGTCGTGAATTCGCGCCTGTTCATACGCTTGGTAATGGGAGAGGTCGGAGCTGACGACGATCAGCGTTTCCTGTCCCCCACGGCATAAATCAAGCACATCGGCAATTTCCTGGGGGCTAGCCAGCCCTATGGCCATCGGCACCAGGCTGAAGGTTTTCAACACTGTTTGCAAAAACGGCAACTGCACTTCCAGCGAGTGTTCGGAAATGTGGCTGGTCGGGATGACATGCACTTGAGGCAAGGCGGCAAGGCGCTGGCATGTTTCCGTGTCGATGGGAATGTCGCCCAGCGGGGTGGCAAAAAAATCAGCCGAGGGCAACGCAAGCCCGCGCAGGAATGTCCGGTGCGATGGCCCCAGCAGCACGACGCGCGAAATGGTTTGAGCCCAGGGTTCCAATAGACGATAGGCATGGGCCGCGGTCTGGCCGGAGTAAATGTAACCTGCGTGGGGTACGATCAGCGCTTTGGGGCACGCGCTGCCTGGCTTGACCGTGGTCTTGTCCAGCAGCATGCGGATATCGGAGGCCAACTGGTTGCGATCGGCAGGATAAAAATAACCGGCTACCGCAGCAGGACGTACATTACTCATGACGAATCCTTTCTGGTCTCGGGCATTCCCCATCATAGACAGCACTTTCTGAGGCGCAGGCGAAAAGGTTATAGTGCTACCGATTAGCGGAGTTCCCGATTCCATGCCGTTGCTTGAAATTTCCAATCTCTCTGTACACTTTCCTTCTTCCAGGCAACCTGCCGTGAACGGTATTTCATTCGCCATCAAGGCGGGCGAAAGGCTCGCACTCGTAGGCGAATCGGGATCGGGCAAGAGCGTGACGGCCCGGGCTGTTTTGCGGCTGGATCCGGGTGCCCGGCTGGAAGGCGAGATCAGATACAGAGAGGAAAACCTGCTGGCCCTGCCGGAATCGCGTTTGCGCGCTTTGCGCGGTAACCGTATCGCCATGATTTTTCAGGAGCCGATGACGGCACTGAATCCCCTCTATTCCATCGGCGATCAGATCGGTGAAGTACTGCAACTGCATCGCGGCCTGACGCGTCTGCAAGCCCGCGGGCAGGCGATTTCCTTGCTTGAGCGCGTGGGAATCTCCGATGCGGAAAAACGTCTGCAGTCGTTCCCTCATCAGCTTTCGGGCGGGCAGCGCCAGCGTGCCATGATTGCCATGGCACTGGCTGGCGATCCTGAACTGCTGATTGCCGACGAACCCACGACCGCACTGGATGTCACGCTCCAGGCACAAATCCTTGATCTGCTTTCCGGGCTACAGCGCGAACGCAATATGGCCGTGCTGCTGATTACGCATGATCTCAATCTGGTCAGGCGTTTTGCCGACCGGGTCGCGGTCATGCAGTACGGGCGCATTATCGAAACAGCGACAACTTCTGAATTGTTCGCAGCCCCCCGCGAAGCCTATACGCGAACGTTGCTGGAAAGCCGGCCCGACCGCCAAGCCTCCCCATTGCCTGACTCGGGGATCATCTTGAAGGCGCGAGGGCTTGCGCAGACATGGCGCAAGCGCCGTTTCCTGCGTGACGAATATTTCACAGCGCTTGAACCGCTGGATCTTGAGCTGTCACGGGCAGAGACACTGGCTATCGTGGGTGAGTCCGGTAGCGGCAAAACATCTTTGGCGACCGCATTGTTGCGGCTTGCGCAAGGCTCGCAGGGAGAAATCGAATGTGCCGGCGAACGTTTCGATTTGTTGAAAGGTGCAAGCCTGCGGAAGGCCCGGCGCCATATGCAGATTGTATTCCAGGATCCGTTTGGCGCTTTGTCGCCGCGCCAGACCGTGGGTGAGATCGTCACCGAGGGGCTGCTGGTTCACGAGGCCACTCTTTCAAATTCCGAGCTTCGTTTGCGGGCTGAACGAGTCATGGAACAAGTCGGCTTGCCTGTCGAAGTGCTGGAACGCTATCCGCATGAGTTTTCCGGCGGCCAGCGCCAGCGTATCGCGATTGCCCGCGCACTGATGTTGCGACCGGACATTCTGGTCCTGGATGAACCGACTTCCGCTCTTGATGCGACAGTGCAAAAACAGGTGCTGGTCTTGCTTGCCGATTTGCAGAAGCAGTACGGTATCAGCTACCTGTTGATTACCCACGACTTGGCGCTGGTCCGCGCCATGGCGCACCGGGTCATGGTTTTGAAAAATGGACGGGTTGTGGAAAGTGGCGATGTCAGGGACGTGCTTGTATCGCCGCAAAGCGCTTATACCCAAGCGCTGCTCGCAGCCAGCGGATTGAACAGTCCGGATATTATGTGAATTTCGCAACAGGGCCGCTCGCATTTCGCGAACGCCCCTGTCAGGATCAGGCCGAGAAAGTGGCTTGCAGATCGTCCAGGCTGAGATGCCAGCGATGGAGCATGCGGGCGAATACAGCCATTTCCACCTCGGAAAAGTCGTGGCAGGCTTTGGCGATGTCGAGAGCGAGCGCCGCGACAACCAGGCGCTTTTGCGGTTCGTCCACGGTTTCCAGCAGATCGTCGATGCGTTGCTTGTCGATTAGGTGAATATTGCCTTCCTGATCGGCCTCATCGCTCAAATCGTTGCAATAATCCTGCAGTACATGGATGAAATCCTTGCGGTTGATGCCAATGATTTCATAGACATTCAGATGTTCCAGTTCGTCAATCTCGGCTGGGTCGAAATTGCCGTCCCCGATCATTTGCATGATCAGGATGCGCGCCATCGCTTGCGGGCTGTTGTAAGGATATTTTTTCATTTTTCCTCCGTGATCACCGCTCTGAAGGCGGCTGGCATCGGCGCGGTGCGCCGGGTTTCATAGTCGAAAAATACCACGCCAGTCTTGGCTCTGGCCACCTGTCTGAGGTCTTTTTTCGATTTGACAACATAATAAAGATCGAACGCGGCGCGGCTCACTTCTCCCACGCGCAGTTCGATCAGCAGTTCTTCGCCAAGGAAGGCTTCGCTCTGGAAAACGATGGCCGCATCGGCCAGGATGATACCGGCACCGCCCAGATTGCGTTCGTCGGTGTGACCCATTGCGCGGAACCATTGCAGGCGGGCTTCATGCAGCAACCCGAGCAGAGCATTGTTGCCCAGATGGTTGCCATAGTTGAGGTCTGTTACACGCACGGTGAGCTCGACCGTGTGGAGAATGCGTTCAGGCAAATCGAGGCGAAGTCTCGGCATCGGGCAAAGGTATGGCTTGGACAGAGGGGCAGTGTATCGAGTTGCTGAAACGCGGGCAATGCGAAATGAAACTATGTTGCGGAGGGCGTGCAGCTATCTGCTAGACTTGGTTCAAGGAGGTGCATCATGTACAAACGAATTCTGGTTCCCGTGGACAACAGTGCCACCAGCCGTGCCGCGCTTGAAGAGGCCAAGCGTTTTGCCAAAAGCGAAGAGGCGGAGGTACGCTTGGTTCATGTCATCGATCTTGCGCAGTTTGCATGGAGTGCCAACGAATTTCTGGATGTCCCCAGATTGCAGGCATCCCTGCGCGAAGGAGGTCAGGCTGTATTGAAAGAAAGTACCGCCGCCATGCAAGCCGCAGGAATCACCCCGGACTCGGCCATGCTGGAGACTTGGGGCGGGCTCATGTCCGAGGTCATCATTGAAGATGCAGGCAAATGGAATGCCGACCTGATCATCATGGGCACACATGGGTATGGCGGCCTGAAACATGTACTGCTGGGCAGCGTGGCGGAAGGCGTTGTACGCCATGCTCCCGTACCCGTGTTGCTGGTCAGATTGAAAGAATAAACGTCCGTTTTTGCAGATAAAATGGACTCCAGGCAAGCGAGATTTGAAAATCGTATCCGATTCCCCGCTCAAGCATCGTTTGAGCGTAGAAAAACATGATCGCGACAACGCAGGGTTGACCTACGTCTACCCAGTGGTTTCACGACGCGCCGGCGGTGTCTCGGTCGGCATCAACCTCAATCCCAATAACGCCTGCAACTGGCGTTGCATCTATTGCCAGGTTCCCGATCTTGAACGCGGGGCTGCGCCGCACATCGATCTACTGCAACTTGAAGACGAGTTGCGCTGGATGCTGCAACAGATCGTGCGGGGCGATTTCATGCAGTCTTCCGTACCGGAAGAAGCCAGACGTCTGAACGACATCGCTTTTTCCGGCAATGGCGAGCCCACGACCTGCAAGCAGTTTTCGCAAAGCGTCGAGATCGTGGGGCGCGTACTGGAAGACTTCGGTTTGGTTGGCAAGATCAAGTTGGTGCTGATTACCAACGGCAGCCAGTTGGGGCGGCCTGAAGTGCTGTCAGCGCTTGAAAACATGCGCCAGCTCAATGGCGAAGTCTGGTTCAAGTTTGACCGCGCGCCGGATG
Source organism: Formivibrio citricus (assembly GCF_900115065.1). Taxonomy (GTDB): domain Bacteria; phylum Pseudomonadota; class Gammaproteobacteria; order Burkholderiales; family Chitinibacteraceae; genus Formivibrio; species Formivibrio citricus. Next base: position 16,927 of record NZ_FOVE01000005.1, on the reverse strand, counting down.
GCCGTTTCAATCCCGTCAACCAGGTGGTGCTCTCGTCCACACAAGTGGCGCGCCGCATGGCTTCTGCCGCTGCACGTTGTTCCACCTGGCTGCAGACCTGCATGTTCGCCCGCAACGGTGAACCACCTTCAGATGAGGAAATCGTCGCTTGGCTGGATTTTGTCAAAGCCCGGCTGGATGAAGGTGTGGCGCTCAAAGGAGTGTTGCTCTATGGCTTGGCGCGCCGTCCGATGCTGCCGGAAGGCGCGGGCCTGAGTGCGCTGCCGGCTGAGTGGATGGAGGCCTTTAAAGCCCGGATCGAGGGATTGGGGCTGGAAGTGCGGCTTTCTTTGTAATGCTGCATTCAGCCGTTCGGATATTCCATAAAATTATCGAAAAGCTCGATTGCCATTGCGGTGGCCTCCATTCGGTCAACGCGCGCAGCAGGAGGGCCTTGGGTTGCCCAAGCCTCCAATGCAGCGATGGATTCCGCGTTGCCTTGGGCATGGATTTCCACGCTTCCATCGTCGCGATTGCGTACCCATCCTTTAACTCCCAGACGGCGGGCTTCGCGGCAGGTCGACCAGCGAAAGCCCACGCCTTGCACCCGTCCGTAAATCCGAATTCGTTTGGCAATCATCTCTGCTCCTGTGACTGAGCCATGAAAAAGGGCACGAAGTCTGGTGTGCTTCGTGCCCTTTGCGATGAGTCATGCGGTGCGGTTACTTCACGCGCATACCCGGCTTGGCGCCTTCGTCCGGCGTGAGGATGTAGAGACCGCCGTCGCCGCCTGCGGCCAGCACCATACCCTCGCTCATGCCGAACTTCATCTTGCGCGGCGCCAGGTTGGCGACCATCACGGTCATGCGGCCAACCAGATCTTCCGGCTTGTATGCCGACTTGATGCCGGCGAATACATGGCGGGTTTCGCTACCGATATCGAGCGTGAGCGAGACCAGCTTGTCCGCGCCTTCGACAGCCTTGGCCTCCACGATCTTGGCAACGCGCAGATCGATTTTCATGAAGTCGTCGATGCTGATCGTCGGTTCGATGGCGGGGATTTCGTATTCCGGTTTGGCTTGTTCGGTCACGGCAGGTTCCAGAGTTTGTTTGTTGGCTTCGACGAGGGCATCGATCTGCTTCGGGTCGATGCGGGTCATCAGGTGTTGGTAAGCATTGATCGTGTGGCCGGTGAGCAGTGTTGCCGCATCGGCCCAGGTCAGCGGTGCGATGTTGAGGAAGGCTTCGACCTCTGCGACGAGTTTTGGCAGCACCGGCTTGAGGTAGATGGTGAGCAGGCGGAAGGCGTTGATCAACACCGTGCAGACCTGTTGCAGTTCAGCATCGCGGCCTTCCTGTTTGGCCATTTCCCAAGGCTTGTTCTGATCGACGTACTGGTTGACCTCGTCGGCAAGTGCCATGACAAGGCGAATGGCATGACCGTACTCGCGTGCTTCGAAGGTCTTGGCGATTTCTTCGCTGGCAGCTTGCAGGCGGGTCAATAGCGGCGCCTCGCCCAGATCAGCGGCCAGTTGGCCGCCAAAGCGCTTGGTGATGAAACCGGCTGCTCGGCTGGCGATGTTGATGTACTTGCCGACCAGATCGGCATTCACGCGGGCGACGAAGTCTTCGAGGTTGAGGTCGATATCCTCGATCTTGCTGTTGAGCTTGGCCGCATAGTAGTAGCGCAGCCACTCGGCGTTCAGGCCTTGGTCGAGGTAGCTCTTGGCGGTGATGAAGGTGCCGCGGCTCTTGCTCATCTTCTGGCCGCCAACGGTCAGGTAGCCGTGGGTGAAGATGCCGGTCGGCGTGCGCAGGCCGGCATACTTGAGCGTGGCCGGCCAGAACAGGGCGTGAAAATAGAGGATGTCCTTGCCGATGAAGTGATACAACTCGGTTTTGGAATCAGGTTTCCAGTATTCGTCGAAATCCAGCCCCAGTTTGCCGCAGAGATTCTTGAAGGACGCCATGTAGCCGATCGGAGCATCCAGCCAGACATAGAAGAACTTGCCCGGCGCATCGGGAATTTCGAAGCCGAAGTAGGGCGCATCGCGCGAGATGTCCCAGTCGCGCAGGTCACTGGCCAGCCATTCCTGCATCTTGTTGGCGGCTTCGGGCTGCAACGTGCCGGGCTGCGTGGTCCACTGCTGGAGAAAATTCTGGCAGGCGCCGAGCGTGAAGAAATAGTGCTCGGAGGATTTCAATACCGGCGTCGCCCCGGATACGGCGGAATACGGGTTCTTGAGTTCGGTCGGGCTGTAGGTGGCGCTGCATACCTCGCACGAATCGCCGTACTGATCTTTGGCGCCGCACTTCGGGCATTCGCCCTTGACGAAACGATCCGGCAGGAACATGTTCTTTTCCGGATCAAACAGCTGCTCGATGGTGCGGCATACGATCTTGCCGTCGGTCTTGAGCGCCGAATAGATGCGATAGACCAGCTCCTTGTTCTCGGGCGAGTGCGTACTGTAGTAGTTATCGAACGCGACATGGAAGCCGGCGAAATCGGCCTGGTGCTCGGCGTTGACGCGGTCGATCAGTTGCTCGGGCGTCATGCCGGCCTTCTCGGCTGAAAGCATGACCGGCGTACCGTGCGTGTCGTCGGCGCAAACATAGTGGCAGGTGTGCCCACGCATTTTTTGCAGACGGACCCAGATATCGGTCTGGATGTATTCAACAAGGTGGCCCAGATGGATGGCGCCGTTGGCATAGGGCAGGGCAGAGGTAACGAGAATCTTGCGGGTCATGGCCGGTTGCATGCAGCGGTGATCGGAAAGAGGGGATTATAACGCAGCCAGTGGCAGGCAGATGACGTGCGGTCTAATATCCCTAGTAGTCAGTCACGCAAGTTTGTGTCGCTGCTTGGACGTGTTTTCGAGCTCCGGAGGCGCGAAGCAAGCCGCAGTCATGACTAGGATCCGAGCAACGCGTGAGCCCAGATCAGGCACTCACAGCAAGACTATGAACAGGCACTCAAAGGAATAACCGCACAATGCGTTTGCCCAAGACAATTCAAGGCAAGGTATGGCTACTGGCATTTGCGGTTGGCGCAACGGGTTTGCTTGTTACATTGGGGCTGGCGTACTTCGTCCATTTGCAGAACATAGCCAGGGCCCAGGCGGATTTCTTTCGTGCCAGCAGCCAGCTGGAAAAGGAGGCAACACTTTATCTCGATGCAACCACGTCGTTGATGTCCAGTATCCGCGGGTTGGTCGTAACCTTGCAGGGCAAACAGAACCAGAACGATCTGCGCCGTTTCCTGGCCGGACGCAACCTGCCCGAGGAAAGGCCTGGCCTTCTCGGTATTGGCTTCATGCGTTACGTTCCAGCAACCGGGATGGAAAAATACCTTTCCCGGCAAAGAAGAAACGATCCTTCTTTTCGCCTTAAAACCTATGGCGTCTCGGCAGGCAATGGCGATGGCTACATCGTTGAAATGACGGAGCCATATGCGCTGAACAAGCAATCCATCGGTTTTGACAATGCAACGGCGCCCGATCGAAAAGAAAAACTCGATTTGGCCATGCGTACCGGACAAGTCGTTGTCCATGGGCCGGTTTCTCTCGTGTCGGCTCCTTTCCCCGGAAAATATTTCGTTCTCATGCTGCCATGCTATCGCGACGGCATGCCGGTTTCGACGCCAGAGCAGCGTCGGCAAGCGCTGTATGGCTGGGTTTATGCCCCGATCCACCTGCCAGGAATGATGGCCGGCTTGAAGATAAGCGAAGATCAACCGCTGAGGGTGATGCTTTTTTCCGGCGCCACCAAAAATCCGTCATCGCTGTTGTTTGACTCGGACAATGAACAGGAAAGCAAACCACAGGATACTCAGCCTGCGCGCCGGAATTTCGAGCGGGATATTCCGATGCGTTTTGGCGATGCCGAATTCGTTCTTAACGTTTCCACCGACAAAGCGATCGTTCCGTTCGTCCAGCGAAGTTATCCGTTTTCCATCATGCTTGGTGGAACGCTGATTTCGTTATTCCTGGCCTGGTTTGTACTGGCTGCCGGCCATACCCGCAAAATAGCCCTGTTTCTGGCCGAAAAAATGTCGGCAACCGCGCGTGCCCGTGAAGCGCAACTGGAAGCCATTTTCAACAACACGGCTGAATCGATCATCACCGTTGACCGGCAAGGCGCCATACGCAGTTTCAACAGGGCGGCCCAGAAATTGTTTGGTTACGTCGAGGAAGAAATCCTGGGGCGAAATGCGGGGATACTGACTCCGGGACTGATCAATTTCGACGAGGCGCGCATCCGCGAACTCATTGCCAGCACTCCGGAAAAAACACTTGAGGGAACGCTGATTGACCATGAAGGGCGGCGTTTTGTCGCGGAAATCTCGGTTGGCGAATGTATTGCAGGCGAAGACCTGTTTTTCGTGCTCATGCTGAGAGATATCTCCTGGCGCAGGCAACAGGAACAAGAAAAAGCAATGATGCAACACCGTCTGGCTCTAGCGCTTGATGCCGCGGAGCTGGGCGTATGGCAATGGTGGCCGAACAGCAATTATTTCAGCGCCGACAACAAGGCTTGTGCCCTCTACGGGGTCAGTCAGGAGGACTTCACGGGCAGCTTTGCCGAATGGTTCCGGTACATCCACGAAGACGACAGGGAACAGATCGTTGCCTCGCTGCGCGATGCACTGCATTTTCAGGGGCGGCGATCCTTGCTGTTTCGTGTACGGTTGGCCGATGGTGAGTTGTGTTACCAGCATATCCACATGCTGATAGCCGAGGATGAGGACGGCCAGAAAAGCGTTATCGGTGTGGTTCAGGATGTAACGGCGCAAAAAATGCTCGAACAATCGTTGCGCCAATCGGAGGAGCGATTTGCACTGGCAGCGCAAGCCGCACAGGAGGGTATCTGGGATTGGGATCTCGTTTCCGGGCAGATGTGGTATTCCGCCCAGTGGAAATCCATGTTCGGCTATCAGGAATTTGAACTCGATAACACGCTGGCGATGTGGGAAGCGCTTGTTTTGCTGGAAGACCGCGAACGAAGCCTGCAGCTGATCGATGCTTTCGTGCAAGGGCATTCGACCCGCTTTGAAGAGGTTTTCCGCTTCCAGCACAAAGACGGACATGTGGTTTCCGTCCGCAGCAGGCTGGTGCAGCAACGCAACGCCAAGGACGAAGTCATCCGGATAGTCGGGACTTTTGCCGACATTACCGACATGCTGCGCCAAGAGGCGGACCTGCGTGAAAGTCGCGAACGGATCTCGCTTACCATCGACTGCGCGCGGCTTGGAACCTGGGACTGGAACCTGCTGACCAATGAGGTGGTATATGGCGGCAAATGGGGTGAGATGATCGGATACTCGCTCGATGATATCCACCAGAACCTGTTTTCCTGGCAGGTACTGGTGCATCCCGATGACTATGTACGAACCATGGCGGCCCACGAAGCGCACTGGCGGGGGGAGACTCCATATTATTCCTGTGAATACCGCATGCTGGCCAAATCCGGAGAATGGCGCTGGATTCAGGGCGTAGGGCGGGTGGTCAGCCACGATGATCTTGGATGCCCGACACGCATGCTCGGGGTGAACATTGATATCAGCGAGCGCAAGCGTAACGAAATCGCACTTCTGGAGGCGCGGCGCGCAGCAGAAGAGGCCAGTCGTGCCAAGAGCGAGTTCCTCGCGAACATGAGTCACGAAATACGTACGCCGCTGAATGCGGTTCTGGGTTTTTCCACTTTGCTTGCAGAAACAGCGCTGACATCCCGTCAGGCCGATTTCGTGGATTCGATCCACACGGCAGGCGATACCTTGCTGACACTCATCAACGATCTGCTGGATTTTTCGAAGATTGAGGCCGGCCGCCTTGAGCTGGAAGAGATCGATTTCGACCTGCGTAGCGCGCTGGAAGACTCCCTCGATATCGTCACTCCCAAGGCCGCAGCAAAGAACATCAATCTGGCCTTCCTCGTCACCCCGACGGTCCCGCTCTGGGCAAAGGGCGATCCGGTGCGGTTACGCCAGATTTTGCTCAACTTGCTCAACAACGCGGTCAAGTTTACCGAATACGGCGAGGTGGTTGCGCGAGCCAGCATCGTCGAAAGGTCCGACGGGCGAATTCGTCTGCGTGTCGAGGTGCGGGATACTGGCATCGGCATTCCTCCGGAAGTACAAGCAAGACTTTTTCAGCCCTTTACCCAAGCCGACGCCTCGACGACACGCCGTTTCGGTGGCACCGGGCTGGGGCTTTCCATTTGCCGCAGGCTGGTCGAAACCATGCAGGGCGTGCTGGGAGTACAAAGCACGCCAGGGGCCGGCTCCCTGTTCTGGTTTGAAGTGATATTGCATGAGGCCCCTGCCTGTTGCGAATTGAACCTGCTTTCCCAGGAATGCCTGGGGGGCAGAGTATTGATTGTGGAATCCTCCCCCTTGTATCGCGAACAACTGGCAATGCAGCTGGAATCCATCGGCCTGGTGGCCGTCGGATGCGAGAACCTCCGGGAGGCGCAGGCGCTGCTTTCCAAGGAAACAAGTGAAAGTTTTCTTCTGGCGATCGTCGATGCACAGACAGCCCAAGGCGAAGAATATGCCTTCGCACGTCATTTGGCGGGTTCGCCACGCTGGAAAGAATTACCGCTGATCCGCCTCAAGACTGTGCTTGCCTCATTGCCTCTGCATGAAAATCCGGAGGACGTCCTGTTTGTGACAAGTCTTGGCAAACCGATTCACCAGTCGCATTTGCTGCACTGCGTGCGCGACGCTCTGCGCCTGAATGGCAAACAGCAGGAAATGCCTCCTCTCATCAAGGCATGGAATTTGCCGGTCTCTCGCCCCCATATTTTGTTGGCGGAAGACAATCCGGTAAATCAGAGGCTGGCTGCATTGATGCTGGAAGGAATGGGTTGTCAGGTAGATGTGGCGGAAAACGGTAAAGTTGCGCTCACAGCACTGGAAAGCTGGGAATACGATCTGGTTTTGATGGATTGCCAGATGCCGGAAATGGACGGTTTTTCTGCCGCTGCCGCCATTCGGGCAATGCCCGGGGAAAGGGGCTCGGTTCCGATTATTGCCTTGACGGCCAATGCGTTCAAGTCCGATGCGGATCGTTGCATCGCCGCAGGCATGAATGACTTTGTTTCCAAACCTTTTACCCGTGAAACCTTGCTGCGAGCCTTGATCCGCTGGTTGCCGGAATTGACGCCCGATGCGGATGAGATGACTGGAGAGACAACAACCGGAGAAAATCCGGAAATTTCGGATACATCGGATGAACTGCGGGACGATCTGGCCAGCATCGAAATTACTTTTGCCGATCTTCATAAAATGCTGGGCATGGATATGCGCGACGAATTACTGGCATTGTATTTCCCAACGCAAATCGAATGTTTGGCCGCTCTCGAAAAAGCGCTGGACGACAAGCAAGCCGAGGTCGTCCAGACTGTCGCGCACAAACTCAAAGGTGCTTCGATTCAGTTGGGGGCGAAATCCCTGGCTGCGCGCGCCTTGTCTCTGGAGCGAGCGGGCAGGGAAGGGCGCCTCGACGAGGCTGCCGCAGAATACCCGGCCATGAAGAGGCTTGCACAAGCGCTTGCTGCGCAACTGCATCAGGCATGAATCGATACGAAATTGGATAGCGAATGTTGCCGCATGGCGATGAAGCCTTGGCCAACTGGCTGAAAAAACGACTGGAACGGGCAAATGAGTCGGCCGGGCATGATATTGCCGGCATCGAACCGATGTTGCCTGCTGCGGTGTTGATCGGAATCGTCACTCACCTGTCGGGACCGACCGTATTGCTGACCCGGCGAGCCCTGAATCTGAACAAGCATCCGGGACAGGTCAGTTTCCCCGGAGGCGCAATCGAGCCGGAAGACGCCGATGCCGTGGCGGCCGCGCTGCGCGAGACGCATGAAGAAATCGGCTTGATGCCTGAACGGGTCAGGGTACTGGGCGAAATGGGAAGCTATGTCACCGCCAGTGCTTTCCGGGTGACGCCCGTTGTTGGATTGGTACGTCCGGGGTTCCTGCTCAAGCCCGATCCGCGTGAGGTTGCCGAAGTATTCGAGCTGCCGCTTGCCGCACTGATCGATCCGGGGCATTACGAGCGGCGCTGGGTCATGCGTTCCGGCATGCGCGTGCGTTCGCATTTCATCGAACTGGAAGGCATCACGGTTTGGGGCGCCACGGCGGGCATGCTGGTGGGCTTGGGCCGCCTTCTGGGAATGAAAGGCGAGCCGGTCGAGACGGACAAAATACACACCCTCTGAAAATTCCCGCGATCCTGAAACCGGCCCTGCGCAGCTTTGGGTTGTCAGATTGACAATCAAATAGTCATCCGGACATGCTAGAATCCCCGGTTTCCCAAAATACCGGCTGTTCACAATGACCCGCGCCATCCGCAATATCGCCATTATCGCCCACGTTGACCACGGCAAAACCACGCTGGTCGACAAACTTCTGCGCCAATCCGGCACTTTCCGCGACAACCAGCAGGTTGACGAGCGCGTGATGGATTCCAACGATCTGGAAAAAGAGCGCGGCATTACGATTCTGGCCAAGAACACCGCCATCGAATTCGAAGGCGTGCATATCAACATTGTTGACACCCCGGGTCACGCCGACTTCGGTGGTGAAGTGGAACGCGTGCTCGGCATGGTCGACAGCGTACTTCTGCTTGTGGATGCCGTCGAAGGCCCGATGCCGCAAACCCGCTTCGTAACCAAGAAGGCACTGGCACAAGGCTTGAAGCCTATCGTCGTGGTCAACAAAATCGACCGCCCGGGCGCACGTCCTGACTGGGTGATCAACCAGACTTTCGATCTGTTCGTGAACTTGCACGCCACTGATGAGCAGCTGGATTTCCCGATTGTCTACGCCTCTGCACTCAACGGTTTCGCCACGCTGGATATCGATACCCCCTCCGATACCATGCGTCCGCTATTCGAAACGATTCTCTCGCATGTATCCGCACCTGCCGGAGACCCGGAAGCCCCGCTGCAATTGCAGATCGCCCAGCTTGATTACTCGACCTACACCGGCCGCCTAGGCGTTGGCCGCATCCTGAACGGTCGCATCAAGCCTGGCCAGTCCGTAGTGGTAATGAATCACGAAGAGCAGGTTGGCCAAGGCCGCATCAATCAGGTATTGGGCTTTCAGGGGCTGGACCGCGTTCCGGTTGAAGAAGCCGAAGCTGGCGACATCATCATTATTTCCGGCATTGATGATATCGGTATCGGCCTCACGATTTCCGATAAGGACAATCCCATCGGTTTGCCGATGCTGACCGTCGACGAACCGACATTGACCATGGACTTCATGGTGAACTCCTCACCGCTCGCCGGCACCGAAGGCAAGTTCGTTACCAGCCGCCAGATCCGTGATCGTCTGACCAAGGAGCTGCTGACCAACGTCGCGTTGCGCGTCGAAGATACCGATGACACTGATATCTTCCGCGTCTCCGGCCGAGGTGAACTGCACCTGACCATCCTGCTGGAAAACATGCGCCGTGAAGGCTTCGAATTGGCCGTGGGCAAGCCGCGCGTGGTGTACAAGGACATCAACGGCGAAAAGTGCGAGCCGTATGAAAACCTGTCCATCGATCTGGAAGATGGCCACCAGGGCGCTGTCATGGAAGAAATCGGCCGCCGTCGTGGCGAGCTGACCAATATGGAATCGGACGGCCAGGGGCGTACCCGTCTGGAGTACCACATTCCGGCACGTGGCTTGATCGGCTTCCAGGGCGATTTCATGACCATGACCCGTGGTACCGGCCTGATGAGCCACGTGTTTGACGACTATGCGCCGGTCAAGGCCGATATGCCGGGTCGCCACAATGGCGTGCTGATCTCGCAGGAAAACGGCGAAGCCGTGGCCTACGCGCTGTGGAACCTCGAAGACCGCGGCCGCATGTTCGTAAGTCCGGGCGACAAGCTCTATGAAGGCATGATCATCGGCATTCACAGCCGCGACAACGATCTGGTCGTCAACCCGATCAAGGGCAAGAAGCTGACCAACGTGCGCGCTTCCGGTACTGACGAAGCCGTGCGTTTGACTACGCCGATCAAGCTGACCCTGGAGTCGGCCGTTGAGTTCATTGATGATGATGAGCTTGTAGAAATCACACCGCAGAACATCCGTATCCGCAAGCGCCATCTTTCGGAAAACGACCGCCGCAGGGCCATGCGCGCTGCCGAGTGATGCTCAAGCAATCAAATACAAACTCCCCGCCAGCCGGGGAGTTTGTTTATGGAAAGCACCATGAACGATAACGACAAGGTTCGCCTCGACAAATGGCTGTGGGCCGCACGATTCTTCAAGACCCGTTCCCTGGCGACAGAGGCAATCGAAGGCGGGCATGTCCATCTGAACGGCGACAAGGTCAAACCGGCGCGAACCGTGAAAATCGGTGACATGTTGCGCATTCTTGCGACTCACGGCGAATTTGAGGTTGAGGTCGTGGCGCTTGCCGACAAGCGAGGACCAGCGGAAGTGGCGCGCACTCTGTATGCGGAAACGCCGGAAAGTGCCGAAAAACGGGCGCGTGCAGCGGAAGAAAAAGCCTTGGCGCCTCGCTTCGAACATCCCGATGTCCGTGGCCGCCCGACCAAGAAATGGCGCAGACAATTACATTTCTTTGAACGCAATAACTCGTGAACATGAAAGGGCGGGCATCTGCTATGCTGTCAGCAAAATTTTGCTTGACGGTCATTTCATGGGTGAAAATCAACCAACGCTGATCTATCTGGTGACCTGCCAGCAACAACAAGCGGCAGAAATATCCAGTCAACTGGACCTGTTCGGCTTTTCGGTCAAGGTGTTCACCAAGCAAAGCTGGCTATTGGCTGCCATGCACGGCACGCCGCCGGCCGCGTTGCTGGTGGATGAGTCTGGACTGGAAGATGCCCCGCTGTCTCAAGCGCTCCCGCTTGCGGCCAAGCTGGCCAAAGGGCCGGTTCTGTTTATTTCGGAGCCTCTGCCCGTAGTGCGCCAACTGGAGCTGTTGCGTAGCGGCATCACCGATTTCATTGGCAAGCCATTTGACCTCCTGCGCTTGATTGATCGACTGGATCACCTTCTGGAGCGCAGCCATGAAAGCCCATATCGCGTTCTGGTTGTCGACGATTCGGAAACCTCTGCGACGTGGACCCGCACGATGTTGACTCAAGCAGGCATGCAAGTGGCTGTCCTGCACAATCCGCTTAATATCTTCCTCTCGCTGGAGCGTTTCAAGCCGGAAATCATCCTCATGGATGTCTACATGCCGGAATGCACGGGCGACGAAATTGCCCAAGTCGTCCGCCAGCATGCCAGCTACGACAGCATTCCCATCGTGTTTCTTTCCACGGAAACCAGCCGTGGTCGGCAACTGATGGCGCGCAGCATGGGCGGTGACGATTTTCTCGTCAAATCCAGCGATGGCGACGAACTGATTGCCGCCGTGTCCATTACCGCTGCCCGATACCGCCGTTTGCGCCGCTGGATGACCTGCGACAGTCTCACGGGCTTGCTCAACCACACCCATATTACCGATAGCCTGACGCACGAAATTGCACGCGCCAAGGCAGAGCAATCGCCGCTGGCTTTTGCAATGATAGATATCGATCATTTCAAGCAGGTTAACGACAACTTCGGCCATTCGACCGGCGACCGGGTCATCAAGAGCTTGGCTCGATTGCTGCGCCAGCACGTCAGGGAGGCGGCCTTTGCGGGGCGTTACGGTGGAGAAGAGTTCGCAGTGATTTTTCCGGATACCACGCTGATCCGTGCCGCACAGCAAATGGATTACTTGCGCAACCGTTTCTCCGCGCTGGATTTGCAGCGCGGCGACGGGGTTTTTCATGCCACGTTCAGTGCTGGTCTGGCGCGGCTCGATCCGGGCATGAGCAGCCGAGCTTTGATCGAAGCTGCGGACGAAGCACTCTATCGGGCCAAGGCAGCGGGCCGCAATCAGATCGGTCTGGCAAACATGGCCGTTCAGGGCTGAACGGGAATTTTCGCTGTTCGTGAATCAAACTGGCCGCCAGCTTTCCGGGTAGCGGGGCGTTGCCAATGGAAGGCCAAGCTAACTTCCCTCTTGTTGCCCAAGCAGGTTGGCTTGCAGCTCTGCCAGTTTGCGGCTTTCCGCTCTCAAGTGATGATGGTGCGCCAAGCACTGCCCGATGCTGAAAACTAGCTCGTGGTCATCCCAGGGTTTGGCTATGAAGCGATAGATCTGAGCTTCGTTGATTGCACTTATCATGGCTTCGAGATCGGCCTGTCCGGAAAGAAGCATCCGGGACATGTTGGGCTGGATATCGCGGCATTTCTTCAGAAAAGTAATCCCATCTATCTGAGGCATGCGGTAGTCGGCAATTACGAGGTCGAGATCATGCTGGCGCACATACTCGATGGCCTCAAGCGGATCGTGGCAGACTTCCACCTGTAAAGGATAATTCTTTCCTTCGTAGGCGCAGGGCATGCGACCAAGCAGGCGTCGGAGAGAAAACAAGACGCGTTCGTCGTCGTCGACCAGCAGAATGTGATTCATGCGATGTTCTCCCATCCGTCCGCAATCGCGATTCTTCATTTATTGCTTCAGGCAACCAATTTTTCCAGCACCATTTCGTAGACTTTACACAATATTTCCAGGTCGTTGACTGGAACGTGCTCGTCTATTTTGTGAATGGTGGCGTTGAGCGGGCCGAATTCGACAACTTCCGGGCAGTGCTTGGCGATAAAACGCCCGTCGGAAGTGCCGCCGCTGGTGGATAGTTCCGGTGTCATGCCGCAGGTCCCCCTGATTACTTCGCGCAATGCATCGACCAGCGCACCACTGCCTGTGAGATATGGCTCACCGGAAAGCTCCCATTGCAACTGATATTTCAGCCCGTGACGGTCAAGAATCTCGTGCACGCGGGCTTTAAGCCCCTCCTCGGTGCTGGCCGTTGAGAAGCGGAAGTTGAACAATACTTCGACCGTACCCGGAATGACGTTGGTCGCACCGGTTCCCCCGCGGATATTGGAAACCTGCCAGGATGTGGGCGGGAAGAATTCGTTCCCTTGATCCCATTCTGTGGCAGCAAGCTCGGTCAGTGCCGGGGCAAGTCGGTGGACGGGGTTGTCGGCCAAATGCGGATAGGCAATGTGCCCCTGGATACCTTGGACGACCAGCGTGCCGGAGAGTGAGCCACGGCGACCGTTCTTGATCGTGTCGCCCACGGTTTTCTCGCAGGTCGGTTCACCAACGATGCAGTAATCGATGACTTCGTTGCGCGCTTGCAGCGCTTCAACCACCCGAACAGTGCCTTCCACGGCCGGACCTTCCTCGTCCGAAGTCAGCAACAGTGCGATGGATCCCTTGGGATTGGGGTGCTTTTTCAGGAAGTTTTCCACGGCGACAATGAAAGCCGCGACCGAACCTTTCATGTCTGCCGCGCCACGGCCGTAAAGAATGCCGTCATGTACTTCTGCCGCGAACGGAGGGTGTTGCCAGCGCTCGGCCGGGCCGGTGGGAACAACATCGGTATGTCCGGCAAAGACCAAGACCGGGCCGCTTGTTCCGAACCGTGACCACAGGTTAAGCACTTCCTTGTGCGGCATGTGCTCGTTGGCAAAGCCGATTTTTGCCAAGCGCTCGGCGATGTATTGCTGGCAACCGGCATCTTCCGGCGTGATCGAGTTGCGGCGGATCAGTTCCTGGGCGAGGGTAAGGGTCGGGGAGGTCATCGGAATAGGGTCTCGTATTGTTCAGGTTTGAAGCCGATATAAATCCTACCATCTTTGTCAAGAATAGGGCGCTTGATGATGGAAGGATGGGCCAGCATCACTGCCTTGGCAGAATTGGCATCAACAATATTTGCCTGAAGTGCGGTGTCGAGCTTGCGCCAGGTGGTTCCCCGGCGGTTCAGTAGCAACTCCCATCCACACTGCTCGATCCAGGCTTCCAGAAGTTCGGCTGCCATGCCGGATTTCTTGAAGTCATGGAATTCATAAGCCAGCACATGCTCATCCAGCCAAGCGCGTGCCTTTTTGACGGTGGTACAGTTGGTGATGCCGTAGAGCTTCATGGTTTTTTAGTGTAGGGACATGTCGAACATCAAATTGCCACCGTCCTGGTCGTCGCCCGCTTTCTTGTTGGTTTGGCTGCTGGCATTCTTGTCACGCACCACCTGCTCGCGCTCTTCGATGGTCTGCGCGTTGTTGATCATCCAGGAAAGGTTGGTCGCCGAATCGGCGTTGCGCAATGCTTCGTCCAGCTCGATCTCGCCGTCGCGATAGAGGCGGTAGAGTGCCTGCTCGAACGTCTGGGAGCCTTCTGAAAGCGTCTGCTCCATGGCTTCCTTGATTTTTGAAAGCTCGCCGTTGCGGATCAATTCCGCAATGTAGCTGGTATTGAGCATCACCTCCACCGCCGGTATGAGCTTGCCGGCTTTGCCTCTTACCAGTCGCTGCGAAACGACCGCCTTGAGCGAGTTGGAAAGATCATAGAGCAGACTCTCGCGCGCTTCGAGCGGAAAGAAGTTTACGATACGGGAGAGTGAATGGTAGCTGTTGTTGGCATGCAAAGTAGAGATGCACAGGTGGCCTGCCAGCGCGTATTGCAGTGCGTACGACATGGTTTCGCGGTCGCGAATTTCGCCGATCATTAGCACGTTGGGGGCTTCGCGCATCGCGTTTTTCAGCGCCTCGGAATAGCTCTTTGTATCCACACCGATCTCACGCTGGTTGACCAGAGATTTCTTGTGGGTGTAAATGAATTCGACAGGGTCTTCGACGGTCAGGATGTGGCCGTTGTGGTTTTGATTGCGATATTCCAGCATCGCAGAAACCGTGGATGACTTGCCAGACCCGGTTGCGCCTACCAGCAATACGATGCCCCGCTTTTCCATGATCAGGGTCTTGAGCGTTTCCGGCATTCGCAACTCTTCAATGGTAGGCAGATCGGCCCGGATATAGCGCACCACCATGGCTACAGCGCCCCGGCTGCGGAAAATGTTGATCCGGTAATTGCCCACACCGGGGATTTCGTACCCCATGTTGAGTTCCATGTCTCGCTCGAAAGCGGCAATTCTTTCCGGGGACAGCAGTTGGTAGACAAGCTGCTTGACGTGTTCGCCCGAGAGCACCTGATTATTGACCGGATAGCAGGCACCCTGGATCTTGATGACGATAGGCGAGTTGGCGGAAAGGAAAAGATCGGAAGCGTTGCGTTCCGCCATCAATTTAAAAAAGGGCTGGAGATTCATGTGTGGTATCGGATGGAAGCTGTATCCCTTGATTCTAGGTTCTGTAGGCTGGGGTTACAAATAGGGAGTTGGTCAATCGGCGCGCGCTCATGCGATTGCTTCGTTATTTTGAAAAACATCGTTCGCCGTTATTGACAGGCACATGCATGGCTTGTATAGTTCGGCCTCTCAGCAGCGCGCCCGTAGCTCAGTTGGATAGAGTATCTGGCTACGAACCAGAGGGTCAGGAGTTCGAATCTCTTCGGGCGCGCCACTTTGCCTCTGTCCCCATCGTCTAGAGGCCTAGGACACCGCCCTTTCACGGCGATAACCGGGGTTCGAATCCCCGTGGGGACGCCAGTTTTATATAAATCGGCGCACAATCAGTGCGCCGATTTTTATTTGTACCCCCATATCTAATATTCCGATCTCCGCCTCTGTGACCTCACGTCAATCGGCGTCCGCAACTCTGGGTGTCTGCAATTTTTGCGTACGGAAACGGAAGAACTCTCCCGATGAAAGCGGTATCCGTGTCAATTGACTGCGCGAACGGGCTGCGCCTTTATCCCGGAATACTTCAAACAAATCGGAAAGTACGCTGCTGGCGTCGGCATAGTACGAATGCCCCAGTAGACTGGTGTCAACATTGCTGGCGTCGATCGATTCAATTCCGGAAATGACCGTGATTTGCGGGCTTGAATCTCCCAGCCTCTGCCCCTTGTGTAGCACCTTGGAACCTTTCAAGGCGATATCTTCGGATGATGCATAAAGGGTGATGCGTTGTCCTGGCGCAACCAGTCTGGGGGCGATTTCGTTTTTGAAGACTTTGGCATCGATATCCGGCGCCATCAGGATAATTTCCTTGAAGCGCGAGCGTAATCCGGGTTTTTCAGTGAGCAAGCTTGCCAGTGCGCGCGTTGTGGGGCGATTACCCATGCTGTGGGCAATCAGGTAGATCTCTTCCTTATCCAGCCGATGGGCGATATCGCTCAAAAATTGCTTGATCAAAGGCTCGCTTTCTTCGACGGTTTTTTCGTCGTTCCGGTATCCGGGCAAGGTGCCATGAGAAGGCCAGCTATAGAAAATAGGCGCACCTTCGAATCCCAAATCGTACGAAATCTGGGCGGTGCGTTTGGCGGCTTTTTCAAAACTGACGTTGTAGCCATGAATAAATACAAAAGCTTTGGGGCGCTCCCCCGCGCGCGAACGCTTGAGAACCTCACTGAAAAATTGTGTTTTGTCTTGCTGGTTCAGGGATAGCAGCACCAGATGTTTTTCAGGATCGGGGCGAAATTCCAACCGCCAGATGGAAGGGCGCTCCAAGGCGCCCATCCGGTGCTCGCGGGGAATGCTGATATCGATGTTGCCATAGGTTATGCCGCCTGCTTTTTGGCTACCAAAAGCTCGCGCAGGATCACTGCTGCTCATCGGTTTGCGGTCAGTACCAAAATAGACGCGTATCACGGCATGGGTTTGCTGGATTCCCCGGCTGATTCTGGCTGGTCTTGATGCGGCCGAGGACGAAGAAGCGGCCAAAGTTTTGGCCTGCAAACTTGTCTCTTGTGCTTGCAGTGCCGAGTCCGTTTGCTGCGTGGCGCAGCCAGCCAGTAATACGGCTGTACTCACCAAAAAACCAAGCCACCTCATTGCGTAATCCCCATGATTGAGAGTCGCGGATATTGTGGCACTCACACCCCATACAACACAAACGGAGCCCAGTAGGCGGGGTTATCGAGGCCATCCTGGCTGTTGATGAACTCCCGCTTCACCGCATTCAAGGCTT
>NZ_FOVE01000003.1 GCF_900115065.1 Formivibrio citricus | reverse complement strand
CTTCGTGGCCGCGCACGTCGTTGACTTCGAGCTTGATCATGCCGTCGTTGAGCAGCAGGATGGCGCCCGGTTCGACGTCGTTGGGCAGCTCCTTGTAATCGAGGCCGACGCGCTCCTGGTTGCCCAGTTCGCACTTCGCATCGAGGATGAACTTGTCGCCCTTGTTGAGCGTGATCTTGCCATGCTCGAACTTGCCGACGCGGATTTTCGGGCCTTGCAGGTCGACCAGCACGGCGACGGGGCGGCCCAGGTTGCGGGCAATCTCGCGGACCAGGTTGGCGCGGGCGATGTGGTCTTCGGCAGTGCCGTGCGAGAAGTTGAGGCGGACGACGTTTACACCCGCATTGAGCAGTTGCTCGATCGTGACGGGATCGCTGGACGACGGGCCCAAGGTGGCGACAATTTTTGTGCTGCGAATCATTTGAATCTCCTGGTGCAGAGGCTCTGACTGCTTTCGTGCCGGAGCCGGGTAAAGAGGCTTGGAATCAGCGATTTTTTTCTTCGTTGACGAGAAGCAATGCGATATAGAGCAATAACCGATCATCGAATTTTTCAAGGTTCAGATCGGTGAGTTCTTCCACACGCCGCAGGCGGTAATCCAGCGTGTTGCGGTGAATGTTCAGTGCCTGGGCGGTAGCCAGGGCTTGGGTATCGTGGGCGAACCAGCTCGCCAGTGTCTTGCGGAAAGAACCATTGTTGTCCTGGGTATACAGCCGGGAGATCGAGCGGCGCAATTCTTCGGCCTGCCAGCCGCTCTTGAGGCTGTCGAGAAGGACCGGCAGCATCAGATCCTGATAGAAAAAGGCCTGCTCTTCCGGGTGGCGCTGTTTCCCGACCTGCAGTGTGGTCCGGGCGGTGCGGTAGGAGCGGGCAAGGCCGCCCGCTTCCGGGAAATAGTGGCCGAGCGCAATGCGTACGCCCAGACGGCTGCTTTCGCGCATGCGGGAGAGCAAAACCTGTACGCGCTCCCTGTGCTTGTCCAGCTCGCGCTGGTCCAGCGGTGCGCGGGTGGGCTTGAGTACGACCAGCTCGGTGAGCGAGACCGTGGCGATCAGGTTGTCGCGTTCGGGGGTGGTCAGGAGCGTTTGCAGTTGCTGGATTTCCGCGAGCGCGGCATCGACGCCCAGCGCGCCGCTGTCGATCTCGATCACGGCGACGATGCGCGGCTGCTTGAGGTTCACCCCCAGACGCTGCGCCCATTCCTTGAGTTCGGGAGACGGGTTTTCCGAGCGGATCAGGTGCAGGACCAGTTCTTCGCGCAGGCGGCTGTCGCGGGCCAGGAGGCCCATCAGCTTGGCCTGTTCCAGCATCATTTCTGCGGTCATCAAGACCAGTTGGCCGTAACGGCGAACCTGCGACGGTTTGCCGGTGAGCCCGATGACGCCGACGATCTGGCCTTCCAGCTTCATCGGCAGGTTGATGCCGGGTTTGGCACCGCGCATGCGGTCGGCGGTCGGCTCGTCGATTTCGACGATCTTTCCTTGCGCCAGGGCCTGCGCCGCGCCTTCGTGCAATTCCCCGACCCGCCCCGGTTCGCCGCTGGCGACGATGATGCCATGCGAATCCATGACATTGACGTTGTAGTCAATGATGCGCATGGTGCGCGTGACGATTTCCTGGGCGGTGAGCGGGTCGAGGTAGGCCATGGCTTAACGAGTGACCTCAATCTTGGCGAGCTTTTCGTAGAACTGGATCAGCGCGCCGTGGTCGGCATCGCCCAGCCCGTCGTTGCGCAGCGCCTGCATCATTTCCATGACTTGCGCGATCAGCGGCAGCGGGGCACCGACTTCGTGCGAGGTATCCAGAACGTTCTGCAGATCCTTGATGTGCAGGTTGATGCGGAAGCCCGGGTTGAACTTGCGGTCCATGACCAGCGGCGCCTTGGCATCCAGTACCGTGCTGCCGGCCAGCCCGCCGCGGATGGCCTTGTAGACCAGATCCGGTTCGCAGCCGGCCTTGGCGGCCAGAACCAGCGCTTCGGACATGGCGGCGATGTTGATTGCGACGATGGTCTGGTTGCACAGTTTGGCGATGTTGCCAGCGCCGATTTCGCCGACGCGCACCACGGAGCCAGCCATGGCTTGCAGTACCGGGGCGATCTTGTCGAAGATGTCCTGCTTGCCGCCGACCATGACCGACAGCGTGCCGTCGATGGCCTTCGGTTCGCCGCCGCTGACCGGGGCGTCGAGCATTTCGATGCCCTTCTTGGCGAGTTCTGCTTCGACTTCACGGCTGACGAGCGGAGCGATCGAGCTCATGTCGGCTACGACGAGGCCCGGCTTGCCGCCTTCGATGACGCCATTCGCGCTGAGCACCACTTCCTTGACCTGCGGGGAGTTGGGCAGCATGGTGATGATGAGTTCGACCTGGCTGGCGACTTCCGCCGGGGTGGCTGCCTTGGTGGCGCCCAGAGCGATCAGTTCTTCAACAGCCGAGCCGTTGCGATCCAGAACGACCAGCGAATGACCTGCCTTGATCAGGTTCTTGCTCATGGGCTTGCCCATGATGCCCAGACCGATAAAACCGATTTTCATGTTGGTTACCTCTAAATTATGTTCAATAAATCAATAGCTTTATGCCGGATTTGGCCCGATTTTGTTTGAACTCGTCACCCCGGCGCAGGCCGGGGTCCAGTGGTTTGAAGCCGCTTTGTTGCTGGATACCGGCCTGCGCCGGTATGACGGAAAAAGTTCAAACTTCACTCGCTCGGATCAGTTGGCCAGGCCCATGTTCTTCAGGATCGTCCGGAGCTTTTCCTTGTTTTCCGGCGAGCAGTGCATCACCGGCTCGATCGGATCGCCCACGGGGACGCCGATGATGGCGAGTGCATCCTTGGCGGCGGCCGGGAAAGTGCCCAGTCCGAAGTTCATGCGCAGCGGGTTGAGGCGGTACTGGGCATCAAGCGCGCCCTGAATGTCACCGGCCTTGTGTTTTTCATAGATTTCAACGACTAGCTTCGGTGCGATGTTGGCGGTGGTGGCCACGCAACCGGCACCGCCGTGAGCCAGCGTGCCATAGATCAGCGTATCGCGGCCGGCCAGCACCTTCATGCCCTTGGGGCCGGTGCGGCGAATGAATTCGGAAGTCAGCGTCATGTCGCCGCTGCTGTCCTTGATCGCCACGATGTTGTCGATCTCGGACAGACGTTCGCACAGGTTGACCGAGATGTTCACGCCGCCGGTGCGATCCGGGTTGGTGTAGAGCACGATCGGCAGGCTGGTGGACTTGGCCACGGCCACATAGTGGTTGTAAAGCTCGTTTTCGGTCGGGCTGATGTAGAACGGCGTGAGTACGCTCAGGGCTTGCGCGCCGAGCGATTCGGCCATCTTGGCATGCTCGATGGCTTCGCGGGTGGTGATGGCGCTGGCGCCAAGGAAGACTGGAACGCGGCCGGCGGTCTGCTCGATGGTGATTTCGGCGACGCGGCGCTTCTGGGCCGGGCTGAGCGCGTAGAACTCGCCAGCGCCTCCCAGTGCAAACACCCCGTGAACGCCGCCGTCGATGACGTGATCGATCAGTTTGCGGAAGTTGCTTTCCAGGAGATTGCCTTGCGCGTCGGTGGGGGTGATCAGCGGCGGGATCACGCCATGAATAAAGCCGTTGTTCTTCATTTAAAGCCTCCAAAAATCACCTGGCGAGAAAGCCCAAGCAGTTGTCGATTGATGTTGGGGATTTTTGTGTAGCTGCTTTGTGTGCGCTACCAAACGAGGTGCATGTTCTCACAGGCCGGTGTTTTTTATATCGTGCATGATTACATATAAATGCGCATTTTTACGCTTTATGTTTGTGCGTTTATCCAGTTTGTTCCGGGTGGTGTGACCTGTATTGTGTGAATGCCAGATATTTTTCTTGTAGTTCAGGGTTTCAGTTGTGTTTATGCCTAAAGCAATCGAAACGGGTAAGGGCATATTCTGGCAGTGGGAAATTTGGATGTGTTCCTGCCCGGGAAATATCAAATTCATGCCCCGCAGGATGGGGTAACACAGAGGAAGGAGTTAGATATGTCGACAGCTCAAAGTGCTGTGGCTGATATTACAGCAAAAAAAACCAACGTCAGATGGACGATCGTATTGGTCCTGTTCTTGATTACGGTGATCAACTATGCGGACCGTGCCACGATTGCGCTGGCAGGTCCGGTGATGTCCAAGGAGTTGGGGTTTAGTCCGGTTGAAATGGGTTATATCTTTTCGGCGTTTGGTTGGTCCTATGTGATCTGCCAGTTGCCGGGCGGTTGGCTTCTGGATCGCTTCGGGTCCAAACGCGTGTATGCGTACAGCATCTTTTTCTGGTCGTTGTTCACCCTGGTGACAGGGGGCGTGAGCTGGTTTGCCGGTACGGTGGCATTTGTTCTGACTTTCGCTTTGCGCTTCCTTGTGGGTGCAGCCGAAGCTCCGTCTTTCCCCGCCAACAGCCGTATCGTGGCGGCCTGGTTCCCGGCCAATGAGCGCGGCACTGCATCGGCTATCTTCAACTCCGCCCAGTATGCCGCTACGGTGTTCTTTGCGCCGCTGATGGGGTGGTTGATTCACAACTACGGTTGGCATTCCGTGTTTGCCGTGATGGGCGTACTGGGCATCCTGTTCGTATTCGCCTGGCATAAATTCATTCATGACCCGAAGGATCACCCGAATATCAATCAGGCTGAAATCGATTACATCGAGCAAGGCGGTGGCCTGGTCAATATGGACCAAGGCAAGAAGGGTGGTGCCAAGACCGATGGTCCCGATCTCAAGTACATCAAGCAACTGCTTAGCAATCGCATGATGGTGGGTATCTATATCGCTCAGTACTGTATCAATGCACTGACCTATTTCTTCATTACCTGGTTCCCGGTTTACCTGGTCAAGGAAAAGGGCATGTCCATCCTGAAGGCCGGTTTCGTGGCCGCCATTCCGGCAGTCTGCGGTTTTGTTGGTGGTGTGTTGGGTGGCGTGATCTCCGACTTCATGTTGAAGAAGGGATTCAGTCTGTCCACCGCCCGCAAAACCCCGATCGTGCTGGGTATGTTGATGTCCATGAGCATGGTGGTCTGCAACTACGTGACCATGGAGTGGGCCGTGATCTTCTTCATGTCGCTGGCCTTCTTCGGCAAGGGTATCGGTGCGCTGGGTTGGGCGGTTAACTCCGATGCCGCTCCTAAGCAGATTGCCGGCCTCTCCGGTGGCCTGATGAATACCTGCGGCAACCTGTCGAGCATTACTACCCCGATCGCCATCGGCTACATCCTCCAGGCCACCGGTTCCTTCAACGGCGCGCTGGTTTATGTCGGTGTTCATGCCTTCATTGCAATCGTGTCTTATCTGTTCATCGTCGGCGAAATCAAGCGCGTTGAACTGAAGTGATGCCGTGACTGCGGCATGGATGAATCTGCTGTGCCGCAGACTCCGGATTTGAAGTCAAAGGCGGCTCCGGTCGGAGGACCGGACATGAATCCGGCCAGAGCCGTCAAGTTTCACAGTGGCGCCGAATTTTCCTCCTCTACTTGGTCGGAACCACTTTTTTATCCAGGTTTTGATTTGGATTGATTAACAGGAGCTTTTTAAATGAGCAAAGCCAGTACCCCCGTCGTAACCGAAATGCAGGTCATCCCCGTTGCAGGTTACGACAGCATGTTGCTGAACCTGAGCGGTGCACACTTCCCGTTCTTTACCCGTAACCTGGTGATCCTCAAGGACAACGCCGGCAATACCGGCGTGGGCGAAGTGCCGGGCGGCGAAAAGATTCGCCAGACGCTGGAAGATGCGATTCCGCTGGTCGTGGGCCAGGAAGTCAGCAAGTACAACGTCGTACTGAACACCATGCGCAAGCAGTTCGCCGACCGCGATTCCGGCGGACGCGGCCTGCAGACCTTTGACCTGCGCATCACCATTCACGCCGTGACCGCCGTCGAAGCCGCAATGCTCGACCTCTTCGGCCAGTTCCTGAACATGCCGATTGCAGCCCTGCTTGGCGATGGCCAGTTGCGCAGCGAAGTCGAGATGCTCGGCTACCTGTTCTACATCGGCGACCGCAAGAAGACCAACCTGCCGTACCTCAGCGGCGAAAAAGGCTCGTGCGAGTGGTACCGCGTTCGTCACGAAGAGGCGCTGACCCCGGAAGCTGTGGTCAAGCTCGCAGAGGCATCGTACGAGAAGTACGGCTTCAACGACTTCAAGCTCAAGGGTGGTGTGCTGGCTGGCGATGAGGAAATCGCCGCCGTGACGGCCATCAAGAAACGCTTCCCGAATGCGCGCGTCACGCTCGATCCGAACGGTGCCTGGTCGCTCGAAGAAGCGATCCGCCTGTGCAAGGGCAAGGGCGATGTGCTGGCCTATGCCGAAGATCCGTGCGGCGCTGAAAACGGCTACTCCGGCCGCGAAATCATGGCCGAATTCCGCAAGGCGACCGGTCTGCCGACCGCGACCAACATGATCGCGACCGACTGGCGCCAGATGAGCCACGCCATCAACTTGCATTCCGTCGACATCCCGCTGGCCGATCCGCACTTCTGGACCATGCAGGGTTCGGTGCGCGTGGGTCAGATGTGCAACGACCACGGCCTGACCTGGGGCTCCCACTCCAACAACCACTTCGACATCTCGCTCGCCATGTTCACGCACGTCGCCGCTGCCGTTCCGGGCAAGGTTACCGCGATCGACACGCACTGGATCTGGCAGGAAGGCCAGGAGCGCCTGACCAAGGAACCGTTCCAGATCAAGGGCGGCATGGTCGCTGTTCCGGAGAAGGGCGGTCTGGGCGTCGAGATCGACATGGCACAGGTCGAGAAGGCCAACGCGCTGTACAAGGAAAAGTGCCTGGGCGGTCGTGACGATGCGCTGGGCATGCAGTTCCTGATCCCGGGCTGGAAGTTCGATAACAAGAAGCCTTGCCTGGTGCGCTAAGCGTTAGGCGGCTGCGCTACCCGGCGGAAAAGGGCTGCGAAAGCACCCTTTTCGCAACGCCGAAACAGTTTTCGTGGCAGTTCCCCGCCGGGTTTTCCCCATCCCCGGCCCGGCGGGGGCTGTCATGAAAGCCCGCCTGATACAGGCTGGTTTTCATGACAGGAAAAAGCTGCTTTTGCAGGGATACAACAACACATTTACAACGGTTCAATGCTTATGAAAATCGTCATCGCGCCAGATTCATACAAAGAAAGCCTCTCGGCAGAAGAAGTGGCTGACCAGATCGAGGCTGGTTTCAGCGAAATATTTCCGGATGCCGAGTTCGTCAAATTGCCGATGGCCGATGGCGGCGAAGGCACGGTGTCCGCGCTGGTGGCAGCCACGCATGGCCGCATCGTCCGGAAAACCGTGACCGGCCCTCTGGGCGGGCCGGTCGAAGCCTTTTACGGCCTGACCGGCGACGGCTGCACGGCCATCATCGAAATGGCCGCCGCGAGCGGTCTTGAGCTGGTGCCGGTGGACTCGCGCAACCCTTTGCGTACCACCACCTACGGTACCGGCGAACTGATCCGCGATGCGCTGGACTCTGGCGTGCGCCACATCATCATCGGAGTGGGCGGCAGCGCCACCAACGATGGCGGGGTCGGCATGGCGCAGGCGCTGGGTGGGCGCTTTCTCGACCAGAGCGGTCAGCAGATCGCCCAAGGCGGCGGCTCGCTCGGCCTGCTGGATCGCATCGACATGGGCCAACTGGATGCCCGGCTGGCAAGTTGCCGGATCGAGGTGGCCTGCGATGTGACCAACCCGTTGACCGGGCCGCTGGGCGCTTCGGCCGTATTCGGCCCGCAGAAGGGTGCAACGAAGGAAATGATCCAGTTGCTCGATCATGGCCTGGCTCGTTACAGCGAAATCGTGAAACGCGATCTGGGCAAGGATATTGCGCAAGTGCCGGGCGCCGGTGCCGGCGGCGGCATGGGCGCTGCGACCATCGCCTTCCTGAATGCTGAACTGCGCCCCGGCATCGAGATCGTGACCCAGGCCGCCGGGCTGGAAGCCGCCGTGGCGGATGCCGATCTCGTCATCACCGGCGAAGGCCGTATCGACAGCCAGACCATCCACGGCAAGACGCCGATCGGCGTGGCGCGGGTCGCCAAACGGTTCAGTGTTCCTGTGATCGGGATCGCGGGCGGCCTGACTTCGGATGTTGGCGTCGTGCACGCGCATGGCATCGATGCCGTATTCAGCGTGCTTTACCGTTTTTGCGTCCCGCACGAGGCGCTGCAGGAAGCCGCTGCCAACGTGCGCATGGCGGCCCGCAATATCGCTGCCGTACTGAAGATGGGGCAACAGTTGAATGGCCGGCCCGACATTGGCAAACGCGAGCGCGCGTCTCATGGAGTGAGAAATGAGCAAACCGTTAACCTTTAAATTCTCATGCAGCGGGCAGAGTGAAAGGCTGTATGTCGGCCAGGCCAGCTGCAAGAGATGCGGATTCAAATGGAATGGCATTCGCCAGTCCGGCATGCGCAAGGCGGATTGCCCGCGCTGCGGGAGTGGCCATACCGGTTGGGAAATAACCGGCTCGATTTGACGAAGCCTCGCTTGCAAGCGCGGTGCCTTGCGAAGACGAGTGGGAACAAAAAATCATTCAGGAGAAGAGTGCATGAATACCCCGGTCAATGCGGCCATATCCCAGCCGCTCTACATCAAGGTGCACGAGAGCGACAACGTCGCCATCATCGTCAATTCCAACGGTTTACCCGCCGGCAGCGTCTTCCCGTGCGGGCTGGAACTGAAGGAACACGTTCCGCAAGGCCACAAGGTGGCGCTCAAGGATCTGCCCGAGGGCGAGGCGATCATCCGCTACGGCGAGGTGATCGGCTACGCGGAAAAGCTGATCGAGCAGGGCTGCTGGATTGATGAGTCGCTGGTGCGCATGCCCGAAGCGCCGCCGCTGGAAACGCTGCCGCTGGCGACCAAAGTGCCGGCGCCTCTGCCACCGCTGAAAGGCTACACCTTCGAAGGCTACCGCAACCCGGACGGCACCGTCGGTACCAAGAACATGCTGGCAATCACCACCACCGTGCAGTGCGTCGGCGGTGTGGTCGATTACGTGGTCAAGCGCATCAAGGCCGAATTGTTGCCGAAGTATCCGAACGTCGATGGCGTTGTGGGACTCAACCACATCTACGGTTGCGGCGTGGCGATCAACGCCCCGGCGGCCGTGGTGCCGATCCGCTCCCTGCACAACCTGACGCTCAACCCGAATTTCGGCAACGAAGTGCTGGTGGTCAGCCTCGGCTGCGAAAAGCTGCCGCCGGAGCGCCTGCTCAATGAAGGCGGCATTCCGATCAAGGTGGTGAGCGACGACGTGATCTGCCTGCAGGACGAGAAGTTCACCGGCTTCATGTCCATGGTCGACGCGATCATGAAGCAGGCCGAGATTCATCTTGAGAAGCTCAACCAGCGCAAGCGCGAAATCTGCCCGGCCTCCGACCTGATCGTGGGCCTGCAATGCGGCGGCAGCGATGCGTTTTCCGGCGTGACCGCCAACCCCGCCGTGGGCTATGCCGCCGATCTCTTGGTGCGCGCCGGTGCTGCGGTCATGTTTTCGGAGGTGACCGAAGTGCGCGACGGGATTCATCTGCTGACCCCGCGTTGCATCGATGAAGAAGTCGGCCGCGCCATGCTGCGCGAAATGGCCTGGTACGACGATTATCTCGACCGCGGTCAGACGGACCGCGCGGCCAATACCACACCGGGCAACAAGAAGGGCGGGCTGGCGAACATCGTCGAAAAGGCCATGGGATCGATCACCAAATCCGGCTCCAGCCCCATTGTCGATGTGCTTGCTCCGGGGGAGAAGATTCGCAAGAAAGGCCTGACCTTCGCGGCCACGCCGGCCAGCGATTTTGTCTGCGGCACGCAGCAACTGGCCTCCGGCATGACGATCCAGGTGTTCACCACCGGCCGCGGCACACCGTATGGCCTCGAAGCCGCCCCGGTGATCAAGGTCGCCACGCGCCGGGATCTGGCTGCGCGCTGGCACGATCTCATGGAAGTGGATGCCGGCACGATTGCCACCGGAGAAGCGACCATTGAAGAAGTGGGCTGGGAAATCTTCAAGCTGATCCTGGATGTGGCGAGCGGGCGCAAGAAGACTTGGGCTGATCAGTGGGGCTTGTTCAACTCGCTGGCGGTGTTTAATCCGGCGCCAGTGACCTGATTCCGCGGGCCTGTTCATCAGGCGGCTGCGCCTTCGCATCTGGCAGTCGGGCGGAGCTCGGAATCCTCATGTACTCGCGTGTACATTCCGGTTCCTGCGCTCCGTCCTCCTGCCACCTGCTTTGGCTCGCCCGCCTACTGAAACAGGCCCTTCCTCTTCCTTGCAGTACGGCCATTCCGGTTTATCCGGGGTGGCCGTTTTTCTGGAATTTTCCTGGAGTAGACGCAATGACCATTGCGCAACGCTTGATGCTTTTTGTGTGTATTTCTGTCCTGACCCTGCTTGGAACGATGGGGGTCGGTTTTTATCAGAATGTGCAGATCAAAAAACAGCAGGACTATATCGGCAGCCGGATTTTCCCGTCGATGCAGTCATTTCGCGATATCACCGAACAGGTGGGTGAATATCGCCGTTTGCTGACGAGCTTCAACCGCGTCGCCGGAACGCCGGAAGAAAAATCCCTGCACGTACTGGAAGACATGACGGCCACCGCCAAAAAGCTCGAAGACGCTTTCGATGCCTACGAAAAGACGGTGGCCGAGGGCGAAGAGAAAAAGCTGCTGCAGCGGACTCGCGCCTTGTGGAAGCAGTTCCATACCCTGTCCAACGAAAGCATCCCGTTGGCGCAGCGCCATGAAATCGAGGCGCTGGAAGCCAAGCGGGTCTTGATTCGCAAGACCGGCGGGGAGTTCCTGAAAGCGATGCGCGAGCAGGTCGCCTTCGCCGCCAAACAGCAGAAGGACGTACAGGCCGCCGTCGAAGCCAGCCAGCAAAAGGCGCTTGTCACTTCCGGAATTCTGGTTGTGGGCGCATCCGGCTTGTTGATGGCGCTCGGGTGGATTCTCTACCAGAAAACCGTAATGCCGCTGCGCCGGATGGCCTTGCTGATGCAGCAGGCTCGGGACGAACGCAACCTGACGCTGACTGCCGATATTCGCGGCCAGGATGAAGTGGCCAATACCCTGAGCGCATTCAACCAGCTACTGTCCGAATTGCGCGCCGACTTCTCCGCGCTCCGGCTGTCCAGCGTGGAACTTTACGATGCGTCTTCATCGTTGAGCGATACCGCGGCACAGGTCGCAAGCGCGGCAGACCGGCAAAGCATGGCGTCGTCGTCGATTGCCGCGGCCACCGAGGAGCTGACCGTCAGCATTCAGCACGTGGCCGACCAGGCGGCGAACACTCGGCAGGAATCGGAAAAATCCGGCGCGCTGGCTTCGACCGGTGTCAAGGTGATTTCCTCCACGGTCAAGGAGATCGGCAACGTGCGGGAAACCGCCGTGCAGACCATGAAGCAGATGCAGGAACTCGAAGCCTGCGCCGCCCAGATCAACCAGGTTATCAGCGTGATCCGCGGGCTGGCCGAACAAACCAACCTGCTGGCGCTCAATGCGGCCATCGAGGCGGCCCGGGCTGGCGAAAACGGGCGCGGCTTTGCCGTCGTGGCCGATGAAGTGCGCAAGCTGGCCGAGCACACCACGCAGTCCGCACTGGAGATCGGCCATACCGTCGAGAGCATCCTGTCGGGTGCGAGCGCGGCTTCTGCCAGCGTTCAGTCCACGGTTTCGTCCATTGCTCAGGGCGTGGCCCACACCGAAGAAGCCAGCCGGACCATCGAAGACATCAACGTGCATGCACAGCAGGCGGTTGCGATGGTGGAAGACATTTCCGCAGCCCTGGCCGAGCAGAGCAGCGCCGCGCAGTCGATTGCCCGGCAAGTCGAACAGGTGACAGCCATGAACGAAGCCTCCACCCAAGCCTCGGCCAGAACGAGCGATGCGGCCAATAACCTGCATGCGCTGGCGGGGCAGATACAGGAGGTTTTGACGCGTTACCGGACTTAGAACCTGTTCACGATCTTGCTACGAAACCGTGATCGGGGCTCATGCGCTGCTCGGAATCCTCATTTATCCGCATAAACTCCGGTTCCTGCGCTGCTCTTCACCCCGCTGACGGCTTCTCGCGACAGATCGTGAACAGGTTCTTGGTGCTTGTCTGGTTTATAAATTTTGCCACCAAACATATTGGATACAGGCATCTTTTGAAGCAGTAGTGGCATGGAAATGACAGTGCTGTTTCATGCCAATATTGCTCAATCCCCCAGCCCCCCTTTGCCAAAGGGGGGCACCGGCATGACAGGTCAAGCCTGCAATGCCTTTGTGACAATCTCGTAGGTATCGGAAGACAGATTCTCTTCGCCCGCGATGCGTTCCAGTTCTTCGCGCATCATGGCGCGGCGCTTGGGTTCCACCTGTTTCCAGCGGTTGAAGCAGGCGGCAAGCCGGGCGGCGATCTGCGGATTGAGCCGGTCGAGTTCGATGATGCGGTCGGCGGCAAAGGCGTAGCCGTAGCCATCCTCGGCATGGAAGTGCGCGAGGTTCTGGTGACAGAAGGTGCCGATCAGCGCGCGAACCTTGTTGGGGTTGCGGATCGAGAACGCGGGGTGCTCCATGAGTTTCTGTACGCGCGACAGTGCGCCGGGGCGGCGGCTTTGTGCCTGCAGGGCGAACCACTTGTCCATGACCAGCGCATCGTCTTTCCAGCGCGTCGCAAAGTCGGCTAGCTGTTCTTCGCCGTTGCGGTTGGCGAGCGCCTTGAGCGCGGCCAGCCGGTCGGTCATGTTGTCGGCGCGGCTGTACTGGTTGAGCAGTGCTTCGCTGACCATGGCTTCGTCGAGCTCGGCAAGGTAAGCAAGGCAAACGTTCTTCAGGCTGCGCCGTGCAACGTCCGTGCTGGTGTAGCGGTAGGGCTCGCCGTTGTTCAGCGCGAGGTAGGTGCGCAGGATCTCCGGCCGCAGCTCGCGGGCGATCTGCTGCTTGATGGCGAGGCAGACCTGGTGTAGACGCGCGGGATCGACGTCCGGGATTTCTTCCAGCAGCATGCGCTCGCTGGGCAGCTCCAGCATCAGCGCGACCAGCGCCGGGTCGAGGTCTTCCTGTACGAGCAGGCTGCGTAGCGCTTCCAGAAAATCGACCGGTGCGGCGACGGTGGCGCCTTCCGCTGCGACGTGATACTGGCCGATCAGCAGGCGCGTGGCGTAGGCGTTGGCGGCTTCCCAGCGGGCGAAGGCATCGCTGTCGTGCGCCATCAGGAAGACCAGGTCCTCGTCGCTCCAGGCGTAGTCGAGCCGCACCGGTGCGGAAAAATCGCGCAACAGCGACGGGACGGGAAGGCAGGGAACCTGTGTGAAGGTGAAGGTCTCGACCGGGCGGCGCAATTCCAGCACGCGCGTGGTGCCGGTCGGTGCGCATTCGCCGGCGAGTTGCAGCGGCAGATCCTGTCCGCGGCGGTCGATGAGACCCACGGCCAGCGGGATGTGCAGCGGTTGCTTGTTTTCCTGTCCGGGCGTGGCCGGGCAAGATTGGCGCACGGTCAGCGTGAAGGTCTTGGCCTGTTCGTCGTAAGCACCGTCGATATTGAGCTTCGGCGTGCCGGCCTGGCTGTACCAGCGCTTGAACTGTTCAAGATCGATGCCGTTGGCGTCGGCCATGGCGGCGACGAAATCGTCGCAGGTTACGGCTTTGCCGTCATGACGGTTGAAATAGAGTTCCATGCCCTTGCGGAAGCCTTCACGTCCAAGCAGGGTGGCGATCATGCGCACGACTTCCGCGCCTTTTTCGTACACCGTCATGGTGTAGAAGTTGTTGATCTCGATGTAGGTATCGGGGCGAACGGGGTGGGCTTGCGGGCCGGCATCCTCGGCGAACTGCATTTCGCGCAGGGTGCGCACGTTCTGGATGCGTTGCACGGCACGGCTGCCGATATCGCTGGAAAATTCCTGGTCGCGGTAGACGGTCAGCCCTTCCTTGAGGCTCAACTGGAACCAGTCGCGGCAGGTCACGCGGTTGCCGGTCCAGTTGTGGAAGTATTCGTGCGCCACGACGGCGTCGATGCCTTCGAAGTCGGCGTCGGTTGCGGTATCGGGCTTGGCCAGCACGAACTTGGTGTTGAAGATGTTGAGCCCCTTGTTTTCCATGGCGCCCATGTTGAAGTCAGACGTGGCGACGATCATGTAGGTGTCGAGATCGTATTCCAGCCCGAAGCGTTCTTCGTCCCAGCGCATGGCTTTCTGCGCGGCGGCGAGTGCGTGGTGGCATTTGTCCAGATTGCCGGCCTCGACGAAGATTTCGATGTTGACCGTCTTGCCGCGGCCAGTGGTGTGCTGGCCGCACAGGGAAACCAGCTTGCCGGCGACCAGTGCGAACAGGTAGCTCGGCTTGCGGAACGGATCGACCCATTTCACCCAGTGGCGGTTGCGGTCCATCGTGCCTTCGCTGATACGGTTGCCGTTGGAAAGCAGCACCGGGTATTTGGTTTTGTCGGCAATGATCGTGGTGGTGAAGCGTGCCATCACGTCGGGACGGTCAATGTAGTAGGTGATGCGCCGGAAGCCCTCGGCTTCGCACTGGGTAAAGAGGTTGCCGCCGGATTGATAAAGGCCCATCAGGCAGGTGTTGGCCGCTGGGTTGATCCGGGTCACGATTTCGAGGATGGCTTCGTCCTCGATGTCGGGAATGATGAGTGCGCTGTCGGTGATCTGGTAACGGTCGCGGGGGAGCGGCGCGCCGTCGAGCTTGATGGATTCAAGCTCCAGCTCTTCGCCGTCGAGCGTCAGCGGCGCAGTCGTATCGGAGGATTGCTTGTTGCGTTCGACGACCAGGCGCGAGGTCACGCGCGTGAAGGTTTCACCGAGATCGAAAGTCAGGTCGACGCGGTCGACCAGGAACGCCGGCGGCGCGTAGTCCAGACGATGGATGGCTTGGCGGTGGTGGGTCATTGTAATTTCAGACTCGTGCAAAAAGGGGCGCAGACTGCGCCCGCAGTGGTCAATCGGACTGGATCAACGGGATTGCCAGTTTTCCAGCCAGGTAATGAGTTCGTGAAGCGGCATGGGCTTGGCGTAGTAATAGCCTTGCGCATCGGAGCAGCCCAGCCCGCGCAGGAAGCCGGCCTGTTCGGCGGTTTCCACGCCTTCGGCAATGGTTTCCAGCCCGAGTTTCTGCCCCAGTGCAACGATGGTTTCGGCGAACATGCCGCCGCGTCCGGAGGAAATCTCCGCAACGAAGGACTGATCGATTTTCAGGCAGTCGATTGGCAGTGCCTTGAGTTGCCCCAGCGAGGAATAGCCGGTGCCGAAGTCGTCGATGGCGATGCGCACGCCCAGATCGCGCAAGTCGCGCAGGCAACTGATGACGTGGCGCGGCTGGTCAAGCGCGATGCTTTCGGTGATTTCCAGTTCCAGAACCGAAGGCGGCAGCATGTGCTCGCCAAGAATGGCAGCGACCCGTTCGGTCAGGTTGCCGCTCTTGAACTGCGGCATGCTGACGTTGACCGAGACATGATGCGGACGGTTGGGCAGATGGGCGAGCGAGCGGTAGGCATCTGCGGCTGTTTGCAGAACCCAGTCGCCGATGTCCACGATCAAGCCGGAA
This sequence comes from Formivibrio citricus, assembly GCF_900115065.1. Lineage (GTDB taxonomy): Bacteria > Pseudomonadota > Gammaproteobacteria > Burkholderiales > Chitinibacteraceae > Formivibrio > Formivibrio citricus. Next base: position 204,649 of record NZ_FOVE01000003.1, on the reverse strand, counting down.
TATTCGGCCAGCGGAATGAAGACACTGGGAGGTTGCACGAAACCGGTTTCGCCAGGCCAGCGCAGCAACGCTTCCATGCCGGCAATCTTGCCCGTGGACAGGCTGATTTGCGGCTGGTACCAGACCGCGAGCTTTTGAGCTGTGAAATCCCGCCGCAGGTGACGGATGATTTCCAGCCGCCAGCGGGTATCGTCTTCCATCTCGCCTTCGAAGAAGGTGTAGTTGGCGTTGTGTGCGCGCTTGGCGCGGTTGAGCGCGATGCTGGCCTGCTTGAGCAGTGTATTGCCGCCACCAGCCCCGGCCTTGGGTATGGCAAACCCCATCGTGACCGTGACGGGGAGCTGGTGCTCACCCACACTGAAATGCTGTTCGAACAGCGCCTGCAGACGCGTCGGATTGACCTGTTTTTCCGGGCCGAGAATGCCGAATACGTCAGCGCCGATGCGGGCGATCTGGCATTCCTTGCCGAACTGGATGTGGAGACGGGCAGCGACAGCAGTCAGTAGCCCGTTGCCGACTTCCTGACCCAAGCCGTTGTTGATGTCGGAAAAATGATCGATGTCGACCAGGGCCACGGCCATCGGGATGGCACAACTCGAGCCGGCCATCTGCATTGCTGTTTCCAGTTGCAGCGTGAACAGACTACGGTTGCCAAGACGGGTCAGCGTATCGTGGTAGGCGATGAAATTGAGCTTTTCGACGTATTTGACGTTGGCGAAGCAGGCGGTGATGTTGGCGGCAAGGACTTCGACAAGCTGGCGGTCATCCTTGGAAATGGGCGCGCCGGTTTCAAGGTAGACCGCGGCTTCCTGGTTGCCGCCCCTGAGAAAGAGCACCGTGAAATGCTCGCCGAAAACATGGTCGTGATTGGTCAGGGCGTGGGTGATGGCCTCAATGATCGCGGACGAGCCGATTTTTTCCAGCGGCGTAGCGGCGCAACCGGACAGCCGGCCGGCAGCAGCCACAACATACAGGCCGCTTTTTTCTCCCGTTTCAAGCGGGGAGCCTTTCTGGGCACAGACGATGCCGTCGGGCGGAATCTTGAGCAAGGCAGCGATCTGGGCCAGCGCACCTTCGGCAAAGGTGTTGATCGCATGGCTTTCCATCAGTCCGGGAACGGCGCGCACGATCAGTTCCAGCCCGCGGCGGTTTTCGGCGATGGTGCGGATCTGCTGGTAGGAACGCAGCGCCGCCATCAGGGCGGTGATGAGGCGGGTACGGGTCAGTTCGGACTTGGTGCAGTAATCGTTGATGTCGTAGTCGGTGAAAACAGCGATCTCAGGTGCGCTGCCGGGTTGCCCGGTACGCAGGATGATGCGGCACTCAGCCATGCCGAACGTTTCCCGGATTTCCTTGACCAATTGCAGACCGGCGGTTTCGGTTTCCATGACGACATCAAGCAACACAGCGGCGAAATCGCGTCTTTTCTGCAGGATGGCCATGGTTTCACGAGCCGACAGCGCGTGAACAAGCTCAAGCGGCCGGCCGAGAATGGTGGTGCGGGCCAGGGCAAGGCGCGTGGCGGCGTGGACCTCGCTGTCGTCGTCGACGACAAGAATGGGCCATGGCTCGTGCGTGCTGATGCTTTCGACATCACCATCGTCGATGATGTGAAGCTTGTCGTTGTCCTGGGGGGTGTCGGTCATTTTCGTTTGTTTTTGTCAGAACCTGTTCATGATCTTACAGCGAGTTCCTCAGCAGGGATCATTCGCTGCCCGGATCCTCATTTATCCGCATAAACCCCGGTTACTGCGCTGCTCTTCACCCTGCTGAGAGCCTCTTGCGACAGACTTTGGGCAGGTTGGTCAGGTCGGCGTTTCATTGCTTATTGTAGTATGTAATCAGCCCTTCGGTCTTGCATCCAGATTGTTGGCCCACGCCATGGCCTCCAGCAACAGTGGCGCGCAACCGGGGAAGTCGCCTTGTCCGGCCGGGCAGGCTCCCTCCATGTCGGCCGCGTGCGCCAGCATCTGGCCGAGTGGCCCGCGATGTTCAAGCAGGGCATCGCGTACGTCGTCGGACAGATTGAGCGGGGTGATCAGCTCTTTTAGCGGCATGTGAAAAAGCGCTTCCAGCAGTGAAAACATGCCGACCATGAAGGCTTTGTCCGGTAACTCCTGATTGTAGGGAAAACGCTGTTTGGCGATAAGCTCCATCAGCCTGCCGCGAATGGCTGCGGTCTGCGCCAGCGGATCTGCGGAACCCCGTTCGCCGGCCTGTTGGGTAAACATCAGAAGTTGCACCCAGCGTTCGATCTGTTTGCGGCCCAGCACCGTTACCGCGCGGGCCACGCTGTCGATCTTGCAGTTGAGCCCGCAAGCCACGGAATTGACGAGCTTGAGCAGGTTGACGGTCAGGTCCGGAGCCAGTTTGAAGGCGGTTTCGATGGCGTCCGTTTCGGCATCGCTGTGCACGAGGTTGAGCAGCTTGAGCAAGGCGGTCTGGGAAGGCGAGGGTTTTTGCCCGGAAATGATGATCGGCTTGGCAAAGAAATAGCCCTGAAACAGGTCGAAGCCCAGCTTCATGCAGTTGTCGCGCTGTTCGGGAGAATCGATTTTTTCGGCGAGCAATTTGATTCGATAGCGTTCCAGCTCCTTGATGGCCTTGCCGATCTGGGCAGGCGTGGCGGCAAGCAGATCAAGCTTGATGAACTGGATGTGCGGCAGGAGCGGCTTGTATTCCGGCGTGATCTCGATGACGTCGTCGAGCGCGATCTGGAAGCCCTGATGGTGCAGTTCGATGCAGCGCTTGATGAGGTCCGGCGTAATCTTCACCGTTTCCAGGATTTCCAGCACGATCTGCTGCTTGGGCAGCAATTCCAGTACATCGGACATCAGCAGATCGGCGTTGACGTTGATGAAGCCGAGGCGATGGCCCAGTACCTGATTCAGTCCGATCTGGGTGAAGGCATTCTGGATGACGTGCGCCGTGGCAAGGAAATCGTCGGTAACCTGGGCGTGGTTTTGCTGACCGCTGCGGAACAGGAGTTCGTAGGCGACCAGTTCGCCCTTGCGGTTGACAATCGGTTGCCGGCCGAGGTGGTACGAAGCATCCATTGGAATTCTCTGAACGGGGATACGTTCAGTCTAGGAAGCTTCCCCTGATGAAGCTACCGGTGTTTATCCAGAATATTCCTGAGTAGCAACAGATCGTCCCAGGCGCGATTCTTGTCGGGAAGATTGCGCAACAGATAGGCCGGGTGATAGGTCACGATGACCGGGATGCCGTGCCAGTCGTGCACCTTGCCGCGCAGCGCGGAAAGCGGTGCCTGGGTTTGGAGCAGCGAGTGCGCGGCAAAGCGGCCGGAGGCGAGGATGACCTTCGGTGCGATCAGTTGCAATTGGCGCAGCAGGTAGGGCGAGCAGAGTGCAACTTCTTCCGGCTGCGGGTTGCGGTTGCCCGGTGGGCGGCACTTGAGCACGTTGGCAATGAAGACGCGCTCGCCGCGTTTTTCGCGGATCGCGGCCAGCATGTTGTCGAGCAGCTTTCCGGCGCGACCGACGAAAGGCTCGCCCAGACGGTCCTCTTCTTCGCCCGGTGCCTCTCCGACCACGACGAGATCGGCCTGCGGATTGCCCACGCCGAAAACGGTCTGTGTGCGGTCGTTGCACAGCGCGCAGGCCGTGCATTGCGAGACGGATGCCTGCAGTGCGTCCCAGTCCATCGTGGCAATGGTGGTTGTGCGGGCATCTTCCTGCACGGTTTCCGGTGCGGCGGACGGTGTTTCGTCGATCTGCGGTTGTTTGTGCGAGTGGGGTGCTTCGCCGGTCTCGACGAGCGGCGCGATCACCTTGTTGGCCGTGCGCGCCACACTGGAGAGCGGGTGCCGTGCGTTGGGTTCCTGCCCCGGAACGGTTGCGGGTTCGGGCGCAGGCGGCAATGGCTCGGTTTCGGTCTGCGGTTCGGTGACCAGCAATTCGCGCCGCACCCAGACCGGGGTGAGCGCCAGCTCCTCCATGATCAGCGCGCGGCGGTTCAGCATCGGGTTGCTCCGGCGAGCAGCAGGGCATCCTCGCGCCCTTGTGCCGCTGGATAGTAATTCTTGCGCCGGCCGATCTCTTCCATGCCGGCGGCGGCATAGAAATGGCGCGCCCGGGTATTCGATTCACGCACTTCCAGGAACAACTTTTCGCACTGGCGCGCAGCCAGCTCGGCGCGCAAGCCTGCCAGCAGGGTTCGTCCAGATCCGTGGCGCTGTTGCGCGGGGTCGACGGCGATCAGCAGTAGTTCGGCCTCGTCTGGCAGTGGCATCGCTACGGCAAAGGCCGCGAGCCGGCCGGCCAGTTCCAGCCCCAGGCACAGATGCTGCACCAGCGAATCCTGCCACTGCGCCGCAGTCCACGGATGCGGGTTGGTTGCCGCATCGAGTGCCAGCAGGGCTTCCAGATCGGACGAATCGAGCGGACGGATCATGCTTTTACGCGCTCGGAAGTTTTGAGCGCCACCTTGTCGCGCAGGTAGACGAGCGTGGCTTCGTGGGCCGGGACGCCCTGGCCTGCTGCAAAGCGCGGCAGGGCCAGCGCCAGTATTTCGGCCGCGCGGGGGAAGAGTTCCGGTTCAATGCCTGCCAGTTGCGTGCCCAGGCGCTCGGCCAGCGCAGCGCCGTAGGCGGCGAAGCCGCTGCCAATGCCGAGCCAGCCTTCGCCTTCGGGCAAGGGCAGCGCGTGCGGGTCGCAGACGGTTGGAGCGGTCGCCTCGCGCCAGCCATCGGCTTCGCGAACGTAGGCCGCGACGTAGACCTGGTTCATGCGTGCGTCGAGACAGGCGATGACCTTGTTGGCCGAAGCGGATTGCGCCAGTGCTTCCAGCGTACTGATGCCGAGCGTCGAGATGCCGCGGGCAAATGCCAGCCCCTGCACGATGCCGCAGCCGATGCGCAAGCCCGTGAACGAGCCCGGCCCGTTGCCGAAGGCGATACCTTCGATGTCCTGCAGGACGAGCCCCGTTTCGGCCAGCAGTTCCGCGAGGCGCGGCAGCGTGAGTTCGGCGTGTTTTTGCCCGACCAGCCAGTCGCGCCCGACGATGCCCGCCGGCGTGGTCACGGCCAGGGAGAGGTGTTCGGTCGAGGTGTCGAGGGCAAGGTAGGGCATGGCGGCTGGCAGAAATTGAATGGGCGGATTCTACCATCTTGGGCATTGATGGTCCGGGTTTGCTCCACAAATCAAGCTGGCCACAGCGGCGCTTCATCCATCAACGCGATTTGCTCGCGCAGCTCCAGGATCCGCTCCTGCCAGTAATGGTGGGTGTTGAACCACGGAAAGGCGGCGGGGAAGGCCGGGTCGTCCCAGCGGCGGGCGAGCCAGGCGGAGTAGTGGATCAGCCGCAGCGTGCGCAGCGCTTCGATCAGGTGCAGCTCGCGCGGGTTGAACTCGCAGAAATCCTCGTAGCCGGCCAGGACGTCGGCCAGTTGCCGCACCCGATCCTGGCGCTCGCCCGAAAGCAGCATCCACAAATCCTGAATGGCCGGGCCGTTGCGCGCGTCGTCGAAATCGACGAAGTGCGGGCCGTCCGGTGTCCACAGCACGTTGCCGGCGTGGCAGTCGCCGTGCAGACGGATGCTGGCGACCTTGCCGGCACGGTCAAAACAATGGCGTACGCCGTCGAGCGCCTGGTTGACCACACTTTGCCAGGCCGGCAGCAGCTCGAACGGAATGAAGTTGTTGGCGAGCAGCCAGTCGCGTGGTTCCTCGCCGAAAGTGGCCAGATCAAGCGTCGGGCGTTCGGCAAAGGGACGAATGGCGCCGACGGCATGGATGCGGCCCATGAAACGCCCCAGCCATTCCAGGGTTTGCGGATCGTCGAGTTCCGGTGCGCGTCCGCCGCGGCGCGGGAATACGGAAAAGCGGAACCCGGCGTGTTCGTGCAGCGTCCGGCCGGCGATGACCATGGGCGGTACGACGGGGATTTCGCGCTCGGCGAGCTCGGCGGTAAAGCTGTGCTCTTCGAGGATCGCGGCGTCGTTCCAGCGGTTCGGGCGGTAGAACTTGGCGACGATGGGCGGGCCTTCATCCTGCCCGATCTGGTAGACGCGGTTCTCGTAGCTGTTCAGCGCCAGCAGATGGCCGTCGCAGCGCAAGCCGAGGGTTTCGACGGCATCGAGCACGCAATTGGGCGTGAGGGTGGCGTAGGGGTGCGGGTTTGTCATTCCTGATGCGGCTTTCAAAGTTGATCCAGCGCATCCTTGCCGATGGTTGGCGCCCAGGGCAGCAGTTCGTACTGTGCTACGTTGGCGAGAATGTACGGATCGTTGTCGCGCACGGAATCAAGCGTGACATCGACGGCATCGTCGGGGACACGCAGCAGCAGCGCGCCGCCGTTGCGCGGATCGAGCGGGCCGGAGGCGAGCAGGATGCCCTTTCCCTTGAGTCCGGCCAGGTAGGCGCGATGGTTGTCTACGACGGGCAGAACCTGTTCGAGCGGTTTGCGGAAACGGATGATGGCGAGTGCGTACACGGAAAACTTCCTTGATGAAGGATCAATATGGCTGAAGCCTCATTCTATGGGGTCGGTGCCCATGCGTCATCTCTGGCTGCAAAGTTCAGATAACAGGCATGCAAGATTGGTTGTTTGTTGTGCGCAGCACTATGCTGAATTTAGCCCGGGCAAGAGGGAGGAGGCTGGCATGACAAGGATACTGGCTATCGTCGTTTTGCTGTTTAGTCATTGGACGCTGGCTGCCGGGCCGGTTTATATCGGACTGGATGCGGAATTCGGTCACAAAACCAGTACTTCAGCCCAAGCTGTGCAGCAGGGAATGCAGATTGCCATTGATGAAATCAATCAGGCTGGTGGTGTGCTCGGTGGGCGCAAGCTTCAACTGGTAATCAAAGACAACCGTTCGGTTACGGCGATTGCAGTCGACAATCTGCGTGAACTGGCCAGGATGCCGGACATGGTGGCGGTATTTGGCGGCAAGTTCAGCCCGGTTTACATCGAATGCGTGCCGCTTGCCCACGAATTGGGAATGTTGTTGATGGACCCTTGGGGCTCGGCGGATCCGATCACCGACCACAATTATCGCCCAAGCTACACTTTTCGCCTTTCGCTCAAGGATGCTTGGGCGGGGCCGGCTTTTGTGCGCTTTGCCAAGCAGCGATACAAGGCCAATCGGCTGGGTGTTCTATTGCCCAATACGGCTTGGGGGAGAAGCAATCAGGCGGCAATCGAGAAGGCAGCTGCCAGTATGGGGTTGAGCCTGGTGGGGCGGCGTTGGTACAACTGGGGCGATACCTCGCTCGCTGCGCAGTATGCCGAGCTGCGCAAGGCTGGCGCCCAAGCGATCATTCTGGTTGCTAACGAGGCAGAGGGCGCCATTCTGGTTCGCGAGGTGGCGGCGCTGCCCAAAGAGCAGCGGTTGCCGATCATCAGCCATTGGGGGGTGACTGGCGGTGATTTTGCACGTATGGCCGGTGAAGCACTGCAGCAAGTTGATTTTTCGGTGATCCAGACTTTCAGTTTCGTGGGGCGCGATACACCTGCCGCACGGCGGGTACTGACTGCTTTGCGGAACAATTACGGCGCAACGGAAGCCGATCGTGTCAAAAGCCCGGTAGGGGTGGCGCACGCCTATGACTTGACCCATCTTCTGGCGCGGGCGATCAACAAGGCCGGTAGCACGGACCGGCGCAAGATTCGTGATGCACTGGAACAAATCGGCTCCTACGACGGATTGGTGCGCCGTTACAGCAAGCCTTTTACCGCAGGCCGCCATGATGCCCTCTCCGCCGAGAATGTGTTCTTTGCGCGTTATACCGCTGACGACAGACTGATTCCGGTCGATTCTCGCAGCAGGCCATGAACCGGCAGGAGCGGGGAACGGAGGAGCAATGATCACCGGATTCTTGAGTAACAAAAATCTTTCTCTGGCTACTCGTATCCGGCGTAGCGCCTTTGTCTTGATGATGGTGATCATCATTGTTCTGGGGTGCCTCTGGCTGACGCTGGCGCTGATGGAAATTCCGGCGAACCACAGAAAAACCAACCAGAGTGAGGCGCATGTCGTCGGCGAAGTCTTGTCCAGTGAAATCAGCAACCATCTGGATACGCTCAAACAACTTGGCAACAGTCCGCTGGTCTGGACCGCGCTGGTCGACTCGACCTCGCGCGAGGTGCATCTGAAGCCTTTTTTGGGGGCTTGGGAAAAAGGGCAGAAAGGCGGTCCCGTTAAGTTGCTCGATTACCGTGGCCGCAGTGTGCTGGGCGAACTTCCTGCGGCTATCAATGCTGAACAACTTGATCGGCTGGTTGTCAGTGCTCAGGCTGAGAAACGGTCGAAGCTGGCGATGGTTATGCTTGAGGATCACCAGCCGGCATTACTCGCGATTTATCCCGTGTTGTATCCCTATTCCCAAGAAGCCATCGGTGCCCTGGCCGGGGTTATCAACCTTTCCAGCGTATTTCGGCAAAAAGTTTCCTGGATTGATCGGGATGATGTCGGCGTGGAACTGACCCATCAATCGCGCGTCATGGCAACTTACCCCGATGGGGCTGGCCCCAAATTCTTCCCTGCCAGTTTTGAGCTGATTCCCCGGGAGAATATCGAAGGCGGTGCGCCGCTACTTACCGTCTATTCATCGCGCAATCCTTGGGTGCAGCCGGTTCTGAAACGTGTATTGCTATCAGCCTTGCTTACCGTGTGTCTCGGTGTGCTGGTATGGCGGGTGGCAGATGCTTTTGCCAAACGCATGACGCGGCGTCTTTACCGGCTGGCCAAGGAGTGCGAGGCGATTGCTGCCGGGCAAGCCAGCAATATTACTGAGGATTCGTCTCTGGACGAGATCGGTGTTCTCTCGCGCACGCTGCGCCAGGCACTTGAATCCTATGCGCACATCAATACCAACCTGGAAGGACTGGTTGCCGAAAAAACCCGACAGCTTTCGGATAGCCAGCGCTTGCTGCGCACAGTGATCGATGAAACGCCCGACATGATTTTCATGAAGGATTGGGATGGGCGCTTATTGCTTGGCAACAAGGCGCTGGCAGCGTTTTACGGAACAACACCAGATGAACTGGTAGGCAAGAAAAGAAGCCATTTCGCCCCGGATCAAGCACAGGTCGATTCCTTTGAGCAAAATGCGCAAGACATCGTGCGCAGTGGACAAACCCAAGTTGTCCAGGAGTGCCTGGTTGATCCTCGTACTGGGGAGAAGCGGTATTTCCAGTCGGAAAAGATGCCGCTGCAAGGGCCGGATGGGGAACCCAGAATTCTGGTGGTATCCCATGACGTGACCGACTTGCTGGCGGCGCATCGGGTAATCGAGGAGCGTGAACGGCAGTATGCCTATGTCATGGCGGCAACGGGCGAGGGGGTCTGGGATTGGGATATCAGCCTGAATATCGTCAGACACAATGCCAAGTGGTGCGAACTGTTCGGTGTTGATCCTTCGCTGCTTCAGCACCCCGTGGAGATGTTTGTTTCGCTATTGCACGAAGACGATCGCGAGTCAGTCATGATAGCGGTTCAGCTCGCACTGGAAGGCAAGGCACCGTATGTTCACGAACACCGGATACGCCGCCCTGATGGTGAGATTGTCTGGTTGCTGGATCGGGGGCAGGTGGTTGAACGGGGCGCAGAAGGGCAGCCTTTGCGTATGGTTGGCAGTGTTACTGACATTACGGCACGCAAACAGTCAGAAGTAAAACTTCGTCAAGCTGCCAGTGTTTTTACAAGTAGCCAGGAAGGCATCATGATCAGCGATGCAGAAAACCGCATTGTCGATGTCAATCCGGCCTTCTCCCGCATTACCGGCTACGAACGGGAAGAAGTGCTTGGCAAGGATTTGCATTTTCTGGGATCAGGGCAAGAAACCGATGAATTCTATGTCGGGATACAGGAATCGTTGGCGAGTACCGGTTCCTGGCAGGGCGAGATATGGAACCGGCGCAAAAGCGGTGAAGTTTATGCCGAGCGTTTAACGATCGATGTGGTGCGCGCAGAGAACGGTGTCCCCCTCCAGCATGTTGCCGTTTTTTCCGATATCAGCCGTATCAAGGAACACGAGGAAGAACTTGAGCGTCTCGCTCATTTCGACGCGCTGACCGGTTTGCCGAACCGCCGTTTGCTTGGCGATCGGCTCGAGCGCGCCATCGCCCATTCTCGGCGTGGCGGAAAAACGCTGGCAGTTTGCTATCTCGATCTGGATGGGTTCAAACCGGTCAACGACACCTATGGCCATGCGGCGGGCGATTCTTTGCTCGTGGAAATCACCTCGCGCTTGCGCAGGGTGTTGCGCGGCGAGGATACGCTGGCCCGTATTGGCGGCGACGAATTCGTTTTGTTGTTTGGTGAGTTGGCGCATCTGGAGGAAACAGAAACGGTGCTTGCGCGTGTGCTGGCGGAAGTCAATCTGCCGGTACAAATCAGCGATGCCTCGGTCAGGGTTTCGGCCAGCATCGGCTTCACGCTTTATCCCGACGATGCTGCGGATGCTGAGACGTTGCTGTGTCATGCCGACGCCGCACTTTATCAGGCCAAGGAATCGGGGAAAAATACTTGCTGCCGTTTTGGCGCCTAGGCCCTGTTGATTTTGGGTACTGACTGTTGAGTCTGGCAAAAGGAATCAGAATGGCGATTGTCGGTTTATTGTTGGGAATGCTGCTGGGCGCGATGCTCGGCTCGCTGTTTGATTCCACTGTTGCCGGAATGCTGGTTGGCGGCTTGCTCGGGGTTTTGTTGCTGCGTGGCAATGGCGGCAAGACGGCTGAACAGGCTTTGCAGGAAACCGGCCAGTTGCGGGCTTTGCTGGCCGAGCAGCAGAAGTGTTTTGACCTTGAACTGGCGCAATTGCGGGCGCGGATCGCTGCGCTGGAAGGAAGCGGGATCGAAGCCGCTCCACCGACTGAGGCGGCTCAGTCACCAGCAACGGCAGAAGCCGAAACGGTTCAAGAGATCAGTTTTGAAGTAGAAGACGTGGTGACGGCTCAGCCCGAACTGCCTTCCGCAGCAAAACCCGAGCCCGTCTTGCCCTCCGCTCCGCCGGTTTGCGAGCCCAAGCCTGCAGAACCCGTTCTTTCCCAAACTGCACCAGTCACCATCGAGGCCACCCCGAACTTCATCGAGCATGCATTCACGGCGGCGAAAGACTGGCTGTTCGGTGGCAATACGCTGGTGCGCGTCGGCGTGCTGCTGGTGTTCCTGGGGCTTGCGTTCCTGCTGCGCTATGCGTCCGAGCGTTTCGTGATCCCGGTCGAGCTGCGTTATATCGGCGTGGTCGCAACAGCGCTGGTCGGGCTGGGGCTGGGCTGGCGGTTGCGCGAATCGCGCCGGGCCTATGCCTTGCTGTTGCAGGGAGCGTCGGTGGGGGTGATGTACCTCACGATCTTTGCCGCGATGCGTCTGCACCATATCCTGCCGTTGCATGCCGGCTTTGCGCTCTTGGTGCTGGTGGCGGTTTCCTCGGCGGTGCTGGCCGTAGCGCAGGATGCGCTGGCGCTTGCGGTGGCCGGGTCGCTCGGTGGTTTTGCCGCGCCGATCCTGGCTTCGACCGGCGGCGGCAACCATGTGGCGCTGTTCTCCTATTTCGCGCTGCTCAATGCCGGCATTCTCGGCATGGCGTGGTTCAAGGCATGGCGCCCGCTCAACCTGGTGGGGTTTTTCAGCACCTTCCTGATCGGGTTGGCTTGGGGGCTGCGCTCGTACGTGCCGGTTCATTACGCCAGCACGCAGTTCTTCGTGATCCTCTTCTTCCTGATGTTCGTCGGCATCGGTCTTTTGTTCGCGCGGCGCGTGCTGCTCGACGACCCGGCTGCACCGGAGCGGATCGGTTCCGGTGAGTGGTGGCGCTGGGTTCGGCAGCATGGCGGCGACTGGCGCCGCTATGTGGACGGCACCTTGCTGTTCGGCGCGCCGCTGGCCGGGTTCAGCCTGCAATACGCGCTGGTGCGCGAGTCGGAATACGGCGCGGCGTTCAGCGCGCTGGCGCTCGGCGTTTTCTACATGCTGCTGGCGCGGCTGCTCTACAGCCGCACGCAGGCGGCGTTGCGCTTGCTGGTCGAAGTGTTCCTCGCACTCGGCGTGGTTTTTGCCTCGCTCGCGATTCCGCTCGCGCTCGATGCGCAGTGGACTGCCGCGGCGTGGGCGGTCGAGGCGGCCGGAATCTACTGGGTGGGGCACCGGCAGGGGCGTGCGCTGGGGCGGGGGTTTGCCCTGCTGTTGCAGACCGGCGCGCTGTTCGCTTGGTTGAGCCGCGTATATCCGGGAACGGAATCGCTGCTGTCCGGGCCGGTACTGGGCGCGTTGCTGCTGGGGCTGGCCTTCCTGTGCAACGCGCTGTCGCTACGCATGGCGTTGCAGGACGAGGAGCGTGCAGCCTGCTGGGACAAGGATTTGCTGCCGGTTTTCAACACGCTGGGCTTGTGGTTCCTCTACCTGATCGCGCCGCTGACGCTCAAGGCGCAAGGCACTGCGGTGGCTTGGGCGCTGGCCGGGTTGGTTACGGTCTACCTGGGGCTGCGCTTGCAGGCGCGCGCCTGGATCGGCAACGCACTGGCGGTGCAGGCGCTGGCGGGGCTGGTGTTTTTGACCGACATTCGCCACGGGGCGGGGGGCTTGGGTGTGCTGGTGTTTGGCGGATCGGGCTGGCGCGGCATCGCGGTGGCTTCGCTGGTGGGCGGTACGGTGCTGTACAGCGCCTTTCTGGCCATACGCGCGGCGCGGGCGAACGGCGACGAACGCTTTGAACGGCGCATGGGCTGGCTGACGCTGTTCGGCTTGGTGTTCCTGGTGCTGGCGGTGCTGTTCATCCTGCCGTGGGCGAGTGCGACTGGCGTATGGGCGGGTTGTGGTTTCTTCCTGCTAGTGCTGGCTTTGTGGCTCGCATTGAAGCCGGTGTTCTGGTTTGCGCTGGCCTTGCAGCTTGTGGCGGGCGCGGCCTATGTGCTGACCGGCTTTCCGCGCTTGCTGGCTTCGCCGCTGGCGGATCGTTTGTTGCCTGCGTTTGCCCATAGCGGATTCTGGACGCCGGCCGTGATTGCGCTCGCCGCGTTCTGCGTGGCCTGGCGGCTGGTGGCCAGCGACCGCCCGGAAGCGGGCGAGCCGCTTGGCAACCGGATTGCGTTGCCGGCGCTGGTGTGGTCCACCCTGTGGTGGGCGTTTGCCTGGTGGGCGGAGCTCTCGCGCCTGTTGCCGGCGGTGCAGGCGGGGCATGTGTTCCTCGGCGTGATGGCCGTGACGGTGCTGGTCTGGAGCCGCCTTGCTGCGCATCTGGCATGGGGCGCGCTGGTCGGCATGGGCGGTGCGCTGCTGCCGCTTGCGGCGCTTGTTGCGCTAACTGACTTCGCGCGCGACTGGCATCCGTTCGGGCAGTGGGGATGGCTGGGATTTGGTCTGGTGCTGGCCGCGCATCTGGCCTTGCTGGCGCGTGCCGGGTTGCTGCGTGAGTCCGCAGAACGGGCTCTGCATCTGGCCGGCTGTTGGACGGGATTGCTGGTACTGTCGCTGGAATTGCGCCACGTATTCTTGCTGCTCTCGCAACCCGGCAGCGCCTGGCGCTGGCTGGGTTGGGTATTGCCGCTCGCGCTCTGGCTGCTCTGGAGCGGCTGGCGCAGCGCACCGCGTTACGGGCCGACGGACGCCCACCCGACGCTGTACCGCTACACGGCGACGCTGCCGGTGTTCCTGTTGCTGATGGCCTGGGCCGGGTTTTCCGCGCTCAAGTCGGCTGGCAATCCCGCACCCTTGCCGTTCATTCCGCTGGTCAACCCGCTGGAGATTGCGCAGGTGCTGGTGCTGTACGCGGGCTGGCACTGGCTTGCCGAACTGGAAACCGAAGCGGAAGACCCTCCGCAATTTGCCGGTGCGGCGAGCGCCTTGCGCTGGCTGCTGTATGTCGTGGCCTTTGCGGCCTATACGATGCTGGTTCTGCGCGCCGTGCACCAGCTCGGCGGCGTGGCCTGGCGCACGGAAGCGCTGCTGCGCTCGATGACTGCGCAGGCCAGCCTGTCGCTTGCCTGGAGCGTGCTGGCGCTGGGGCTGATGATCGCCGGGCATCGTCTGGGGCGGCGTTGGGTCTGGATCACGGGCGCAGCGCTGGTGGCGGTGGTCGTCGCCAAGCTCTTCCTGGTGGAACTTTCGCAGCGCGGCGGGGTGGAACGCATCGTTTCCTTCCTCGGCGTGGGCGTGTTGCTGTTGGTGGTCGGCTACTTTGCGCCGCTGCCGCCCGCGGCCGACAAGGAGAAAACATGAACCTGAAAACCTCGGTTGAACCACAGAGGTATGAAAAACACAGAGAAAAAACAAGCCGTTCTGTCTTGAAATGGCCTCGTTCGATGGGTGAGCGGGCAACCATGCGCAAGGGTCTGATGCCGTTTACATTAAGGATTTTTATGCGCCTGCGGCGCAGGATTTAGAGCCGGTTCCGCCCGGCAAACGGGAAGGGGATTTGTCTCGCCAAATCCCCTTCACCCCTAGGCGAGCCCGCTCCGGCGCCCCTGCGGGGTTCCCTGCGATGCTCGCAAGACGCGGCGGCTGCGCAACTCGGCCTGCGGCCTCAAACAGTGCTCGCCGAATTCCCGCGCCTTGCTGTGCTTCTCTGCGCCTTCCAGGGCGGAGCGTGCTGCATACGGCGCTGATCGAGAAAAACGCTGCCCGCTTGGTTTAAGCAATGACATTGGCGCAAGGGCCTGATTTCTCGCTCTTCTCCGTGTCTCCGCGTCTCTGTGGTGAGGGATTTAAAATGAAATTACCGATTTTTCTGGTGTCACTGCTGGCGTTGCCTGTCCTTGCAGCCGAAGCGCCGCAGGATTTCGCCTGGCGCGTGCCGCTGGAGGTAAAAGCCGGCGCGCCCTACCAGCGCATCACGCTGCCGATGGCGGCGTATATCCATGCCAGCCATACCGATCTGCGCGACCTGCGCGTGTTCAACAGCGAAGGACGGCCGGTGCCGCTGGCGCACGTGGTGCCGCGCGGCAGCAACGAAAAAACCACGCGCAGCATGCCGCTGCGTTGGTTTCCGCTGACCGCGCCGCAAACGGCGCCGGGCGCATCGCTCGACGTACACGTGCGCCAGGACGCCAAAGGTGCGCTGCTCGAAGTGAAATCGCGTGCGCCGGCGGCTTCCGGCGAACAATTACGCCGCGGCTATGTGCTCGATGCCAGCGCCATCGAAAAACGCCAGGCGATCACAGCGCTGACGCTGGATTGGCGCGACGGGCAGGGCTTTCAGTTGCTCGACGTCGAGGCCAGCGACAACCTGCAGGACTGGCGCCGGGTGCGTAGCGGTGTGCAGCTCGCGCGGCTTGACTACAACGGCGAGCGCATCGAGCGCCGGCGTATCGAGATCGGCGGATTGCCCGGCCGCTACCTGCGCCTCTTGTGGCGCGAACCGGCCCGTGCACCTGAGCTGACCAGCGCCGAGATCGAGGAAACCGTGGCCCAATGGCGGGCTCCGGAGCGGGTCTGGACCGGGGCGCTGACGCCGCTGCGCTCCCCGCTCAACCTGCATCAGGGCGAATACCACTACCGCCTGCCGCAGACCTTGCCAGTGACGCGGCTGCGCCTGACCTTGCCGCAGGGCAATGTACTGCTGCCGCTGGAAATCCTCAGCCCGGACCAGGATCGCCGTCACTGGTCGAGACTGGCCCGCTGCGTGGCCTACCGCATTACTGAACAGGGCCGGGAATGGTTGCAGGACGAAATCACCTTGCCGGGTTACCCGCTCAGGGAATTCATCGTCCGCTTCGACCGGCGCAGCAGCCAGGGAATGAGCGCGCCGGTGCTGGAAGCCGGAATCGAGGCAGGGCAGGTGGTCTTCCTCGCCGAAGGCAAGGCACCGTATACGCTGGCCGTGGGCAATGCCCACGCTGCGGGCAGGGCGCTGCCGCTGGGTACGCTGGCGCCGGGGCTGGATACGCCGGGCGGCCCCAAGTTGGCCGATGCGCAAGTGCTGGTCGGGCAAGCAGCTTCCGGCGTGGCAGCAGCCCAGGCGGAAACCGGACCGGCTGACTGGAAACGAATCGCGCTCTGGGCGGTGCTTGTCGTGGGTGTTTTGGCGATGATTTTGATGGCGTGGCAGTTGGTGCGGCAGATGAAAAAACCACACCCATAGCCGGCTACCCGTTTCTCCTTGCTACAAGGCAATGTGTGGGGGTAAAAACAAGACTTGGCTGGAACAGGCAAAAACAAAACAAGCCCGTTATAACGGGTCAGGGAGAATGCAAATGACCATGGCGTTTGAATACGATTCGCCCGGCAATGACGTGGGCGCGCTGCGGCGCGCGATTGCCAACAAGCTTGTCTTTGCCGTCGGCAAGGATCCGCTGGATGCCCAGCCCAAGGATTGGCTCAACGCCACTTTCCTCGCGGTGCGTGACCGCCTGGTGGAGCGCTGGATGCGCACTTCGCGCGCGCAGGCTTCGCAGGACGCGCGCCGGGTCTATTACCTCTCGATGGAATTCCTGATCGGCCGGGCGCTGTCCAATGCGCTGCTGTCGCTCGATCTCTACGATACGGTCAAGGAAGCGCTCGACGATCTGGGCGTGAATCTCGACGACATCACGGGTTCCGAGCCGGATGCGGCGCTTGGCAACGGCGGCCTGGGGCGGTTGGCGGCCTGTTTCATGGATTCGCTCGCCACGCTGGCCTTGCCCGGAATGGGCTACGGCATCCGCTACGATTACGGCATGTTCAAGCAGTGCATCATCGGCGGCCAGCAGGTCGAAACGCCGGATTACTGGCTTTCCGCGCTTAATGTCTGGGAATTTCCGCGCGATGAGGTGCATTTCCGTGTCTGCTTTGGCGGGCGGCTTGAAACCGTGAACGGCAAGACGCGCTGGGTCGATGCGCAGGATGTGCGCGCCACGGCCTACGATTACATCATCCCCGGTCACGGCAACGGCGCGGCCAATACGCTGCGCCTGTGGTCGGCGCGGGCCAGCCGCGAGATCAACCTTTCCAAGTTCAACCAGGGCGATTACTTCGCGGCGGTCGAGGACAAGAACCACTCCGAGAACGTTTCGCGCGTGCTCTATCCGGACGATTCCACTTTCAGCGGCAAGGAACTGCGCCTGCGCCAGGAGTATTTCTTCGTCTCTGCGAGTTTGCAGGACATCCTCAACCGCTTCCGGCGTGATCACGAAACGCTGGGCATGCTGCCCGAGAAGATCGCGATCCACCTCAACGATACCCACCCGGTGCTGGCTATCCCTGAGCTCATGCGCCTGTTGATCGATGAGCACAATCTCGATTGGGATACGGCCTGGGATTACACGCAGCGCATTTTCAGCTACACCAACCACACGCTGATGAGCGAGGCGCTGGAAACCTGGCCGGTGGAGATGCTGGGCCGCCTGCTGCCGCGCCATCTGCAGATCGTTTTCGAGATCAACGAGTGCTTCCTCAAGGAAGTGGCTGCGGGCGGACACGATGCCGGATTCATCCGCCGCGTGTCGCTGATCGATGAGCATGGCGAGCGCAAGGTACGCATGGCCTGGCTGGCCGTACTGGCGAGCCACAAG
Source organism: Formivibrio citricus (assembly GCF_900115065.1). Lineage (GTDB taxonomy): Bacteria > Pseudomonadota > Gammaproteobacteria > Burkholderiales > Chitinibacteraceae > Formivibrio > Formivibrio citricus. The sequence goes on along the minus strand of NZ_FOVE01000003.1, from coordinate 187,198 downwards.
GTCAACGGTGTTTCCGAGTTGCATTCTGAACTCATGAAGCAGTCGATCTTTGCCGATTTCTACCTGCTGTACCCGGAACGCTTTACCAACGTGACCAACGGTATCACGCCGCGCCGCTGGCTGGCGCAGGCCAACCGGCCGCTGGCGAAACTGGTCGACCGCACCATCGGCCAAAGCTGGCGTACCCGGCTCGACGATCTGGGCGAGCTGGCAATGCAGGTCGACTATCCGCAGTTCGTGGCCGAATTTCGCGCGGCCAAGATGGCGAACAAAGAGCGGTTGTCGAACTATGTAGCACAGACCATGGGCGGTTATATCGACCCGAATGCGCTGTTCGACGTGCAGGTGAAGCGCATCCACGAATACAAACGCCAGTTGCTCAACGTGCTGCATGTCATCACCCGCTACAACCGCATTCTCAAGAATCCGGAAGCCGACTGGGTGCCGCGCGTGGTGATCTTTGCCGGCAAGGCGGCTTCGGCGTACAAGATGGCCAAGACCATCATCCACCTCATCAACGATGTGGCGCTCAAGATCAATACCGACCCGCGCGTCGGCAACCTGCTCAAGGTGGTGTTCATTCCGAACTACCGCGTGAGCTTGGCCGAGATCATCATCCCGGCCGCTGATCTTTCCGAGCAGATTTCCACGGCCGGGCTGGAGGCCTCGGGCACCGGCAACATGAAGTTCGCGCTCAACGGCGCGCTGACCATCGGCACCTGGGACGGCGCCAATATCGAGATCGCCGAAGCGGTCGGGCTCGACAACATCTTCATCTTCGGCAACCGTGCAGATGAAGTCGAACGTCTGCACCGTGAAGGCTACAACCCGCGCGCGCTCTACGAAGCCAATCCCGAACTGCATGAAGCGCTGACGCAGCTTGCTACCGGTTACTTCACACCCGAAGACCCGGAACGTTACAGGCTGGTCTACGATGCGCTCGTCAACTGGGGCGACCACTACCAGTTGCTTGCCGACTACGCCGACTACGTGGCGACGCAGGACAAGGTCGATGCGCTGTGGCGCCAGCCGGAACTGTGGACGCAGAAGGCGATCCGCAACATGGCGGCAATGGGCCGTTTCTCGTCGGACCGCACGATCGGCGAGTATGCAGATAGAATCTGGCGCACTTCACCCATCAAACTGTGATTTTCATGAGCAACGATAGCCACCTGATCGAAGAAACCCTCGATTCCCGCCGCGTATTCGACGGCAACCTGCTGCACATCAACTGCGACCGCGTGCGCCTGCCCGATGGCGGCCAGGTCGACCGCGAATACGTGGTGCACCCCGGCGCGGTCATGATCCTGCCGGTGCTGGACGACGGGCGCCTCCTGATGGAACGCCAGTACCGCTATCCGCTGAAACAGGTGGTAGTCGAATTCCCGGCCGGCAAGATCGATCCGGGCGAAGATACGCTCGCCTGCGCGCAGCGCGAATTGCAGGAGGAAACCGGCTACAGCGCGAGCGAATGGGAATACCTCGGCGCGTTCCACCCTCTGGTCAGCTACTCCGACGAAATCATCCACATCTACCGCGCCAGAGGCCTGACTGCTGGCGCGACTAATCTGGATGAAGAAGAGTTCGTTGAAATCGTGCCGATGAGTCTTGACCAACTGAAAGCCGGTATCCTGGACGGCAGCATGACCGATGCGAAGACCATCACTGGCGTCTTTTGGTTGCTGAATCGTTAACCCGTCATACCGGCAAAGGCCGGTATCCAGAGCTTGGTTTGCAAGGAGGAACTGGATGCCGGCTTTCGCTGGCATGACGAAATTGATGTTGTTTCGCGTTAACCCGCACTTGAAACTTTTCCCGCGTGCAGGCATCTTAGACAGTGTCGGGTTGTCCGATACTCTTTCTCAAGGAGAATACCCATGGAATTCCAGACCGCGACTTACGGCTCTGCCACGCTGGCCGCGGAACGCAACCGGGTGTTGCGCAACACCTATTTCCTGCTGGCGCTGACCATGCTGCCGACCGCTGCCGGCGCACTTCTTGGCGTATCCATGCGCTTTGCGATGTCGCCGTGGATGGGGCTGCTGCTGTTTCTCGGCGTGAGCTTCGGCTGCTTCTTTGCGATTGAAAAGACCAAGAACAGTTCCGCAGGCGTATTTATCTTGCTTGGCTGGACCGGTTTCATGGGGCTGTGGCTGTCGCAGATTCTGCAGGTTGCGTTGCGTTTTTCCAACGGCGCATCCCTGATCGGTACGGCGGCCATTGGTACGGCGGCGATCTTCTTCACGCTGGCCACGGTGGCCACGGTCACGAAGAAGGATTTCGGCTTCCTTGGCAATTTCCTGTTCGTCGGCGCGATCATCGTGCTGCTGGCCGCAATCGCCAACATGTTCTTTGCCATGCCGGCGCTGCATCTGGCGATTTCCTGCGTCGCGCTGCTGGTCTTCTCGCTCTACATCCTGTACGACGTGAGCCAGATCGTGAACGGTGGCGAAACCAATTACGTTACAGCTACGCTGCAACTGTATCTGGACGTGTACAACGTGTTCGTCAGCCTGCTGAACCTGCTGATGCTGCTGTCCGGCAATCGCCGCGACTGATCCGGTCCCCGCATCAACAAAAAACCGCCAGCGATTTCGCTGGCGGTTTTTTTGCGGCCTATGGCCCGGTTCTCGTTTCCGGAGGATGAGGCGGCTTGCCAAAGGCAATGCCCGTGAAGGTCTGGTTGGCGTGAATGCCTTTGAATTGCTCCCCGTAAGTGGTGAAACCGACCGAGCTGTTGTCTTTCAGAATGTCTTCCACAAAACGACGGATTCCTTTTTGCGTGGCAATCAGCTTGCGCAGAACGCAGTCGCAGGCCAGTGTCAATATGGGCTCTCCCAGTTGGCTGTGAAGGTTCTGGAAAGTCGCGCGCATGTTTTCGACCAGGTCCAGAGCGCCCGTGACTTGCAGGCTTTGTCCTTCCTCAATGGCGCAATAGAAGGTCAAACTGCCATCGGGGTTCTGTTTCTGGATGGAGCGGACGTAGGGGGTGCCGCGCAGAATGGTCACCACCGGAGAAGCGGCAAAGTAGGCGGGGCTGAGCTTTTCAGGCTCGATGCCGAGTAGTCGCGCGTATTCCTGTGCAGCCGGCTGGCCGTTGAGTTTGATGACGGTACGTGTTCTGACGTCGGCTTCGGTGACGAGCAGGCGTTCATTTCCCGGCTGGTAGTGATGCGTTATGAAGGCGCGGAAAGGCAGCGAAGTCGCAGCCAGCAGGAGTACTGCGCTGTCGTTGTGGAAGCTGCCTTCGTGGAACACATGGGTGTGTTTGAAATGCTGGTCATCGCCCGCGGAACCACCGGCCAGTGCGATATCGCCCAGCGCTTCATGCAGCGTTGTGATGACAGTTTCTTCGCGTTTGGACAGCCCATCGATCAGCAGGAAACCGAATGTGTCGTTCAGCCTGGTTTCCGGCGTGCGGGCACGCAGGCGCAGTTTCAGGTCACAAGCCAGGTCGCGACCTTGCGAGGCACGAAACGAGGCCAGATTGTCCAGCCGGCCCGTTACCGCCGTGAACAGGTTTTGCGGGAAGCAAACTGCACTCAGGCTGTTATCGAGATAGCCTGCCGGGCCAATCTCGCCCGCAGTGGTGCAGCCGATGACCTCATTGCCGGCAAACAGGCGGTTGATTTCATCACCCAGTACTTCAAGGTTGTATTGGCTGGAACAGAAAAAAAGAACCGTTGAGCCGATTTTCGGCACTAGCTGCGCATGGATGTCTCTTGCCGCTGCCCGGGCATCGATCAGACGGGATTGGGCGGTGCGGAGTTGTTCCGTGTCCATTCAAAACCTTCCATGCCCTGAACAATCAACAACTTGCAATATAGAAGATGTAAGGAAAGTTGTTTGGGAATTGTGATTTTTTTGCCGATAAATCGCCACCGCTACGCAATTTGGCGGGAGGCCCCGCCAAATTGCGGTATCAATCAAAAGACCTTGAGACCGTGCAGCAGCACCACGGCAATCGACAAAGGGGCAACGAAACGCACCAGGAAAAACACCGCCTTTACCAGCGGCGAATTCTGCAGTTCGCCATGATTGCCGAGCTGTTTTTCCACTTCCGGAAGACCGTAGACCCAGCCCACGAACAGGCAGATCAGGATGCCCCCCAGCGGCAGCAGCACGTTTGAGCTGAGGAAGTCGAAGAGATCGAAGGCCGTCATGCCGAAGAGTTTGATATCGGCCATGAGGCTGTTCGAAAGCGAGGCCGGAATACCCAGGAGCAGAATCGCCGCAATGGTGTAGAGCGCGGCATGCTTGCGGGTCAGCTTGTAGCGCTCGGTCAGGATGGCGACCGGCACTTCGAGCAGCGAAAGGATTGCACCGACGCTGGCCACCGCCGTGAGGATGAAGAACAGCGTCATGAAGAGCGTGCCGCCGGGCATGCTGGTGAAGACGGCCGGGATCGTCATGAAGACGAGCGACGGGCCGGCTGCGGGCGCAAAACCGAAAGCAAACACTGCCGGGAAGATTGCGATGCCGGCGAGCAGCGAGACGGACAGGTCGGCGAGCATCACGCGCGTCGTGGTCAGCGGGATGTTCTGGTCACCGCGGAAATAGCTGCCATAGGTCAGCATGCAGCCCATGCCGATCGAGAGCTTGAAGAAAGCCAGCCCCAGCGCGGTGAGCACAACTTCGGAAGTGATCTTGGAAAAATCCGGCGTGAACAGGAACTTGAGCCCCTCCATTGCGCCGGGCAGCGTCAGGCTGCGCACGCACAGGATCAGCAGCAGGACGAACAGCAGCGGCATCAACCGACGTGTGACGGCTTCGATGCCCTTCGATACGCCGAGCATGATGATGCCGCCGGTGATGCCCAGTACCAGCCATTGCCACAGCAGCGATGCCACCGGGTTGGAAACCAGCTTGCCGAAAGCCGCACCGGCGATTTTCGGGTCGATGGTGGCGATCTCGCCGGACAGGGCCTTGAAAATGTAGGCGTACACCCAGCCTGCCACGCCGGAATAGAAGGACATGATCAGCAATGCGGCAGCAAACCCCATCCAGCCGATGACTTTCCAGGCGCTCTGGCTGGGCGGTGCGACGCGTTCGAACGTGGTGACGGCATTGGCGCGCGCGGCGCGGCCGAGCATGGTTTCGACCATCATCAGCGGCAGGCCGACCATGAGTGTGGCGAGCAGGTAGACCAGCAGGAAACCCGCGCCGCCGTTGGCGCCGGTGAGATAGGGGAACTTCCAGATGTTGCCCAGTCCGACCGCCGAGCCCAGGGTGGCGACCAGAACGCCAAAGGTCGAAGTGAACCCGTCACGCGTGGATTGCGTCATGCCTTCTCCAGTTTACAGCTTGCATATTGGGAAGGCGGACTATCCCTTTTGCGCTGCCGGGCGTCCATTCGGGAAAACCCGGTCGGGGGAGGGGTGGGTGGGGGTAAATCCGTGTGCTTGATCTCTGCTACCCTCACCCCAACCCTCTCCCCGCGAGGGAGAGGGAGTTCAGTGCGCGCCGTGTGTGCGAGATTTATATAAAAACAACGAGTTGTAGGGTGCGCCGTGCGCACGCGGAATGGCCCCGCCAAACAACAGATCAGCTCTTCCCGTAATAGCTCGCAACCACGGCCACTTCGTTGCGCGACCCCAGAACGACCGGTACGCGCTGGTGCACGCCAGTGGGCTGGATTTCCATGATGCGCTGCGTGCCGGTGGTGGCTGCACCGCCGGCCTGCTCAACGATGAACGCCATCGGGTTGGCTTCGTACATCAAGCGCAGCTTGCCGCCCTTGGACTGGGTCTTGGCATCAATCGGATAGAGGAAGATACCGCCACGCGTCATGATGCGATGCACGTCGGCTACCATGGCAGCAACCCAGCGCATGTTGAAATCCTTGCCCCGCGGGCCGGTCGATCCGCTCAGCAGGTCGTCGATATAGTGCTTTATCGGCGCTTCCCAGTGGCGCATGTTCGACATGTTGATCGCGAATTCCTTGGTGTCGGCCGGAATCTGCAAGTTTTCCTGGGTCAGGATGAAAGAGCCGCATTCACGGTCGAGCGTGAAGCTGGCTACGCCGTCGCCCACGGTCAGGATGAGCTGCGTGGTCGGGCCGTAGACGGTATAGCCGGCCGCTACCTGCTCGGTACCGGGTTGCATGAAAGCCTCATTCTGGCTCGGATCGGCGCCTTCCGGACAGCGCAGTACCGAGAAAATGGTGCCGACCGGCGCGTTGATGTCGATGTTCGACGAGCCATCGAGCGGATCGAACAGCAGCAGGTATTCGCCCTGCGGATAGCGGTTGGGAATCGCATGCGGCAGTTCCATTTCCTCGGACGCCATGCCGGCCAGATGGCCGCCCCATTCGTTGGCCTCGAGCAGGATCTCGTTCGAGAGCACGTCCAGCTTTTTCTGCGCTTCGCCCTGCACGTTGTCGCTGCCGGCTTCGCCCAATACGCCGCCGTTTTCTGCAATCGCACCCTTGCCGATGGCAATGGCGATGCCCTTGCAGGCGCGGGCCACGACTTCGATCAGCAAGCGCAGATCGGCATTGATCTTGCCCCGTTCGCGTTGTTCTTCGATCAGATAGCGGCTCAGTGAGATGCGGCGCATGGTGTCCTCCGGATGAATTGGGTCGCAGGCGGGGATGCCTGCAATGCGGCGCAATGATAAACCCGAGGCGCAAAAAGGTCATGTCCTGATTGGAGAGGAAGATGAATGGCCGCTGTTTGTGAAAGTGTCCATTTCATGACTTCTTCCCTGCACAATGAGCCTGAAACAACAAGCCCCGGCATCGAACCGGGGCTTGTCGTGAAAGGACTCCGCCAGATTCTGTCCTGGTAGTCAGTTACGCAGGTTCGCGTGGATGCAGGGCGTGACGAACATGGCAGAATCTGTGTGATTGACTACTAACCCATTCCCAGCACCACCCGGTAGGTCACGAACGACGCCAGATAAGCCAGTCCGAACAAATAGCCAGCCATGACCAGCGGCATTTTCCAGCCGCCGGTTTCGCGTTTGACCGCCGCCAGTGTGGCGAGGCATTGCGGGGCGAAGATGTACCAGGCCAGCAGGGAGAACGCCGTGGCGAGGCTCCAGCTTTCGGCGATCAGCGGGGCCAGGGCCTGGGCCGTTTCTCCGCCGGTCGCGGTAAGCGCGTAGACCGTACCGAGGGCACTGACCGCGACTTCGCGCGCTGCCAGTCCGGGGATCAGCGCGATACAGATCTGCCAGTTGAAACCGATTGGCTCGAAAACCGTGGCCAGCGCGTGGCCGATCATGCCGGCGAAGCTGTATTCGATGGCCGCGCCGGTGGCGCCTTCCGGTGCGCCGGGGAAGCTCGCCAGGAACCAGATGAGAATGCTCAGCAGCAGGATCACGCCGCCGACGCGCTTCAGGAAGATCGTGCCGCGTTGCCACAGGCCGATGGCGATGTTGCGCACGGTCGGCAGATGGTAGCTCGGCAACTCCATCATCAGCGGGCGCACCTGGCGGCCGGCACTGGTAAAGCGCTTGAGCGTCCAGGCCACAAGCATCGCGCCGACAATGCCGGCGACGTACAGGCCGAGCAGTACCAGCCCCTGCAACTCGAACATGCCCCAGATTTCCTGTTGCGGAATGAAGGCGCCGATCAGCAGCGCATACACCGGCAGGCGCGCGGAGCAGGTCATCAGCGGTGCGATCATGATTGTCACCAGCCGGTCGCGCGGGTTGGCGATGGTGCGGGCGGCCATGATGCCGGGAATCGCACAGGCAAAGCTCGACAGCAGCGGGATGAACGAGCGCCCGCTCAAGCCTACGCCGCCCATGAGCCGGTCGAGCAGGAAGGCCGCGCGCGGCAGATAGCCGGATTCCTCCAGTACCAGAATGAAGAAGTACAGGATGATGATCTGCGGCAGGAATACCAGCACCCCGCCCGCACCGGCGATGATGCCGTCGACGACGAGGCTCTTGATCCAGCCCTCGGGCAGCAGGTCGCCCGCCAGGGCGCTGACCCCGCCCGTTGTCGCCTGGATCAGTGCCTTGGGTGCTTCGGCCCAGGCAAACACGGCCTGGAATACCAGAAACAGTACGGCAGCCAGCAACAGCGGGCCGACGACCGGATGCAGCACGAAGCGGTCGATGCGGTCGCTCGTGGTGTGCGGGACGATCTCGTCGAGATTCAGCCGTTGCAGGATTTGCCTGACCACAATGTGGTCGGCCTGCTCGGAGTGCTCATTGCTGCCGTGGCTGGCCGGCGCGGCGTTGCGCCAGACGTTCTGGTCGTCGAACAGCGCCAGCAGGGGTTCGATGCCGTCGCGCTTGATCGCCACGGTGCTGACCACCGGCATGCCGAGCTCGGCCGCCAGCGCTGCGGGCGAAATGCGCAGGCCGCGCTTTTCCGCGAGGTCGGTCATGTTGAGCGCGACCACGCACGGCAGGCCCAGACGTTTCACGGCCAGCGCCAAGCGCAGGTTGCGGCGCAGGTTGGTGGCATCGACCACGCAGACCACGAGGTCCGGCCGCTTTTCACCTTGCGCGCGACCGAACAGCACGTCGCAGGTCACGCGCTCGTCCGGCGAGCGCGGGTAAAGGCTGTAGGCGCCCGGCAGGTCGAGTACGCGGATGGTCTTGCCGGCCGGCGTGGTGAAACGGCCTTCCTTGCGTTCGACCGTAACGCCGGCATAGTTCGCGACCTTCTGCCGGCTGCCGGTCAGGCGGTTGAACAGCGCGGTCTTGCCGCAGTTGGGGTTGCCGACCAGCGCCATGAGCGGGCCGCTCGGATGAAAGTGGATGACGGCCTGGTTCATGCTTGGTTTCCTTTCAGTTTGGCAACGAAGACGGAGTGCCCGGGATCGCCCGGTGCGACCCGGATGCATGCCGCTTCTGCACTCCGCAATGCAAAAGTGGATTGGCCGATTCGCACCACCAGCGGATCGCCGCCGGGAATGCCTTTGGCCATCAAAGTGACTTGTTCACCGGGGATGAAGCCGATTTCTTCGAGCCAGCGCGCCCATTCGGGCGCGTTGGCCGGTGCCTGTATGCGGTCTACAGTCAGGGGTTGGCCGAGTATGGCCAGATCAAGCGTAGCGGGCGTTGTTATGTGGGACATTATTTTCTCCTGCGTATTGGCTCAGAACTTGTTCACGCTCTTGCTGCGAAACCGTGATCGGGGCTCATGTATTGCCCGGAATCCTCATTTATCTGCATAAACTCCGGTTCCTGCGCCGCGCTTCACCCCGCTGACGGCGTCTGCGACAGATCGTGAACAGGCTCTCAGAAGTGCCTGGTCTCGCTGGCGCTTTGTGTGCCGTCGTCGGTGATCGGCGGCTGGCGCGCGAAAGTCTGTGTCGAAAGGCTCGTCCGAGTGACCAGGATGGCTCGTCGTAAGTGCGGGTGCCGGATTTGGGGGTGCGTGTGACTAACCATGTTGAATTGTCTATTAATGCATTTTTCTAAAATGAGAATCGTTATCAATATATATGAAGCTCGCGTTTGTCTCAATTGTTAATGAGAAACATTCTTGATAAATATCAAGCGAGCGGCATACGGGGGGCTGATAAGCCTCTATTGCTTTGTCTGGCAGCCGCGGCGGATGAAGCGCGATTCGTAAAGAAAGCCCGGCACTAGTAGTCAGTCACGCAGGTTTGCGTGGATGCCGAGGCGCGCATCCGCGCCCCATGCGCGCGAAGCGAACCGCAGCCATAGCAGGGCTATGGCGAGGATGAGCGACAACGCGAATGGGGATGCGGGGCACGCCGAACATAGCAGAATCTGTGTGACTGACTACCAGATCGAAGCCGAAATTGCGCGCCATGGCGAGGTGCTCTTCGGTTTCGACGCCTTCGAGGACGGTGGTCAGGCCAAGATCGGCGGCCTGGGCCAGCACCCAGGTCAGGATCGTGCGCTGGCGCGGCGACAGCCAGCCGGAAAGCCAGGCGCGGTCGAACTTGATGAATTCCGCATTCAGCGGCGAGGCGTAGGAAATCAGCCCGCGCGATGACGACATGTCATCGATGGCCATCTTGATTTTCGCGGCATCGAATGCGTCCATCATCTGCTTGGACAGCAATACGTCTTCCATGTGCAGGTTTTCGGTGTCCGGGTTGCATGATGAGTCATTGTTTTTCTTCTGCTTCAATTGGCAAGCTGAAATCCCCGCGGGCGACGCGCCCGATCGCCGCGGCGAAACTGCCCATGCCCGTGCCGCGATAGAACAGGCAGGGTTTGCCGATGCGCTTGCAGTGATTTTTGACCTGGTAATACGCCGAGTGGCTGATGTGGTCGGTCGGGCAGACCACGACATCCGCACCACGGATCATCTCCGGCAGGCGGGAGAGCGATTCCTCCATGCCGCCGTCGTGATGGATCAGGTGGATGCCGAGACGGTCCGCGAGTTGCCGGTATTGCGCCTGCATGGAGGTGCGCCCGCCCACGTAGAGGATGCAGCGTTCGGACAGCGCATGCTCGCAGGCACCGCATTCTTCCGTCGCTTGCCGTGAACAGCCGGGGGGCGCCTGCTTGCCGAGGAAGGCGTGCAGCAACTGTTCCAGTTCGTCCCGCTCGGCAAGTGCCGCATTTCTTTCCGTGGCCAGTTTCTGCGCGGCGGCATGGCTGGCTGCCTGCGTCTTTTCCAGGGACCACAGACGCTGTTCGGCGGCAAACAGCCGCTGGTTCCGTTTTTTCAGTTCCAGCACTTCCTTGCACAACGCGCTGACCGCTTGGCCCGACTCGTAATCGACAAGGCGCTGGCGGTTGGCCTCGTGCAGTTCTTGTGCTGCCTCCAGTTCGGCCAGCCGGGTTTCCAGCTCGGCGTTGCGTTGTCGCAATGCCGCCATCTGCTGCCGGGTAACGTCTTTCTCCTGCTGCACCGCCTGCATCAGCTCGGCATTCTCCGTTTCCAGCCGGGCCAGCCGTCTGGCATCAGCGACCTGTCCGGCCCCTACCTGATGCGACAGCATGTGGATGTCGGCATAGGCGCAGTGGCGGGTATCCACGCTGGAGGCTTTGTGCGTCAACGCGGCCCACAAGGCGCCTGCCACCTCACCGCTCTCCAGGCTGGCTTTCCACTGTTCGAGCACCTCGGCATCGGTTTTCAGCCTGGAAAAACGCTCGATCTGGAGCTGGTATTTCTTGTCCAGATAGCGCTGCAGGGCTTCGGAAAAATCGTTCCTGATGCGCGCCTGTCCCACGGCCTCGACATGCAGGGCGAACTCGTCGTGCAGCGCCGCTGCAAGGCCGAAACGCTTGGCCAGTTTCGCCAGCTCCGGCATGGGAATGCAGGTGCCGATCACCGGGCAATGGTATTTCTCGGCCAGTTCCCACAAACGGAGACGGACGGGAGTCGCATGCCCGGCAGCTTCATGGGGGGCAGGGAGCGAATGGCCCGGCGACAGGATGCCGGATTGCGCAAACTGCGCGATCACGGGCTTAAGCCTGGAGGGCGCAGACATGGCCGCCTCCTTTTGTCTGGTCGGCCAGTCTCAGGCTGGCGCGCTCCAGCAGCACGCCTGTTTCCTGGTCGATTCCCGGCATGTCCGCAATCCGGTCGAGCAGGCGCGCCGCCTGGCGCCCGGACTGCGCGCAGCCCGTTTCGGCGTATCGCACCATCAAACTGAGCGCTCCCGCCCAGAGTTCTGTGTTTGGCATACCCCATTCTCCGTAATGAATCTGGACGAACGTCCAACTAGTGGTCAGTCCACTGGCGATGAAGGTTCCATCATATTGCGGTACGGAATGAGTGTAAATGATAATTAATATCATTTAATGGGCGCGAGGCTGAGGTAAGTCCTGCTTTCGTTTTATCGAGACCGTTTACTGGAATTTGCGTCCGGCATCGAGCGCCAAGCCCATGCCGATGCTGCCGAACAAATCACCCTCGACATGCCGGGCTTGCGGCATGTGGGCGGCGAGCCGCGTGCGCAGCAACGGCACGCTGCAAGCGCCGCCGGTAAAGAACACGGTATCGACTTCCGTGCTGCGGATGTTGGCTTGCAGCATCAGTTCATCGAGCGTCGATTCGATCTTTTGAACCAGCGGCTCGATGGCTTGGGAGAAGTCTTCCCGGGTAAGCGCCGGACACAGGTCTTGTTCCAGATGTCGCAGGTCGAGGCGGGTTTCGGTGACGGACGAGAGCGCGATCTTGGCTTCTTCAACCTGCAGGGCGAGCCAGTGGCCGGCGCGCAGGTTGATCAGGCGGATCAGTCGTTCGATCTTGTCCTTTTCGCGAGCGTTGCGGAAGGTGTCCTGCAAGCCGGGCAGCACGCCGCGCGCATACACCGAGTTGATGGTGTGCCAGGTGGCCAGGTTGAAATAGATGCCCGAGGGCACTTCCGCGCCGTTAGCCAGCAGGGATTTGAAGCCCAGCAGCGGCATGACGGCAGCGAGGTTCAACGCCCGGTCGAAATCCGTTCCGCCGATGTGCACGCCGGCGTTGGCGAGGATGTCGCTGCGGCGGTCGGTATGGTGCGCGCGCTCCGGGGAAAGCCGTACCAGCGAGAAATCCGACGTGCCGCCGCCGATGTCGACTACCAGCACCAGTTCTTCGCCGGCGATGGCGGCTTCGTAGTTGAAGGCCGCGGCGATGGGCTCGAACTGGAATTCGACATGCCGGAACCCCACCGCACGGGCGATTTCTTCCAGGGTGTCCTGCGCTTGCCGGTCCGCCACGGGGTCGTCATCGACAAAATGCACGGGGCGGCCGAGCACGGCCTGTTCGAAAGACTGGCCTGCAGCCTCTTCACCGCGCGCCTTGAGTTCGCCGATGAATTCGGCCAGCAGCTCGCGGAAGGGCAGTGCATGGCCGTGGACCTCGGTGCGGCCGTCGATCAGGCTGGTGCCGAGAACGCTTTTCAGCGCACGCATCAGCCGGCCTTCGTAGCCTTCGAGGTATTCGGCCAGCGCCTGGCGGCCGAAGCAGGTGTGGTTTTCGTCGGCATTGAAAAACACCACCGAGGGCAGGGTGGTTTTGCCGTCTTCCAGCGGCAAGAGGCGTGGCCGGCCGGCCGTAGCGATGCCGAAGGTGGAATTGGAGGTGCCGAAGTCGAGGCCGCAAGCGTGATGCATGGTCGTGGGGCGAAGCAAAAAGGGCGGGATTCTACCTGAAAGCGGTGGGCGCTGTGCCGGGTAAATATTCAGCAGAAATTTCCATTTGATCGGGCCGGAAAAGTTTTGATGTGCTCGTCATGCCGGCGAAGGCCGGCATCCAGTTACGATGCGGGTTAAAACTACTGGACCCCGGCCTTCGCCGGGGTGACGACTCTATATGATAATCAGGCCGGATTGAGAATGGAAAATCCCGGTTCATCTCATCGCCATGCGGGCGTTGTTGGAAACCGGTGCCTTGGCCAGATACTTGTGGATGCCGCGGGTCAGCGCCTGTGCCATCTTCTGCTGGTAGGCGGGGTCGAGCAGTTTCTTTTCTTCCTGCGGGTTGGAGATGAACGCGGTTTCGATCAGGATCGACGGGATGTCCGGTGCCTTGAGCACGGCGAAGCCGGCCTGTTCGACACCGTTCTTGTGCAGGCGGTTGACGCCGCCCAGTTCGGAGAGCATGACCTTGCCGAGTTTGAGGCTGTCGTTGATGGTGGCGGTCTGCGTGAGGTCCATCAGCGTGTGGGCCAGATATTTGTCCTTGGTGTTGAATTTCACGCCGCCGATCAAGTCGGCCTTGTTCTGGTTGTCCGCAAGCCATTTTGCCGCTGTGGACGAGGCGCCCTTTTCGGAAAGCACGAAGACCGACGAGCCGCGCGCATCCGGGCGGATGAAGGCATCGGCGTGGATCGAGACGAACAGGTCGGCACGGACCGCGCGCGCCTTGCGCACGCGCATGTGCAGCGGGACGAAATAATCGCCGTCGCGGGTGAGGATGACGCGCACGTTAGGCATTTCCTCAAGCTGCGCCTTGAGCTTGCGGGCAATCGCCAGCACCACATTTTTTTCGTAGCTGCCCGAGGCGCCGACCGCACCGGGGTCTTCGCCGCCATGGCCGGGGTCGAGCACGATGGTGGTCAGACGGTCTACCTTGAGTTTCGCCGGTTCCGCCTTGTCGGCTGCCGGTGCTGTTTCAGGTTTGGACGCGACCTTGCCCGGTTCGGGGGGCGGTTCGAATGCCTTGACAGCCGATTCTTTCTCACCCAGGAAAGCGAGCAGGGAATCCGCCTGTCCGGCAGGATAAAGGTCGACCACCAGGCGGTGCCGGTATTCGCCGACCGGCGTCAGCGTGAAGACTTGGGGGGTGACCGCCGACTTCAGGTCGACGACCAGGCGCACCACGCCCGGTTTGTTGCGCGCCGCGCGCATTTTCTGGATGTAGGGGTCGTCGACGCCGGCCTTGGTGGCAAGGCTTTGCAGCGTGTTGTTGAGGTCGACGCCTTCCATGTCGACGACCAGCCGCTCCGGATCCTTGAGCGAGAAATGGCTGAAAGTGAGCGGCGCGGTGGATTCGATGGTGATGCGGGTGTAGGCGTGCGATGGCCAGAGGCGAACGGCAACCACGCTTGCAGCAGGGGCCGCCAGTGCACGCGGCGTCACTGCCAGGAACAGCGCGGCAGCCGCACCATCCAGAAAATGGCGGCGGCTCAGATCGGTGGCTGTTTGTTCAGTTTTTCCAGGCATGATGTGCCCTGTTCGCTCCGAGGTTCGATACGGATCCGGCGGCCTTCACCTTCCGGAGCAAGCCGGATGATCCAGTCTGGCGGCGGGAGCAAGCCCTCCGCCTTGTCCGCCCATTCGATCAGGCAAAGCGATTGCGCGTTGAAGTATTCGCGCAGTCCCGCATCTTCCCATTCTAGCGGATCGCTAAATCTATACAAATCAAAGTGATAAAAGTATAAGCTCGAAAGCGCATAAGATTCAACCAGCGTGTAGGTGGGGCTTTTCACTCGCCCCGCAAAACCCAGGCCGCGCAGGATGCCGCGCGTGAGCGTGGTTTTGCCCGCGCCCAGGTCGCCTTCGAGGAAAAGCGTCATGCCGGGCAGCAGGACGCGCGCGAGTGCTGCACCCAGTTTGAGGGTGGAGGCTTCTTCCGGCAGGAAACAGGTGAAGGCGGTATTATCTTGCATATGCATTCAGAAGAACTCGATCAACTTGCCCTGCAAATCAAAACTTGGGCCAGGGAGCTGGGCTTTGCCCGCGCTGCAATCGGCGGCGTGGATTTGGGTCATGCCGAAGCCAGTCTGCAAGACTGGCTTGCCGCTGGTTTTCACGGCGAGATGGATTATATGGCAAGGCACGGCCTCAAGCGCGCCCGGCCGACGGAACTTGTTCCAGAGACGCGTTCATTGATTTCCGTATTCATGCCTTACCGCGTGAAGGACGCCGCTGATGCCAAGGCCATTCTGGCCGACGGCGAGCGGGCTTACATATCGCGCTATGCGCTGGGTCGCGATTACCACAAGGTATTGCGCAACCGCCTGCAGACGCTGGCCGACAGGCTGGCGGCGCGCATCGGGCCGTTCGGTTACCGCGTATTCGTCGATTCCGCGCCGGTGCTGGAAGTCGAGGTTGCCCGGCAGGCGGGGCAGGGCTGGCGGGGCAAGCATACGCTGCTGCTGAACCGCGACCACGGTTCGTTTTTCTTTCTCGGCGAGTTGTTTACGGACCTGCCGCTGCCGGCCGATCCGCCCTTGCCGCAAGAGCACTGCGGCAGTTGCTCGCGCTGCATGGATGCGTGTCCGACCAGCGCCATCGTGGCGCCATACCGCGTGGATGCGCGCCGCTGCATCTCCTACCTGACCATCGAGTTGGCCGGGGCCATTCCCGACGAGTTCCGCCCGCTGATCGGCAACCGGGTTTACGGTTGCGACGATTGCCAGTTGGCTTGCCCGTGGAACCGTTTTGCGGTGACGACGGACGAGCCGGATTTCGCCGTGCGCCACGGGTTGGATGACGTGAAGCTGGTCGAGTTGTTCGGCTGGTCGGAGGAAGACTTCAAATCCCGTATGGCGGGCAGCGCCATTTACCGCATCGGTTATCCGCGCTGGCTGCGCAATATTGCTGTGGGCTTGGGCAATGCGCCGATGACCCCCGCCGTGCTGGCGGCGCTGCAAGCTCGGCGCGATGCGCCCGACCTCATGGTGCGGGCGCATGTACGCTGGGCGCTGGCGCAGCACGAACTATGACTTTTTTTCCGGAATCGCGTTGTCGATCGCTGTCAGTGCCGTATCGATTTGCAGCGGCTTGACCAGGTAGGCGACATAACCGCTTTCCAGCACCGTACGGACTTCTTCCGGCTGCGCGTTGCCGGACAGGGCGATGACGGGCGTGTTTTGTGTTTCAGGCTGGTTTTTCAATGCCTGGAAGAAGTCGGCCCCCATCCCGTCCGGAAGTTGCTGGTCGAGCAGGATCACATCCGGCCTGGTTTCCCGCGCCAGCGCAACGCCATCATTGCCGCTGTCGGCGGTCAGGATGCGGTAGAACGGCCGTTTGCGCGAAAGCACTGTGGATAGCAGTTTCTGCGACAGCGGGTCGTCTTCGATGTAGAGCAGGGTGGCCGATTTGCCTGGCGAAACCGCGCCTGCAAGGAGAGGCGTTTTCTGCATGACAGGCTCGGCGGCGTGTTCAAACTGCGCGCAGGGCAGGTCGATCCAGAAACGGCTTCCGATCCCGACTTGGCTTTCCACGCCGACATTGCCATCCATCAGCCGTGCCAGCTTGCGGGTGAAGGCGAGCCCGATTCCCGCGCCTTCCGCTTCCAGTTGCCGTTCGCCGAAGCGGTTGAACGGCAGGAAAAGACGCGAGAGATCGCTTTCGTCGATGCCGATGCCGGTGTCAATGACGTTGAGTCGCCAGTTGTTGTCTCCTTGCGCCGTTACGGTGATGTCGACACGGCCGTTGTCGCGGTTGTACTTGATCGCGTTGGAGAGCAGGTTGAGTGCCATCTGCTTGAGGCGGCGCGCATCGGCGCGCACCAGGAAGCGATTGTGCTCCAGCGGAGTGACGTGCAGCGAAATTTGCCGGCTGCGAGCGAGTGGTTCGACGAGAGAGGCGCAGTCTTCGATCAGACTGGCCAGGTCGACCGCCGTGGGCTGGATGCGCATTTTTCCGGCTTCGATGCTGGCGAGATCGAGAACCTCGTTGATCAGGTCGAGCAAATGCTTGCCGGCTTTGCCTATATGTTCGGCGATGGTGTGGGGCGGGCCTTCAAGCTCGTCTTCCAGCACCTTGCCGAATCCCAGGATGGCATTGAGCGGCGTGCGCAGTTCGTGGCTCATGTGCGAAAGGAACTCGGACTTGGCCCGGCTCGCTGCCTGGGCTGCGTCGCGCGCAGCGATGAGCTGGGCTTCGGTGGCCTTGAGCGAGGTAATGTCGTGGAAGCTGAAAACGCGGCCGATGGGGCGTTCGCGCAGGCGTTGCGGCTTTGACGAGAGGCTGTATACCCGGCCGTCGAGCAGGCGGCATTCGATGCTGCCTTCGGCCTGCGGGCGGGAGAGCATGTTCTCGAACCACTCGCGAAAATGGGTCGGATCGGCAAGCTGGTGCAGCAGGTGCTTGAGGACGCGCGGTTCGTCCTCTTCCCCGAACAGCGCCATGGGCAGCCGCCACATTTCGGCGAAACGGTGGTTGAAATGACGTACGCCTCCCGATAGCCCGGTGACCAGAATGCCGTCCATCGTGGATTCCAGTGTGGCGGCCAGTAGCGAGGCGGTGCGGGCAGTCTCGTCTTCCATTTGCTTCGTTGCGGTGATGTCATGCACTGAGAGCACGAAGACCTGTTTGCCCTGCATGTCCACCAATCGAACGGTTTTCTGTACGGCAATCAGGTTGCCGGAGCGGTGCCGGTATTCGCCTTCGACCGCGTGGCGCTCCTGGCGGGTTCCGTTTTTGACCTCTTCCCAGAAAAACATGTCCTGCAAGCCGACTTCGATATCGGCGATTGGCCGCCCGATCAAATCGTTGACGGCATAACCGAGCATGTTTTCAACTTGTTTGTTGGCGGAAACGATGGTCAGCGTTTCTGCGTCGACCGCTATGACGGTTTCGGCGCAGGCGTTGAGCAGGAGTTCGGCGAGCGGGTTCAATCGTTATCCTTGGGGGCGAAAAAGTAAGTCAGGCGCTTGCGCGGGCTGAGCGATTCCATCGCTTCTCGCGGCAATTGCGCGGCCTTCAGCGATTTGCTGATGTTGAGGTCGGTTTCTTCTTCCAGGTCGATGATCGGTGCATCCTCGGGGCGACCGCCGGGCACGTGCACAAGCACCTGGGGTTTGAGCGGGCGGCTGGAGTTGACCGAGACTACGATCCCGTAGGTTTCGTTTGAGAGCATGACGATCGAACCGGGAGGGTAAACACCCATGCAGCGGATGAACGTGTTCAGGGGCAACGGATCGAATTTGCTGCGCTGCTGGGCAAAAATCAGCGCCAGCGCCTCGTGCGGCGTGTGTGAATCTGCCGGAATGGCGCGGTTGCAAAGCGTATCGAAATGGTTGACCAATGCGAGGATGCGCGCGAGCGGATGGATGGCTTGCAGCTTCAGTTTGCTTGGGTAACCGCTGCCGTCGCAAAACTCGTGGTGCTGCCCGATGATGGCCTGGATGTCGGCGGACAGGCCCGCCTTGCGGGCGGCATCGACACTCCATTGGCAATGCTGTTCGTAAAGTGTTTGCTCGGCGCGGTTGAGCGCCTCGGTCTTGAGCAGAATGCGGTCGGGAATCTCCGCTTTGCCCACGTCGTGGAACAGCGCCGCTGTGCCCAGCATGCGTATCTCTTCGGCGGAAAGTCCCAGTTCCTTGGCCAGCATCAGTGCCAGCACGGCCACGTTGAGCGAGTGGTAATAAACTTCTTCGCCGCCGGCACGGTCGTTCATCAGGTGGATGGCGATGTCCTTGTCGGTCATCAGTGAATCGACCATGCGTTCCACCATGCGCGCGCCGGCTTCTGCGGCCTCCCTTGGGCGCGAAAAGATGGCGCGGTCCAATCCCTTGGCAACCTGCGCGGCGGAAAGGAAGTCTTTTTCGCAGGAGTCAATGGCTGCGCGTCGGGCATTGAGCCGCGCAATGCGTTGGCGCTTGGCTTCGAGGTGCGCCATGTCTTGCGCACTGACTTCGGGTTCAGGTTCGGGTTCTGGCTCTGACTGGATATTGCCGACTTGTAACTGGCTGTGGCGAGGCTGGGGGGCGCTGTCGCTCCGCGCCGGGGAATAGCGGATTTTTTCCAGTCCGAGCCGGCGGATGGTTTCGATCTGTTCCTGGTTCTTGATCTTGAAACTGCTGAACGTGAAGGGGTGATCCATCCAGGAAAGATCCAGGTGGACGTATAACCCGATGCATAGTTGCTCCGGGGTGATGTAATGGCTGTTTTCGTCTTGGTTGGGCATGAACGAATCTCGGGTTTCCGCTTTCTGATCGTAGTATGCGAAAACAAACTTCCAAAAGAAAAATGCCGTGCAGTATGCCAGACGGATCGTGGTAACAGTTACGCTCGCAGGGGCGAGCCGGGCTGGATAGAATAGCCACTTCTTCCGGAGCCCTCATGCAAGCATCGCAACCTTCACATCCGATTGGTGTTTTTGATTCCGGCGTTGGCGGTTTGACAGTCGTCCGTGCCTTGATGGACCGCCTGCCTTTCGAGAATATCATTTATTTCGGCGATACGGCACGCGTTCCTTACGGCGTTAAATCGGTTGCCACCATTGAGCACTTTACCCAACAAATTGCCGATTTTCTGCTCAAGCAGCAGGTAAAGATGCTCATCATTGCTTGCAATACCATGGCGGCCGTCGCGGCGGACAAGGTGCGCGCGGCCTCGCCCGTGCCGGTGCTGGACGTGATTGAGGCCGGGGCGAAGCATGCTACCTCGGTTACACGGTCGGGCGGAATCGGCGTGATCGGCACGCCGGCCACCATCAATTCCAATGCGTATGCCCGCGCCATCCATCAGCTTGACCCGTCGTTTCGCGTGTATTCCCAGGCATGCCCCCTGTTCGTTCCGTTGGTGGAAGAGGGGTGGCTGGATCATCCGGTGACGCGCCTGACCGCGCAGGAATATCTCAAACCGGTGTTCGTGGAGAGCATCGATACGCTGGTGCTGGGCTGTACCCACTATCCCCTGATCAAACCGCTGTTGCTCGATGTGGTCGGTAACCGCATGCAGCTCGTGGATTCGGCGTTGTCGATTGCAGATCAGACGGCAGAACTTTTGAAAAAACAGGGACTTTCCAATCCGGCGCATTCCGTTCCGGATTATCGCTATTACGTGACCGATTTGCCGGTACGCTTCCAGGCGGTTGGCGAGCGGTTCCTCGGGCGCAGTCTCAACCATCTGGAACGAGTGTCGCTCTGATGCTGCAAGGATTCATTGTCTTGATGGCCTGCTGGCTGGCAGGCGAAGTGCTGGTCAACCTGCTGGCCCTGTCCCTGCCGGGTAGCGTGGCCGGAATGCTGATTCTGCTGGCGGTTGCCTTGGGCCGCCGCGGCGTGGGCAAGCCAACTGCCGAGGTTGGCGGTGTGCTGCTTTCGCATCTGGCGCTGCTGTTCGTTCCGGCTGGTGTCGGGCTGATGGAACACGGACGCCTGTTTGCCGAAGAAGGCTTGGGCATGCTGGCTGTACTGGTGTTGTCCACCGCTGTGACCATGGCGGTGACGGCGGTCACGCTCAAATGGCTGCTGGCGCGCAGAAAGGCAGAAAGCTGATGCAGGCACTGGTTTCCCATCCCGTACTTTGGTTGACCCTGACAATCGCTGCCTACCTGGTCGGCGACTGGGTATTTCGCAGGCTGGGTTGCATGCCCTTGGTGCATCCCGTCTTTGTCTCGGCGGCCTTGTTGATTCCCTTGCTGAAATGGTGGGGGATTTCCTACTCCCAGTATTTTGAAGGGGCGCGTTTCATCCACTTCCTCCTTGGGCCGGCTACCGTGGCGCTCGCCATCCCGCTTTATTCCAATCTGGCGCGGGTGCGGCAGATGCTCTGGCCGCTTTTGATCGCGTTGTCGGTGGGCGGTTTGACCGGCATCGTTTCGGCCCTGCTGATTGGCAAGCTGTTTGGTCTTTCTCCTGCGGTGCTGTTGAGTTTTGCCCCGAAATCCGTCACAACGCCGATTGCCATGGCGCTGGCTGAAAAGCTGGGCGGCAATGCCTCGGTGGCGGCGGTCGCCGTTGTGGTGACGGGCGTGCTGGGGGCCATGATGGTTCGGTATGTTCTTGAGCCGTTCAAGATCAAGGACGATGCCGTGACAGGTTTTGCGCTGGGCCTCTCCTCGCATGGCGCCGGCACGGCCTACGCGTTCCAGATATCCGCCGAAGCTGGTGCCTTTTCCGGTCTGGCGATGGGTATGAATGCCGTTTTTACTTCGGTGGCGTTGCCGCTGGGGTTGGCGCTTTGGTGCCGGTTCTGAAAGCCCGGATTCCGGGGTAATGCCATTCACTTAAGGATTTTTATGCGCCTGCGGCGCAGGGTTTACAGCCGGTTCCGCCCGGCAGACGGGAAAGGGATTTGTCTCGCCAAATCCCCTTCACCCCTAGGCGAGCCCACTCCGGCGCCCCTGCGGGGTTCCCTGCGATGCTCGCAAGACGCGGCGGCTGCGCAACTCGGCCTGAGGCCTCAAACAGTGCTCGCCGAATTCCCGCGCCTTGCTGTGCTTCTCGGCGCCGTCCAGGGCGGGGCGTGCTGCATGCAGCGCTGATCAAGAAAAATGCCGCTCACTTTTCATTAAGTGAACGGCATTACGGATTCCGAGGGGGGGCTGCTTCAAGCCTCAATTTCTAGCGTTTTTTGCGGCAGCGAATCGACGCGGTAGCGGCTTGCCACGCGTTGTTCCTGCATGCTGCGCTGCGCGATTTCGGCTTCTGCCTGCATCTCCATGGCTTTAGCGCGTGCTGCTATGCTGCGATCCTGCGCAGAAGGCTCGGCAGGAGCCAATGCGGCGGCCTGGATGATGCGTGCCTTGCGCACGGTCTCTTCCGGTGTCTGGCCGGGAGTGATGTCGATCTGTACCTCGCCGCCAATCGCATAACGCTTGCCGTCCGGGCCTGTCTGCATTGAATAGCTGGCCGCGCTCATCGCCAGCCCGCCGGCGGCAGCCAGATGCGCGGCTTCATGCTGGCGCACGGTTTTGTCGCGGTTTTTCAGTTCGCGGATGGCGGCCAGTTCTTCGGAGTTGAGTGCTTCGCCGTTGGGTTTGCGGGCGGCGACGCTTGAGGTGTCTTCGACGGAGGCTGTTGTCTCAGAGTCAGGGGCGTTTTTTTGCGTGCGCACTTTCTCTTGGCCAAAACTTTGCGCCGTTTGAGTGGGGCCAAAAGAAGGGGATGAAGAGATGCCGTCCATGCTGGAACATCCTCCGCACACATTTTCATTTTAAACAACTAAATCCATACGGATCAAAAACATACGCCGAACGGCGATGGCCGGAGGTGGCCGGTAATTTGCACGCGCAGCTTGCATCACAAACAATATTTCCATTATTCTGGAAATATGGAAACAAAAACCGCTGTCACATTGCTTGCCGCGCTGGCGCAGGAAACACGTTTGGCCATATTTCGCCATCTGGTGGTGCTGGGGCCACAGGGTTTGAACGCCTGCAAGATTGGCGAGGCGCTGGCGATTCCGCCGGCCACGCTGTCCTTCCACCTCAAGGAACTGGCGCATGCTGGCCTGATCAAGGCCCGGCAGGAAGGGCGCTTCATCTTCTACTCGGCGCGCTTCGAAGCGATGGGCGAGTTGCTGGCTTTCTTGGCACACGACTGTTGCGGTGGCCGGGAATGTGGTTTGCCTGCCAGCTCTGAGTGCAAGGAAGGCGGTTGCTGACTGTTTCACACGCATGACACAAGTGCGGGGCAGAGTGTTCCTGTCTTGCATCCCACATGGAGAACATCATGAGCAAAACCTTCAATGTGCTTTTTCTTTGTACCGGCAACTCCGGGCGCAGCATCATGTCCGAAGGGCTGCTGAACCTGCTGGGGCAGGGGCGTTTCAAGGCCTACAGCGCAGGCAGCAAGCCGGCGGCCAGGCCTAACCCGCTGGCGCTGGAATTGCTGGAGAAAGCCGGTTACGACACGAGCGGCATGTATTCGAAATCGTGGAACGTGTTCGAAGAGCCGGGCGCGCCGGTCATGGACGTGGTGATTACGGTCTGCGGCAATGCCGCCAAGGAAGTCTGCCCGATCTGGCCCGGGCACCCCGCGACTGCGCACTGGAGCTATGACGATCCGGTCGGCGAAACCGATGAAGAAAAGCGCATGGCGTTTTTCAAGGTATTCAACCAGATCAAGCAGCGCATTGAGGGGCTGGTGAGCCTGCCGGACGAGAAACTGGAAGGTCTGTCGCTCAAGGCTAGCTTGCAGGATATAGCCCAAAAGCCGCTGGCTTAACCCGGAGAGTGAATCAATGAGTGGTGTAATCAATAAACTTTCTTTTCTGGACCGGCATCTGACCCTCTGGATTTTTGCCGCCATGGCGCTGGGCGTCGGGCTGGGCTTTTTCGTGCCGGGCATCGAGAACTTCATCGATAGCTTCCAGGTCGGAACGACCAACCTCCCCATCGCGGCGGGCTTGATCCTGATGATGTACCCGCCCTTTGCCAAGGTGCGTTACGAGGAATTGCCCGACGTCTTCCGCGACCGAAAAATCCTGGGGCTGTCGCTGGTGCAGAACTGGGTGGTCGGGCCTGTGCTCATGTTCGCGCTCGCGGTGATTTTCCTGCAGGACAAGCCTGAATACATGGTCGGCCTCATCATGATCGGCCTGGCGCGCTGCATCGCCATGGTGATCGTCTGGAACGAGATCGCCGATGGCTCGACCGAATATGCCGCCGGCCTGGTGGCCTTCAACTCCATTTTTCAGGTGCTGTTTTTCAGCGTGTATGCGTGGCTGTTCATCACCGTGTTGCCGCCGTTCTTTGGCTTGTCCGGCGCGCTGGTCAACATTTCCATCGGGCAGATTGCCGAAAGCGTTTTCATCTATCTCGGGATTCCCTGCATTGCCGGGGTGCTGACGCGGGTGATCATGCTGCGCTTTGTCTCGAAGGAGTGGTATCACAGCCGTTTCGTGCCCAAGATCGGCCCCATTACCCTGATTGCATTGCTTTTCACCATCGTGGTCATGTTCAGCCTGAAGGGCAAACTGATCGTCAGCATCCCCTTCGATGTGGTGCGTATCGCCATTCCGCTGCTGATCTACTTCGTGGTCATGTTCGTGGTTTCATTTTTCATGAGCAAGCGGCTGGGGGCCAATTACCAGAAAAGCACCACGCTCTCGTTTACAGCGGCCAGCAATAATTTTGAGCTGGCCATTGCAGTGGCCGTGGCGGTCTACGGCATCAACTCTGGGGCGGCTTTTGCGGCCGTGATCGGGCCGCTGGTCGAAGTGCCGGTCATGATCGGCCTGGTGCATGTCGCACTCTGGTTCAGGAGAAAATATTTCATCCCCGCGGTGGCATGACTGGCAGTTCGTGGAACTTGGGTTCCGGACAAAGAGCCTCGCTTTTTTGGCGTAATGCCGTTCACTAAGCCAAGTGAGCGGCATTTTTCTTGATCAGCGCTGCATGCAGCACGCCCCGCCCTGGACGGCGCCGAGACGCACAGCAAGGTGCGGGAATTCGGCGAGCACTGTTTGAGGCCGCAGGCCGAGTTGCGCAGCCGCCGCGTCTTGCGAGCATCGCAGGGAACCCCGCAGGGACGCCGGAGTGGGCTCGCCTAGGGGTGAAGGGGATTTGGCGAGACAAATCCCTTTCCCGTATGCCGGGCGGAACCGGCTGTAAACCCTGCGCCGCAGGCGCATAAAAATCCTTAAGTGAACGGTATTACGCTTTTTGGGCGGGGCTTTTTTGTTGCCGGCAGCTATCTGTAATTGTCATCTGCTGCGGGTTGAAATATATGCATAAAAGTGTATATTTATATTCATGATCTCCCTCGATTCCCTTTTTGTTGTTCTTTCCGATCCCAACCGGCGGCGCATTCTGGCGCTCCTGTGCCGGCGCGACGAGCTGTGCGTCTGCCAGTTGATGGCCGCGCTCGAATTGCCGCAACCCAAGGTGTCGCGTTATCTGTCACAAATTCGCGCTGTGGGTGTGCTGGATTGGCGCAAGCAGGGAACATGGATGCACTACCGCCTGCATCCTGAATTGCCGCGCTGGGCGTGCAAGTTGCTCGACGATCTGCTGCTGGAGCCGGAAACCGCCGCCCAGTTGCAGGCCGATCTGGCGCGTGTTTCATGCCGGGAATCCGTTGTGTAATGAATGCAGGAAAGTGCATATATGAATGATGTTGCTCAACCCCTTCCCACTACCTCTACCCGCCGGCTGATTTATGCCGGTTTGGCGCTGCTGCTGTGGGCAGGCCTCTATTCGCAGCTTGAAGCGTTTGCCGACTGGCTGGCGTTTGCCGTGCTGCCGCTGCAGCGCGGAAGCCGTCTGGGCGAGGCGGTGCGTTTCTTTATCTACGACACGCCCAAGGTCTTGATGCTGCTGACGCTGGTGGTGTTCGGCATGGGCGTGCTGCATACCTTTTTCTCGCCCGAGCGTACCCGCGCCTTGCTGGCGGGCAAGCGTACGATCTTCGGCAATATCAGCGCAGCATCGCTCGGCGTGGTTACACCGTTCTGCTCCTGCTCGGCAGTGCCTTTGTTCATCGGCTTTCTCACGGCCGGCGTACCGCTGGGCGTGACCTTTTCGTTCCTGATTTCCGCACCGATGGTCAACGAAGTGGCGCTGGCGTTGCTGTTCGGCCTGTTCGGCTGGAAGGTGGCGGGCGCTTACCTGTTGCTGGGCTTGAGCGTGGCTATCGTGGCCGGCTTCGTGATCGGTTTGCTGAAGCTCGAAGGCTGGGTCGAGCCCTGGGTCTACCAGATTCCTGCCCATGCTGGCGAAGACGAAGCCAAGCTGGACTGGAATGCGCGCCTCATGGCCGGGGTGGCTTATGTGAAGGAGATCGTCGGCAAGGTCTGGCCGTATCTGGTCGGCGGGATCGCCATCGGGGCGGGGATTCACGGCTACGTGCCGGAAAACGCGCTGGCCGCGATCATGGGCAAGGATGCCTGGTGGTCGGTGCCGCTCGCGGTGTTGATCGGTGTGCCGATGTATTCCAATGCCGCCGGCATGATCCCGGTGGTGCAGGCCCTCCTGGGCAAAGGCGCGGCGCTGGGTACGGTGCTGGCGTTCATGATGTCGGTTATCGCGCTCTCGCTGCCGGAGATGGTGATTCTGCGCAAGGTGCTGTCGATCCGCCTGATCGCCGTGTTTGCCGGCATCGTGGCGGTGGGCATCCTGATGGTGGGCTATATTTTCAATGCGCTGTTCTGATGGAGAAAAACGATGAGTGAAGCAGCAAGTTGCAGTTGTTCCGTTGGGCCGAGACTGATTTTTGCCTGTTCAGGCGCGGCCGATGTCGGCGAAGTGGCGGATCGGGCTGCACGGCAGTTGTCGCGTTCCGGCGTGGGGCAGATGTACTGCCTGTCTGCGGTGGCAAGCGGCAACCCGGCGCCACTGGAAAAGACCCGCGCGGCCAGTGCAATTCTGGCGATTGATGCCTGCCCGGCGGCTTGCGCGAGCATGGTGCTCAAGAAAGCCGGCTTTACGGATTTCCAGCGCGTACAACTGGCTGAGCTGGGGCTGGAAAAGGGCTGCTCTCCGGCTACGCAGGAAAATATCGACAGTGTTGTCGCTGCGGCTCGCAGGGTGCTGCAACCGTAAAGTATCGGTACAGCGGCTGGCGTAGTTTGAGCCTGCGGTGCGTGCCGAACATGGCAGATCTACGTGACTGACTATTGATGCGGCCCTTTGAAGTTTGAATTTTTGCCGTCATACCGGCGCAGGCCGGTATCCAGCAACCAAGCCACTTCAAGCCACTGGACCCCGGCCTGCGCCGGGGTGACGAGTTCAAACAAAATCAGGTCGGGGGAGGGCGCATGGATATTCTGTACGCAGCCATTCAGAGCGGGTTTGCCAGTGTTGCGTCTTATCTGGCTGCTCACGTCCTGCTCTGCCTGGTTCCCGCGTTTTTCATCGCCGGCGCGCTGTCGGCCTTGGTGCCGCAGCAGGCCATCATCCGCTATCTGGGGCCGGATGCGCCGAAGTGGGTGGCCTATCCCGCCGCAGCCGGAGCGGGCAGCCTGCTCGCGGTCTGCTCCTGCACCGTGCAGCCGTTGTTTGCCGGTATCTACAAGAAGGGGGCCGGGCTCGGCCCCGCGATTACTTTTCTGTTTTTTGCCCCGGCGGCCAACATTCTGGCGCTGTCCTATACCGGCGTGGCGCTGGGCGCGGATTTTGCCATTGCGCGCATCGTGCTGGCGCTGAGTTTCGGTGTGGGCATCGGCATGATCATGGCGATTGTTTTTCGCCGCGACGATGCCGCGCGTCTTGCCGATAGCGCCATCTTTGCCAAGGGCGAAGCGATTTCCCGGCAGACGCTGGTTTTCCTGCTGGCGCTGGTTGCGCTGCTGATCGCCGGAACGCTCAAGGTAGATTTACTGACGACACCGCTTGCCAGTCTGGAACTGCCCTCCAGCGCTGCCGTCGCAATTCAGGCGCTGCTGGATCGCGCCGTTCCCGTCGATGAATTGAAGGGGGCCGAAGGTTTGAGCCTGCAAGGCGGTGTGCTGATTCTGCTGCTGGCCTTGCTCGGCGCCGCCGCCTGGCGCGGATTGGGGAAGGCCGACCAAGGGTTCAACCGCCTCACCCCGCTAGCGCTGGGGTTGACCGCGCTGACGCTGGTTTTTGCCGCCATTGGCATCAAGGTCGGCGCATCCGGTCTGGTCGTCACGCTGACCGGCCGCACGTTGGCCGTTGCGCTGCTGTGTGTGGTGTTGCTTCCGCTGGCGCGGCGTTTCGAGGCGTGGGATAGACAGATGTGGCTGTGGGAAACCTGGCGTTTCGTGCAGAAGATATTCCCCTTGCTGGTGGTCGGCGTGTTTCTGGTCGGTGTGATCCGCACCTTCATTCAGCCGGAATGGATTCAACTGGTGGCCGGCACCAATTCGCTGTCGGCCAATTTTGCCGGGGTGGTGTTCGGGGTTTTCATGTACTTCCCGACGCTGGTCGAAGTGCCCATCGCCAGGATGTTCCTGTCGCTCGGCATGCACCCGGGCCCGCTGATCGCCTACCTGATGGCCGATCCCGAGCTATCCTTGCAAAGCATCCTGATCACCTCGGCGATCATCGGCAAGCAGAAGGCCTGGACCTATGTCGGACTGGTGGCGCTGTTTTCCACGCTCGCCGGCTTGACCTATGGTGCATGGGTGGATGAGGTTTCTTTGGCGCTATTGATTGCGGGAGTTGGCGGTTTTATTGTCCTGCTGGTCGGGTTGTTGCATAGGATGGGCCGGAAAAAACCTTTGCAGAACCAGGGCTGACTTGAGCGTTGACTGTGGAAAATGGCACGTAAAATCAAAACATGCGTGCGATTACGCTTCGCTAATCGCACCTACGGCCCTAATTTCAATGAATATAGGATGGCAGTCATGGGGCGAAAGTCACAAATTAATTTTCTTAAAACAATTTTTCCTCCATTTACAAATCGTAATGTCGAACTGTTGGTTAACAAGGCAAACCAACACGTTGCACAATATTTGCGACAGAGCAAGTTATATATGATTGCTGCACGGGCACAGGCCAGCTTTGTAAATTACCGGGTTGATAAGAAAGAGGGGAAAATTTATTTGGAAATACAAGTTGGCTCTGAAGTGGTTGATTCCGGCGTGATTCACCTTTCAAAATGCAGTGAAATTCAAGATAATAGTGAGATTAAACTTACTGGTGGGGCGGTGCTTTTAGGGGGCACAAAGAAAGGTACTCATGTGAAAGTTTGGCTTACGCCCGACTCTGTGTATTGGCATGTGGCTCGTTGCACTCCCTATCTGGAAGGCTTTACACGTCACGATTTGGTTTGTGACTACGATCTTTTATATGTTGGTATTGCAAAGCAGCAGGATAGCTATCAGCGCCTCATAAAGAATGCCCATCATGGACGACTCAGGGTGTTGTCGGAGGAACGTGCTCGAAAGCCCGGAGCTCATCCATCTGACGAAATTATCTTATTCCTCTATGGTATTGAGCCATTCAGTATTCAGACCATAACAGCGGAAGATGATGATTATGGATTTTTTCAAGGTGCGGAGCCAGAAAGGGTAATTGCTGATGCAGAGAAGGCATTCGTAAGCCTGCTAAATCCGCATTACAACTTAACAAAGTTTCAGAGCTATCCAAAGGGTGAGGATGGCTTATATGGGACCGGGCTGAACAATTACGGATACATTCTCAATGAAAATTTCAGATTCAATACCGCTGCAGCACAATTCAAGGGATTCTGGAGCGAAGCGGGATTTGATAATCGCCAAGACGCAATTTTCATAGAAGGCGACAAAGTCGAGCTTTATTTCGGCGATGAAATGAACGAACTTCCTATTCAATGATTGAGTAACAGGGCCGTAGGGTGCACTCGAAGCGTAGCGCAGTGCGCCGGATGTGTGGCGATGATTGCCCCACGCTGAATAAAGTTTGAAATTCAAATTCGTTTTAAATGGGGGCGGTGAAACTTTATTAAGCCGTCGGCAACCATGATTTGGTGGGTTACGCTTCGCTTTGAACCCACCCTACCATTGGGCTTTCTTCGTAGTTGGTTTCGGTGGTGTTCGTCCGCAACGGGCACATACCTGCCACCCATTTTGTAATTGGCCATTTTTGAAATAATCTGCTGCCATTTGGCAGAACCCGTTTTAACCCTGCAAGGAGTATCTCCATGAAAGTCACCGTCTATGGTCCGGGCTGTGCCCGTTGCAACAAAACCGCAGAAATCGTGCGCGATGTTCTCGAAGCCGAAGGGGTGGCTTTTACCCTGGAAAAAGTCAGCGATTACGCGGCAATGGCGGCGGCCGGCGTGATGGCGACCCCCGGCGTGGCGATTGATGGCAAGGTGGTTTCCACCGGCAAGATTCCGACCGTTCCGGAAGTCAAAAGCTGGATCAAGCGCTGATCGGCCGCCATGCGCAACAAGCACGATTTTCGCAACGCCATCCGCCGGAACTATGCCCAGGTTGCACGCGGGCAGGGCGGGTGTGGCTGTGCGGCTTCCAGTTGCTGTGCCGGCCCGGCGGCTGTCGATTCGCGGCATCTGGGGTATGAAGCCGGCGATCTGGATGCCTTGCCGGCGGGCGCCGACATGGGCTTGGGCTGCGGCAATCCGTTGGCCATTGCCAGCCTGAAACCCGGCCAGATCGTGCTGGATCTGGGGTGCGGGGGCGGGCTGGATGTGTTGCTTGCCGCGCGCCAGGTCGGCGAAGCCGGCCGGGTGATCGGCGTGGACATGACGCCGGAAATGCTCGACAAGGCGCGCAGCCATGCCAGCCGGGCCGGCTTGGGCAACGTCGAATTCCGGCTGGGCGAGATCGAAAGCCTGCCGGTGGCGGATGGCGCGGTGGATGTCATTCTTTCCAATTGCGTGATCAACCTCTCGCCGGACAAACCCGCTGCGTTCCGCGAAGCCTTTCGCGTGTTGCGCCCCGGTGGCCGGCTGGCGATTTCCGATATTGTCGCGCTGGCGCCGCTGCCTCCCGAGTTGGCTGGCGATTTCGCCGCGTTTGCCGGTTGCGTGGCTGGCGCAGTGACCGTGGCGGAGCTGGAACAGATGCTGGCAGCCATCGGTTTTGAACAAGTCGCCATCCATGTTCGCCCGGAAAGCCGCGAATTCATCAAGGACTGGTTTCCGGGGCGCGGCATGGAAGCGCATGTCGCTTCCGCGACCATTGAAGCATGCAAGCCCGCCTGATCCGGGCACCCAGACAAAAACAATATCCATCGGTTAGCCCTCATGCTTGTTACCCCTGATTTCGCCGCCCTCCAGTCCCGACTCGAAGCCCGCCTGTTTTCTGCCGGCCTGGACGCGCCGCTTTCCATTACCCGTCCCAACCTGTTCGCCCCCTCGGCGCTGCAGCTCTCGCGGCGGGGTATTGACCGGATGTGCGATTACATTGCCGCGGTGGAAGCGGTCGTAGCCTTGCCGGCATGGCAGGAACAGGCGCTGGCGCGTGCCCCGGCGATTGCGCGTCACCAACCGGCCGCGCGCGGGGTGTTTTACGGTTTCGATTTTCATCTGGGCGAGCAGGGCCCGCAGGTCATCGAGATCAACACCAATGCCGGCGGGGCGATGCTGAACCTCTTGCTGGCGCAGGCCATGCGGGCGTGCAGCCCGAACGCGCTGGCACCAACCGATCTCGATGCGCAGGAAAGCGATTTCATCGCCATGTTCCACGCCGAGTGGCAAGCGGAGCGGGGTGATCTGCCGTTGCGGCGCATTGCGATTGTCGACGAAGCGCCGGCCGGCCAGTTTCTGGCACCGGAATTCGAGCTGTTCCGGCAACTCTTCCTGCGCCACGGCATCGAGGCCGTGATTGCCGCGCCGGAGGAACTGACCTGGGATGGCGCGCAGCTCTTGCATGATGGCCAGCCTGTCGATCTGGTCTACAACCGGCTCACTGATTTTTACCTTGCAGCGCCTGAACTGGCCGCCATCCGCGCGGCGTACCTGCAAGATGGCGTGGTGCTCACACCGCACCCGCGCGCCCATGCGCTGTACGCGGACAAGCGCAACCTGCTGACGCTGTGCGATGCCGCGCAACTGGCCGCGCTCGGCGCCGATCAGCAAATCATCCGGACGCTGGTCAGTGGTACGCCGCCCACCCGGCTGGTGACACCGGAAGATGCGGAGGCATTATGGGCCGAACGCCGGCAGTGGTTTTTCAAGCCCAATGCCGGTTACGGCAGCAAGGCGGCCTACCGGGGCGACAAGCTCACCAAACGGGTGTGGGAGGAAATCCAGCAGGGCG
The DNA here is from genome assembly GCF_900115065.1 of Formivibrio citricus. GTDB lineage: Bacteria > Pseudomonadota > Gammaproteobacteria > Burkholderiales > Chitinibacteraceae > Formivibrio > Formivibrio citricus. Next base: position 155,530 of record NZ_FOVE01000003.1, on the reverse strand, counting down.
GCTATGTGGCGCAGCGGCTGGTGCCGCCCGGAGAGTGCGAGCAGGCAATCGGCGGCGAGCCGCAACGCTTCAAGGTCGATATCCGTGTCTATAGCTACGCCGGCAAGGCGCAGCTATTCGCGGCGCGGCTCTATCAAGGCCAGACTACCAACTTCCGCACGCCGGGCGGCGGGTTTGCGCCGGTGTGGCTGGATGTTTGACAGGGCGGCGTGGCGCCCGTGTTCCCCGGCTCCTATGATGAAGGCAGAGAGGCCCTTCATCCCAAGGAGCAGATCATGTATCAAAGAATCTTTGTCCCGGTCGGTGCCGATGAATCCAGCGCCTGCGTCGTTGAAGAGGCCAGCCGTCTGGCTGCCGCACTCCACGCCAGAATCTGTCTTGCCCAAGTCGTCGACACCTCGCAGTTCGCAGACGACCCGCTGGAACTCGCCCACGAATTACGGTTGAGCGAAGCCGAGCGGGAACACGATGACCGACGGGCGGCGCTGCACCGCAGTCTTGAGGCCCGAGCCCAACCGTTGCAAGCGGCCGGCATCGAAACGGATACGCGGCTGGTGGAAAAATTCGGCGGCAAAATCTGCGATGCGATAGTCAAGGCCGCAGCCGACTGGAAGGCGGACCTGATCGTCATGGGCACGCACGGGCGCGGCGGAATCCGGCATTTCCTGATGGGGAGCGTGGCCGAAGGCGTGCTTCACCACACGCGGATTCCCATTCTGCTGGTGCATGACACCTCGGACGACGATTGACCCGAAGACATCGCAACAGGGGCTTTTGTATGAAATCCTGCTTGATGGTGGCTCTTTCGAGCTGCTTCTTTTTCTGTGAGGGCGCGAACAGCATGGAGGTCGATAAAAAATCGCTTGCCAGTGAGCCTTTGGCCGCCATCGCAGTTCTGGATGTTCCTCGTTACATGGGGACTTGGTACGAAATCGCCAAATATCCGAACCGGTTTCAGAAGAAATGCGCGGGCTTTACTTCGGCGGAATATCGCCTCAAGGCGGATGGAAAAGTACAGGTCATCAACCGTTGCCAATTGGCAGAGGGCGGCATAAGCGAAGCAATCGGAATAGCCAGACAAATCGGAACTGCGACATCCCCCAAGCTCAAGGTCAGTTTTGCGCCTGCATGGCTTTCTTTCATTCCTGCCGTCTGGGGTAATTACTGGGTTATCGACCTGGATGATGATTACCAGTTGGCTGCGGTGAGCGAGCCGAACAGGGAATACCTTTGGGTGCTTTCCAGAACGCCAAAGGTCAATCGGAAATCATATGATGCGCTACTGGGGCGGTTGGCAAACAAAGGTTTTGATATCCAAAAGCTTGAACTTACCAAGCAGGACAATTAAGCCTTTCAGGAACGGGAGTTCTGTTGCGCCAGCAACGCCAGTAGCCGTTTCGCTTCTGCCGCCAGATCGCCGGCATTGGGGCGGAAGGCAAACGGCAGTGCCTGCGGCAGCTTGGGGTAGAGGCCGTGACTGCTGCGCTGGTAGGCCGGGTCGTAGTGTTGTTCGATCAGTTCGCGGAATAGTTCGGTCTTGCTTCCTGCATCGATCAAGCCGTGCCAGTGGGCCACGGTTTGCCGCCCGTGCAGTTCGGTCAGGCGGGCCAGCAGATTCTTGAAGTGCTCGGGTTCTGAAAACAGCGCGGCGTAATCCTCGCAGAGAAAATCTACTCGGTCGTCCAGACTGGCTTCCACGCGAACGCAGTCGGCGCTGGACAGGGCCTGCATCATGGCCGTCGGTAATTGCACCAGGCCGATCTTTTTGCTTTCCGCTTCCACAAACACTGGCCGTGCTGGATCGAGTTGCGCCAGTGCCAAGACCAGATGGCTGTCGAAGCTTTTCTGGCTGGGCTGGGTTTCGCCCGGCAAGGCACCGAGCAGGGAGCCCCGGTGCCGCGCGATGCCTTCCAGATCGAGTACTTGGGCTTTGCAGTCTGCCAATGCGCGCAGCAGGCGTGTCTTGCCGCTGCCGGTCAGCCCGGCCAGTACGCGGTAATCGAAGCGGCCGGGCAGTTTTTCCAGTTGTTCCAGTACATGATGGCGGTAGGCCTTGTAGCCGCCTTCAAGCTGGCGCGCCTTCCAGCCGATCAGGTTGAACCAGGCTGTCATCGAACCGGAACGCTTGCCGCCGCGCCAGCAGTAGATCAGCGGTTTCCAGTTGATCGGTTTGTCGGCAAAAGTGGTTTGCAGATGATGCGCGATATTCTTGGCAACCAGCGCCGCGCCGAACTTGGTGGCTTCGAACGGCGACACCTGCTTGTACATGGTGCCGACCAGCACGCGCTCTTCGTTGCTCAATACCGGGGCATTGATCGCGCCGGGGATATGGTCCTCGGCGAACTCCAGCGGCGTGCGCACGTCGATGATGCAATCGAAGCGGCCGATTTCGGCCAGGGAGGCAAGCTGGTTTTTCATGGGGCGCCAAACAACGGATAATGTCGCCATTGTAAATGAATTGAATCAAAACCCGTTTTTAACCACAGAGGCAGAGAGCACACAGAGAAAGTCTGTTTTTGCCGGAAAGGTTTTCTCCCCGGCTCTGTGTCTCTGTGGTGAGGAGTTGAAAATGAACGACATTCGCCTGACCCAGCTTTCCCACGGTGGCGGCTGCGGCTGCAAGATCGCACCCGCCATGCTGGCCGACATGCTCAAGACCCTGCCGCAGACGGCGCTGTTTCCCGATCTGCTGGTCGGTACCGAAACCGCCGACGATGCCGCGGTCTACCGCCTGAACGATGAACAGGCGCTGATCGCCACCACCGATTTCTTCATGCCCATCGTCGACGATCCGTTCGATTTCGGCCGCATCGCCGCCACCAACGCAATCTCCGACATCTACGCCATGGGCGGCAAACCGATCCTGGCGCTGGCAATTGTCGGCATGCCGGTGGGCACGTTGCCGCTGGAGGCGATCCAGAAGATCATGGAAGGCGGCGCGAGTGTCTGTGCCAAAGCGGGCATTCCGCTCGCCGGTGGCCATTCCATCGACGCCCCGGAGCCGATCTACGGTCTGGTTGCGCTCGGTCTGGTTCATCCGGACCGGGTAAAACGCAACAGCAGCGCGCGGGACGGCGACGTGCTGATTCTCGGCAAGCCGCTGGGCGTGGGCATTCTGGGCACCGCAATGAAGAAGGGTGTGCTCGATGCCGAAGGCTATCGCCAGCTCATCGACACGACCACGCAACTCAATACCGTGGGCGCGGAACTCGCCGCGCTCGATGGCGTACATGCGCTGACCGATGTCACCGGTTTTGGCCTTCTCGGTCATTTGCTGGAGCTGTGCCGTGGTGCGAATCTCGGCGCGGCTATCGAAGCCGGGAAACTGCCATTGCTGCCCGCAGCAGAAGGGTTTGCCCGCCAAGGCATCGGCCCCGGCGCGATCGGGCGCAATCTGGCGAGCTTCGGCGAGGCGGTGTGCTTCGATGCCGGCGTGGAAGAATGGCAGCGCCGCATCATGGCCGATGCGCAGACCAGTGGCGGCCTGCTCGCCAGCGTTTCGCCGGAATGCGCGGAGGAAGTGCTGGCACTGTTCCGCGCGCAAGGTTTTGCCGCCGCCAGCGTGATCGGGCAGATGCAAACCGGTGCGCCGGTCATTCGCGTTGAACCATAAAGGAGTCTGCATGAACACCAATTTTTCCACCACCGCCATCGTCTTCAATCACGACGGTTTGGGCCATGCCGACGAGGCGCTGCGCCACAAGCTCGCCACCAACTACCTGCGCACGCTGCTGGAACTCGGCCAGCGCCCGCAAGCCATCCTGTTCTATGCTGCCGGCGTAAAGCTGGTTGCTGCCGGCTCGCCCTGTCTGGCGGAACTCAAAGAGCTGGCCGCAGCAGGCGTTCCGCTGATCGCTTGCCGTACCTGCCTGGATTTTTACGGCCTGATGGATAAAGTCGAGGCCGGCGAGATCGGCAACATGATGCGGATTGTCGAAGCGCAAGCGCGGGCAGGGAAGGTGGTAACGGTTTAGGGGAAACGGCCGAACTCAATCCCCAGAGAGGCAAGCCTTCGCACAAAACCATTGATTGGGGTATGCCCCCTCGTCAATGGCTGGAAAAAATTGCTTGCTGATTGACACTGGGGGCGGGCGAAAAAAAACCAACCGGGAACGGTTGGTTTTTTGAATAGTGGTGGAGCCGGCGGGAGTTGAACCCGCGTCCGGAAGCACTCTACAGTGAGTTCTACATGCTTAGTCTGGCCATTTGGATTTAACCGCCCTCGCGCCGACCGACAGGCTAGAGTTTGGCGAGTCACCTTGGATTTAACCCCTAGCCAAGTAACCCGGCCAGAGACGATCCCATCTAAATGACTCTGCTACCGGTTTGACCCGGCCTACCCGATGGGAGGAGTAGTGCAGAGCCTGGCGCGATTAAGCAGCCAGGGCGTAAGTTTCGTCGTTTGCGACTATATAAATACAGCGTTTTACGGGAATCTGCGATCCCGGCATGCCCCCATCCGCTTTGCAACCCCCGTCGAAACCATGGCGGCCCCTAGGGTGAAACTGATGAAGAATGTGGATTATACCCTTTGAGTCGGCAGATGGGCGAGAAGTTCCAGCGGGTGGGCAATTCGGATGTCCGCGCCCCATTCGTGGGGATGGTCGGATTCCGCGATGTAGCCGTAATCGGCCAGTACGGTGGTCATGCCCACTTTGCGACCGGCCTCGATGTCGCGTTCGGCGTCTCCCACATACAGGCAGTTTTCCGGTGCGATGCCCAGCAATTCGGCTGCATGATACATCGGTCGCGGGTCGGGCTTGGCCACGCCAACCGTGTCGCCGGAGACGACTGCAAGCGGAATGGACGGGAGTGGGAGTGCGGCAATCAGCGGATCGGTGAAGCGAGCCGGTTTGTTGGTGACGATGCCCCAAACCAGCCCCCGGTCGGTCAGGGCGGTGAGCATTTCGGTCACGCCGTCGAACAGGCGGGTTTCTTCGCAAAAACAGGCATCGTAAAGATCAAGGAAGCGCGCTCTTAGCCGGGCGAAATCATAGTGTTCCGGGCCGATGCCGAATCCGAGGCCGATCAGCCCGCGTGCACCATGGCTGGCGATGGGGCGAATGGCTTCATAGGGTTGGGAGGGACGGCCTTCTTCGGCGAGCAGGCGGTTGAGTGCAAGGCCCAGATCGGGCGCGGTGTCGGCAAGCGTGCCGTCCAGGTCAAAAAGTACAGCGGAGATCATGCGGGTTTCCTGCAGGCGACCAGGTAATTGACGCTGCTATCCTGGTTCAACGTAACAGCCCTGCTGAAAGGGTTGTAGTGCATGCCGGCGACTTCTACGGTGTCGAGTCCTGCCGAGCGGGTCATGCGGGCCAGTTCGGACGGTTTGATGAAGCGCGCGTAATCATGCGTGCCGCGCGGTAGCAGGCCCAGTACGTATTCGGCTCCCAGTACGGCAAGCAGATAGCATTTCGGGGTCCGGTTGAGCGTGGAGAAAAACACCCAGCCGCCGGGTTTGGCCAGTTGTGCGCAAGCCTGGATGACGCTGGATGGTTCGGGCACGTGCTCCAGCATTTCCATGCAACTGACGATGTCGAAGCTTTCCGGTTGTTCTGCTGCCAGGGTCTCGACCGCTTTCAACTGGTAATCAACTTTCTGCCCGGATTCGAGCAGATGCAGTCTGGCGATCTTGAGCGGTTTTTCGGCCAGGTCGATGCCGGTGACATGTCCTCCTTTTGCGGCCAAACCTTCCGCGAGGATACCGCCTCCGCAACCGACATCCAGGATGCGTTGGTTTTCAATGCCGGCGTATTGCTGGATAAAGTCGATTCGCACCGGATTGATGTCGTGCAGGGGTTTGAATTCGCTGTCCGGATCCCACCACTTGTGGGCCAGCGAGGAAAACTTGGCGATTTCTGTCGGGTCGACGTTGAAGTGCTCTTGGCTCATGGACAGGTAAAAAGAGGGCTGTCTGGTTCAAGACCTGATCGTAGCACGGCAGGACGCTTCGGAGGCGTGTACATTTGAAATGCCAAAACAAAAAACCGGCCCGAGGGCCGGTTTTTCGCAAGCTTGCGCCGAATTACTTGGCAGCGGAAGCCTTGGCTGCGGAAGCAGCGCCGGAAGCCTTGGCTTCGGAAGCCTTGGAAGCAGCAGCGCCGGAAGCCTTGGCATCGGAAGCCTTGACAGCGGAAGCCTTAACTTCGGAAGCCTTCGGAGCTTCTTTCTTCGGTTCTTGCTTTTGGCAAGCAACCAGACCCAGACCCAGAACAGCAGCAACGATCAGAAACTTTTTCATTCTTTGTACCTTTTGCAAAAGGAGTTGAACACAAACAGCCAAAATTCTTTGTAGTTGACCGCCGTCGACGGCTGAATTGCTAAACAGCTTTTGGGTCAACTGACCGGCGGGATTCTAACACGATTTCCAAGTTAGGGTAGGGGCTTTAGTCATTTTCGGGAGCAAAATGGTGCATCGCATAGCCGGTGTTGCAAATTATCTACAGGCTGAGCCTGTGTATTTCGCCTGGCGGGGCTGAATGTTCCCATAGTTGGGTGAACATCTGCTCCAGAATGGCGGACTCCCTGCCGTCAATGCCATATTCTCCCTTGGGCCAGTCAAAGTGCCTGCGCACCAGATAATCGTCCTCGTCGACCAGAACCATGCCTTGCTGCCAACGGTCTGCCGCCTCTTGTGGTGTGCGTATTTCCAATAGATGGGCAAAACGTTCGCGCAATTGCATTAATCTGGGGCAATGATTAGCCAGAAAACCGGCGTCCTGTACCAAGATGCGGGCAGAGCCCGGCGATGGCTGCGTGAAGAACTTCCACAGGTCTTCGTGTAGTTCGCCCGAATCCAAGCCGCTCTCTTCCAGCGTTTTCTCGCAGATCCAGATGCGCTTTCTGGCTTTCTTCAGAATGCTGGCAAAGGCGAGCTTGTAGTCGCTGTAGGTGTCAAAGCGGATCTGGATGGTTTCTCGTGACATAAGCGCTCCCCTGCTGACGTTTTCAGGCTTGCAAATCTCGTAGGCTTTTCAGTTCCCGTGAGTGCTACGTGCTAAGATGCGGAATCGGGCGGCGCGTTCCGGCGCGTTTGCATCCAGGCAACTTATTATATACAGGAATTTTTTCATGCAAATCGCCAAGAATTCGGTCGTGACCCTGCATTACAAGATGTATGACAGCGAGGGAAAACTTCTCGACGAGACCTCGGAGCCCATTTCCTATCTGCATGGTGGCTACGACAACATTCTGCCTTTGGTCGAAGAGGCGTTGCATGGCAAGAAAATTGGCGATTCCATCGAGGTAACCATGGAGCCGGAAGATGCCTTTGGCGACTATGAATCCGAGCTGGTGCGTGTGGAAACCAAGGATGTGTTCCCGCAGGACGTGGAAGTCGGCATGGTTTTCGAAGCCGATGATCCGGAAACTGGCGATTTGCTGTTTTTCCGCGTGACGGAAGTTGAGGGCGACAAGGTGGTGGTGGACGGTAACCATCCGTTCGCCGGTATGGCGATTCGCTTCGTTGCCAAGGTGGAGGAGGTTCGTGCGGCGAATGACGAGGAAATCATGCACGGTCATGTGCACGGAGAGCACGGTCATCAGCATTGATCGAACAAGATCAGGAAACCAAAAAAAACGCCACGGAAACTCCGTGGCGTTTTTGTTTGGGGTGCTGCGAATCAATCAGTCTTCCGGGCGCATCTGCGGGAAGAGGATGACGTCGCGGATGCTGGCTGAATCGGTCAGCAGCATCACCAGGCGGTCAATGCCGATGCCGCAGCCGCCGGTCGGGGGCAGGCCGTATTCCAGCGCTTTCACGTAATCCGCATCGTAGTGCATGGCCTCTTCGTCTCCGGCATCCTTGGCGCGGGCTTGTTCCATGAAGCGCGCGGCCTGGTCTTCCGGATCGTTGAGCTCCGAGAAGCCGTTGGCGTGTTCGCGGCCGACCATGAACAGCTCGAAGCGCTCGGTGATGCCGGGGTTGCTGTCGGAGGCGCGTGCCAGCGGCGAGATTTCCAGCGGATAGTCGATGATGTAGGTCGGGTTCCACAGCTTTTCTTCGGTTGTGGCTTCGAATAGCGAGAATTGCAGGCCGGCGATGCCGTCGGTGACGACCAGCTTGCCGCCGAGGCGTTCGATCTCGGTCTTGAGCCAGGCTCGGTCGTGCATCTGCGCTTCGGTGTACTGCGGGTTGTATTTGAGGATGGCTTGAGTAACTGTCAGGCGCTCGAATGGCTTGGACAGGTCGAGCATCTTGCCCTGGTATTCGATCACGGTATGGCCGAGCGCTTCGCGGGCACATTCGCGGATCACGGTTTCCGTGAGTTCCATCATGCGGGTGTAGTCGGCATAGGCCTCGTAGAACTCCATCATGGTGAACTCGGGATTGTGGCGCGTGCTCATCCCTTCGTTACGGAAGCTGCGGTTGATTTCGAATACGCGCTCCAGGCCGCCGATGACCAGACGCTTGAGGTAAAGCTCCGGCGCGATGCGCAGGTAGAGCTGCATGTCGAGTGCATTGTGGTGTGTAACGAAAGGCTTGGCCGCGGCGCCGCCCGGAATCGGGTGCATCATCGGCGTTTCGACTTCCAGATAGCCTTCGGAAATCATCACTTCACGTACCTTGCGGATGATCTTCGAGCGCTTGATGAAGGTGTCGCGGCTTTGCGGGTTGGTGATCAAATCCAGGTACCGCTGGCGGTATTTCACTTCCTGATCGGCCAGTCCGTGGTGCTTGTCCGGCAGCGGGCGCAGCGATTTTGTCAGGAGGCGCAATTCGGAGACCTGAACAGTGAGTTCGCCGGTCTTGGTTTTCATCAGCGTGCCGCGTGCGCCGAGGATGTCGCCCATGTCCCAGTGCTTGAAAGCGGCGTAGATTTCTTCTCCAACCGCATCGCGGCTGATATAGAACTGGATCTGGCCGGAGCTGTCCTGCACCGTAGCAAAACTGGCTTTGCCCATGACGCGCTTGAGCATCATGCGGCCGGCAACGCTGACTTCGATATTCAGGGCGACCAGTTCGTCGCCCTCGCTGGCATCGTGCTTGGCGTGCAGATCCGCGGCCAAGTTCTGCGGGCGGAAATCGTTGGGGAAGGCGACACCCTGTTCGCGCAGGGCTTTCAGCTTGGCGCGGCGCTCGGCAATGATCTGGTTTTCGTCTTGTTGCAGTTGTTCTTCGTTGGCCATGATTTTCACATCTCAGTACAGTTCATTTGCCACGAACCTTGCAAGGCATCGGAGTCGTAGCGGCAAGAAAAAACGGATTAAACGCCCTGTTTCAGGCTGGCTTCGATAAAGCCGTCGAGGTCGCCATCCATGACACCCTTGAGGTTGCCGACTTCGTAATTGGTGCGCAGATCCTTGATGCGGCTCTGGTCGAACACGTAGGAGCGAATCTGGTGGCCCCAACCAATGTCGGATTTGCCAGCCTCAAGCGCTTGCTGCGCCTCCATGCGTTTGCGCAGTTCGGCTTCGTAGAGCTTGGCGCGCAGCATCTTCATCGCTTCATCGCGGTTCTTGTGCTGTGAGCGGTCGTTCTGGCATTGCACGACAATCCCGGACGGATTGTGCGTAATACGCACCGCGGAGTCGGTCTTGTTGATGTGCTGGCCACCAGCGCCGGAAGCCCGGTAGGTGTCGATGCGCAGATCGGCCGGGTTGATCTCGATTTCGATGCTGTCGTCGACTTCCGGATAGACAAACACTGAACAGAACGAGGTGTGGCGGCGCGCGTTGGAATCGAATGGTGAAACGCGCACCAGGCGGTGTACGCCGGTCTCGGTGCGCAAGAGCCCGTAGGCATATTCGCCGGACAGCTTGATCGAGGCGCTGGTGATGCCGGCAACTTCGCCTTCGGATTCTTCCAGCACTTCGACATTGAAACCCTTGCGTTCGGCATAGCGCACATACATGCGCAGCAGCATGCCGGCCCAGTCCTGGGCTTCGGTGCCGCCTGCGCCGGACTGGATATCAATGAAGCAGTTGTTCGAATCCATCGGATTGTTGAACATGCGGCGGAATTCCAGCGCGCTGATTTCGCCTTCCACGCGAGTCACATCCTCGTTGATGGCGGTCAGCGTGTCGACATCCGCCTCTTCCTTGGCCATGGCGAACAGTTCGAGTGCGTCGGCGATTTCGGTGCCGACCCGGTCGAGCACCAGTACGACGTCTTCCAACGATTTGCGTTCGCGGCCGATTTCCTGGGCTTTTTTCGGGTCGTTCCAGATTTCCGGCGATTCGGACAGGCGTACGACTTCTTCCAGGCGATCGCGTTTGCCGGGGTAGTCAAGATAACGGCGCAGCTCTTCGGTGCGGTTGGCAAGGTCTGAGAGCGCGTTCTCGATCTGGTTGAGTTGTTCTGCTTCCATGTAACTGCTGTCGGGTTGAATTGGGCGTAACTCGTAATTATATATCAGCAAGCGTTGCCGCGTCAGGGGTAGAGTCGGATCGGCTCAGTCCGGAGGTTTTGGCCTGGCGGTCGAATGCAACGGGCCGGCGAGAGCTTGTCACTGTCGACACGCGTACTTGCTTCCGTGTAGACTAGTGCCCTCATTGTGCATTTCGTCCCCAAAACGAATGCGCTCCATGGCGGGCCTCCCCGCATGGCTAGAGGATGAACCTGGTCAGGTCCGGAAGGAAGCAGCCACAGTCTTTGATGCCAGTGCCGGGGGTCGGGCTCGCCACCTCTCCCTGATTTAATTTCATTAATATTTAATCGAGATCAATGCGTGCATTTCTCGCTTTGGTACTATTCACCTCGCAAGCTGATGCTTCGTGTATCTCCAGTGGTAAATTTCAGGTCGCGCCTTGGCGCGACTTTTTTTTCGCCTGCTGCCGCTGCATAATCGCTGTCATTGCCCTTCAGCTGGTCCGTCATGAAATTCCTGTTCGATCTTTTCCCTGTCCTGCTTTTCTTTGGTGCTTATTCAATTACCCGTGACATTTTTGTTGCAACAGCCACAGCCATAGTCGCGACGGTCGTTCAGCTTGTTTACAGCTATGTGCGGCATCGCAAGATCGATACCATGTTGTGGATCAGCTTTGCCTTGATCGTGGTTTTTGGCGGGGCGACATTGCTGTTTCACAACAAGACCTTCATCTTCTGGAAGCCGACGGCCCTTTATTGGTTGTTTTCATTGGTGCTTGCCGGCTCCTGGCAGTTCAGGAAAATCAACCTGATCGAAAAATTGATGAAGGAGCAGATTGCTTTGCCGGCGCCGGTCTGGAAGAGGCTCCTGCATGCATGGACCGCGTTTTTTGCCGTCATGGGGTGCCTCAATCTGGTTGTTGTCTATTTCGTGACTGCCGGCATGCTGGGCGAGGACGTTTGGGTCAAGTTCAAGGTGTTTGGCACGCTGGCGCTTACGCTGGTTTTCGTCGTAGCACAGAGCTTCTATATCTCCCGCTTCATGGAGCAGGACAAGACGCCTTGATCCTGACGGTTCTTAAAAGGAAGAGTCTGCTATCATGAGCGCTGATCGGCCTGTGGCCAGATTCCCGTAACTTATTTCGCAGTAACCCTGCATATCTGGTTCTGGATGTATTTGACCAAGCAGCAGTAACCTAAAGGAACTTCTCATGCAAAAAAAACGCATCGCGCTTGCCCTCTCCGCTGCCCTGTTGTCCGCATTCGTCTTTGCTGAGGCCGGCAAGGCTACAACGGTGAACGGTGTCGCCATTCCCGAAAGCAAGGTTGATTTTCTGGTGAAACAGGTTGTTGCTCGCGGCCAGACCAAAGATACCCCGGAGCTGCGCGCTCGCGTGCGCGAAGACCTGGTTCGTAATGAAATCGTGGTTCAGGAAGCCGTCAAGAAAGGCCTGGACAAGACGCCGGAAGTGACCAATCAGCTTGAAATGGCCAAGGCGCAAATTCTGTTCGGCGCCTACATCAACGACTATGTGAAGAACAATCCGATTCCGGAAGCGGACCTCAAGAAGTTCTATGAAGAACAGGTCAAGCCGCAGTTCTCCGGCAAGGAATACCATGCCCGCCACATTCTGGTTGCCAGCGAAGCCGAAGCCAAGGCCATTCTGGCCGAGCTGAAGAAAGGCAAGAAATTCGATGCTCTGGCCAAGGCCAAGTCGGTTGACAAGGCCAGTGGTGAAAACGGTGGCGATCTGGGTTGGGCCAATCCGGCCGCTTTCGTGAAGGAATTCGGCGATGCGTTGCAGAGCCTGCCCAAGGGCAAGGTCAGCAGCGCACCGGTCAAGACCCAGTTCGGCTATCACATCATCAAGGTAGAAGATGTTCGCCAAGCCAAGGGACCGACCTTCGAGGAAGTGAAGGGCGAGATCCAGCAAGAGTTGCAGAACCAGGCTTTGCAGAAAATGCTGGCTGATCTGCGCTCCAAGGCCAAGGTTGAATAAAGCCCGTTCTTTGGTTGGCTGTGCTTGCTGAATCGGGCGTTGCTAGCCAATATTTCCCAAACATGCGGCCTGCGGGCCGCATGTTGTTTTTCAGCCCGGATATTTCATGAATATCCGGGGTAGGTACGTGCAATGAAAAAAATCGTCGATGTCGCAGCAGGTGTGCTGTTGCAGAAAGACGGCAGCTTTCTGCTGGCGAGCCGGCCCGCCGACAAGGTCTATGCCGGATACTGGGAGTTTCCGGGAGGCAAGCTGGAGCAGGGCGAAAGCGCGTTCGACGCCTTGGAGCGCGAGTTACATGAGGAAATGGGGATCCATGTAACGGCGGCGACCCCTTGGATAGTTCAGACCTTTACCTACCCGCATGCCACTGTGCGCCTGCATTTTTTCCGCGTAACCGGCTGGGAAGGCGAACTCCATCCGCATGAAGGGCAAACTTTCGCTTGGCAGCGGACGGGAAAGCTGAATGAGTCTCCCATCCTTCCGGCGAATGGCCCCATTTTGCGCGGGTTGGCGCAGGTTCCGGTTCTGGCTTTCTCCAATGTGGGCGAGCTGGGTGAGGCGGAATTCCTGCGTTGTCTGCAATCGCGGCTGGAGAGCGCGCCGCTGCGTCTGGTGCTGCGCGAGCCGCAACTGGATCGGGCGGAATACCGGAGGCTTGCCAGTGCAGTCCTTGCGCTGGTCAGGGATCATGGCGGCTCTATTCTCCTGCACGGCGACATCGATCTGGCTCGTGAACTGGGTGCTGATGGGGTTCATTTGCCGACGCGAATGCTGGCCTCGCTCGATGAGCGTCCGCGCGGACTCGACTGGGTCGGGGCATCGGCCCATCATGCCCAAGAGCTGGAACATATTGCGCGACTGGGGCTGGATTATGCCGTGCTCGGGCATGTGGCGCCGACTCGCAGCCATCCGGGTACCCCGCCGCTGGGCTGGAAAAAATTTGCGGAGCTGGTCGCTCAAGGCTGGCCGATGCCGGTTTACGCCATCGGCGGCATGAGGCTGGACGATCTGGCGCACGCGCAGCAATGCGGCGCACACGGCATCGCCATGCTGCGCGCTTATTGGGAGAATGCATGAAAATCGCTACGTGGAACGTCAACAGCCTGAAGGTCCGTTTGCCACAGGTTCTGGATTGGTTGGCGGCCAATCCGGAGGTCTCTGCGCTCTGCCTGCAGGAAACCAAACTCGAAGACCGGAATTTCCCCCGTGCCGAATTCGAGCAGGCTGGCTTCAGCGTGGCCTATGTCGGACAAAAGACCTACAACGGCGTCGCGATCATCGCGCGCGAAACGCTGGGCGAGGTGGTCGTCAACATTCCGGGGTTCGTGGACGAGCAGAAACGTTTGATTGCCGCGACGCTGGGAGGTGTGCGGCTGGTTTGTGCCTACATCCCCAACGGGCAGTCGCTGGATTCTGACAAGTATGCCTACAAGCTTGAATGGCTGGCGGCATTGACCGCATGGCTTAAAGCCGAGCTGGTTCGTTACCCCAAGCTGGCGCTGCTGGGCGATTACAACATCGCTCCGGAAGACCGTGATGTCCACGATCCAGTCAAGTGGGAGGGCATGGTGCTGGTATCGCCCGAAGAACGCGCGGCATTTCGTGCATTGACCGGACTCGGGTTGCAGGATGCTTTTCGCCTGTTCGAGCAACCGCAAAAAACCTTCAGCTGGTGGGATTATCGCGGTTTCAGCTTCCAGAAAAATGCAGGTCTGCGCATCGACCATATCCTGCTGTCTCCAGAACTGGCCCAAAGCTGTACCGGCTGTGAAATCGACCGACAGACGCGCAAACACGAACGGCCATCCGACCATGCGCCGGTTGTCGCCACACTGAAAAATTGAGATTCGCGGATAGCGGTAATCTGCCAGAATCCCGAGTGTGTGCCTTGCTCAAATGGAGAATGAAAATATGAAAGCGTATCTGGTTGCTGCACTGATTGCCGTTCCTGCCATTGCTCTAGCTGCCGACAAGCCGGACATGACCGAAGGCTTGTGGGAAATTACCAGCAAGGTAAACATGCCGGGCATGCCCATGCAGATGCCGGCGCATACCATGCAGCACTGCTTTACCAAGGAAGACATCGCCAAGGGCGACAAGACCGTGCCGCAGAATCAGCAGTCCGACCAGAAGTGCGATATGGTCGAACGCAGGATGACCGGCAACAAGCTCAACTACAAGATGGTCTGCTCGGGCAAGAACAAGATGACCATGACCGGTGAGGTCATTTACTCCAGAACCAGCTATCGCGGCACCAGCCAGATGGACATGGTGCAGAATGGCCAGCCCATGCGCATGACCACCGAATACTCGGCGAAGCGCCTGGGTAACTGCAAGAAGTAATCAGCGAGGTTGATGTTCATCAAAAGAGGGTAGGCCAATTGGCGTGCCCTCTTTGTTTTTCAGTTATCTGGCGTTAAAGGGTGCCAGTTGTCTTCGCGCCAGGCCTGCAAGGGTTGGTAGGTTGTCTTGTATGCCATTTTCCGGGAATTCCTGATCCAGTAGCCAAGATAGAGCCAGGGCAGGCCCAATTGCCGGGCCAGCCCGGCCTGCCATATGACGTTGTAGACGCCGTAGCTGGCGGCAGGAACGTCCGGATCGAAGAACGTATAGACCGATGACAGCCCGTCTTCGATCTGATCGATCAGGCTGACCATTCTCAGCTTGCCATCCTCGCGGAATTCGACCAGAAAGCTGGTGACATTGCTGCAGAGGATGAAGTTTTCGTATTGCTCCCGATCGTCCTGATCCATGCCGCCGCCAGCATGACGGGCAGCCTGGTAGCGCCGGTAAAGCTCGAAGTGTTCGTCGACGAATTCCAGCCCCTGCAAATGCGAGGTCAGGTTGGCATGGCGCTTGACGGCCCGGCGCTGGTTGCGGTGAGGCTGGAATTGCTGCACGTCAAGCCGAACCGGAACGCACTCGTGGCAGGGGTGGCAGGCCGGGCGGTAAACGTAAAGCCCGCTGCGCCGGAAGCCGTGCTGGATCAGTTGTCCGTAAGCGTGGCCGTCGATGATTTCAGCGGGCGAGGCGACCAGCGAGCGCGCATCCCTGCCGGGCAGGTAGCTGCATTCGTACGTTGCCGTGGGGTAGAACCGGATCAGTATGGGCTGATCGCATAGAAAATCGTTCATCCTAAAAACCTCAGTTGGACGCGCCCGAAAGTGGTACTGGCGGGGCGGAGGGCTAGGCGCGACGAGGACGCATGGTATTCCCTGCCACGAGGAGCAACAACGCCATACGTCCCGCCAGTGTCGCTTGCGGGTGCGTAGCGTGCTCTCCTGGAAGGTGAGGAGTAAAAAACCGGTCAAACCAGGTATTCATCTGTGGTTCCGAAGAAAAACAAGCGGTCAACTGAGGTTTTTAGGTTCGTGTTCCGCTTCCGCCATGAATGATGTCATGGTGCCACAGGCGGGGCGTGCGCGGCACTGCAACAAATTCCGTCAGCAGGGTGCAGAATTCGCGGCGCGGGATTTCCCGTCCGCCGAAGCGGGTGAGATGGTCGGTCCGCATCTGGCAATCGATCAGGCGGAAGCCGTGCCCTGCCAGCCACGGAACCAGGCGTGCAAAGGCGATTTTCGATGCATCCGGCTTGAGGGCGAACATGGATTCGCCGTAGAACACGTCGCCGAGCGCAACGCCATACAGACCGCCAGCCAGTTCGCCATCGATCCAGGTTTCCACGGAGTGGGCGTAGCCCATGCGGTGCAGGTCGCAATAGGCATCCTGCATTGCCTGGCTGATCCATGTTCCGGAGGCTCCTTTGCGCGGAGCGGCGCAGCAGGTCATCACCTGCGGAAAGGCCGTATCGAAGCGGATTTCGTAACTGCAGTTGCGCAGCGTTTTGGCCAGCGAGCGGGGAATGTGCAATTCGTCGGGAAACAGCACCATGCGCGGGTTGGGTGACCACCACAGGATCGGATCGTCCGGCATGTACCAGGGAAAGATGCCCTGGCTGTAGGCGGCGAGGATGCGTTCCGGTTCGAGACCGCCGCCCGCGGCCAACAGGCCGTTGGGCTCATGCAGTGCCTGTTCCGGCGAAGGAAAATCAAGGGAAAACGAGTCTAGCCAGGGAATCATGACAATTCAGGCCGGACGAGCCGGCCTGACTGGTTGAAACGGAAGCTACGGAGTGTCACGACTTGCAGGATTTGCAGATGCCGTAGAGATAGAGTTCGTGTTCCTGGATCTCGAAACCATTGCGGGCGGCGATGGCTTCCTGCTGTTTTTCGAGTTCCGGATCGTAGAATTCCTCGACCTTGCCGCACTTCACGCAAACGAAGTGATCGTGATGGCCGCCCTGGTTGAGCTCGAATACGGCTTTGCCGGATTCAAAATGATGGCGCGAGAGCAGTCCGGCTTGTTCGAACTGGGTCAGTACCCGGTAAACCGTGGCCAGGCCGATGTCGATTTGCTCGGCCAGCAGAAGCCGGTAAACGTCTTCCGCGGTCAGGTGGCGATCCTTGCAGGTTTCAAACAGATTGAGGATGCGCAACCTCGGGCCGGTGGCCTTGAGGCCCATCTCTTTCAGTTCGGCAGCTTTGCTCATGGTCTACGGTCTATCGAAAGGCGCTGCGACAAAAGCAGCAATCGGGTTATGATATAGCGTTTGCGTACGCCGCGCATCCGCGGCCATCGGATTATAAACGGTTTCCAATGAAAAAAAGACTGATTTTCAAATTGCTGGCAGTGACGCTTCTGGCCGGTTGCACGTTCCCCAACGTCGTGGCCCCCTACAAGCTCGACATCCCCCAAGGGAATGCCGTGACGGCCGATCAGGTCGCCAAGCTCAAGATTGGCATGACGCGTGCGCAGGTACGTTTCGTCATCGGTACCCCACTTTTGACCGATCCGTTCCATGCCGACCGCTGGGATTACATCTATACCGATGCGCGTAACGGCAAGCTGCAGCAGAAGAAGACCTTTACCGTCTACTTCGAGAACGATCGCCTGAGCCGCTTCGAAGGCGAAACCCTGCCTGCGCCCGAGTATGTCAAGAATGCCAGCCAGCCAGCGGTTGCCTCCAAGCCCGCAGTTGCCTCCATACCTGCGATTGCCTCGAAGCCAGCCTCTGCAACCAAATAATGGAAACAAACATGATAATCAAGCTTGCCATTGCCGGCAGCTCAGGTCGCATGGGCCGCATGCTGATCGAAGCAGCTCTGAATACCGAAGACTGTAGCCTTTTTGCTGCGCTGGATCGTCCGGGAAGCACCGCGCTGGGGCAGGATGCCGCAGCCTTTCTGGGCCGCGAATCTGGCGTGTCCATCACTTCCGACCTCGCGGTGCTGGATGGCGCGGATGTCCTGATCGACTTCACGCGTCCGGAAGGCACGCTGGCGCACATCGAGAAATGCCGCGAATACGGTGTCAACATGATCATCGGCACGACCGGTTTCGAGACAGAAGGCAAGGAGGTCATCCGCCAAGCCAGCCAGGACATCGCCATCGTCTATGCCCAGAACATGAGCGTGGGTGTGAATCTGGTTTTCAAGTTGCTGGAGATCGCTGCCAAGGCATTGCCTACCGGTTATGACGTCGAAATCGTCGAGATGCACCATCGCATGAAGGTCGATGCGCCGTCCGGCACCGCGATCCGCATGGGTGAGGTGGTGGCCGACGCCATGGGGCGCGACCTCAAGGAATGCGCCGTGTATGGCCGGGAGGGCGTGACCGGTGAGCGCGATCCGTCCACCATCGGTTTTGCCACCTTGCGCGGCGGCGACGTGATCGGCGACCACACCGTGGTGTTTGCCGGCATGGGCGAGCGCGTCGAGGTGACGCACAAGGCCAGCAACCGCAACATCTACGCCCGTGGCAGCATGCGTGCGGCGGCTTTCCTCAAGGACAAAAAGAACGGCTTGTTCGACATGCAGGATGTGCTGGGTTTGCGTTGAATTACGCAAGGCAAAAACGGACGGGGCGCAATCGCGCCCCGTTTTCTTTTCTGCCCGGCTGGTGTGCTGCCGTTTCGCTCGGGAAACCGGCCCGGTGCAGAGTGCTATTTTCTCGCAAGAGATTGCTCGTTCAGGCGGTCAATTCACCGCAATGGACTTCGTCACTGCAAAACACCCCATCAAGAACTCCTCTGTGGTTGCAGTAATTCATTTATAGGCAGTATTCCAACGAGTGACAAGTCAATTTGATTTTGTGTTAGCCCAGCAAGACGAACGGTTGTCCAAAATTCTGCGGATGCGGAACCAACAGGGCAGGGCAACCGAAAGTGGTTTCCAGATGGTCGCGGGTCAGTGCCTCGGCGGTTGGCCCTTCGGCGACCAGGCGCCCTTGTTTGAGCAGTGCCAGCCGGTTGCACCAGCGGGCGGCGAGGTTGATGTCGTGCAGCACCGCCGCGACGCCGATCCGTTCTTCGCAGGCAAGCCGCCGGGCGGATTCGAGCAATTGGTGCTGGTGCTTCGGGTCGAGGTGCGCCGTGGGTTCGTCGAGCAGCAGGAAGCGCGTTGCATCGTCCGTGCCGGCGCGGATCTGGAGCAGGACGCGGGCGAATTGGACGCGCTGCATTTCTCCTCCGGACAGGGTCGAACAAAGGCGTCCGCGCAGACAGGTTGCATCGGCATCGGCGAGGGCCTGGTTCGTCAGTTCGGCGACTTCGTCCGGGGTACGTTCCGGCCACGGGTAGGCACCCATGCCGACGACTTCTTCCACAGTCAGCTCGAAAGGCGCGGCCTGAGTTTGTGGCAGCATGGCCCGGCGGCGGGCAAGCTCGCTCAGGCCGAAGCTGGCCAGAGGTTTGCCTTCGAGCGTGGCTGAACCCTGGTCTGGGTGCAATTCGCCGGCCAGCATGGATAGCAGGGTCGATTTGCCCGCGCCGTTGCTGCCGAGGATGCCGACCATGTCGCCAGCCTTCAGTTCGAAATCGATCCCGGCCAGGGCTTGTTGCGCGCCGCGGCGCAGGTGTACGTCCTGCAATTTGAACATCAGGATTTCCCTTCCCTCGCGAGCAGCCAGAGAAAAAACGGGCCGCCCAGAAGGCTGGTCACGAGACCGACCGGCAGTTCTGCGGGCGGTAGTGCGGTGCGGGCCAGCCAGTCAGCCAGAACCAGCAACAGCGCGCCGCAGCAGAAAGCCGTAGGCAGCAGCCAGCGGTGATGCGCGCCGATCAGCATGCGCGCGAGGTGGGGTGCGATCAGGCCGACGAAGCCGATTGCGCCGCAAAGCGCGGTCAGCGGGGCGACCAGCAGTGCTGTGAGAACAAACAGTCGCCGCTTGAGTGCCGAGACCCGGAAACCGAGATGCAGCGCTTCGCGCTCGCCCAGCAAGAGCGCATTGAGCCCGCGCCATTCGCGCCCGATCAATGCCGCAGCTACGAGAACCAGCGGCGCGAACCACGTCAGCGTGGTCCATTCCGCGGCGGCAAGGCTGCCCATGCTCCAGAAGGTCAGGTCGCGCAGTAGCGGGTCGCTGGCGAAGGCGAATACCAATCCGATCAGGCTGGCGCACAAAGCGTTGAGGGCGATGCCGGCGAGCAGCAGGCCGGCGCTGCCCGCGTGGCGCCGCCCCAGCGTCCATGCCAGCGAGGCGATGGCGAGCGCACCGGCGAAGGCGGCTGGCCAGACCAGCCAGAGCGCCAGTCCGCTGGCAAATGCCAGGGTTGCGCCCAGTGCTGCGCCGCTCACCACGCCTGTCAGCCCCGGCTCGGCCAGCGGATTGCGGAACAGCGCCTGCATGGCGGCCCCGGCGAGCGCCAGCGCGCCGCCGCCCAATGCCGCCAGCAGGATGCGCGGCAGGCGCAGGTCCAGCAGGATTTGCCGCCAGAGTGCGTCTTCCGGGCCGAGGTTGTACATCAGCAATACGCGGGGCGGAATGTCGATTGCGCCGCTGAAGAGCGATGCAATGCCGCACGACGCCAGCAACAGCAGCAGGGTTGCCAGCGCCCACGGGCGGCGCGAAGCAGCGAGCAGGCTCATGCAGAAGGTGTCAGGATCGTGTTGACCGGCGTGGCGGCAAGTCCGGGATAGTCGCGGCTGAAATGCAGGCCGCGGCTTTCGTGGCGCAGCATGGCCGAGTGCACGATCAGTTCCGCGGTCAGAACCAGGTTGCGCAACTCGATCAAATCGTTGGAAACGCGGAAGTTGCTGTAATACTCATGCACTTCGGCCTGCAGCAGGTGGATGCGATGCAGTGCACGCTCCAGGCGCTTGTTGGTGCGCACGATGCCGACGTAATCCCACATGAAGCGGCGCAGTTCGTCCCAGTTGTGCGAGATCACCACTTCCTCGTCCGGGTCGGTGACCTGGCTTTCGTCCCATTCCGGTACCTGCGGCAAGGTTTGTACGGTGTCGGCAAGAATGTGCTCCGCTGCGGATTTTCCGAGAACCAGGCATTCCAGCAAGGAGTTGGACGCCATGCGGTTGGCGCCGTGCAGGCCGGTGCAGGCGACTTCGCCCACCGCGTAGAGGTTGCCGACATCGGTTTGTCCGGCCTGATCGGTGACGAGCCCGCCGCAGGTGTAGTGGGCGGCCGGGACGACCGGAATCGGTTCGCGGGTGATGTCGATGCCCAGTTCCAGGCAGCGCTGATAAATGTTGGGGAAATGTTCTTTCACGAAATCCGGAGACTTGTGCGAGATGTCCAGGTAGACGCAGTCGAAACCGCCTTTCTTCATCTCGAAGTCGATGGCGCGGGCCACGATGTCGCGCGGCGCGAGCTCGGCGCGTTCGTCGTGTTCCGGCATGAAGCGCGTGCCGTCGGGCAGTTTCAGGATGCCGCCTTCGCCGCGCACCGCTTCCGAGATCAGGAAGGATTTGGCGTGCGGGTGGTAAAGGCAGGTTGGATGGAACTGGATGAACTCCATGTTGCTAACCCGGCAACCGGCACGCCAGCCCATGGCGATGCCGTCGCCGGTGGAAACGTCCGGGTTGGTTGTGTAGAGGTAGACCTTGCCCGCGCCGCCCGTGGCCAGTACGGTGAACGGAGCCAGGATCGTGTGCACGCGGTCGGCCTGCTTGTCGTAAACGTAGGCACCCCAGCAGTTCGAGCCCTCGCGGCCGAGCTTGTGGTCGGTGATGAGATCCAGCGCGACGTGGTCTTCCAGTACGGTGATGTTGGGGTGCGCTGCGATCTTGGCGGCCAGCGTTTCGATCACGGCGCTGCCCGTGGCATCGGCAGCGTGGATGATGCGGCGCTGGCTGTGCCCCCCTTCGCGGGTCAGGTGGAAGCCGTGGTAGCTGGCCTCATTGTCGGTGGTGCGCGTGAACGGGACACCCATGTCGATCAGCCAGTCGATCGCGGCGCGCGAATGCTCGACGATGAAACGGGTGGCCTCCATGTCGCACAGACCGGCGCCGGCAATCGCGGTATCCCGGATGTGCGATTCGATAGCGTCCGATTCGCTCAGTGCCGCTGCGATGCCGCCTTGGGCCAAGGGGCTGCTGCCCTCGACCAGTGCGCGCTTGGTGACGAGAGCCACTCGCCGGGTTTCTGCGAGATGCAGGGCCATGGTCATTCCGCCAAGGCCGCTGCCGATGATGAGAACGTCGAATGCCTGCATGGATATATCGCTGGGATTTGGCTGACAATCGCCGCAGTTTAGAGCCTATTTCATCAGTCGACCATGCCTTTGCTGCAATTGTTCTGGTTTCTCTTGAATGGGGTGCCTCCCTGTTACAATTCGCCCTGCTTGCAAAAACCACCCCAGCCCAAATTTTTAACCGGGTAATTTTTTATTGGAGACGCTGTTTGGAAACGCGTACGCAACGCGATATCGATCAGGAACTTGTCCTGCGGGCGCAGTCCGGAGACAAGCGCGCGTTCGAGCTTCTGGTCGTCAAGTATCAGCGGCGGGTTGAAAGGCTGCTGTCCCGGCTGGTGCGCGATGCTTCCGAGATTGACGATGTGGCGCAGGAGACCTTTATCCGTGCCTATCGGGCGCTGCCCGCTTTCCGTGGAGAAAGTGCCTTTTATACATGGCTGTACCGCATCGCCATCAATACGGCCAAGAATTATCTGGCAACCCGTGGACGGCGCCCGCAGCTAGCCGCAGAGCAGCAAGGGGATGAAGAATCGGTGGATATTTCGGAGCAGATGCCCGACTACCATACACCCGAAACGGAACTCTCCAACCGCCAGATTGTCACTACGGTTAACGAAGTGGTCGAATCCCTGCCGGATGAGTTGCGGGTGGCCATTACCCTGCGGGAGCTGGAGGGGCTGAGTTATGAGGATATTGCCGCGATCATGAATTGTCCGATCGGAACGGTGCGTTCGCGGATTTTTCGGGCTCGTGAAGCGATTGCCGCAAGATTGAGGCCGCTTCTGGACCATGTGGGCACAGACAAACGCTGGTGAACGGAAAAGACATGAAAGAAAAACTCTCTGCGTTGATGGATGGCGAACTTGATCCTCGCGAGGTCGAGGAAGTACTGGTTTCGTTGCGGCAGGACAGGACGCTGTTGCAGGAGTGGGCGTCGTGGCAGGCTGGCAGGGACATATTGAAGGGCGAGGGCGTGGCGCAGGCTGGTTTTGTCGAGCGTTTTTCCCGACGTCTCGAAGCCGAGCCGGTTGTCATTGCGCCCCGGCGTATCCGAGTACTGCGCCGTTTGGCCGTGCCCGTGACGGTGGCGGCTTCCGTCGCATTTGTCGGTATTGCCGTGTGGCAGTATTACGGCGGGTCGATCGAGCCAGTCACGGCCAACCAGATGGCCGCAGAAACCGAGGCCGTCTTGCATGACTATCTGGCCGCACACCGGCAAAGCGAAGGCAACCCCTTCGTCGAGCGCGGCGTGCAGAAGGCGCAATTCCAGGTGGCAGGGCAGCGATGAGATCTCGCGGTTTTTTTGCTTTGATGCTGGTATGGCTGGCCGGTACGGCCATGGCTGCGGGGCGCCTGCCTGACCAGCAAGCCGTCAGGCTGCTGCAGCGCATGGCGCAGGCCCCGAAACAGGTGTCTTTTCATGGCGTGTATGTCCAGCAGTACGGCGACTCGCTGGAAACGATCCGTGTTTGCCATGTCGTCGAAAATGGGCTGGTCAACGAACGGCGCGATTCCCTGGATGGTCCGGTGCGTGAAATGGTGCGCCAGGGCGACAAGGTGAGCCTGTTCGTTCAGGGTGGTGGCGCGTTCGAAACGCAGCCGGACGGGCGTCTTTTTCCTGCCTTGTTGCCGGATGATCCGACCTTTGTGCTGGAAAACTATACCCTTCATCAGGCCGGACGCGAGCGCGTAGCCGGGCACGAGGTCGAGGTTTATGACCTGCTTCCGCGCGATACCCTGCGCTTCCCTCATCGATTGTGGATGCATACCGGGTCGGGGCTTCTGCTCAAGGCCTCGACGACCGGCTACCGGCGTGAACTCTATGACCTGTTTGCCTTTTCCCAGCTGCAACTGGGTGGGCAGATCGACCGCGGACAACTGAAACCGGTCAATCCTGTGAAGCCTCTCAATGCAAGCCGCCTGGGGGGCATTGATTCGTTGCCAGCTTGGGGGCGTCAGGACAGCAAGGCGGTGCCACATGGTTTCAAGCTGGTCAGACAGGTGTTGCGCCCCATGGTGAAACGCACCCGCCCGGTTTTGCATCAGGTGTATTCCGACGGTGTGGTGTCCGTATCGGTTTTTGCCGAGGAAGGCCGCCCCAACCTGCCTGACGGTTCGGGTCGGCAGGGTGCGCTCAATGTTCATTCCCGCCAGTGGGGGAGCGTGCACGTCACGGCCGTAGGCGAGGTGCCGCATGAAACGCTGGAATTGTTCGTCAGAACCTTCAAACAATAACCTGGATTTTTGAAATGATTGAAAGTGAAGTGGAAGTCATCAGTGTTGAAGACGAGTATGCCTGGGTGCGGGTCAAGCCCCACGGCTCATGCGGAAATTGCGATCCCGAATCCGGTTGTAAAACGGTGGCGCTAACGCGACTCTTCGGCGGGGCGCAGGAGTTCCGGGTGCGCAATCCTATCGATGCGCAACCGGGCGACCTTGTGCTGGTTTCCGTCGATGACGGCATGCTGCTGAAAAGCGCGTTGTGGGGCTACGGATTGCCCTTGGCCTTGCTGATGGCCGGGGCGACGTTGGGGCATTTGTTCGCACCGACCAGAATGGCCAACCGGATTGCTCTGCTCGGAGCGGTAGTGGGGGCATTGGCGGCGTTCATGGTGCTCTGGATTCGGCGCTCGAAAATGGTTGAACCGGTGATCGTGGAAAAGCGGGGGCCGGGGCAGCCAACAAGTTCTACCTGTAAAAACCAGTCTCAGTGAGGATGATGACCATGAAGAAGTGGCTCTTGACCAAATTGATGATATTTGGCTTGGTATCGGTGGCGCATGCAGCGCCGCAGACTTTGCCGGATTTTACCCGTCTGGTGGAGAGAGAAGGCAAGGCAGTAGTGAACATTTCCACGACCTCGATTGTTCGTGAAACGGGCTCCGTCGCGGAGTTCGACGATGAAATAACGGAGCTTTTCCGCCGTTTCGGTTTTGCTTTCCCGCCGGGAGCAAAGCGTGGGCAACCTCGGGAGCACCAAACCCACTCCCTGGGGTCGGGTTTTATTGTGGAACGCGACGGTTTCGTTCTGACCAATGCCCATGTGGTGGCCAATGCCACCGAAATCACCGTCAAGCTGGCCGACAAGCGTACTTTCAAGGCCCAAGTGGTGGGTTCCGACCCGCGCACCGATGTTGCCCTGCTTAAAATTGATGCAAAGGGACTGCCCAAGGTCAATGTGGGGGATGTCGGCAAACTCAAAGTGGGTGAGTGGGTTGTGGCTATCGGAGCGCCGTTCGGCCTGGAGCATTCGGTGACAGCCGGAATCGTTTCAGCCAAAGGGCGCAATTTGCCGGATGAAAATTATGTACCGTTCATTCAGACCGATGCGGCGATCAATCCAGGGAACTCGGGGGGGCCGCTCTTTAACATGAACGGTGAAGTCGTGGGCGTCAATTCCCAGATATATAGCCGATCTGGCGGCTATATGGGCCTTTCCTTCGCTATTCCGATCGATGTGGCTCTCCAGGTGGCGCAGGAGCTCAAGTCAACCGGGCGAGTGCAAAGGGCGCGCATGGGCGTTACGATTCAGGATGTAAGCGAGGCGTTGGCCAAGGGGTTTGGTTTGGTCAAAGCTTTCGGCGCACTGGTATCTTCGGTGGAAAAGAGTGGCCCGGCGGACAAAGGCGGGATCAAGGCTGGCGATATCATTCTCAAGTTTAACGACCAGACTGTGACGGTTTCTGCCGATTTGCCGCGTATGGTTGCGGCCGCCAAACCAGGAAGCAGAGCCAAGGTCGAAATCTGGCGAGATAAAGAAACCATCACACTGTCGCTGACGCTTGGTGAGCTGGAAAAAATGGACAAAAAGAGTGCCAGGCGTGCACTCAAGGATAAACAACAAGAAGAAAACGGTCGTTTCGGGCTTGTTGTAAGCGAGTTGAACGAGCATCAGAAGAAGGAATTGGGGGTTAGCTTCGGATTGCTGGTGCAGGAGGCTACGGGAGCTTCGGCGCAGGCCGGTTTGCAGCACGGAGACGTGATTGCAGGAATTCATAGCAGGGAAGTGACAAGCTTTTCCCAGTTCCGACAAGCCCTGGCTTCTCTCAAAACAGGAGAAAGCATACCACTGAGGGTGATTCGTAGTGGTCAGCCCCTTTTCCTGATTCTCACGGCGCCTGCACAATGAGGGGCAATTGGAGTTAGGCCCGCTGCCGGATGCTTATCCGGCTGATTTCCGTTAGAATTCAGGCCAATCGCTCTACGGGGCACGCATGGCGTGCCCCTTTTTAATGTTGTTTCAAGACGGTAACAATGGACCATATCCGTAATTTCTCCATCATCGCCCACATCGACCACGGCAAATCCACGCTGGCGGATCGCTTCATCCAATACTGCGGCGGTCTCGATATGCGCGAGATGAGTGCGCAAGTGCTTGATTCGATGGATATCGAGAAAGAGCGCGGCATCACGATCAAGGCGCAAACCGCTGCGCTGCAGTACAAGGCGCGCGACGGTCAGGTGTACAACCTCAACCTGATCGATACGCCGGGACACGTCGATTTCAGCTACGAGGTATCGCGCTCGCTCTCCGCATGCGAGGGGGCACTTCTGGTCGTCGATGCCTCGCAGGGCGTGGAGGCCCAGACGGTGGCCAACTGCTACACCGCGCTGGAACAGGGCGTGGAAGTTTTCCCGGTGCTGAACAAGATTGATTTGCCTGCGGCCGATCCGGACCGCGTGGCACAGGAGATCGAGGACATCATCGGCATCGAGGCCACGGATGCCATCCACTGCTCGGCCAAAAGCGGTATCGGGGTGGAAGATATTCTGGAAATGATCGTTGCCAAGGTGCCCGCGCCCAAGGGCAAGCTCGATGCGCCGTTGAAGGCGCTGATTATCGACTCCTGGTTCGATAACTATGTTGGCGTGATCATGCTGGTGCGGGTGGTCGATGGCGAGATCAGACCCAAGGACAAGCTGCTGTTCATGTCGACCAAGGCCCAGCATTTGTGCGAACAGGTGGGCGTGTTCACCCCGAAATCGGTGCCGCGCGACGTGCTGTGCGCCGGTGAAGTGGGGTTCGTGACCGCAGGTATCAAGGAATTGGCAAGCGCCAAGGTGGGTGACACGATTACGCTGGCACAAAAGCCGGCGGATGAACCTTTGCCAGGCTTCAAGAATGTGCAATCGCAGGTGTTTGCCGGCTTGTATCCGGTGGAAAGTCACGACTACGAAAATCTGCGCGATAGCCTGGAAAAGCTCAAACTCAACGATGCCAGCCTCCACTACGAGCCGGAAGTCTCCCAGGCCTTGGGCTTCGGTTTCCGTTGCGGTTTCCTGGGGTTGTTGCATCTGGAGATCGTGCAGGAGCGGCTGGAACGCGAATTCGACATGGACCTCATCACCACGGCGCCGACTGTGGTGTATGAGCTGGTGATGCGGGACGGCACCATCCAGCACATCGAAAACCCATCGAAACTGCCGGATGCTTCGCGTTATCAGGAAATCCGCGAACCCATCATTACCGCAACGATTTTGGTGCCGCAGGATTATGTCGGCGCGGTGATCACGCTGTGTAATCAGAAGCGCGGCAATCAGGTCAACATGCAGTACATGGGCCGGCAGGTGATGCTGACCTACGATCTGCCGATGGCCGAAGTGGTGATGGATTTCTTTGACAAGCTCAAGTCGGTAAGCCGCGGCTATGCTTCGCTTGACTATGAGTTCAAGGAATTCCGTGCCGCCGATCTCGTCAAGCTCGATGTGCTGGTCAACGGCGATAAAGTCGATGCGCTGTCGCTGATTATTCACCAGCAGTCAGCGCGTTATCGTGGTCGCGAATTGGTCTCCAAAATGCGGGAGTTGATCCCTCGCCAAATGTACGATGTGGCGGTGCAGGCAGCCATCGGCAGCACGATTGTTGCACGCGAGAACGTCAAGGCGATGCGCAAGGACGTGCTGGCCAAGTGTTACGGCGGAGACATCAGTCGCAAGCGCAAGCTGCTGGAAAAGCAGAAGGCGGGCAAAAAGCGCATGAAGCAGGTGGGCAACGTGGAAATTCCGCAAGAAGCCTTCCTTGCAATCCTGCAGGTTTCCGACAAATAAGGAATACGCATGAACAACTGGTTTTTGCTGGGTGTTGCGGCATTGATTCTGGGGCCTGTGCTGGTCAAGATGGGATCGAAGCAGGAACGCAAGAACAACGAACCCCCGCAACTGGTGCAGTACGGCTATCTGGCGGTGGTGATCGGTGCGTTCACCCTGCTGGTACAGTTTTTCTCGATTGCCGCAGCGATGCTGGTCTTCGTGCTGGTCTCCGGCGCAATCTGTGGCTGGGAGCGTTTTGTGCTGGCAAGGAAGCGGGATGAAGCGCCTGCTCCGGATTGGGTGGAGTACGGGCGCGGTTTCTTCCCGATCATCCTGATCGTGTTCGTACTGCGCTCATTCCTGGTCGAGCCGTTCCAGATCCCGTCATCGTCGATGCGCCCCGGTCTGGTGGTGGGCGACTTCATTCTGGTGAACAAGTTCAGTTACGGCATCCGTACTCCGGTCATCAACAACGTGCTGATTCCGGTCGGCAAGCCGCAGCATGGCGATGTGATGGTGTTCAACTATCCGGAAAACCCGTCGATCAATTACATCAAGCGCGTGATCGGTTTGCCGGGCGATACCGTGACTTACCGCAACAAGCGGCTGACGGTGAATGGTCAGGCGGTCAAGACGGAAGCGGCCGGCGGACATAATTATTGGGAAAATGTTAAAGCAGTAGAACAACCTCCATATGGCGATAAATTCCCTACTCAAAAATCGTGTAGTTTTTTTGGCCTGCTCTGTAGTTATCAAGAGCAAGTTGCAAACAAACTGAACTCGGAGTTTCTTGGTGGCCGGAACTACCAGACACTTGAGTCACCAAAATATTTGCCAGTAAATCTCTCGTTGGTTAAGGATTTTCCTTATCGCGAAAATTGCCGATATGATGAAGACGGCTTTACCTGCAAAGTACCGGAAGGGCATTACTTCATGATGGGTGATAACCGGGATCATAGTTCCGACGGGCGTTATTGGGGTTTTGTTCCGGATAAGTATGTGGTAGGGAAGGCGTTTTTTGTCTGGATGAATATTGGGCAGCCGGGACGCATAGGAACAGTGATACGTTAGTATGTTAAAATTGTGGCCTGTTCGTGGAGGCACTGTAACTATATCGGCTTTGCTGTTTGTGGTTGTTGTGTTGCAGGCCGCTTTGGGTTTTTACAAGCTTCCGTCGCCCTCGATGCGCCCTGGTCTGGTGGTCGGTGATTACATTCTGGTGAACAAGTTCAGTTACGGTATCCGCATCCCGATCGTCAACAATGTACTGATTCCGGTGGGTAAGCCGCAGCATGGCGATGTGATGGTGTTCAACTATCCGGAAAACCCGTCGATCAACTATATCAAGCGCGTGATCGGCGTGTCGGGGGATACCGTGACCTACCGCAACAAGCGCCTGACCGTGAATGGCCAGCGGGTCAAAACCGACGCGGCCGGTGAGCACATGTATTTCGAACAGAGTGTCCAGCCGGTTATCAACCGCCAGTTTACCGAAACGCTGGGCTCGCATACTTACCAGACGCTGGAAGTGCCGAGGCAGCCTGCTTTCGACCTTTCCAAGGTCGCGGATTTTCCTTATCGCGAGAATTGCCGCTATGATGAAGACGGGTTCACCTGCAAAGTACCGGAAGGGCACTACTTCATGCTGGGTGACAACCGTGACCACAGTGCCGACGGGCGCTACTGGGGATTTGTCCCGGACAAATACGTGGTTGGCAAAGCGTTTTTCGTCTGGCTGAATATCAAGCAGCCTGGCCGCATCGGAACCACGATTCGCTAAAGGAGCTTCTCATGAAAAAGCAGCAGGGCCTGTCTTTTTTCGGATTCATCATCGTGGCCATTTTCGTGGCGGCGGCGGCGGTGACCTTTTTCAAGGTGGTGCCGGTCTACAATCAGTATTTCAGCGCCAAGTCGACGATTGCGCGGTTGGCCAAGGAAAGCGCCGGGCAGACTCCGGCAGCGATTCGCGAGTCGTTTTCCAAAAATGCCCAGATCGGCTATATCGATGATGTCAAACCGCAAGACCTCAAGGTCATTCAGGCTGGCGGCGTGACGCGCATTGTCGTCGAATATGAAAAGGTTGTTCCGCTGGTGGCCAATATCAGCCTGTTGTTCGATTTTCGCATCGACGAATCATCCGGTAAAAGCGTAGGAAACTAAGAATTGGCAGTGATCCTTCCCGCCGAGCGCCTGGAAAGGGCGCTCGGTTATTCATTTGTAGACAAGGTGCGCCTGAAGCAGGCGCTGACCCATCGCAGTTTTTCCTCTACCCACAACGAGCGCATCGAGTTTGTTGGCGACGGTATTCTCAACGCCCTGATTGCGCGCGCCTTGTTCCTGAATTTTCCGCAGCATTCCGAGGGCGAGCTTTCAAGAATGCGGGCGGCGCTGGTCTGCCAGGAAGGCTTGGCGCTGATTGCCAACCAGCTCAACCTCGGCGAATATTTGTGGCTGGGCGAGGGTGAACTCAAGAGCGGCGGACACAAGCGTGCTTCGATCCTGGCCGATGCGCTGGAGGCCGTACTGGGCACCATCTGGCTCGATGGCGGTTTCGTCGCCGTGGAAAAAGTCGTGGAGAAGCTGTTTGCCGAGCGACTGGCTTCGATCGACCCTTCGGCAGGAACCAAGGATGCCAAGACCGCGCTCCAGGAGTGGCTGCAAGCGCGCAAGTTCACCCTGCCGGCCTATACCGTTTTGCGCCAGGAGGGCGATTCGCCCGACCAGATTTTTGAAGTCAGTTGCGCCGTAGCTGATGGCGCCATCATTACCCGCGCAGAGGGCTCCAGTCGGCGCGCGGCTGAACAACTCGCAGCAGCCGAGGCGCTCTTGCTACTGGCCGAGCGTTATCCGGGCAAAGGAAAAAAGAAATGAACGAACTGGAAGAAGTGGGCGCCGAGGAGTTCCGTTGTGGTTTTGTGGCGATTGTGGGGCGACCGAACGTCGGCAAATCGACGTTGATGAATCACCTGATCGGCCAGAAGATCAGCATCACCTCGCGCAAGGCGCAGACCACGCGCCACCGGATTACCGGCGTGATGACCACGGACAGTGCCCAGTTCGTCTTCGTCGATACGCCGGGTTTTCAGACCAAGCATCGCAATGCGCTGAATCAGGCAATGAATCGCAGCGTAACCACGACCCTGGCTGATGTCGATGTGGTGCTCTATGTGGTCGAGGCGGGGCGTTTTGGCCCTGCCGACGAAGAAGTGATCAAATTGTTGCCGAAAAATCGTCCGGTGATCCTGGTCGTCAACAAGATGGATGAACTCGCTGACAAGTCGACGATGTTGCCGTTTGTCGATGCGATGTCGAAGCGTTTCGATTTCCACGCCATCGTGCCAATCTCGGCGCAGCGCAAGCTCAAGCTCGATGTGCTGATGCAGGCGGTCGAGCCCCTGTTGCCGGAATCCGTGCCGCTGTTCGACGAAGACCAGATCACCGACCGCAACGAGCGCTTCCTGGCTGCGGAAATCATCCGCGAAAAGATTTTCCGTATGCTGGGTGACGAGCTTCCTTATGCGATGGCTGTGGAAATCGAAAAATTCGACGAAGAGATGATGAAGGATGGCCGCGAGCTGCGCCGCATTTACGCCGCAGTGCTGGTTGACCGCGACAGCCAGAAGGCGATCCTGATCGGCAAGAACGGCGAAAAGCTCAAGCGCATCGGGACCGACGCTCGTATTGACATGGAAAAGCTCTTCGATGCCAAGGTGCACCTGGAGATCTGGGTCAAGGTCAAGAGCGGCTGGGCTGACGATACCCGTCTGGTGCGCCAGTACGGTTACGAATAACGCCGCGGAGGCGATGTGGCCAGGTCGAAACAGTCGCGCACGGACGCACAACCGGCCTTCATTCTGCATCAGTATCCCTATCGGGAAACCAGCCGCCTGCTCGACGTATTCAGCCGCGATCACGGCCGGGTAATGCTGGTCGCACGCGGAGCCCAGCGTCCCGGCTCGCAGCTGCGGGCCGTGTTGCTGGGGTTCCAGCCGGTGGTGTTGTCGTGGTTCGGTGCCGGCGAAGTCAAAACCCTGCATTCGGCCGAATGGCAGGGGGGCGTTCCGCAACTGGTTGGTTTGCCGCTTCTGTGCGGCTTCTATCTGAACGAGTTGCTGCTGCGCTTGCTGCCGCGCGACGATCCGCATCCGGTTTTGTTTTCCGCGTATTTCGAAGCGATTCGCAACTTGGCCTGTTTACAGCAGAACGGAGCTGTTGAACCCGTCCTGCGCGGCTTTGAGCGCCAGCTTTTGCAGGAATCCGGTTACGGCATGAACTGGCAGGCTACCAGCGACGGCGTGGCGGTCGAATCCGGGCGGCAGTACGGTTTCCTGCCCGGAACCGGGATTGTCGCAGCACGCAACGATCTACCGCGTTATGACGGCAGCGCCTTGCTGGCGTTTGCCTCCGCCGATTTCTCTTCAGAAAAGACATTGCAGCAGGGCAAATTGCTGATGCGCCAGGCCTTTGCCGCCATTTTGGGCGATGCGCCGCTTCATACCCGCCAGTTGTTGATCGATCTGCAAAAGTTGTAGCTTCCCGCTTTTGTTGCTTCGCGGCAAAATACCTACCAATCCCCAAAAAACAGAGAAGACCATGATCCAGCTTGGCGTGAATATCGACCATGTGGCTACCCTGCGCAATGCGCGCGGCACCCCCTATCCCAGCCCGATTCTGGCTGCGCAGCTCGCGGAGCAAGCCGGTGCTGACCTGATTACCCTGCATCTGCGCGAAGACCGCCGCCATATCCGGGATGAGGATGTGCGCCTGATTCGTGCGGTGGTGCAGACCCGCATGAACCTGGAAATGGCGCTGACGCCGGAAATGCTGGCCCATGCCTTGGAGGTCAAGCCGCACGATGTCTGCATCGTTCCGGAGCGGCGCGAGGAAGTGACGACCGAGGGCGGGCTGGATGTGCGCCGGTTTTATGATACGGTGGCCGAATACACGCAAAAGCTTCTGGTGGCCGGTGTCCGCGTTTCGATCTTTATCGATGCGGACCTTGAGCAGATCAAGCTGGCGCATGAACTCGGAGCTCCTGTCATCGAAATCCACACCGGACGTTATGCCGATGCCGAAACGTCCGCTGAGCGGGCTGTAGAGCTGAAACGGGTACGCAAAGCTGCGGAATATGCTGCCTCGCTGGGTTTGATCGTAAATGCCGGCCACGGGCTCAATTACCATAACGTGCAGCCGATTGCCGCCATTCCCCATATCAAGGAGCTCAACATCGGCCACGCCATCGTGGGGCATGCGGTCTTTGTTGGCCTGGAGCGGGCGATCAAGGAAATGCGCGTATTGATGCTGGAGGCGCGCAACTTGCGTTTTTGAGCGTTTAACGATGCTGACTACTGGCATGCATGTTCTATGCTGAAAGCACAGTGTGCAGAAAAGGAGCCAGCCATGATTACTATCGCGCATGAGGACGGGTATTACCGGGCTGTGGTATTCAACGAATTCACGCTGCAGGATTTTCGCGAATTCGAGAATTACGTGGTGTCGGCGGCCAAAGTCGAGGGGCCGGTCAATCTGCTTGTGGATTTGCAGGATATGGCAGGTTATACCCTGGACATGGCAATGGAAGAAATCAGGTTTTCCAAAGGGCACCGCCAGGAAATAGGCAAGATTGCCGTGGTGACGACGGATCAGTGGGTGACGTGGTCGGCTTGGTTGAGCCGGTTGATGACCGAGGCTGAATTGCAGGTGTTTGAAGATGCAGACGAAGCGGTCGTTTGGCTGCTAGAATCGGCGACTACATGAAAATTACAGGATAATTTCATGCTTAATCGACTCGCTTCGTTGTTTTCGCATCACAAGACGCCTTTTGTGAATGTCCGTGTTGCGCAGGCTTGGTGGAAGCCGCTCAATGAAGCTGATGCGGCTACTCAATTGCAGAAAGTCAGCGATGCAATTGCCAGTATGCTGTCAACTGGCAGGATGTCGGTGACGAGCGAGGTGTTGCAGTCGTTGCTGTGGATCGACAATGCCGTGCAGCCGGCTTTCGAATCGGTCTGCTTCCAGTACATTTCCAACCCCCGCATGCCCAAGGAGACCGAACAAAAGCTCTGGAAGGAGATTTGCGGGTTTGCCAGAGCGATGAGCGAAGCCTACCAGGCTTTTATCCAGCAAGGGGGGGATGAGAAAAGCCGTGCGGTGTTCGGTGCCGACATGCCTCTGGCCATTGCCCGCAACCTCCGTTATCTGGCTATCAAGGCCAAGTGGAATTACTTCCGCTTTGAAAAGGCCCCGGCCAAATTGTGGACAGAGGCCAACCAGATATATCGCCTTGCCGAAATCGATGGCGTCGATTGCAATCCGTTCCCGCTCTATCCCAGTCTTTCCACCGAGCTGTCTTCCTGTGCCGACGAGTATTTGCAAATGCTGATGCTGGCGACGGTTGCGAGCAACAACCTGTCTGTTTCCCAGATAAACTGGGTAGACCGCTGGCTGGATTCTTGGTCGAAACTGTTGCAGCTTTCCCGAAAAAGCCAGAAGGATGTCCATCATTACTGCGTGTGCCTGCAGGATGCTTCCGGTCCGCAAAAAGTCATTCCCGCAGAAGAGGGGGAAACCTACCGGTGCTGGGGAATCTCGGAATTGGTTTCCAAGGTGCAGGAGATTTTGTCCAGGCTTGAAGCCGGAGCCACACCCAAGAGTCTCGGTTTGGGTGAGGGGTGCAATACTGCGGGCACCATCGAGCTGCTCAAGCATCTGGAAGTTTTCTGGACCATGAGCATGCGCAATTGCCTGGTTCAGCGCCCGGAGCGCAGGAAAGTCAGCAAGGCTGCCTGTGTCATTCATGGATTGGATAGGCTGTGTGTCCATGTCAAAGAGGATAACGAGCGGCATTACAGGGAAAAAGGCAGTGTCGATGTCAAGGACAGGGTCGATTACGACGAAGTCATGGACATGCGCCTTTATGGTTTCGTTTCCAACCGAACCCAGCAAAAGTTGTCGATGAATCCCTATACGGTTCAAGTGAAACAACACAACTGGCAAACCTGGGCGATTGACAACGAAAGCGTGAGCGGGCTGGGCGCCATTCTGGTCTACAGCGAAAACGAATGGGTGCGTCCCGGTGTGTTGCTTGGAGTGCGGGAAGACGAGGGGAAAAACTGGCATGTTGGCGTGCTACGCCGTCTCAACCGCATGAGCGATGATGAAATTTATGCGGGTATCCAGATTCTGACGAATACACCGGTGACGGTCAGCATGCATTCCGATGATCTTGATCGCATCGAAAGCATCTCGGTGGCCGAAGTTGGATTTCATGGGCATTACGATGCGCTCAATGTCCGGACCGGCATCTACCTCCCGCACAAGATCGGAGACGGGAGCGTCAATACCTTGATCATGCACTCGGCCGACTATAGCCATGGCAGGATCTACCGGGTGCGTGCGCGCGAAAAAGCGTTTACTGTCAGCTTGGGGAGCGTGCTGGAAAAAGGCATTGACTGGACATGGGTTCTGGTCAACGTACTGAAGAAAGACGCCTGATCCGGAAGGAGTGCACGGCACGGATCGTGCGGCTCCTTCGCGGGATAAAGCCTAAACCTAAGCCGGCTGCAGGGGTTCTCCTCCCAAAGCTTCGACCAATGCCGGAAAAAATGCCCGCAGCTCCCCCACCATCAATGCCAGCGAGGCATCGAACAATGCAGCCTGGTCTTCCGCGCTGGCGTCTTCGAGTTGCTCCTCTAGAACATCCAGCATGCTCATGCGCTTGAGCGCCATATTTTCATTGAGCTGGAAAGCAATCCGGTCTTCCCATACCAGTCCCAGGCGTGTGGCCAGTTTGCCGGCCAGCAAATGCTGCTTGATCTCTTCTTCTTCCAGGGGTTGGCGCGTCAGGCGGGCAACGGCGCCTCCTTCGCCGGGGAAACGCAATTCGCAATCCGCATCCAGGGAAAAAGGCGAGGGTGCTCCTTCCTGCAGCCAGAGCGTCATGGCTGCCTGTGGCGATGTCTGGGTGTCCAGCAGGCGAGTCGGCAGGCTGCCCAAGGTGTCCCGCAAGAGGGACAGCAGGTTTTCGGCCTTGGTGGCCGATCCGCTTTCAACCCACACCCAGTTCTGCTCCAGATCCAGCAGGGCGCGCTGGTGACGGGCACGCACGAAGGCGCGCGGCGTGAGTTCCTCGGCGATCCGTTCGCGAATTTCCCGTGCCTCGCGGCGGCCCACCTTGCGGTTTTCCGCTGCTTCGATCTGCAGGATGCGCGCTTCGGCTTGCTGGCGGATTACGCTGGCCGGCAATAGCTTTTCTTCGGTTTTCAGGGATATCAGTACCGCGCCCTGGCAGGCGGCCGTGAAGAGATCAGGTGCATGCGTTGCCGGTGCAATCCAGCCTTGTGAAAACAGATCGTGGTTGCCGCAAGGCACGAAAGGCTTCTTTTCCAGTTTTTCTGCGATATCGGCTGGGGTGATGCCGTGATTCTCGGCCAGGCGGTAGGCTTGAATGTTGCGAAACCAGAGCATGATGTACTCAGCTAGATATGAAGCGACGGATTGTAGCCCGTAGTGGCAGGATCTGGAACCTGCTTGCCTTGCTCAATCAGCTTGGGTTTGTGCGTTGCAGCAGGCTTGATTTTTATCATTGAAACTGCTTTGCGCTGTTCTAAGTTTGAATGGGAACATCCCGTTCGAAGCAAAGGAGGTGTGTGATGAGTGGTGGTCTGATACGTCGCAATCTGGATACGTTGCTCGACGATCCGTTCCGCAGCATGGATGGTCTGCTGCGAGGTTTTTTTGTCAAACCGCTTGATTACGAAGGTATGTCGCGCATCAATCTGGATGTGCGCGAAGACGACAAGGCCTACACGGTGCATGCCGATCTTCCCGGCGTAAAGAAAGAAGACATCGATGTCCATGTGGAAGGCAATGTGGTGAGCATCTCGGCAGAAAGCCGGCTTGTGCATGAAGAAAAAGAAGGGGAAAAACTGATTCGCTCCGAGCGTTATGTTGGGCGTGTCTCGCGCAGCTTTACTCTGGGGGGCGAAGTCGATGACACGGCGGCGACAGCCAAATTCGAAAATGGCGTGCTGGAGTTGGTGTTACCCAAAAAGATGCAGCCGGAGCCAAAGCACAAGCTGACGATCGAATAGTGTGCCATTGAGACCCCTTTCGCCAAGGGGAAAATGAGGGCCGAAAGAATTTTCGGCCCTCATATTTTGGGTAAATCCCTTCCGCAAAACGGAGCCCCTGCTCAAGGAGGGTGTATGGACTGTAGACATGGGTTACAGGTGCTCGGAGACATAGGTAACGGGCATGCCGTTTTGTCTGCAGCTTGGGGGGCGAAAGATTGTCCGGCCCTTTTTGCGATGGCTGGAATCATCCTGTAGTATCCGGAGATTCCGGTTATTCCATGCTCTTATGCCGATCAAGCGTTTCTATCGCCAGCAGCGCGCCCATTTGGCCTCTGCTCCCATGGCGTTGCGTCCAGCACCCAGCCGGCGAATGCGGATCGCGCGGGCGGGTATTGCGTTGATGTTCATTGGTGGACTGCTTGCTGCGGGTGGCTGGCTGGGTTGGATTGAATCAAAAGCAGCGCATTCGAGCGGTTTCGATGCCCAGACCGAGCGCGTGGCAGAACTGGAAAAACAGGTGGCAGCAGCTGATGCAGCCCGTCGTCTTGCCGAGCAGCGTGCTGCTGTGGAAATTGCCACGCGCGAAACGCTGACTAGGGAATTGGCCCAGTCGCAGGCGGCTGCTTCGTCCCGGCTTGAAACGTTGACTTTTCTTGAGTCACTCCTGACCGTCAATGATCGCGCGCGTGCTTTGAGGTTTGTCGCCTGTGAGTTGCAATCGTTGGGAGATGGGCGCAGATTCCGGTATCGCGGACTGTTGGCGCAGGGCTTCAACAGCGCGGCCGAATTTAACGGCAGGCTGGTTGTCGGTGTCGATTACCTGAAACGCGGGCAACGCGGGCGTTACGTACAAGGCGAGGACAAACCGCAGCCGGTTCATGTCAAGCATTACGAGCGGCTGGAAGGGGTGATCGAATTGCCCTCGGATGCGCAGCCGCAACTTCTGGATGCGCGCATTCTGTCCCATGATGGCAAGCAGGTTGTGGCGCAATGTCAAAAGAAAGTCGGGGGAGTCTAGATGTTCAAAAAGAACAAGCACCACCAGAGTGACCGTATCGACAGTTTGATCGGCGCTGGCTCCAGCGTGAGCGGAGATCTGCTTTTTGCGGGAGGTTTGCGCATCGACGGCCATGTGACGGGCAATGTTTCCTCGTCGGACGAGAAGGCCGGTACGCTGGTGGTAAGTGAAAAAGCACGCATTGAAGGAAAGGTGGCTTGCACCCATCTGATCCTCAATGGCGAGATTGTCGGACCGATTGAGGTCAGCCAGTATGTCGAACTGCAGCCCAAGGCGCGGATCAAGGGAGATCTTTCCTACAAGACGCTGGAAATGCACCCTGGTGCCATCGTCGATGGACGCCTGATTTTCCTGGGTGACGTCAAGACGTCCGAGGATTGACCGGACCAGGATGCAAGACGATAATCCTACTTTGTTAGTCAACTATTTTGGAGCAAGCCATGAGCACTGCGACCGACATGCCGAGCCCGTTCATTTTTACCGATGCGGCAGCCGAAAAGGTTCGTGAATTGATTCAGGAAGAAGGCAATCCTGACCTGAAATTGCGCGTTTTTGTGACCGGCGGTGGCTGTTCCGGTTTCCAGTATGGTTTTACCTTCGATGAAGTGGCCAATGACGACGACGCCACTGTCGTGAAAAACGGCGTGACGTTGCTGGTTGACCCGATGAGCTACCAGTATCTGGTCGGCGCCGAAATCGATTACGTCGAAAGCCTGGAAGGCTCCCAGTTCACGATCAAGAATCCGAATGCCGTTTCCACCTGTGGCTGCGGATCTTCGTTCTCGGTTTGATGAACGCAGCCTCCAAAAAAGAAAGGGAAGCTTCGGCTTCCTTTCTTTTTTCTGTGAACAGGTTCTGTGAAGGAAAATAGAATGACTGATGTCCTGTTCCTGTATTCCACCCGCGAAGGGCAAACGTACCGCATCTGCGAATGCATGGCGGAAGAGGTGAAGGGGCATGGCCGAACCGCTGTATCGCTGTCGCTCGACGATCCGCAGGCGGCGCAGGCCCTTCTGCAAAGCCGCTGCGTTGTCATGGGTGCCTCAATCCATTACGGCCATCTGCCAGCCAATCTGTATGCCTTCATCGAAGCTCATCGCTCCGAACTGGAATCGCGCCCCAACGCCTTTTTTTGCGTGAATCTCACCGCGCGCAAGCCGGGCAAAAACACGCCAGAGGGTTCGGCTTACATGCGCCGTTTCCTGAAAATGACCGCC
Source organism: Formivibrio citricus (assembly GCF_900115065.1). Lineage (GTDB taxonomy): Bacteria > Pseudomonadota > Gammaproteobacteria > Burkholderiales > Chitinibacteraceae > Formivibrio > Formivibrio citricus. The sequence goes on along the minus strand of NZ_FOVE01000003.1, from coordinate 116,389 downwards.
TGGCGGCCGCAAAAATTGGCTGTTTTTCCCGGTGCACTGCTTTACACCCGCTACACTTGGTATGACCGGCTCGTGATCCGTTTCATCATGTGGATTACGGGCGGGCCGACCGATCCGGCCCGTGACGTGGAGTTCACGGACTGGGACGAAATACGGCGTTTTGCGCGATCGTTATTCTGAATAAGCGAGGGCTGCATGTTCGATTCCGCAGAATTGGGGCACAAGGTTGACAAGGAAACCTACCGCCAGAAGGAGCCGATTCTGCGGCAGGAGTTGCTTGAAACCCAGTACCAGCTTCTGGACCGTGCTGACTTCCCGGTCGTGATCCTGCTGGGTGGGGTGCCGACGGCAGGCAAGGGCGAAATGGCCAATCTGCTGATGGAATGGATGGACCCGCGCCACATCGCCTCCCATGCCTTCGGGCCGCCCAATGACGAAGAGCGCAGTCGTCCGCCAATGTGGCGATACTGGCGCACCTTGCCACCCAAGGGCAAGATCGCCATCCTGTTCGGTGGCTGGTATGCCGGGCCGATGTGGGAATATCTCAGCGGTAAACGCACCCTGGAGTTCGAGCGCGAAATCGAGCGCATCGCCCGTTTCGAGAAAATGCTCGCCGACGAAGGCGGGCTGCTGCTCAAGTTCTGGCTGCATCTCTCCGGCGATGTACTCAAGAAGCGCCTCAAAAAACTGTCCGCCGACGAGTTGACCGCCTGGCGCGTCAGCGACGAGGACCGCTGGTTTTCCCGCCATTACGAACAGATCATCGACGCTAGCCGTTCCATGCTGATGCGCACCAACCAGGCTGATGCGCCGTGGCGGGTGGTCGAGGGTGAGGATGCCCAGTTCCGTGCCCTGAGTGTGGGCGAGCAGATTCTCGATGCCGTCAAACATCACATGGCCCGTCCGTCGGTACGGCAGATGCGCGTTGAAACGGCGCCCTTGTTGCCGCCGGTGGACGGTTTGCGTCTGCTAGATACCTTGCCGCTTGACCAGAACCTGGAGCGCAATGACTACAAGGCGCAACTCGAAGCCATGCAGGGACGGCTCAACCTGCTTACGCGTCATCCCAGGTTCCAGGACATGGCCGTGGTGGTCGTGTTCGAGGGCATGGATGCGGCGGGGAAGGGCGGGGCGATTCGCCGGATCACGGCCGCGCTCGATGCGCGCCAGTATCGTGTCGTGCCGATTGCCGCGCCGACCGAGGAAGAGCGCGCCCAGCCTTACCTGTGGCGCTTTTGGCGGCATTTGCCCGCCAAGGGGCGGATCACGGTATTCGACCGTTCGTGGTACGGACGGGTATTGGTCGAACGCATCGAGGGATTTGCTCCTCGTGCCGACTGGATGCGCGCTTACGGCGAGATCAACGACTTCGAAGCGCAGCTCGATGATGCCAACACCATCGTGGTCAAATTCTGGCTGGCGATCAGCAAGGATGAGCAGCTGGCCCGTTTCCAGTCCCGCGAGCAGACCGAGTGGAAGCGTTTCAAAATTACCGAAGAAGACTGGCGCAACCGTGACAAATGGGACGATTACATTACCGCCGCCAGCGATATGGTCGACCGTACCAGCACGTTGCGAGCTCCCTGGCATCTGATCGGGGCCAACAACAAGAATCATGCGCGCATCCGCATACTTGAGACGCTGTGCGATGCCATCGAAGCACGCCTCGGAAAAAAGGAGAAAAAGCGATGAGCAAGGATCTGGATCAGAACGTTCTCGGCCAGCTTTTTTCAGAGGCCCGCACGCACAATGGCTGGCAGGATAAACCTGTCGAAGACGAGCTACTGTTGCGCTTGTACGACCTGTTCAAGTGGGGGCCGACCTCCGCCAACTGTTGTCCGGCGCGTTTCGTTTTCGTCAAGTCGCCGCAGGCCAAGGCACTGCTCAAGCCGTGTCTGGCGCCGGGCAACGTGGAAAAAACCATGGCGGCACCGGTGACGGTGATCGTGGCCTACGATCTGGATTTTCATGAAAACCTGCCCAGGCTGTATCCGCAGGTCGATGCCCGCAGCTGGTATGTCGGCAACGATGCGCTGATCCAGGAAACAGCCATGCGCAACGGCAGCCTGCAGGGGGCTTATTTGATTCTGGCTGCCAGGGCGTTGGGGCTGGATTGCGGACCGATGTCCGGGTTCGATGCCGAGGCGGTCAACCAGGCATTTTTTGCCGGCAGCCGCTGGCGGGCCAATTTCCTCGTCAACCTGGGATATGGCGATCCAGAGAAGCTTTATCCGCGCAATCCGCGTCTGGACTTCCTTGAAGCCTGCACTATCAAGTAACATCCCGCGCAGGGAGAAAAATAGAGATCATGGCAGACTGGAGTATCTGGAAGGCTTTGGAGGATTGGCGCGGCCGCAGGCATGAGCTCGCGCCTGTTTTTGCCAGAGCCGGTGTTGCACCGGATGTCGAGTCGGCCATCAACATGGTGTGCGTCAACCTCAAGCGCCACCCTCCGACTCCTCCGCTTGTCACCGGCGACAAGACCCGCGATGAAGAATCGGTGGGCATGTACCATGCCGGGTTTTATCGTCATTTCGACGAGAGTTTCTACCGGGCCGAGTCTTTGCTGCAGTTGTCGTGGGTGCCGGAGGTTGCTCCGTTGGGCGAGCGTATCCGTGCCGAGATCGTGCGTCTGCGCCAAGCGCTACGCGAACATCCCGGAAAGAATCCCGGCACCGACGGGCTGGAAAAATTGCTGCGCCAGTATGGCAATCTCGATTTTCCCGATATGCCACAACTGGCCGGCATTTTGTCGGAACGCCGCCGGCAGTTGATCGACGTGGCAGGGTATCCGCTGCTGGTGCAACATGCTCTGACCGATCCCTGCAACGATGATATCCCGCCCTTGACCAGCGCGGAGTTCAGACTGGAACTGATGGCGCGCATGCGGGCCTACAAGGAGACGGAGTGGCTGCATAACCGGGTGATTACCAATGCCTATGTCACTTTGGCTCTGGAGATGGCGCTTGCGCACAAGAGACTCGACGTCATTGACGATGCCCGCGTAGCCCGTCTGCTCAAGAACCGCTGGCCATCGCTTTCCGTGTTGCTGCCGGAGTTCGATCAGGCCGACCAGGTCTGGTATTTGCTGCTGACCATTCTGACGCTTTGCCTGATTTTCATGGAAATGTGGGTGCTTGTCGTGCCGCTGATTCTCTGGCTCAACCTTTCACTCGGCGCGCACCGGCGCGAGAAAAGGGAAATCGAGGCTCGTCGTGGTCAGCTTCTTGCGCGCATGAAGAGCATGAAGCGCACAAAAGATCGTTTTACTTCGGGGAGTATTTCCCTGGAAAAACTGGCGTTCCAGTTACGGCAACTGGACGAGAACGACGAGTATTTCGACGACACCGTCTACGAGCTTACAGGCTTGCATCAGCACGAAGCCTGAAAAACAAAGGCCGCATCTTTCAAGACGCGGCCTTTTGTTTGCCATAAGCCAGCCGGCAGGCCTGACTCTGGAAGAATCAGGTTACCAGCCGAGTGCCCCGAGGATTTCCTTTTCGCCGACCTGCGTATAGTCCTTGTCCAGCTTGGCTGACACCATTTTGGCCGTTTGTGAGTCGAGCTTGTCGTTGATCAGGCCAAGAAAGGCAGGAGGGGCCATCAGGACAATTTTCCCGAATTGCTGATCGTTGCGCCCCTGATTGAGCTCTTGGGCCAGTTCCTGAGCAAAATGGATTGCCTCGTTTTGCTTGGGTGCTGTTTGCGGTTGGCGCGCTCCGTGGCCGCCGGCGCTTTGCATGGCGCCTGCTCCGTCGCTGACCAGGTCGGAGTTTTTCATTCTGCTTTCGGGGTGGCTCAGGGTCTTGACCAGCGAGAGGCCATTCTTGATGCTGGATCGGGAATAGAGTTTTGCTTGACTGGCATTGGCAACGAGAATCCAAGTGGTCATAGTACGCTCCCTTGTGAAAGACACGATTCAAGCCTAGCCTCAACACGGGTTGCTTGCTCAAGAATAATTTTACGCTCCGGATGGATGGCAGTTGCGCCATGGCAATGTGGAGCATGATGGGCCACAATGGATAAGTATCCCCTGTGCAACGGGTGCCTGCTCATGAAACTGTGCCTGTCGATCGATCTGCCGGATGAAGCCCGAGTGCTGGATGTCGCGGGCCGGGTGGGTTCCTATTTTGATGTCATCGAAGTCGGCACGTCGCTGTTGAAATACAGCGGCGTTGGCATTGTGCAGAAAATCAAGGATCGGTGTCCGGGCAAGCCGGTTTTTGTCGACAGCAAGATCATCGATGGTCCGGAGAAGGAAGCGCTGCTGATGTGCCAGGCCGGCGCCGACATGTTCTCCATGCTGGCTTGTGCAACCGACCAGGCGGTTTCGACCGTATTGGGCATCGCCGAGCGGTATGGCGTGGACGTGATGTTCGACATGCAGACCGTGGTCGATTATCAAGGGCGCTGCACCCGACTCAAGGCATTGGGGGCGCGCTACCTCTGCGTGCACAAGAGCGCGGATTGTGGCGAGAACCTGGTTGGAAGTTTTCGCGAATATCTGGAAATCCAGCGCCTGTGCGGGCTGCAGATGGCGATTGCCGGCGGGGTCGATATCGGCATGCTGGAGCAGGCCAAACCGATTCTGGCACCCGATATCGTGATCGTCGGCAAGGCCGTGGTCAATGCACCGGACATGGAAGAGCGAGCGCGACGCCTGCGCGAGATCGCCGATCGCTGAACGATCTGTTTATATTTCCATCCTCCCCCACACATTTTCCGCACTGCGGTAAAATTCTGGCTGTCAGGGCCAGTGTGCCCGTTTGTTTGACCTGAAGGATTGCCCAATGTCTACCCGTGCCGATTTTGACCGTTATCTTGTCCCCACCTATGCACCTGCCGATTTCGTTCCCGTGTTGGGCGCCGGCAGCCGGGTATGGGATCAGGCGGGGCGCGAGTATCTCGATTTTGCTGGTGGCATTGCGGTGAATGCCTTGGGGCATTGCCATCCGGCGCTGGTGATGGCGCTGGAGGAACAGGCCACCAAGATCTGGCATGTCTCGAACGTCTTTACCAACGAGCCGGCGCTGTTGCTGGCCAAGCGTCTGGTTGATGCGACCTTCGCCGAGCGCGCTTTTTTCTGCAATTCCGGTGCCGAGGCCAACGAGGCCGCGCTCAAGCTGGCTCGTCGTGTGGCTCACGACCGTTTTGGTGCGCACAAGCACAAGATCCTGTCCGCCTTTAACTCCTTCCATGGCCGGACGCTCTTTACCGTCAACGTCGGCGGCCAGCCCAAGTATTCGGACGGCTTCGGTCCCAAGCCGGAAGGCATTGCCTATTTCGAGTACAACAACATCGAATCGCTGACGCAATTGATCGACGACGATACCGCCGCGGTCATCCTGGAGCCGATCCAGGGCGAGGGCGGCGTACTGCCGGCAACCCCCGAGTTCCTGCAGGCGGCGCGTGAGCTGTGCAACAAGCACAATGCCCTGTTGATTTTCGACGAAGTCCAGACCGGCGTGGGGCGCACCGGCAAACTGTTTGCCTACGAGCACTATGGCGTCGTGCCGGACATCCTTTCCAGTGCCAAGAGCCTGGGGGGCGGCTTCCCGATTGGCGCGATGCTGACCACGGCCGATCTTGCGCAGCATTTCGGCGTGGGCGTACATGGCACGACCTATGGCGGCAATGCGCTGGCTTGTGCGGTCGCGGGGGCATTGCTGGACGTAGTCAACAGCCCGGAAGTGCTCGACGGTGTTATCGCCAAGCACCAGCATTTCATCAAGCGCCTGGAACTGATCAATGGCCAGTTTGGCGTATTCAGTGCTTTCCGCGGGATGGGGCTCTTGATCGGTTGCGTGCTGGAAGAGAAGTATGCCGGCCGCGCCAAGGAGATTCTCGATCTTTGCAGCAAGAATGGCCTGATGATCTTGATGGCCGGCCCCAATGTGATTCGTTTCGCGCCCTCGCTGATCATTTCCGAAAACGACATCGACGAAGGGCTGGCGCGGTTTACCGAGGCATTGAAGAAATTCCTCGGTTGATCGGGAGATAGAACCGGAAAAACAACAAGGGGCGCTGTATGCGCCCCTTGTGTTTGTTTGCTGTCTAAGCGGATTTGCTAACCGCGTTTCTTTTTGTTTTTCTTGACGACCTTTTTGGCGGTTTTTTTGGCTGTTGGCTTGCTGGCTACAGCAGAGGCTTTGCCGTTGCGCGCCGTCGGTTTGCTGGCGCCTTTTCTGGCGCAAACGTTTGTCACAATCTTCTTGCCGTTCCGGACCCGCGTGATTTTGCGGCAGGTTCTGCCTTCCGCTGCGCTGGCTGAAGGCTGGCGAGCAGGGCGCCCCTGCAGCAGGGCATCAAGATCCAGGGTCTCGTGATCGAGCTCGCTCATGCGGCGCGCGCCGTTGAACCGCTTGGTCCAGTAGTTGTCGCTCATGTTGGCGACTTCGACGGTGCGTCCTTTGCGCGGTGAATGGATGAAGCGGTTGTCGCCCAGATAGATGCCGACGTGCGAGAACTGGCGCTTGAGGGTGTTGAAGAATACGAGATCGCCCGGTTTGAGTTCTTCCTTTTCGATGGTGTCGCCTATCCGACTCATGTTGAAGGAGGTGCGAGGCAAAACGATGTTGAGCGAATTCTGGAAGACATAGCGCACGAAACCGCTGCAGTCGAGGCCCGACTCGGGCGTGTTGCCGCCCCATTTGTATTTGACGCCGATCAGACCCATCGCAGAAAGCAGCAGATCCTGGGCCGGAGCATAATCCTGGGCGATTTTTCTGGCCGGCTCGCTGGCGGAAACCCGGCGCGGTTTTCCGGCTGCAGCAGGGGCGGACGCCGTTTCTGCCGGTGCCGAGGCCTTTCTTGCCGGAGCGGACGCTGTCACGGATTTGCTCTTGTCCATGGCGGCTGGCGCAGAAGCTTTGGTGCCATCCGCACGCAGACCGGCCATGGCAAAAACCATGATGAGGGAGGCCGTTGTAAGGTGAAATTTCATGGGTTTGAACTCTAACGGTGCGCACAAACGCTGTAAAGCCTAGAATGCACTAGACGGCTGATTTTGCATCCGCTGAAATAACCATTCATTCATTGACACGATTCCGGTTGCCCCATGCTCAAGGAAACCTTTAACGTTGTTCGGGACTTGCCGCGTCTGCGCGACATCATTGCCATCCTGGTCCGGCATGGCATGGGAAATCTGGTACAGCGATTGGGGTTGGCCAAGGGGATTGAAAAGGCAGGTGACCTGCTGCATCTGCCGGGCAAGCACGAGATAGAAGAGGTCGAGCCCGAAGTGCGCATGCGCCGTGCTCTGGAAGAGCTGGGGCCGACCTATATCAAGCTGGGTCAAGTCTTGGCCACCCGTGTGGACATGTTTCCGCCGGAGTGGATTACCGAGTTTGAGAAGCTGCAAAGCGCTGCGCCGTCATTGCCGTTCGAAGCGCTCCTCCCCGAGTTGCAGATTGCGCTGGGACAGAACCCTCATGAAATTTTCGATGAACTTGATCCGGTTCCGATCGGTTCCGCCTCGATTGCCCAAGTACATCGTGCCCGCCTCAAGTCGGGCGAAGCGGTGGTCCTCAAGATTCGCCGCCCCGGCATTATTCCCAAGATCGAAGCCGACCTGCGGGTGTTGCGCCATATTGCCCAGCTGGCCGAGTTTGAATTTCCGGAAATGCGGCGCTATCAACCGATCAAGATCGTCGACGAATTTTCCAAATCGCTGCGCCGCGAACTCAACCTTTCGACCGAGGCGCGCAATCTGGAACGGTTTACCCAGAACTTTTCCGGCAATGTCGAGATCGAGCTCCCGCACGTTTACCGCGAATGGACATCCGAGCGCCTGAATGTTCAGAGCTATATCGGCGGGATTCCTGGCAACGATCTGGAGGCAGTCGATGCCACAGGCCTGGATCGCAAGGTTCTGGCGGCGCGTGGAGCCAATGCGGTGCTGAAAATGGTGCTGATCGATGGTTATTTCCATGCTGACCCGCATCCGGGCAATGTCAAATATCTGCCCGGAAACCGCTTGGCATTTCTCGATTTCGGGATGGTCGGGCGCCTGCCTCATCCACGCCGAGACCAGATCGTCGATCTTCTTGCGGCACTGGCGCAGCGCGACGAGCACGGCATCCTGAACGTGTTGCTGGAGTGGACCGGCGATGCCGTGGTAGATGAGGAAAAGCTGGCTGCGGACATCGCCGATTTCATCTTCAATTATGAAAATCTTTCGCTCAAGGAAGTACAGTTCGGCACGCTACTGAACGATATCGTGGCGCTTTCGCGCGAGCACCAATTGATGTTGCCGGCGGATCTGACTCTGCTGTTCAAGGCGCTGATTTCGCTGGAGGGATTGGGGCGGCAGCTCGACCCCGATTTCCAGATGGTGCCGCATCTGACGCCGTTCGTGAAACAGGTGGTATTGGCACGTTATAACCCGGCTTCGTTGCTGAAGCGCGGCAAGGAAGGGGTGGTGGAGGCCTTGCATGTGCTTGCCGGCGTCCCCCGGGATATCGGCAAACTCATCAAGCAGGCGCGTCGGGGCAATCTGCGCATTGATCTGGATCTCAAACGCCTGGATCATTTCGGTATCCAGATGACGCGCAGTGCCAATCGCCTTACCATGGGGATCGTAACCGGAGCGCTGATGATCGGGTCGGCCATCATCTCTACAGTCAAAAGTGGCCCAACATTGCTGGGGTTGCCGGTTTTGGGTGCTTTGGGGTTTATCCTGGCATTGTTCATCACCTTGTGGCTGGTGATATCGATCTGGATTTCGGGCAAGGAAGAGGAGCGATAAGTCTTGAACCGCATGCCTGATTTGTTTGCCGGACGCAAAGTCTGGATGCTTGTCGGCATATTGTTGCGCCGGGCGACTGGATGCGTAGGCGCAGGACTTGTTTTTGGGCTGGGAAGTGCCATGGTGTTTGCCGATCCGGTCAAACTGCGAACTTTTTCCCAGGAAGCTTTTTTCGCCAAATACAATCTGACTAATCCTCAAAGGCCGGGTATTTGCATTGAGATTATTCGCGCTCTTGAGAAACTTGATCCTGAATTGAAAATTGTCGGTCTTGAAACAAAAGCTTCAACAGCCCGTATCGAGGCCGCTCTGGCTGCAGGCAAGATTGATGTTTTCTTCGGTTTGATAAAGACCAAAGAACGCGCCGCCCATTTTGTGGTCGCTGGCGACCCCTTGTTCAATACCGCCCAGTTGCTGGTGGCAAGAAAAAATGACCCGATTGAAGTCAAGGACTGGGATGATGTGCGCAAGCTAGGCAAGGACGGGGTTATTCTGGTCAATGAAGGGACGGGGCAGGCGTTCTATCTCAAGAAGCAGGGCGGTTTATTGATCGACGATCAAGGCCTGACCGGTCTTGTAAACCTGAAAAAACTGATTATGGGGCGAGGGCGCTTGTTTTATGTTTCGGATATGTATGTGGCCGAGGATCTTGCCCTCAATAAAGACTTGGCTTCCTCTGTAAAAATGCTGTCTCCGCGTTTTCAGAAGGAAGGCATCTATACCATGTTTTCCAGAAAAACTCCGCCTGAATTGGTCAACCGCATTGTAGAAAATCTCAAAAAACTTGAGCGTTCCGGGGAAATGAAACGGATACGCGCCCGTTATTTTCTTGGGTAGGTGATGTCATGTTCGGAAAAAATCTCTTGTTGCTTGGCGCTGTTGCTACAGCCCTGTTTTTCCTGCCGGCATCTGCTGCGCCGATGGTTGTCAAAACATATTCCCAGGAAGGTTTCGAGGCCAAGTATGCGCCCGGTAGCACGCAAAGGCCGGGTATTTGCATTGAAATCATGCGAGCCATCGAGAAGCTTGATCCGGGGGTCAAGTTTATCGGGGTCGATGAGATGGCGACGACTGCCCGGGTGGAAGAAGGTTTGACGCATGGACAGATCGACGTTTTTTTTGGCCATATCAAGACCCCGGATCGAGCAGCCAGGTTCGTTTTTTCAGGACCATATCTCTACAAAATCAACCAGGTTCTGGTTGCAAGAAAGGATGACACAGTCCAAGTCAATGACTGGGACGATGTCCGCAAGCTGGGCGCTAATGGCGTGGTCTTGGCAGTCAAGGGCATTGGCCAAGTGGATTACCTCAAATCGCTAGGCGGAATTATTGTCGACGACAACTCCCGATTGATTTCCGCCAACCTCAAGAAGCTGGTCGCAGGCCGCGGACGGTTCTATTACGGATCGGAAAATTCAGTTCGGGAAGCCATTGAAAAACTGGGTATGGAGTCGCAAGTCAGAATACTGCCGAAACGCTTCCAGAAAGAAGCCATTTACGTTTCTTTTTCCAGAAAAGCCCCCCCCGAACTGGTGAATCGGATCAATGAGGATCTGGCTCGACTTGAGCGCAACGGGGAATTGCGGAAGATCCGCACACGCTATCAGGTGGGGCACTAGAGGATGACCAGTTTGAGAATGATTGGGCGGGTGTGGTGAATGCTCAAGGTTACGAAATGGCTGGGTATGTGTTTGCTGGCTTTGTTGCCGGTTTGGGCTTGGGCCGCGCCCTTCCAGGTAAAAACCTTGTCGCAAAAAAATTACCCGGCAAAATACGATCCCTCCAATCCCGCAAAGCCTGGCATCTGTCTGGAAATCATCCGGGCCATTGAAAGGCTCGATCCGCAGATCAAATTTACCGGGCTGGATACGCTGGTGACGACCACGCGGGCTCTGGATCATCTGACGCATGGCGAAATTGACGTTTTCTTCGGATTCCTGAAAACGCCGCATCGTGTAGCAGCAGTCAATTTCATCGAGCCGCCCTTGTTTTCCATGCCGCAAGTGCTGGTCGTTCGCAGAGACGATCCGGTGCAGCTTAATAGCTGGGACGACATACGCACTCAAGGACGGAACGGAACCGTTCTCGCAGTGGCCAATTCCGGGCAAGCGGTTTTTCTCAAAAAACGACCGGGAATCTTCGTGGATGACAGCGGCTTTACCGTGACAACCAACCTCAAGAAGCTGCTGGCGGACAGGGGGCGGTTTATCTATGTGTCTGAAAACAATGCCCGTGCGGGAATCGAATCCTTGGGTGTCACCGGGCAGGTGAAAATCTTGCGCCCCCCATTTCTGATGAAGGATAGTTTGCATGTCGCCTTCTCCAGACAAGCCTCTCCCGATCTTGTCGGGCGTGTGGTTGAAGCGATCAGGAAACTTGAACGCAACGGCGAGATGAAGAGGATTCGTCAGCGTTACCATGTCGAATAGGAAGAAGCGGGAATCCCGAACAACAATGGAGTCTCTGTAGTGCGTTATGAGCATCTGGTCGCGGTCAATGACTTGAGCAACCCGGCCTATTTTTCTGTGTCGCGCGCCCAACTTTGGCGCGGTTTATTGTTGCGGGTAGAGCAACCCCAGCTTTTTATTCCCAACGTGGAGAGCGTTGTGTTTCTCGACAAAACGGATGAGTACCTGTTGAGGGAAATGCGACTGGGTGTTTTGCTGGTCAAGGATGCGATCCGTTTACAGCCTGCATCCACGATCCATTTCGTGACCGAACCGGGCGAGCAGCATCGCGGCGGGCAACTGCTTCTGGCTATTGAAGAGCCGGAGCCGGAAAGCCTTTTCGTGCGCTTCAGTTATGAGATTCCGTCGGGCGATGATCCGGAAGACAGCCAATACGAAGACTATCTCAAGGAGATGTGGCGCCAGGTGGATGCAGAATGCATCTGCCTGATCCGGGAACTGGCCGAGTCCGGGCGCCTGGATGGCGGGGTACATTGAGACTGGCGCGATAAACCTGCCTTTGGTCCGCGACGTTCCCCCGTGTCGAGTAACGGACAGGTTTAGAGCCCAGTTCCCGATAATACTTGTGAACGGGGCAGAGCAACAAAACCGCAGCGAGAGCATGGTTTCGCGACCAACGGCCGGAGGGGCTGTTCCTGACCTGCAGCCGCTTGTGAACAGCCCCTCGTTGTGACTTATGCCATCGCCACCTTGAACTGCGCCGCCAAGCCTTCAAGCTTGTGCACGGCAGCAGCGGTTTCTTCGAGGCTCTGCTCCGATTCGGCCAGTGCGGTGCGCATGGCGTCGGCGGTGCCGGCCACTGAGCGGATGTGGCCGCTGTGCGCGTTGCAGGCTTCGGCGATGTGATGGATGGTGGCCAGTACGCTGTTGACCATGCCTTCCGTGCCGCTGCGGTCGGCCGCGCTTTCCACCGCCAGCTTGAGACCAGCTTCCAGTTCGCCCATGCCGGTCTGCATCGCATCGACCGCGCGTTCGGCCTGTTCCTGTACACCGTCGATCATGCCGCCGATCTGCAGCGTGGCTTCGCGAGTGCGCTCGGCGAGCTTGCGAACCTCGTCGGCGACGACTGCGAAACCGCGCCCTGCCTCTCCGGCCCGTGCGGCCTCAATGGCGGCATTGAGCGCAAGGAGGTTGGTCTGGTCGGCGATTTCCTTGATGACGAGCACGATCTGGTCGATTTCGGCAGTACGCTGCTGCAATTCGCCGATGGTGCTGGCCGAGTGCGAGATGCGTCCGCGGATCGCGCCGGACATGACCTGCAAATCCTCGAACTGTTTCTGCGCATCCGCGAAGGCGCGCGACATGTCGGCGCGCATGCTGTTGGCCTGGGTCGAAGCCGTGTTGATTTCCAGCATCTGCTCTTCCAGTGAATCCAGGATCTGGCGCATCGAATCGAACACTTCCTGGGCGCGCGCGCTGGTCGTCTGGCTGGTCTGAACCTGGGCCTGGTTGGCGGTGCTGACTTCGCCGTTGATGCCGATGATGCGGGTCAGCAAGCCTTCCATGCTGTCGATCAGGCTGTTGATCCACTGCGCGGTGGCCGTGATCTCGTCGCGGTAGGCACCGGGTTTATCCAGCCGCATCGACAGGTTGCCGCCACCTTCAGCCACGGTTTGCACCATGCGCGCCGTTTCCGAGATGCGCCGCGAAAGTTTTTTCAGGTAGAGGTGGTGAAACAGGATGGCCGTGCCCAGCAGGCATCCGCTCTGCGCCATCAGCGATTGCCCGCCGTTCAGGTTGAAGCCGAGCGTCAGCGCGGTGGCGCTGCCAATGGCCAGCAGGCCGAACAGGAAGAGCGCCTTGCTGGTGCGGTAGCTGATCGGGCGGGCGCGGTAGACTTCTTCGAGATCGGCCTCGCACATCATGCCCCAGGTATCGGGCGAACCGGGCATCTGGAACGTGACACCCTTGCCGATCACCGGAATGTGGCGGTAATCGGAATAGCCGGGGTATTTCACGTAAAGATTGCTGCCCTTGCTGATGGTTTCGCGCACGCCGGGGTGCAGCCGGCCCGTGGCCGGATCGTTGAATACCAGTTCGAATTCGGTGTGGTTCTGTACCCGTACCACGCCGAAGTCGGTCTTGACCCCGTCCTTGAGGTTGTCGCCGAGCGAAAACGAGCGGTCCTCGAAGCGCGAGCGCGACAGTGCAGCGCCGGGCTGGATCGCGGTGTCGAAGACCGGTCTGGCCATGAACAGGTAGTTGTCGCCCGATTCATGGAAAACGTGACCGCCCTCGCGCTGGATCAGGTCGCCCACGACATCGTTGGGAACGCGGGCGCAGAGGATGGCTTGCAACTGTCCGTCGCGAAAGACCGGCAGCAGGAACAGCAGCGTGACCGCATCGTGGAAATTGGAGGTGCTGGGACCGATCTGCAGCGTGAGCGGATCTATATACGGGCCGTAGAGCAGGCGCTGTTTGCGTGCGGCATCCACGACGCGGGGCGGGATGTCGCTTTTGCCAGTGTGGGCCGGATAGCTGGATGCAATGACGCGCCCCTGCGGATCAAGCACGAAAAGCTCCGAGCAATCGCGGCTGATGCGCAGGCGGGCGGAGAGCCAGTCGTTACGCAGTACGCCATGCGCGGGCAGCGAGCGGGCGAAGCCTTCCAGATGCGCCCATTGCTGGTTGGCCCAGTCGGTCAGGATGCGCACGCGGGTCTGGGCGACGCCTTCAAATGCGGTTTCGAGCCACGGATAGCGCTGGCGGTTGAGGTGGGTGGCCCAACGCATGGCCAGCTTGCCGGTCTTGCCGAACCAAGGCAGCCAGCTTTTTTCCTGGGGTGAGAGGGACATCGTATCGCTTTGCAGCATGGTTTTTTATCTCCCGGTCTGTGCGGTGTGTGCGGGAGAGAAGACTGCAAGAACCATGCCATGTATTGGGGTTTACCCTAATGCTTGATGAAGCAAGGTTTTATGGGCATCAGGACGGCATGAAACAGGGGCGCAGGGTGTTCGTTGTTTGCGCAATTCGGGTGCCTGCGCCGTGCGTGCGCACCTAATCGGCGCATCGGATATCACCACAAATTACGTGCACCTTGTCGCCGATCCTGAAACTGATAGAGACCGTGACACAAAGTCGGGCGCTGGAAAGCGAAAGATACGGGCGGGTGACTTGGGGTTTGCCGAAATGTTCGATGGCGCGACGGAAATAGGGGCTGCGCGCCCAGCGCGCGCCGCGTGTGTCCCGCAGCGGAGAGAGGCGCGGATCGGCGCCGGGCTGGGAAGTTTTCGACCAGAGATTGAAACCGAGTTGTCGGCCGTTTTCATCGAGCAGGTAACAGAAATCGGCCTGCGGCAATTCAAGGAACGAGGCGCAAGCTTCGGGCTGGGAGCGCCCCGCCGAGAGCAGGACCGATGCGTAGCCAATGGCGTTGAGATAGGGAGCCAGCATGTTTTTTTGCTGGCTGCGTTCCTGCTGCCAGTTGTTCTCGAACGAATTCCAGACCCGGCCCATCACGGCTTGGGCTTCGTTGCGGGAGGTCAGCACCGGATGGGGGCGGCCGAAGAGGTAGCCTTGGGCGAAATCGATGTCGGCATCGAGTGCGATATAGGCTTCATCCATGGTTTCGATGCCTTCGGCCAGCACCATTGCGCCGGCTTCGTGCAACATGGAAACCATCTGTGGCAGGAGCCGGCGGATTCGCGGGGCGTTGGCTGACCGCGCAATGATGCTGCGGTCAAGCTTGACGATCTGCGGGCGGATTTTCCAGATACGGTCGAAATTGGAGCTGCCCGCGCCGAAGTCGTCGAGTGCAATCAAACAGCCCAGCTCGCGAAAATAGGCCACGGCCGATTCGAATTCCGCGTCGTCGCGAACAGCTTCTTCCAGCACTTCTACAACGAGCTGATGTGCCGGGAACCCCAATTGTTCCAGTTGATAGCCGAAAGATTGCCCAGCCGGTGCCTTGCGCGTGCCCAAAAAGACTTCAGGTGTCATGTTGAGAAACAGCCAGGTATTACGGTCCGCCATGTTGAGGAAATTGTGCAGATGCAAAAGATGGCTGAGTTGGTCGAGTTTGGGGCGTGCGCGGGAAGGCAGGCTTCCAAACAGTGCATGCGGAGAGAACGGTGTTCCGTCATCGCTCACGGAACGCAGCAGGGCTTCATGCCCGACCGGGCGCTGGATTGAGAGTCCGTAGATTGGTTGAAAATGGCTCGACAGCGTATGAGACCCGAAGCGGGCGCTGATTCCTGAGTCGGATACGGTCAGCAGGTTTTCAAGTTCGGAGGTCGGTCGGGAATATCCCGGCGCGAGAAGTGGGGCTGCCATGGTGTGATGCTGTCATTTGATGGGTCGTCTAATCAGTAAGCAAACCGTGTGCCTGAGAACCTGTGCCATACTGGGCACTATCTTCCCCATCCGGAGCCGCCACCATGCCGCACGCGCTTTCTCCCGAATCCATTTCCGCTGTCTGCGAAGGCCGTCATGGCGATCCGTTCTCGATTCTCGGTTTGCACAAGGACGGCAGCCGTTTGGCCGTGCGCGTTTTCCTGCCGCAGGCCAGCCGCTGTGCCGTGAAAAACGGTTCCGGTGAAATCGCCGTGCTGGAACGGCTGGACGAGCGCGGTTTTTTTGCCGGGTTGTTGCCGGCATGCTCCGGTTGTCTTGATTACCGCCTGGCGGTGACATGGAGCGATTGCGAGCTGGAAATCGACGATCCGTACCGCTTTCCGCCGGTGCTGGGCGAAATGGATGTCTGGTTGCTGGCCGAGGGCACGCATCATCGCCCCTACGAGCAGTTGGGGGCGCATCCGTGCGTTATCGACGGCGTGGCCGGGGTGCGTTTTGCAGTCTGGGCGCCCAACGCCCGGCGGGTTTCGGTGGTCGGCGATTTCTGTTGCTGGGACGGACGGCGTTTCCCGATGCGACTGCGACGCGAATGCGGTGTCTGGGAAATCTTCCTGCCCGGCGTGGAGCGCGGCGCGCTATACAAATTCGAGATTCTGGATGCCAACGGGCAGATTCAGCTCAAGGCCGACCCCTACGGTTTTGCTGCCGAGTTGCGGCCGGGAACCGCATCTAAAGTCGCCGGCCTGCCGCCGGTGGTTCCTTCCTGCGAAACCAGACGCCAGGCCAATGCGCAGCCAGCGCCGATGAGCATTTACGAGGTGCATCTGGGTTCCTGGCGCCGCGTGCCGGAAGAGGGCAACCGCTGGCTGGACTGGCACGAGCTGGCCGAACAATTGATTCCCTATGCCTGCGAGATGGGGTTTACCCATCTGGAATTGTTGCCGATCAACGAGCACCCCTTCGACGGCTCGTGGGGCTACCAGCCGCTGGGGCTGTATGCGCCGACGGCGCGCTTCGGCAACCCGGAGGGGTTGCGCCATTTCGTCGAGCGCGCGCATGAAGCCGGGCTCGGCGTGATCCTCGATTGGGTGCCGGGGCATTTCCCGACCGATGCACATGGCCTGGCGCAGTTCGATGGCACGCATCTCTATGAATATGCTGATCCGCGCGAAGGGTTTCATCAGGACTGGAGCACCTTGATCTACAACTTCGGCCGCAACGAGGTGCGCAACTATCTGATCGGCAACGCGCTGTACTGGATCGAACGCTTTGGCATCGACGGCCTGCGGGTCGATGCGGTGGCCTCGATGCTCTACCGCGATTACAGCCGCAAGGAGGGCGAGTGGGTGCCCAACGAGTTCGGCGGGCGCGAGAACCTCGAAGCGATCGATTTTCTCAAGCGCATGAACGAGATCATCGGCAGCGAGCGTCCGGAAGCCTTTACCGTAGCCGAGGAATCGACGGCTTATCCCGCGGTCAGTCGCCCCACCTTTGCAGGCGGGCTGGGCTTTCATTTCAAGTGGAACATGGGCTGGATGCACGACACGCTCGGCTACATGCAGAAAGAGCCGGTGCACCGGAAGTACCACCACAACCAGCTGACCTTCGGCATGATGTACGCGTATTCGGAAAACTTTGTCCTGCCGCTCTCGCACGACGAGGTGGTGCATGGCAAGGGATCGCTGATTGCCAGAATGCCGGGCGATGCCTGGCAGCAATTCGCCAATCTGCGTGCCTATTACGCGTTCATGTGGGCGTATCCAGGCAAAAAGCTCCTGTTCATGGGCGGCGAATTCGCCCAGGGGCGTGAATGGAACCACGATTCAAGTCTTGACTGGCACCTGCTCGGTGAGGGGGGGCATCAAGGCATGCAAAGGCTGGTGCGCGATCTCAACCGCGCCTATCAGTCCACGCCATCGCTTCACGAAATCGATTTCGACAGTCGGGGATTTTGCTGGATCGCGCATGACGATCCGGAGAATTCCGTGTTCAGTTTTGTAAGATACGATACCAATGGTAATTTTACCGTGGTAATCTGCAACTTCACGCCGGTGCCGCGCCACGGCTACTGCATCGGCGTTCCGGAAGCCGGTTGCTATCGGGAAATACTCAATACCGATTCGCACTGGTATGGCGGCAGTAACTTGGGCAACGGCGAAGTGGACACCGAAGTTAGGGTGAGTCACGGTTATGGACAAAGCCTGATCTTGACGGTACCACCGCTGGCGGTGGTTTATCTGAAAAGGCTTGAATGATTTGATAAAGGCCCGGAGTGCGCAGATTCTGTAATTGTCTTTTGCTGTGTTTGATGGCGGGTTTTTTCCTGCCTTTGCCTGCTGCAGCAGCGGGAAAAACGCTGGTGCTGGGGCTTTTCGAGAACGGGCCCTATATGGGCGAAAAGCAGCCCGAAAAGGGAATGCTTGCTGCGTTGGTGACGGAAGCCTTTCGGCGCGAAGGCCTCAACGTGAAATACAAATTTCTGCCCTTGAAACGACTATATGCGGTTCTGGACGACGGAGAGATTGACGGTGCCGTGGGCGCACCGGTTTCGGCGCAAAGGAAAACGGTATTCCTCTATTCGGCGCCGTTGTATCGCGTCAACTACAATTTTTTTGCGCGCAAGCAGGATCAGATCCGTTTTACTTCGCTGGACGCGCTGAAACCTTACCGGATCGGCTTGGTCAGAGGCGGTTTGAATGAGACCGAACTGCTTGCGGCGGGCATGAAAGTGGATGCGGTCAGCGATCACACCCAGAACATCAGGAAGCTGCTCGCGGGCCGTGTGGACCTGATCGTTTCGGTCACCGATTACACGAATCATCTCTTGCAGACGAAGGTAACGCCTCAGGAGCGCTTGCAACTGGAAATGCTGGAGCCTCCGTTTGCTGTCCGGGATAAATATTTTGCGATGTCAAAAAAACGCCACAACAGCGAAAAACTGATGGCCGTTTTCAATCGTTCTCTGGCAAGAATGAAAAAAGACGGTTCATACGACGAAATCGTACGCCGGTTCAGGACGATCAAACCGTAAAAAATCAATCAAACGCCAACAGAGCCTAGTAGTCAGTCACGCAGGTTTGCGTGGATGCCGAGGCGCGCATCTGCGCCGCAGTCGCGCGAAGCGAACCGCAGCCATAGCAGGGCTATGGCGAGGATGAGCGACAAAACGAATGGGGATGCAGGGCGTGCTGAACATAGCAGAATCTGCGTGACTGGCTACTAGTGGTTCAGGCTGTTGAGAATGTCTTGCAACTGTGGCGGGGCCTGTTTGAATTTAAAACCGGTCCGATACTCGGTGGTTCCCCCGACCAGCGAGGAGTAGATCACGGTGGCTTCGGCTTCCAGATAGCTGCGGCTTTTGTAGTCGCTGCTGGGGATCTCGAAAAGCAGCTTGCAAGACATGCCGGGTGCCAGGTTGAGCGGCTGGAAAATGCCAGCGCCGCCCAGGGAAACTTCCTGGGTTTTTCCCGGTACCGGCGTATTGCTGAGGTTTGCGAAAATCGCAACGCGCCATGAAATAAGATGGCGCTGATGTTGACGTTGTTCTTGCATGATTATTATTGTTGGCTTCTGGCAAACTTGGGTTGGTGGTATTGTTGCGGTGCATGATAATGCTTCTGGCAGGAATGTTACGACGATTTCCGGAGGGCGTGAATTGGAAAAAACGGTGCGATTGATCTTTTCCGGGGAATTGCTGCCCGGCAGGGAGCCAGGAGAAGTGAAAGCCGGCTTGCCGGCGCTGATGAAGATTCCGCCCGAGCAGGTGGAAAAACTCTTCGCCGGCAGACCGGTCGTGATCAAGCGCGGGCTGCCCGAATCGAAGCTCGCAGGCTACCGGGCTTTGCTGGAAAAGGCCGGTCTGGCGGTGCGGGTCGAGGACGAAATGCCAGTGCCGGATTTGTCTCTGGAACCGATTGTTGCGCCGCAGCCTGTCGAACCGCCAGCCGAGCCTGCACCGCAAACGAGCGTCCCGCAAGCAGAAGAGATGGCCTGCCCGAAATGCGGCTGCAAGCAACCCAAGCGCACGCTGTGCCGCGAATGCGGCGTGGACATGCCGCGCTATACCGCAGCGCAGGCCACGGCGAAAACCGAAGCGGCTGCGCCCAGCCCCTATGCCGCAACAGCAGCGTCGACCCTGTCGCGCGGTTTCTCTGCGGCGCAGGAAGATTTGCCCCCGGTGTTCGCCTTCAACCTGGACGGTCGCCTCAACCGTGTCCGTTATCTCGTTTACGGGGTGGTCATGCAGGCAGTCATGGCGATTGCCGCGTTCATAATGATCGGCAGCCTGTTGACCTCCCTGTTTGGCGGCGGCGGATTCCCCATTTTCCTGACCCTGGTGTTTCTGGCACTGATGCTGGTCATGCTGTTCGTCGGCATCCGTTTTTCCGTGTTGCGCCTGCACGACATGGGTTATACGGGCTGGCTGGTACTGCTGCTTTTCGTTCCGCTTATCGGCGGCTTTGTTGGTCTCTGGTTCCTGATCTGGCCCGGCAGCAAGGAAGAAAACCAGTACGGTTTGCCCAATCCGCCCAATAGCGGCGTGCATTATGCGATCCTGATCGGCGGCTTCGTGCTGATACTGGGCATTTTCGGGCTCATGGTCAGGAAGATGGTCACTTACCAGAGCGAAATGTTGCAGATGCAGCGCTCAACCCCGTATGGGCAGGGCATGCCTCCGGGTTATCCACCGGGCGGTTTTGAGCAGCCGGGCAGTTTGGGCCAGCCTTTGCCCAAGAGGCGTTGAGTGAGCGTGCCGGCGGACTCTCTCTTGCCCGGTTCCCCTTGGCCGCCGGGCGCGGATTTCGATGGCGCTGGCGTTAACTTCGCGCTGTTCTCGGCGCATGCCGAAAAGGTCGAATTGTGCCTGTTCGATGCAACGGGAGCGACCGAAGTCGCGCGCCATGCCTTGCCCGCCTGCAGCAACAGCGTGTGGCATGGCTGGCTGCCGGATGCGCGCCCCGGCCTTGTTTACGGGTATCGCGTGCATGGCCTCCATGCGCCGGAGCAGGGGCAGCGCTTCAATCCTGCCAAATTACTGCTCGACCCCTATGCCCGTGCCGTAATCGGTGAATTTCGCGACGATCCGCGCCATGCCGATTCCGACTCGCGCGACAACGCCGATGTCGCCCTCAAGGCGCGGGTCATCGACGAACCCTTCGACTGGCAAGGCGACGTCAACCCCCGTACCCCGTGGTCGCAGACCTTCATCTGCGAGGCTCACGTCAAGGGATTGACGCGCCGCCATCCCGCCGTGCCGCTTGAGTTGCGCGGTAGCTATGCCGGCATCGCGCATCCGGCAGTCATCGACCACCTTCAGAAGCTCGGCATCACGGCGCTGCAACTCTTGCCGGTGCAGTTCTTCCTCGACGAGCCGCGCCTGTCCCGCAACGGGCTGACCAACTACTGGGGCTACAACCCGCTGGCCTGGTTTGCGCCGACGCCGCGCTACTGGTCCGGCCGGCCCGGAACCACGCCACTATCCGAATTCCGCGACATGGTGCGGGCGCTGCATTCTGCCGGTATCGAAGTGATCCTCGACGTGGTGTTCAACCACAGCGCCGAACTCGATTCCCATGGCCCCACGCTGTCGCTGCGCGGCATCGACAACGCGAGCTATTACCTGCTCGCTCCCCATCGTCCAGCCGAATACGAGAACCACACCGGCTGCGGCAACACGCTTAACCTGGCGCATCCGCGCGTGGTACAACTGGCGATGGACTGCCTGCGCTACTGGGCAACGGAATGCCATGTCGACGGTTTCCGCTTCGATCTGGCATCGGTGCTCGGCCGCAACCAGGGGCGTTTCGATGCGGCTGCGCCGCTCTTGGTTGCCATCGGGCAAGACCCGGTTCTGGCCGGTTGCAAGCTGATTGCCGAGCCGTGGGACATCGGTCACGGCGGCTACCAGTTGGGCCGTTTCCCGCCCGGCTGGGCCGAGTGGAATGACCAGTACCGCGACACCCTGCGCCAGTTCTGGCTGACCGAGGGCGTGAGCCGCGCTGCGTTTGCCCGGCGCTTTGCCGCGTCCAGCGACCTGTTCCGTCATGACGGCCGCGGCCCGGAAGCTTCGCTCAATTTCATCACCGCGCACGACGGCTTCACGCTGGCCGATCTCGTGTCGTACAACCACAAGCACAACCAGGCCAACCTCGAACACAACCGCGACGGGCACAACCACAACCACGGCTGGAACTGCGGCGAAGAAGGGCCGACGAGCGACCCGCACGTGAACCTGCTGCGTCTGCGCGTGCGCAAGGCGCTGCTGGCGACGCTGCTGCTGGCTCAAGGCACGCCGATGCTGCTTGCTGGCGACGAACTGGGCCACAGCCAGCAGGGCAACAACAATGCCTACTGCCAGGACAACGAAATGACCTGGCTGAACTGGGCCGAAGCCGATCCGGATCTGAGCGATTACGTGAGCCGGTTGCTGACGATTCGCCGCCAGATTCCGGCGCTTGCCAGCGGGCGCTGGTGGCGCGGCCAGCCGGACGACACCGGCGCGAAGGATGTCGAATGGCTGAACCCGTCCGGCACGCACCTGGAAGCGCATGACTGGGACGATCCGGCAGGCAAGGCGCTGATGATCCGCCTGTCGGGCAACTGGTTGTTGCTGGTGAACGCCTCGGCGCATCAGGTGGTATTCCGCCTGCCGCGCGGAGACTGGACGCTGTGCCTGTCCAGTGCCGACGAAGGCGTGCTGTCTGGCGAAAAATACACGGTCGCCGCACGAAGCGTGACGATCCTGCAAACAAAGTGATAGCCTTCTCCGGAAGACAACAAAAAATCGGCGAGACACAATCATGGCCATTCTCAATCAGCCAACTCAGCCTTTCGCCGGGCAGAAACCCGGCACCTCCGGATTGCGCAAGAAAGTCGGCGTGTTCCAGCAACCCCACTATCTGGAGAACTTCGTCCAGGCCATTTTCGATGCGGTCCCCGAACTGGCTGGCGGTGTGCTGGTGGCGGGCGGCGACGGCCGTTTCCATAACCGCGCCGCAATCCAGACCATCCTGAAAATGGCGGCGGCCAATGGCGTGGCGCGCGTGCTGGTCGCGCAGGACGGACTGCTTTCCACCCCGGCCGCGAGCTGCGTGATCCGCAAGCACGGTGCCACGGGCGGGATCATCCTCTCGGCCTCGCATAACCCCGGCGGGCCGGACGGCGATTTCGGCATCAAGTACAACGCCGCGAACGGCGGCCCGGCAGCGGAAAAAATCACCGACGCGATTTACGCGCGCACCCAGTCGCTGAACGAATACCGCATCAGCAACAGCGCCGACCTGCCGCTGGGCGAGCTGGGCTCGTTTACCCTGGAAAGCATGGCGGTCGAAGTCATCGACCCGGTGGCCGACTACGCCGAACTGATGCAGCAAATTTTCGATTTCGGCCTGATCCGCGCCTGGTTCGCAGCGGGGCACCGCATCCATTTCGATGCCATGTCGGCGATTTCCGGGCCGTATGCCAAACACATCCTCGAAGACCTGCTCGGCGCAGCGCCGGGCTCGGTCGTCAACGCCGTACCGCTGGAAGATTTCGGCGGCCATCACCCCGACCCCAACCCCGCGCATGCCGGCGACCTGATTCGGGCGATGTCCGGGCCGGATGCCGCCGATCTGGGCGCGGCGAGCGACGGCGATGCCGACCGCAACATGATCGTCGGCCGCGATTTTCTCGTCAGCCCGTCGGACAGTCTGGCGATCATGACCGCCCAGGCCATGCGGATTCCGGGCTATCGCAGCGGCATCGCCGGCGTGGCGCGCTCGATGCCGACTTCGCGCGCGGCCGATGCCGTGGCCAAAGACCTCGGTATTGCCTGCTTCGAAACGCCGACCGGCTGGAAATTCTTCGGCAACCTGCTCGATGCCGGGCTCGCAACGCTGTGCGGCGAGGAATCCTACGGCTCCGGTTCCAATCACGTGCGCGAAAAAGACGGCGTCTGGGCCGTGCTGTTCTGGCTCAACCTGCTGGCCGCGACCGGCCAATCGGTCGAGGAAATCGTGCGCGCCCACTGGGCAAAGTACGGCCGCCACTATTACAGCCGTCACGATTACGAAGGCATCGACTGCGATGCCGCCAACGGCCTGATGGCGCACCTGCGCGCCGCGCTGCCCGGATTGCCGGGCAAGGCGTTCGGCAGGTTGGTGGTGGCGCGGGCGGACGATTTTGCCTACGACGATCCGGTCGACGGCTCGCGCACGAGCGCGCAAGGCGTGCGCATCGAGCTGGAAGGCGATTCGCGCGTGGTGTTCCGGCTCTCTGGAACCGGCACCGAGGGCGCAACCTTGCGGGTCTATCTGGAAGCGTTTGAGGCCGATCCGGCGCAGCATGCCGTGCCGGTGCAGGAAAAACTGGCAGAACTGATTGTGCTGGCGAAGGAAGTGGCCGGGATTGCCGGAAGAACGGGGCGGAGCGAACCTTCGGTGATCGCCTGAGAACCAGTTCACGCTCTTGCTGCGAAGCCGTGATCGGGGCTCATGCGCTGCTCAAAATCCTCATGTACTACTTGTACACTCCGGTTTTTGCGCTGCTCTTCACCCCGCTGACGGCTTCTCGCAACAGATCGTGAACGGGTTCTGAGAACAGGTTCTGAGAACAGGTTCTGACCCCGGCCAGCGATTTTTCCTATCATTGAAGTCGAGCGTTCAAAAAACAAGGGAGGGGAAATCATGGAACAAGCCATGTTGGCGCGCCAGTTGCCCAAGCGGGCGCTGGCGCTGGTGCTGGCCGGAGGGCGCGGCAGCCGCTTGCAGGATCTCACCAACAACCGGGCCAAGCCGGCGGTCTATTTCGGCGGCAAGTTCCGGATCGTGGATTTTGCGCTGTCCAATTGCATCAATTCAGGCATCCGCCGCATCGGGGTGGTCACGCAATACAAATCGCACTCGCTGCTGCGTCACTTGCAGCGTGGCTGGTCCTTCCTGCGCAGCGAATCCAACGAATTCATTGACCTCCTGCCCGCACAGCAGCGCGTGGACGAAGAACACTGGTATCGCGGCACGGCCGATGCGGTCTACCAGAATCTCGACATCATCCGCGACTATGGCCCGGAATACATCGTGATCCTGGCCGGAGACCACATCTACAAGATGGATTACTCGCGCATGCTGCTCGACCATGTGGAGCTGGGCGCGGATTGCACCGTCGGCTGCATCGAAGTGCCGCGTGCGGAAGCCAGCGCCTTCGGCGTGATGGCTGTCGACGATTCGCGCAAGATCACGGCCTTTGTCGAAAAACCGGCCGATCCGCCCGCCATGCCGGGGCGCGAGGATGTATCGCTGGCTTCGATGGGCATCTACATATTCAACGCCCAATACCTGTACCGCCTGCTGGATGAAGACTTGGCCGACCCGCAATCGAACCATGATTTCGGCAAGGAACTGATTCCCAAGGCGGTGAGCGAGGGCAGGGCGTTTGCCCACCCCTTCAGCCTGTCCTGCGTGACGAGCGGCGACGGCAGCCAGTGCTACTGGCGCGATGTCGGCACGGTCGATGCCTACTGGGCGGCGAACCTCGATCTCGCGTCGGTGATGCCGGAGCTGGACGTCTACGACCGCTCCTGGCCGATCTGGACTTACCAGGAGCAGTTGCCGCCCGCCAAGTTCGTGCAGGACATCAACGGCTCGCACGGCATGACGCTCAACTCGCTGGTTTCCGGCGGCTGCATCGTCTGCGGCTCGCTGGTGCTCAATTCGGTGCTGTTTTCCAAGGTGCGCGTGGATTCGTTCTGCACCGTCGATTCGGCCGTGATCCTGCCCAGCGTGACGATCGGGGGCGGCTGCCGGCTGCGGCGCTGCGTGATCGACCGCGGCTGCGAGATACCGCCTGGCCTGATCGTCGGCGAAAACGCCGAGGAAGACAGCCGACGTTTCTATCGCACCGATAATGGTGTGGTGCTGATTACGGCGGAGATGCTGAAGAAACTGGGCTGAGGCAATGCCGTTCACTTTAAGGATTTTCATGCGCCTGCGGCGCGGAGTTTAGGGCCGGTTCCGCCCGGCAGACGGGAAAGGGATTTGTCTCGCCAAATCCCCTTCACCCCTAGGCGAGCCCATTCCGGCGCCCCTGCGGGGTTCCCTGCGATGCTCGCAAGACGCGGCGGCTGCGCAACTCGGCCTGCGGCCTCAAACAGTGCTCGCCGAATTCCCGCGCCTTGCTGTGCTTCTCGGCGCCTTCCAGGGCGGGGTGTGCTGCATGCAGCGCTGATCAAGAAAAACGCCGTTCACTTGGCTTAAGAGAGCGGTATTAGGGCTGAAGGACAGAAAAGATGTTGACCATTTCAGATGATGCACTGGCGCTGATCAAGAAGAAGCAGTTGCCGATCACGATCGGCGTTCCACCATCGATCAACGGCTGTTGCATCGAAGTCACCGAAGCGCCTTCGGTCAGCTTTGGCGAGCCGCAGCGGCCTGCGGATTATTCCGTGCAAACGATTCAGGGCGTGGTCGTGTACATGCCCAAATGTTTGAATCTGCTCCACCCGCTTACCATCCGCAGCAAAGGCATGCTCGGCTTCGAGTGGCTTTACGTGGACGGCTGGCGCTTGTTGTAGCAAGCCAATTTCAAAAAAATTTCTCATTCCATACGAGCATGAATATGCGCATTCTCCATGTCTGTTCCGAACTTTTCCCCTTGCTCAAGACCGGAGGCTTGGCCGATGTGGCCGGGGCGCTGCCGCTGGCGCTTGCGCGTCACGGTGTCGAAGCGCGAGTGCTGCTGCCGGGGTTTCCGGCCATCCTGTCCGGCCTGCACGATGCGGGCGAGGTAGGGCAACTGGAAACGTTTGCCGGCCCTGTCCGGCTTTTGCACGGGCGGACGGCGGATGGTTTGAGCTTGTATGTGATCGACGCGCCGCACCTCTATGACCGCCCCGGCAATCCGTACCACGACGCCAACCAGATCGCCTATGCCGACAACCCCCAGCGCTTTGCCGTGCTCGGCTGGGTGGCGGCACTGCTGGCCAACGGGCTGGATCCTCATTGGCGCCCCGAGGTAGTTCACGGCCACGACTGGCATGCCGGGCTTGCTCCGGCCTACCTTGCCGCCATGGGCCGCCCGGCGAAGTCGGTCTTCACGATCCATAACCTCGCCTATCAGGGCATATTTCCGGCGAGCTTCCATGCCGAACTGGCCTTGCCCGCGCATTTCTTCGATGTGCACGGCGTGGAGTATCACGGTCGACTTTCCTTCATGAAAGCGGGCGTTTTCTTTGCCGACCGCATCACCACGGTGTCGCCCAGCTATGCGGCGGAAATCACCACGCCGGAGCAGGGGTGCGGGCTGGATGGCTTGCTGCGCGGGCGCAGTCCGGTGCTGTCCGGCATCCTCAACGGCGTGGACGATTCGGTCTGGAGCCCGGCAAACGATGCGTTGATTCCTGCGCGTTACAGCGCGGCACGGATCGCGGGCAAAGCCAAGTGCAAGGCTGCATTGCAGGAGGCATGCGGTCTGGAAGTGACGCCGGACAAACCGCTGTTTGCCGTGGTCAGCCGCTTGACCGAGCAGAAAGGGCTGCATCTGGTGCTGGCCGGTCTGGCAGAAATCACCTCGCGCGGCGGGCAGGTGGCATTGCTCGGCAGCGGCGATGCTCAGATGGAAGCGGCATTTAGCGCCGCCGCAGCAGCCGATCCGGCCAACGTGGCGGTGCGCATCGGTTATGACGAAGACTATGCCCACTGTATCATGGCCGGCAGCGACGTCATCATGGTGCCCAGCCGCTACGAACCGTGCGGGTTGACCCAGCTTTACGGCCTGAAATACGGAGCCCTGCCGTTGGTGCGCCGGGTGGGCGGCTTGGCCGATACCGTGGTCGATTGCAGCCTGGAAAATCTTGATGCGGGCACGGCGACCGGCATGGTGTTCGATGAATTCAGCGTGGATGGCTTCACGCAAGGCGTACGCCGCGCCTTTGCGCTCTGGTCGCGCCCCAAGGACTGGAAAACCGTGCGCAGCCGGGCGATGGGCATGGATTTCGGCTGGGATCATGCGGCGAGGGAGTATGCGGGGTTGTATAGGGCGTTGCTGGCGACCACCTGATTTGTGTTCTGCAACGGGTAAGAACCTGTTCACGCTCTTGCTGCGAAACCGTGATCGGGGCTCATGTGCTGCTCGGAATCCTCATGTACTCCTTGTGCACCCCGGTTTTTGCGCTGCTCTTCACCCCGCTGATGGTTTCTCGCCATAGATCGTAAACAGGTTCTAAAGCCACCTCGGCTTTGCCTGGATATTGTTGCGAAAATAAAAACCCGGAGCGCTTTGAGCGCTCCGGGTTTTTCATGCGAGCCATTCAAAGCGTCGGGTAATCTGTGTAACCCTCGGCACCGCCGCCGTAGAATTTGTCGGGATCGGGTGTATTGAGCGGCGCGTTTTCCTGGAACCGCCTGGGAAGATCGGGGTTGGCGATGAAGGGGCGACCAAACGCGATCGCGTTGGCGATCCCGGCGGCAATGACCGCTTCGGCTTTTTCTGCCGTATAGTTGCCGCAGTAGATCAGGCAACCGGGGAAGGCCAGGCGCAAATCGCGACGGAATTCGGCGCTCAAGGGCTGCCCGCCTGCCCAGTCCGGCTCGGCGATGTGCAGGTAAGCCAAACCGCGCCGGGTGAATTCACTGCCCAGATACAGCGCCATGTCCTCGCTCTGCGGATCGTCCATGTCGTTGAAAACTCCGCCCGGAGATAGGCGCACGCCGATGCGGTCGAAGCCGATTTCTTCACCAATGGCGTCGATGATTTCCAATACCAGCCGTGCCCGGTTTTCCAGATCGCCGCCGTACTGATCGGTGCGCTGGTTGGTGTTGGGCGAAAGGAACTGGTTCAGCAGATAGCCGTTGGCCGCATGCACCTCGACCAGATCAAATCCGGCCCTGCGGGCACGACGCGCAGCGCGCACGAAATCGTCGATCAGGCCGGGGATTTCGGCGCTGGACAGGGAGCGCGGTTCATCGCAGGGCACATTGGCAGGCGTCCCGTCTGGCAGAACAACAAAGCTTTTGGAATTCTCGGCGCGGACGGGCGAGGGGGCAACGGGCGCTACGGCGTTGGCCTGCAGCAGATGGTGCGAAATCCGCCCGACATGCCACAACTGCAAGGCGATCTTACCGCCCTTGGCATGCACGGCATCGACTACGCCCTTCCAGCCCTTTTCCTGCGCATCGGTATAGATGCCCGGCGTCCAGGCATAACCTTGCCCCTGCCGGGAAATCTGCGAAGCCTCGGTGACAATCAGCCCTGCCCCGGCGCGCTGGGCATAGTATTCCGCATTGAGCGACGTGGGTACGTCGCCCGGCTGCCCTGCGCGCGAGCGGGTCATCGGCGCCATGATCAGGCGGTTTTTCAGCGAAACGGTTCCCAAAGAAAGAGGGGAAAACAGGTGATCGAGCGGCATGGGTATTCTCCTGGATAGGGATGTTTAGATCATAGGCTGTGGAGCCGGCTTATGAAGCTTGTTTTCGGGTTTACGACGAGCAACTGACGCTGATTTCGCTGGCCCAGTCCGGTGGCGGAAGCGCGTAATCGGCAAATTCCGCTTGTTCGCGGAAAGGCTCGGAAAGACAGCGCCGCAGACGTTCGATTTCGCTGGTGTCCTGTTCGTCCTGTGCCTTGCGGATGGCAGTTTCGGCCAGATGGTTGCGTAGTACATAGACCGGGTTGCAAGTATTCATGCGCGCAACACGGTCCTCACGGGGAGTACCGTCCAATTCCAGTCGGGCCAGATAATCCTGCGTCCAGGCATCGAAGGCTTCGCGGTCGATAAACATGTCCCGCAGCCGCGACGCAGCGGTATCCAGCTGGCTCAGCGCGCGCCAGAAAATCGTCCAGTCCGTGCCGGATTGCTGCAGCAGAACCAGCAAGCGGCCCAGAAGTTCCCAGTCGCTTTCCATCCAGGTTTTCAGACCCAGTTTTGCTTGCATCTGCTCTCCGTAGCGGGCTTCGAATACGGCTTGGTAGTCTTTCAGTACGTCGTTGAGCGCATCTTGCTCGCATAGCGGGGTAAGCGCCTGCGCCAGGCAATACAGGTTCCACAGACTGATCTCCGGTTGGCGGTGGTAGGCGTAGCGACCGAGGGTGTCGGAGTGGTTGCAGATGTGCTGGGCGTTGAAGCCATTCATAAAGCCGAAAGGACCGTAATCGAGCGTGAGCCCGAGAATCGACATGTTGTCGGAGTTCATCACACCATGGCAGAACCCGACCGCCTGCCAACGGGCGATCAGCGCTGCGGTGCGTTCGCTGACTTCCCGCAACAGTGCGGCATAGGGGGCCGGATCATCCCGGCAGGCCGGGTAGAAGTGTTCAATCACCCAGTCGGCCAACTGGCGCAACGTGGCATGGTCGCCCGACCAGTAGCAGAACTCGAAATGGCCAAAGCGCACAAAGCTGGGCGCTACCCGCAACAGGACTGCCAGCGGCTCCGGGGCTTCCCTCAGAACCATGTCGTCCGATCCGACCAGCCCCAATGCGCGCGTGGTCGGAATGCCCAGACCATGCAGGGCTTCCGAAGCCAGATATTCCCGAATGGCCGAGCGCAGTACCGAACGCCCGTCTGCCCCGCGCGAATACGGCGTCGGGCCGGCGCCCTTGAGCTGGAGCTCCAGAATCTCGCCATCCGGTGTGGCATGTTCCCCGATCAGCAGCGCGCGCCCGTCACCCAGTTGCGGCACATAGGAACCGAACTGATGCCCGGAATAAACACTGGCTAACGGGCTGGCCGACTCTGGCAGCCGGTTGCCGGCCAGAATTTCTGCCAGATGGGGCTGCGCGGCCGGATCGGGTTCAAAGCCAAGATGCGCTGCCAATGGGGCATTCCACGCCAGCAGGCGTGGTGCACGAACCGGCGTGGCCGAAAGACGGGTATAGAGCGCCTCTGGCAATGTGCCAAAGCGCGAATAAGGAACGAATCGATGCAGTGTGTGAGGCATGGGCATCCGGCAGACAAGCCGCATCTGCACTATTAATCGAGTATTTTACTCGGATATATATGCGGGCATTGTTTGGGGATGCAAGGGGGTAAATCTGGTACGAGCAGCGGAGTCGATTCCGCTCATGGTTCGTTAGACTTGTCATGAACGGAATCAGGGCAGGTTCGGCTTGTATCTACGGCTTGCGCTTCCCCGCCGGTTTCCCTGCCGGCTTGCCGGCCAGCGGTCTGCGCGGCGGTGTTTTGGTTCCGACCGGGCGGGCCAGTGCCTTGCCGCCGGCGGGGCGAGGTTCGGGTTTGCGGGCGCCTTCGCTTTTCTGACCGGTGCCGGCGGGTTGGAACCATGGCACCAGATGATGCTTGCCGTTGCCGATCAGGTCGCGGCGGCCCATACGTTGCAGGGCTTCGCGCAAGAGTGGCCAGTTTTCCGGATCGTGGTAGCGCAGGAAGGCCTTGTGCAGGCGGCGAGTGACAGCTTTCTTGGCGGTGAAGACCTCTTCCGAATCGTGGGTGACCGGGCTGAGCGGGTTCTTGCCGCTGTGGTACATGGTCGAGGCGAGCGCCATGGGGCTGGGCAGGAAGTTCTGCACCTGGTCGAGGCGGAAGCCGTTCTTCTTGAGCCAGAGCGCGAGCTCCAGCATGTCATCGTCGTTCGTGCCCGGATGCGCGGCGATGAAGTAGGGGATCAGGTATTGTTCCTTGCCCGCTTCCTTGGAGAACTTGTCGAATAGCAGCTTGAACTTGTCGTAGGTGCCGATACCCGGTTTCATCATCTTGGAAAGCGGGCCTTCGGCGACATGCTCGGGGGCGATCTTGAGGTAGCCGCCGACATGGTGGGTGACCAGTTCCTTGACGTATTCCGGCGATTCGACGGCGAGGTCGTAGCGCACGCCGGAACCGATCAGGATCTTCTTGATGCCCTTGAGCGCACGTGCTTTACGGTAGAGCGCAATCAGCGGCGCGTGGTCGGTGTTGAGGTTCTTGCAAATGCCGGGGAACACGCAGGAGAACTTGCGGCAGGCAGATTCGATCTTCGGGTCTTTGCAGTGCAGCCGGTACATGTTGGCCGTGGGGCCGCCGATGTCGGAGATGATGCCGGTAAAGCCGGGTACGGTATCGCGGATGGTTTCGATCTCGTGCAGGATCGATTCCTCACTGCGGTTCTGGATGATGCGGCCTTCGTGCTCGGTGATCGAGCAAAAGGCGCAGCCGCCGAAACAGCCGCGCATGATATTGACCGAGAAGCGGATCATCTCGTAGGCCGGCAGCTTGGCACCCTGGTAGGACGGGTGCGGAATGCGCTGGTAGGGCAGGTCGAACACGCCATCGATTTCCGGCGTGGTCAGCGGGATCGGCGGCGGGTTGATCCAGACATCGCGCTCGCCGTGGCGCTGCACCAGCGCCCGGGCGTTGCCGGGGTTGAGTTCGAGGTGCATGACGCGCGAGGCGTGAGCATACAGCACGCGGTCGTTGCAGACCTGCTCGTAGCTCGGCAGGCGGACGGCGCAGTGGCTTCGGTCGAGCCGGGGCTTGGGAACGAAGCGCAGCGGCTGCGTGCCGGGATCGGTGGTGGCCTGTGCCGGCTCTTCGGCATACGGGTTGATGTGCGGCTCGATGCGGCCCGGCCGGTCGAGATCGGTCGAATCGATCTCGGCAAAGCCTTCCGGCCATTTTCTGAGCATGAACGCGGTGCCGCGCACGTCGGTGATTTCGCTCACCGGCTCCTTGCGGGCGATGCGGTGCGCGATTTCGACCAGCGCGCGTTCGGCGTTGCCATAGAGCAGCAGATCGGCCTTGGAGTCGACCAGTACCGAGCGGCGTACCTTTTCGCTCCAGTAATCGTAATGCGCGATGCGGCGCAGGCTGGCTTCGATGCCGCCGATCAGGATCGGCACATCGGGGAACGCTTCGCGGCAGCGCTGCGAGTACACCACCACGGCCCGGTCCGGGCGCTTTCCGGGCTCGGCGTTGGGCGTGTAGGCATCGTCGGAGCGGGTTTTCCGGTCCGACGTGTAGCGGTTGATCATCGAATCCATGTTGCCGGCGCTCACGCCCCAAAACAGGTTGGGTTTGCCGAGTTTTTTGAAATCGTCTGCCGATTTCCAGTCCGGCTGGCTGATGATGCCGACGCGGAACCCCTGCGCTTCCAGCAGGCGGCCGATGATCGCCATGGCAAAGCTCGGGTGGTCGACATAGGCATCGCCGGTCACCAGGATCACGTCGCAGCTATCCCAGCCGAGCGCATCCATTTCTGCGCGGCTCATGGGCAGGAACGGCGCGGTGCCGAAGCGGCTGGCCCAGTATTTGCGGTAGCTGAAAATGTTCTTGGCGGGCTGCATGGGGGAAACTCAAAAAGCAAGGGCGCGATTATAGCGCCCTTGCGGTTTTGTTGCCTGGTAAAACTTGTTTTATCAGTGGGTTAGTGGCTGAGTGGAGGAACTGGTTAGCCAAGTCTTTTGGAAAACGGTGAAATGGAAATGGCCACCAGTGGGGTTGATTCTGCATTCGGATCGAGGCCGCCATGTATTGTTCACATTGCTGCTGCAAACTGGTTGATCAATTGGGTATGCAGGCCCCATGTCGTCGAGGGGAAGTGTCGACTGACTGGGCGGGCGGAGCATCGATTTGGGGAGGGCATCGAGATTTTTTACGACCGCCAACGGCGCAGTTCGCGCTTTGGTAATTTGGTCTCAGCCGTATTTGCACAAAAATTCAGCATAGGCTCCAGGGCTGGTCTGCACAGGTCCATTTCGGACGCCACAGGGCGCGGCCATGCGCCTTCGTTGCAATTGCAGGGGCTTTCCCTGGGGCATGAAGCCGTTTCATCGACAGCGGAGCATTTCTCACATCCGGAATTGTGATATGGCATGCTAAAATCCGCGCTTCACAATCAACCACTCAAGACTTCGCCATGTTCTCCAAGTCTCTTACTATCGCCAAATACGATGCTGAACTCGCTGCAGCCATGCAGGCCGAGTGTGTTCGCCAGCAGGATCATATCGAGTTGATCGCTTCCGAAAACTATGTTTCCGCCGCCGTGATGGAAGCACAGGGTTCGCAACTGACCAACAAGTATGCAGAAGGTTACCCGGGCAAGCGTTTCTACGGTGGTTGCGAACATGTGGACGTAGTCGAGCAGATTGCCATTGATCGCCTGAAGCAGATCTTCGGTGCTGAATATGCCAACGTACAGCCGCATTCCGGGTCGCAAGCCAACCAGGCAGTCTACTTTGCTTTCCTGAAGCCGGGCGATACTGTGATGGGCATGAACTTGGGCCATGGCGGCCATTTGACTCATGGTTCGCCGGCCAACCTGTCGGGTAAGCTGTTCAATATCATCCCCTACGGCCTCAACGACAAAGAAGAAATCGATTACGACGAGATGGAGCGCATTGCGCTGGAGCACAAGCCGAAGCTCCTGATTGGCGGCGCTTCTGCCTATGCCCTGCGTTTTGACTGGGCGCGTATGGCCGAGATTGCCAAAAAAGTTGGCGCCTATTTCATGGTCGACATGGCGCACTATGCCGGTCTGGTCGCGGCTGGTGTTTATCCGAACCCGGTGCCGCATGCCGATTTCGTGACCTCCACCACGCACAAGACGCTGCGCGGTCCGCGCGGTGGCGTAATCATGGCCAAGGCCGAATATGAGAAACAACTGAATTCCAGCGTGTTCCCAGCGCTGCAAGGCGGCCCGCTGATGCACGTGATCGCCGCCAAGGCTGTCGCGTTCAAGGAAGCGATGGAGCCGGAATTCAAGACCTATCAGGAACAGGTTCGCAAGAATGCCGATGCCATGGCCAAGACGCTGGCCGAACGCGGTCTGCGCATCATCTCCGGCCGTACCGAATCGCACGTGTTCCTCGTCGACCTGCGCCCGAAAGGCTTGACCGGCAAGGCTGCCGATGCTGCGCTGGGCAAGGCGCACATCACCGTCAACAAGAACTCGATCCCGAACGATCCGGAAAGCCCGTTCGTGACTTCCGGCATCCGTATCGGCAGCCCGGCCATCACCACGCGCGGCTTCAAGGAAGAAGAAGCGATTCTGGTGGCCAACCTGATTGCCGATGTGCTCGACAAGCCGGAAGACGAGGCCAATATTGCTGCTGTCGCGGCCAAGGTGACGGCGCTGACTGCCCGGTTCCCGGTTTACGGCGCCTAAAATCCGGGAGTGGGGAATGGGGAGTAGAGAGTGGTTTTTTGCCACTCCCGACTAACCACTCCCCACTTGCCGTTTATCTCGTTCTTTGATCCCGGGGAGTTGCTCCCATGAAATGTCCCTTCTGTGGTTCTCCCGATACCCAGGTCGTCGATTCCCGCGTTTCCGAAGAAGGCGATGCCATTCGCCGCCGCCGCCGCTGTACCGCCTGCGAAAAACGATTCACCACCTACGAAACCGCCGAAGTGCGCATGCCGCAAGTGGTCAAGCAGAACGGCCAGCGCGTCGAGTTCGACCGCGACAAGGTGCGGGTGAGCTTCCAGCGCGCGCTGCACAAGCGCCCGGTGCCGACGCAGTTGGTCGACGAGGCGATTGAGCGCATCATCCACAAGATTCTCTCGGCCGGAGAGCGCGAAATCCCGTCGCGCCAGATCGGCGAGCTGGTGATGAAGGAACTCGCCAAGCTCGACAAGGTGGCCTACGTGCGCTTCGCCTCGGTGTATCGCAGCTTCCAGGATCTGGACGATTTTCGCGACGCCATCAAGGAGGCAACCAGGGAATGAGTGCATCGCGTGTGGTCTGGGTCATCCGCCATTTGGCGTTCGAAGACCTCGGTTCGCTTTCCATTCTGTTTGCAGAGCGTGGACTGGCGGTTCGCTATCTCGAAGCCGGCGTGGATTCGCTGGCCGGGTTGTCGCAAGCGGGTCAGGGCGATCTGCTGGTCGTGCTGGGCGGCCCCATCGGCGTTTACGAAACCGCGGCCTATCCGTGGCTTGCGGAGGAAATCGAGGTTGTCGGCGACTGGCTGCGCCAGGGGCGCGCCACGCTGGGTATCTGCCTTGGTGCGCAACTGATGGCGGCGGCGCTGGGGGCGAAGGTCTATCCGGGATACGGCAAGGAAATCGGCTGGGCGCCGCTTGCGCTGACCGAAGCCGGCAAAGCTTCGCCCGTGCGCCATCTGGCCGGCGAACTCACGGACATGCTGCACTGGCATGGCGACACCTTCGATTTGCCCGACGGCGCGACGCTGCTGGCATCGAGCGCGCTCTATCCCAATCAGGTCTACGCCTGGGGTGAAAAGGCGCTGGCTTTCCAGTGCCACCCGGAATTCGACCATGCGCGCGTCGAGCAATGGCTGATCGGCCATGCTGGCGAATTGAACGCCATCAAAATGGATTTGCAATCGTTGCGCCAGCAAAGCCACGCCATGGGCGAGCGGCTGACGCAACAGGCACGAGCCTGTCTGGCCGAATGGCTGGATACGGAGCTGGCGTGAGTCTGCCCGACGAACCGTTCATGCGCCGCGCGCTCGAACTGGCCGCGCGCGGGTTGTATACCACCACGCCCAATCCGCGCGTCGGGTGCGTGATTGTGCGGGACGGAAAGATCATCGCCGAAGGTTGGCATGAACGTGCCGGAGAGCCGCATGCCGAGGTGCATGCCCTGCGTGCCGCCGGCGAACTTGCACGCGGCGCGACGGCGTATGTGACGCTGGAGCCCTGCAGCCACCACGGCCGCACACCGCCGTGCGCCGATGCGCTGATTGCGGCAGGTGTCGCGCGCGTGGTCGCTGCGATGCAGGATCCGAATCCGCAAGTGGCCGGCAACGGGCTGGCCCGGCTGGCGGCTGCAGGAATCGCGGTCGAAAGCGGTTTACTGGAGGCCGAGGCGCGTGAACTCAACATCGGCTTTGTCAGCCGCATGACGCGCGATCGGCCATGGTTGCGGATCAAGACCGGCTGCAGCCTTGATGGCCGCACCGCCTTGCCGAACGGCCAGTCGCAGTGGATCACCAGCCCCGAGTCGCGGGCCGACGTGCAGAAGCTGCGGGCGCGTTCATGCGCGATGCTGACCGGCATCGGCACCGTGCTGGCGGACGATCCGCAACTGACGGTGCGCGATTTCGCTATCGGCCGCCAACCCTTGCGCGTGGTGCTGGATAGCCGCCTGCGCATGCCGCCTTCGGCCAAATTGTTGCAGACGCCCGGTGTGCTGGTTGTTTGTGCGGAAGAAAACGCCGCTCGCCGCACAGCGCTCGAAGCGGCGGGGGCGGAAGTGATGTGCTTGCCGGTAAATGGCCGTGTCGATCTGATGGCTTTGCTGCTGGAACTGGGTCGGCGCGGCTGCAACGAAGTGACCGTCGAGGCCGGTGCCGAACTGGCCGGTGCGTTTGCCAGGGCCGGGCTGGTTGACGAATGGGTGATTTACCAGGCGCCGGTGCTGATCGGCGATCCGGCGAAGGGTGTGGCAAATCTGGGATTGGCCAGCCTGACCGAAAAATTGTGCCCGACACGGGTCGAAAAAGAAGCAGTTGGCCCCGATTTGAAATGGGCGCTGCGCTTCGGTATGGAGGAATAAACAATGTTTACCGGCATCATCCAGGCTGTGGGCCTGATCGAAACCGTAGAAAAATTTCCCGGCGGCGTGCGCCTGACGATTGCGGCGCCGGAGCTGGATCAATCCGACATGGGATTGGGCGACAGCATCGCCCACAACGGCGCGTGCATGACCATCACTGAGAAACTGGAGGGCGGGCGTTACCGCATCGATGTTTCTGATGAATCGCTGCGCTGCACCGCCGGGCTGGATCAGGCCGGGCGCAAGGTGAACCTGGAAAAGGCGATGCGGCTGGGCGACATGCTTGGCGGGCATCTGGTTTCCGGGCACGTGGACGGCGTCGGAACCGTGGTGGCTTTCGATCCCGTGGGCGAGAACCGCAACCTCGTGGTGCGCGCGCCGAAAGAGCTGGCCAAGTATCTGGCGGTCAAGGGCTCGGTGGTGGTGAATGGCGTATCGCTCACGACCAACCAGGTGGTCGACGTGGCCGATGGCTGCGAGTTTTCGATCAACCTGATTCCGCATACGCTGTCGGTGACCGGCCTTGGCGAGATCGCAGTGGGCGATCGGGTGAACCTGGAAATCGACCTCATCGCGCGCTACGTCGAACGCATGTTGAATCTACAAAATTAATATTCACCACAGAGACACAGAGGGCACAGAGTTCAAGCGAGCTGGTTCGTTGTTGTTTGTTTGGGTTTTCTCCCGATCTCTGTGGCTCTGTGGTGAAATCAATTTCAAGGAGTTTTTATGACCGTGTCCATTTCACCGGTTTCGGAAATCGTCGCCGACCTGCGGGCCGGCAAGATGGTGATTCTGGTCGACGAGGAAGACCGCGAAAACGAAGGCGATCTGGTTCTGGCTGCGGATTTCGTCACGCCGGAAGCGATCAATTTCATGGCCAAATACGGCCGCGGCCTGATCTGCCTGACGCTGACGCGCGAGCGCTGCCAACAGCTCAACTTGCCGCTGATGGTGTCGAACAACGGCTCTTCGCACGGCACCAATTTCACGATGTCGATCGAAGCGGCCGAGGGCGTTTCGACGGGCATCTCCGCAGCGGACCGCGCACTCACCGTCAAGAAGGCCGTGGCCTATCATGCCAAGCCGGCCGATCTGGTGCAGCCGGGGCATATCTTCCCGCTGATGGCGCAGCCGGGCGGCGTACTGGTGCGCGCCGGGCATACCGAAGCAGGCTGCGATCTGGCGCAGCTCGCCGGCCTTACGCCTGCATCCGTGATCTGCGAGATCATGAACGATGACGGCACGATGGCGCGCCTGCCGGAGCTCCTGGTGTTTGCCGCCGAACACGGGCTCAAGATCGGCACGATTGCCGACCTGATCCACTACCGCAGCAGTACCGAAACGCTGGTGGAATGCGTCGGCAGCCGCAAGGTGCAGACTTTCGCTGGCGAGTTCGACCTGCATGTATTCCGCGACAAGATGACTCAAGGCTGCCATCTGGCGCTGACGCTGGGCGACATCGTTGGCGCGGAGGAAACGCTGGTGCGTGTGCACGAGCCGCTTTCGGTCATGGACTGGCTCGATCTGAGCGCATCCTGGCATACCTGGAGCGTATCGCAGACGCTGGAGAAAATCCGCGAGGCAGGGAAGGGCGCAGTGATCCTCTTGCACCGCGACGAGTGTGGCAACGACATCTGCGCACGCGCCTTGCCGGAACTGGGGCTGCAAACCCCGCACAAGTGGGATTTGCGCACCTACGGTATCGGCGCGCAGATGCTCAAGGAACTGGGCGTCGGGCGCATGCGCCTGATGTCGCGCGAAAACAAAATCCCGAGCATGACCGGCTTCGGGCTGGAAATTACGGGTTTTCTGGCGCCGTAACGCTGCGTTTTCGCCAGGAATTTTTGCAAGCTTGACGGGCTGAACCCGTCCTATTCAATGATCTTTGACTGAAGGAAACAACATGACAATCAATGCGATTGCCCCGAATCTGAACGGGGCGGGCCTGAAGATCGGCGTGGTGATGAGCCGCTTCAATACGCCGGTTTGCGAGGGCTTGCGCGACGCCTGCCTGGCCGAACTCAAGGCGCTGGGCGTGGCAGAACAGGATGTCTGGCTCGGCACGGTGGCCGGTGCGCTGGAGATTCCGCTGGTGTTGCAGAAGCTCGCGCATACCAAGCGCTTCGATGCCCTGATCGCATTGGGCGCGGTGATTCGCGGCGAAACCTATCATTTCGAACTGGTTTCCAACGAATCCGGCGCTGGCGTGACGCGGATCGCGCTGGATCACGGTATTCCGGTGGCCAATGCCATCCTGACGACCGAGACCGACGAGCAAGCCGAAGTCCGCATGACCGAAAAGGGGCGCGATGCCGCCCGCGTTGCCGTGGAAACGGCCAATCTTCTCAAGGTGATCCGCTAACATGGCCGAACAACAGCAAAACAAACCCAAGGCTCCGGTCAAATCGGCGCGCCGCCGTGCCCGCGAATTTGCCGTGCAGGGCCTCTATCAATGGCTGCTGGCCCAGGATACCGTCGGCAGCATCGAACGTTTCCTGCGGGATAGCTCGACTTCGTTCGTGCGGGCCGACAGTGACCTG
Source organism: Formivibrio citricus (assembly GCF_900115065.1). Taxonomy (GTDB): domain Bacteria; phylum Pseudomonadota; class Gammaproteobacteria; order Burkholderiales; family Chitinibacteraceae; genus Formivibrio; species Formivibrio citricus. The sequence continues at coordinate 76,914 of NZ_FOVE01000003.1, read as the reverse complement.
TTCCGCGCCATCCTGTTCGGTGCCGTCAAGGAATCGGCTGGTTTGAGCGAGGCGCTCAAGCCGCACGTCGACCGCGATTTCGCTGAAGTCAGCCCGGTGGAAAAGGCGATTCTGTTCGCTGCCGCGTTCGAAATCCTGCACATGCCGCAAACGCCGTATCCGGTGATCGTCAACGAGGCCATCGAACTCGCCAAGACTTTCGGTGGCACCGACGGTCACAAGTTCGTGAACGGCGTGCTCGACAAGCTGGCGGCGATTGCGCGTCATGCCGAAGTCGAGGCCGCGCGGAACAAGCGTCAGTGAACGAATTCGGCCTGATCGCGCGCTATTTCGACTGGCCCGCTCCGGCGGGCTGGCTCGGGGTGGGCGACGATGCGGCGTTGGTGCCGTTGACCGCGGACCGCGAACTCGCGGTGTCGGTCGACATGATGATCGAGGGGCGGCATTTCTTCGCCGATGCCGATCCGGGTTGCCTCGCGCGCAAGGCGCTGGCAGTCAACCTGTCCGACATGGCGGCTATGGGCGCCGAGCCCAAGTGGTTCACGCTGTCGCTGGCGCTGCCGGAAATCGACGTGGACTGGCTTGGCAGTTTCAGCCTCGGCTTGCGCGAGATGGCCGACGAATACGGCGTGGTGCTGGTCGGTGGCGATACCACGCGCGGTCCGCTGGCGATTTCGATCCAGATCGCCGGCGAGGTGCCGGCCGGTCAAGCCTTGCTCAGAAGCGGCGGCAAACCGGGCGACGATGTCTGGGTTTCCGGCCCGCTGGGCGCGGCGGCGGCGGCGGTCATGCACCGCCTGGGGCGGGTTGAATTGCCGCCCAAGCTGCGCGGGCAATGCGAGATTCGTCTCGATCTGCCCGTGCCGCGCGTTCAACTGGGAGTGCGCCTGCGTGGCCTCGCGAGTGCGGCGCTGGATATTTCCGATGGGCTGGTGGCCGATCTGGGGCATATTTGCGAGCGCTCCGGCTGTGGCGCGGAAATCATGCTGCCTGAAGTGCCTTATCCCCGCGAACTGGATTGCTTGCCGGAAACCCTGCTTGAAGAAGCCATCCTGGCGGGCGGCGACGACTACGAACTGTGCTTCACGGCGCCTGCCGCATCGCGATCCAGGATCGAAGCGCTTGGGCTTGATCTCGGCATGGCGCTGGCGCGCATCGGCAGCCTGACCGAGGGCGATGGTGTACGGGTATGCCGCGAAGACGGCTTGCGCCTTGAATTGGCGCGCGCCGGTTTCGATCATTTTTCTTGAGTTTTCCATGAACGGACCTGTATCCAAGCCCGATGTGGCTTTTCTTGTGTCGCATCCGGCGCATTTCATTGCGCTGGGATTCGGCAGTGGACTTGCTCCCAAGGCACCCGGCACTTGGGGAACGCTTGCTGCGCTGCCGCTCTATGCGTTGCTGAACTTTGCCCTGCCGCCGCTATGGATAGCACTGCTGTGCCTGCCGCTGTTTTTTTTGGGCGCGTGGGCTTCCGGCAAGACCTGCTCCGATCTGGGCGTGCCCGACTTCGGCGGCGTAGTGGTCGATGAAATCGTGGCAATGTGGCTGGTGCTGGCCTTCACCCCGGCGACGCTTGCTGGCTGGGGGGCGGCTTTCGCGCTGTTTCGCCTGTTCGATATCGTCAAACCCTGGCCGATCGGCTGGCTCGATGCGCGCGTGCCGGGCGGTATTGGGGTAATGCTGGATGACGTCGTGGCCGCGCTGTATGCCATACTCGGCATCAGGATTCTATTTCAGTAGATTCCAGCTTGTCGGGTTTTGTGTCGGGGTGGTGACAGGTCTCGTTAATCGGGAAGGTGTGTATTTGTTGCATAGCAGCAAAAATATGCCCGTGATTTAATGCGGCCTTCTTTTCGGGAGGGTAAGCCCATGATTGATCGTCCGCTGGTTGAAAAGGCTGCTGACAGCGGCGTGCGCAAGTTGTCCCTGCTGCAACATGATCCCGGCCGCTATCTGCTGCGCTCGATCCTGGCGGGGATGTACCTCTCAATCGTGGTGTTCGTATTCTGGGCGCTGTTGCACAACCTGCACGCTTCGCCCTTCGGAAAAGTAATCGCCTCGGCCTTTTTCGGCGTGGGTTTGTCGGTGATCGTCTTCACCAATGCCGAACTCTTTACCAGCAACAACATGTATCTGGCGGTGTCTTCCGCAGAAGGGCGGACCAGTTGGGGTTCGACGGTCCTGCTGTGGATCGCCTGCTATGTTGGCAATCTTGCCGGCGCTGGGTTGGTGGCTTTGCTGCTGTACGGTGCCCATGCCCTGGGTGATTTGCCGCTGGATCATGCGCTGTATAGCGGTGCAGCCCACAAGGTTCACCAGACCGCATCGGTCATCTTCTACAAGGGTGTGCTGGCCAACTGGATCGTTTGCCTTGCCGTGCGCCTGGCGCTGCGCTGCAAGGAAGACATCGCCAAGATCGCCATCATGATCCTGGTCGTGTTCATCTTCCTTTACCTGGGCTTCGAGCACTCGATTGCCAACATGGGTACATTCTCCATGTCCCTTCTGGGTAACGGCCAGATCAGGCTGGAAGAAGCACTCTACAACCTGGCATTCAGCACGCTGGGCAACATCGTTGGCGGCGCATTGTTCGTGGGATTGCCGTTCAGCTACATCAACCGGGAAGAAAACGCCTGATTTTTCGCGGGACAGGAAAGGGGCGCATGTTGCGCCCCTTTCTGTTTTTACTGCCGCCGCAAGTACAGCTTCTTCAGCTCCATCAGCCACAACACGCTGCTTGCCGTAACGATGCTGATCACCCATTCCTGCGCCGTCAGGGCTTCGGTCTTGAAGGCTGTCTGCAGGAACGGCAGATGGATCACGGCGATCTGCAGCAGGATGGCGATGGCGATGGCTATCCATAGCCAGCCGTTGCGCAACACGCCGTGGAAGGCGCTGCGTGTTTCCGAGCGGGCGTTGAAGGCGTTGAAAAGCTGGTAGAACACGAGCGTGTTGAATGCCATGGTCTGGGCGCGGGCCATGTTGCCGGTGCCGCCCGGAATCAGCCCGCCGGGCAGAACCCAGTCGGTCACGGCTAGCGTGCCGATGGCCATGATGATCCCCACCAGCATGATGTCCAGCCACATGGCCGGGGTGATGATGTTGGTTCTCGGGTCGCGCGGAGTTTGCCGCATGACATCGTGATCGACGGGGTCGACGCCCAGTGCCAATGCCGGCCCGGAGTCGGTCAGCAGGTTGACCCAGAGGATCTGTACCGCCAGCAGCGGCACGGTGATTCCCAGCCCGCTTTCCGGCTTGAGCCCGATCACGCCGGCCAGCAGTACGCCGAAGAACATGAAGAATACTTCGCCGATGTTCGAGGAGAGCAAAAAGCGCAGGAATTTCTGGATGTTGGCAAATATGGTGCGCCCTTCCTCGACCGCGGCGACAATCGAGGCAAAGTTGTCGTCGGTCAGGACCATGTCGGCCGCGCCCTTGGAAACGTCGGTGCCCGTGATGCCCATCGCGACGCCGATGTCGGATTTCTTCAGTGCTGGCGCATCGTTCACACCGTCGCCGGTCATCGCGGCAATGGCGCCTTCGGCCTGCAGTGCGGTGACGATGCGCAGCTTGTGTTCGGGGGCCACGCGGGCAAAGACCGAACACGTTTTGACCGTTTGCCGCAGTTGTTTGTCATTCATGCGCTGCAGTTCGGCACCGGTGACAGCATGCGCGCCTTTTTCTACGATTCCCAGCTCGATAGCGATGGCGGCGGCGGTGATCTGGTGGTCGCCGGTGATCATGATCGGGCGGATGCCGGCGGCTCGGGCTTCCGCAACGGCGGCGGCGGCTTCCGGGCGCGGCGGATCGATCATGCCGATGACGCCGAGAAAAACCATCTCGTTTTCGTGCTCTTCGCACAGGTTCCCGGTCAGTGCATCGCGATGCAGCAGGCGGTAGGCCACGCCGAGCGTGCGCAATGCCTCCTGCGCCAGATCTTCGATGCTGGTCAGGATCGCGGTGCGCCGTTCTGGCGTAAGCGGGCGGTCTTCGCCGTCGATCCATTCGTGCGTGCAGCGCGACAGCAGGATGTCGGGCGCGCCCTTGCTCGTCATGCGGATGTGGCCGGCGTGATAAATATCCAGTTGCGCGGTGCTCATCATCTTGCGCTCGGACGAGAAGGGTACTTCACCGATCCGGGTGTAGCGTGCATCGAGTTGCGCCCGAGTGATGCCGGCCTTGCGCGCGGCGACGATCAGCGCGGCTTCAGTTGGATCGCCCTGGATGCTCCAGCGTCCGTCCTGTTCGATCAGTTTTGCATTGTTGGCGAGCTCCGCGGTGTGCAGCGCACGCTCGACCGCATCCCTGACCGGGTCGCTCAAGGGCTGGCCTTGCTGGTGCAAGGTGCCGGACGGTTCGTAGCCGATGCCGCTGAAGTCGACCCGTTCGCCTGCGACGATGACCGAGCGCACGGTCATTTCGTTGCGGGTGAGCGTGCCGGTCTTGTCCGAGCAGATCACGGTGGTCGAGCCGAGTGTTTCGACCGAGTTGAGCTTGCGCACGATCACGTTGCGCTTGGCCATGCGCGCCATGCCGAGCGAAAGAATGATGGTGTTGATCGCGGTCAAGCCTTCCGGAACGGCGGCGACGGCGAGCGAAACCGAGAACATCAGGATCGCGACGAAGTGGCCCAGGGAAAGCTCGGCGCGGTAAATCCAGAGCAGCGTCAGCCCCATCACCAGTGCAATTGCGATGACGGACCGTCCTAGGAAATGCCCAACCTTGGCGAGCTCCTTTTGCAACGGCGTCGGTTCATCTTGCGTGGCGTGCAGCGATCCGGCAATGCGGCCGATTTCGGTGTCCGCACCCGTGGCCACGACCAGGGCGCGTCCCCTGCCGGACGTGACCGCCGTGCCGCTGAAAACCATGTTTTCCTGATCGCCGATGCCGGCTTCTTCCTGTATCGGCTGCGGATCCTTGCTGACCGGAGCGCTTTCGCCAGTGAGCGCAGCTTCTGCCACGCGCAGCGAGATGGATTCGATGACGCGAGCATCGGCTGGCAACGTGTCGCCTTCCTCGATCAGCAGGATGTCACCCGTGACCACTTCACGCGCAGCGATGGCTTGCTGTTCGCCGTCGCGCAGCACGCTCGCCGTGGGGGCCGACATGGCCTGCAGTGCCGCGACGGCTTCTTCGGCACGGCGCTCCTGCATGAACCCCAGCGTGGCATTGAGCAGTACGATGATCAGGATGGTGATGGTTTCGTAGGGCAGGCCGCTTTCGCCCTCGATAAACCAGGCCAGCAGCGAAATGCCCATTGCGCATAACAGCAAGACGGTAAGCGGATCGGTGAACTGGCGCAGAAATTTAATCCATCCGGGAACGGGGGGCGCTGCGGGCAGTTCGTTCGGGCCGTCAATCTGCAGGCGGTGGTTGGCTTCGGTCGTACTCAGTCCCGATGCAAGGTTGCTTTGTGCCGATTCCTGTATGGCATCAACCGGAAGGCGGTAGGGCGGGAGGGGGAGTTGGGTCTGGGCCAATGTCTTGTCCTCTGCTGGCTTGGAACACTGTTCTTCAATTATGGAAAATGGATTCGAAAAAGAGAGGGAAGTTAACGGAGTAAACCGGGGCCAAACAACAAAAAACGGCGATCCATGATCGCCGTTTTGGTCCTGATACAGGATTGCTTACTTGAGCTGCTTGAGCAGCGCATCCATGAGTTGCTTTTCCAGCGCCGGATCGGAGGTATTCTTGGCCTTGAGCGTGAGCACAGAGCGGTTGACTTCCTGTTTGATCTGCAACTGGTATTCGAGTTTTTCGGCTGCCAATTTCTTGTCGGCATCGTTCTTGCGCCAGAAGGCCAGCTTGCCCAGATAGTTGGTGGTTTCTTCCTTGGCGATGTCGGTATCGGCGCGGCGGACGTAATAGACGCCCTTGGTGCGGTCGCGATCGTTGATGACAAAGCCGGAGCGCTCGATTGCAAGACCAACACGCCGCCATGCGCGGTCGTACGAATCGAACACGCTGAGCGACTTGCCGTCTGCGGAAAGTTCGGCGCGGGTCAGTTGTTCTGCTGGCGTTTTGACCGTGGCGCGCGCCGTCTGCTCGTCCATGCCGAAGTGCTGCAACATCAGTGCGAGCATGTCGGCTTCCAGAACGGGATCGGAGGGACGCGGTTTCCAGATGGTATCGACATGAGCTGTCGTGTTGCGCAACTGGGTCGAGCCATCGTCACGGTAGGCTTCAATCATGCCGCGGTGCGTGACATAGATCTCGGTGGTTTCCAGTTCCGTGCCGCGCTCGATGCGGACATGATATTTGTCGAGTTCGCCGGTCGAGGCAAAACGGCTGGAAACCTTGTTGAGCAGGCGGGTCAGCGCATCCTGCGGCAGTTTGGCGCGGTTTTCCAGCCAGTCCGTTTCCATGATGCCCACGGCGGGGTTGTCCACGGTGATGAGGAAGCCGTTGGCGATCCAGAACTCACGGATCTCGTTCCAGAGTTTCTCCGGCTTGCCGCGCACGACCAGCCAGCGTTGTCCGCCCGCCGTGACCACTTTGGCCTTGGTGCTGCCTGGCAAAACCTGGGAGGCCGTGGCGCTGGCAGCAGCGACCAGCGTGGCGCGGGGCGGCAAGCTCAACGTGCTCTTGCTGGCCGGCGCGGAGAGGTCGGGTGGGACTTCCAGCGGATTCTTGGAAAGGTTGTCGCTTCCGGAACGGTAATCCACGCGGCGTTGCAACAGCAGGTCGTCGGAGGAACAGCCGGCGAGCACGAGGGCCAGCACGATGGGAACAAGACGGAATGCTTTCATTGTCTGCGCTTTTTCAAAAACAGGGGGTCATTATGCGTGAAAAATGTTTCACTCACAGCTTCGGCGTGAATCAGCACAGGCCGGCCTTGACGAGCGCCTTTTTCACCGCGGGCTGATTGGCCTCGGAAAGCCAAGTCAGCGGCAGGCGGATGCCCTTGCCGAGCAGGCCGAGTTCGGCCATGGCCCACTTGACCGGAATCGGGTTGGCTTCCACGAACAGATTGCGATGCAAATACTGCAGGCGATCGTTGATGAGGCGTGCTTCGTTGATCTTGCCCTGGCGTGCCAGCACGCACATCTCGTGCATCAGGCGCGGGGCCACGTTGGCAGTGACCGAGATCGTGCCGTGACCGCCGAGCAGGATGAAGGCCATGGTGGTGGCATCGTCGCCACTGTACAGTGCGAAATCGGACGGAACTCGGCTGACCAGGTCCACGGCGCGATCCAGATTGCCGGTGGCGTCCTTGATGCCGACGATGTTCGGCAGTTCTGCGAGGCGCAGCACGGTATCGTTCGAGAGGTCCGCAGCCGTGCGGCCGGGAACGTTGTAGAGAATGGTCGGGATGTCCACCGCTTCGGCGATAGCCTTGAAGTGCTGGTAGAGACCTTCCTGGCCGGGCTTGTTGTAGTACGGAACGACCGAGAGCGAGTAATTCGCGCCGATGTCCTTGGCGCGCTGGGCCAAATGGATGGCTTCACGGGTCGAGTTGGCGCCCGTGCCAGCGATCACCGGTACGCGTCCGGCAGCCTGCTCGACAAAAGTCCGGATGATCTCAAGGTGTTCATCGACATCGACAGTGGGCGATTCACCAGTGGTGCCAACGGCCACGAGGCCGTCAGTGCCCTGTTCGATGTGCCAGTCGATCAGCTTTCTCAGCGTTGCAAAATCCAGGTCGCCGTTTTCGAACATGGGCGTGGCGAGTGCGACAAGACTACCGGTCAGCATGGGCGGAAGTTTCCGTGTTGGACAATCACAAAACACGATTCTAACCGAATGGGCTGGGGCAGGGAACGCGCCCGCTGAGTTTTGCCGGTTTTTACTCTAGTAGTCAGTCACGCAGGTTTGCGTGGATGCGAGGCGTGCCGAACATAGCAGAATCTGTGTGACTGACTACATAGGCTGTGGTGACTCCGGGTTGACTCGAAACTCGGGTAAAATCCCTGCTTTTCCCGATCCCGAACCGCGTCGTGCGCCTGTCCCATATCAAACTCGCCGGTTTCAAGTCCTTCGTGGACCCGACCACCATTGCCACCCAGGGGCAACTGGTGGCCGTGTGCGGGCCGAACGGCTGTGGCAAGTCGAACGTGATCGATGCCGTGCGCTGGGTGCTGGGCGAATCGTCGGCCAAGCAGTTGCGCGGCGAATCGATGCAGGACGTGATCTTCAACGGCTCGTCCACACGCAAGGCGGTGAGTCGCGCCTCGGTTGAGCTGGTGTTCGACAACAGCGCTGGGCTCGCGGCAGGGCAGTGGTCGCAATACGCCGAAATCGCCATCAAGCGCGTGCTTACGCGCCAGGGTGAATCTTCCTACTACATCAACAACCTGCAGGTGCGCCGTCGCGATATCACCGATCTTTTTCTCGGCACCGGGGTGGGCAAGGGCGGCTACGCGATCATCGAGCAGGGCATGATCAGCCGCATCATCGAGGCCAAGCCCGAAGAGCTGCGCCATTACCTCGAAGAAGCTGCCGGCGTTTCCAAATACAAGGAGCGGCGGCGCGAAACCGAAAACCGCATTGCCGATACGCGCGACAACCTGGCGCGGGTCGACGATATCCGGCTCGAGCTCGACGGTCAGATCGAAAAGCTCTCGACCCAGGCCGAAGTCGCTGCCGAATACCACCGTTTCAAGGAAGCCATTGCCGAGAAGCAGAACCTGCTGGCACTGCAGCGCAAGGTCGATGCTTCGCGGGAGGCCGAGGCTGCCCGGCACGCGATCGACACGGCGCAGAACGCGCTGGAAGGCAAGGTCGCCGAACTGCGTACGCTGGAAGCCGAAATCGAAACCTTGCGCGAGACGCACTATGCCGCCAGCGATGCGGTCCACAACGCGCAGGCCGAACTGTACGACGCCAATGCCGGCGTGGCGCGGCTCGAACAGCAACTTCTGCACCTGCGCCAGACGCGCGAACGCATCAATGGCCAAGTCGCGGAAGCCAGGGGCGAAATCGTGCGTTTGCAAGGCAATCATGCCGAAACGCTGGCCGAGCAGGAAGCTTGGCAGGTCCGGCAGGAGGAAGCGCAATTTGCGAGCGAAGAGGCCGCGTTGGCGCTCGAAGAGGAAAGCCAGCGCCTGCCCGAGCTCGAAGACGAATTGCGAGCAGCGGATGCCGCGTTCCAGACCGCGCGCGATCACCTGAGCCAGAGCCGTAGCGCGGCCCAACTGGCGCAACAACAATTGCAACACCACGAACGCACGCTGGCAACGCTGAAGCAACGCCATGAGCGCTTGCTGGCCGACCGGGAACGCCTGGCGGATGATGCGGTCGATCCGCAACTCGAAGCGCTGGCGCTGGAGCGCGAGGAAATTGCGCTTGCTGCCGAAGAGGTCGCACAACAGGTCTGCACGCTTGAAGCGCAGATCGAGACCGGGCGTATTGAACAGCAACGCGCGCGCAGCGAAAACGAGCGTCTGGCATTGGAACAAGCCGGGCTGACGGCACGCATCGGAGCGTTGCAAAACCTGTTGATCGCCGGTGACGAAGGCGCGCTCGACGGCTGGCTGCGTGCGCAGGGGCTTTCCGATGCGCCGCGCGTGTTCGAACTGATCGAGGTCGCATCCGGCTGGGAAACCGCGCTGGAGGCTGTGCTCGGCATGCGGTTGCAGGGCCGGGTGACCGATGCGTTGCCTGGCGAAGCTGCGCCGGCGAGCGCGGTGGTGGTGGGTTCCTTCGTGGGACAACTCGAAAAACTGGATTCCAGCCTGCGCGGGAATGACGGTCAGGATGCGTTGCTGCGCGATCACGTCGTTTCCTCTCATCCCGCCGTTGCCGCTGCATTGTCCGATTGGCTCTCCCATGTTTACTGCGCGCAACCGGGCGAGCTTGAAACCTTGCGTCGTAGCTTGCCTGCGGGCGCTTGGCTGGTCACGCCTGAAGGACATCTTGCCAGCCGCAACAGCGTGCATTACCACGCGGGCAGCGGCTCGCTGGCCGGTCTGGTCGCGTGTCGACGCGAACTGGGGGAGTGTGAGACAAGGCTGGCGGAAGTCGACCCCTTGCTGGCCGAGGCCAAAGTGGCTGCGCAGGCTGCGGGCGAGCAGCTTGGAAGGCTGGAAGCCACGCTGCGCGTGACGCGTCGCGAGCAGCTGGAAATGCAGCAGAAGCTTGCGCAGACCGAACGCGAACATTCGCGCCGTCAGGAAATGGCGCTGCAATCCGAACGGCGGCGCGGCGAAGTCGAAGAGGAGCTGCTGTCGGTTGTCGGGATGCTTGAGGAAGAAACCGCCGCGAAGCTGGAATGCGAGGAAGCGTTGCAGCTGGCAACGGAAGAAACTGCACCGCTGGCCGAAGCACTGGAAAACGCCCGGCTGGCGCGCGCCGAAATTGAAGCGGCATGCGAATTGCAGCGCAGCAAGCTGCGCCAGGCCGAACGACACGCGCAGGAAGCGCGTTTTGCCGTGCAAGCTGCTGAAGCGCGCCTTCGGGAGCTGGCGCAGCGTGACGGGGAATTTGCGCACCGGCAAGAGATGCTGACTGAACGGCTGGAAACCTTGCTGGTCGAGCTCGATGGCATCGACGAGGGCGATTTCGACGTCGATTTTCAGGCCGCCGTCGACAAGCGCAGCGAGAAGGAAAGGGCGCTGGCTGCTGCACGCGATGCGCTCAACGGTGCACAGAACCAGTTGCGCGAACGCGAGGCGGCGAAGCAGTTGCTGGAAACCACGCTCGAACCCGCGCGCGAAGCGGTCAATGCACAACGTCTCAAGGAACAGGAAGCGCGTCTGGCTGTCGAGCGCTTTGCCCAGGAATTGGCCGAGGCCGGTGTCGACGAGGAAGCGCTGCGCCCGCTGCTGGGTAGCGGACTGAAAATTTCCTCGCTGGTGGGCGAGATCGGCCGCTTGACGCAAGCGATCAACGGGCTGGGCGCGGTCAATCTGGCTGCGCTGGAAGAGCTGACCTCCGCGCGCGAACGCAAGACCTATCTCGACAGCCAGGCTGCCGACCTGCTCACGGCAATGGAAACGCTGGAAAACGCGATCCGCCGCATCGACCGCGAAACGCGCGCGCTGTTGTCCGAAACGTTCAACGCAGTGAACGGCAGTTTGCAGGAGCTGTTCCCGACCCTGTTCGGTGGCGGGCATGCCGAACTGATCCTGACCGGCGAGGAAATTCTCGATGCCGGCCTGCAGATCATGGCGCAGCCTCCGGGCAAGAAGAACAGCACGATCCACCTGCTTTCCGGGGGTGAAAAAGCACTGACAGCGCTAAGTCTGGTATTCTCCCTGTTCAGGCTCAACCCCGCGCCGTTTTGCCTGCTGGACGAGGTGGATGCTCCGCTGGATGATGCCAACACCTTGCGTTATTGCGATCTGGTGAAGAAAATGTCCGAACGCACGCAATTTCTGTTTATCAGCCATAACCGGCTGGCGATGGAAATGGCGCAGCATCTGGTGGGCGTGACCATGCAGGAACAGGGTGTTTCGCGCGTGGTGGCGGTGGATGTGGAGCAGGCGCTGTCCATGCGCGAGCCCGCAACTGTTTGATGGACCGGAATAACCATGACTGATTTGCAACTGTATTCGCTGATTGGCGGTGGCGCCATTGTCGTACTTGTCTATGCCTACAACTGGTGGCAGGAACGCCGCTATCGCAAGCAGGTGCAGAAATCCTTCGCGCGCAACCAGCCCGATGTGTTGCTGGAAACTCCCAAGAACATGGTCCGCAGCGGTGAAACGCACCGCCTTGAACCCATCATCCACGGCCAACCCAAAGTTGAGCCCAAGGTCGAGTCGAAGACCGAGCCCGTGATTCCCGTCTTACGTGCGGTTGAGCCGGAAGTGCCGGTGGCCCCCGCCCATGCGGCCGAACCGTTCAATGCCATCGATGATGAGGACCTGGACGATTTCGTTGATCCGGAAGCCGCGCTGGCGGCCCGCAAGGTCGCAACGCAAGTTCATGTCGAGCCGGTCAAGCCGGAACCTGTCCGCCAGGAACCCCAATTTTCCGCCGCTGCTCCGGTAGCTCATGAACCAGAGCGCGAAGCCGACGAAGTCACATCCTCCCTGCTTGATCCGGCGCTCGATTTCATCGCCGAAATCCATGCCGGCGAGCTGATTCCTGCAGCCAATGTGCCGATCTTCCCAGGCGCAAAACGCATCGTCACCCTGGGGCTCAGGGACGACGACCAGTGGGAAGTCGTACATCACTCAGGTCACAGCCGCTATACCGAGCTGCGCGTGGGTTTGCAGCTTGCGGATCGCCAGGGGGCGTTGACCCAGGAACAGCTCAATGCCTTCTGTATGGGTGTGCAGCAGTTTGCCGACGAATTCGACGCCGTGGTGACCTTCCCGCAACGCTCGGGCAAGATCGCCGCAGCCCAGTCGCTCGACCAGTTCTGTGCGGGGGTGGACGTGTTGATCGGTCTCAACATCCTGCCGGCGGAAATGCCGTTCCCGATGGAAAAGGTGCGCGTACTGGCCGAGAATGCCGGCCTCGTGCGCGGACCGGATGGCTGCTTCCATTACCGTAGCGATTCCGGCAAAACGCTCTTCACGCTTGCCAACCAGGACGAAACGCCGTTCGGCACGACCTCTGATGGCCTGACCCTGCTCTTCGACGTGCCGCGCGTGGCTGGCGGGCTGGCGGTATTCGATTACCTGGCCGATTTCGCGCACAGCCTTTCCAGTGCACTCGGTGGCGAGCTTGCCGACGACAACGGCAAGCCGCTGACCGAAGCCAGCCTTGCCAACATCCGCAAGCAGCTCACAACCATTTACGCCCGCATGGACGACAAGGGCATTGCTGCGGGCTCGATGGCGGCGCTGCGGTTGTTTGCCTGAGTCTAAGGTCGAGTGCAGAGATCGAGACTCGTATCAAATGCGCTTCATCCTAATTATCGTTACCCTCTTCTGCATGAGCATTGCGGGAATTGCTTATGCAGCGGAGAGCACTTGTTTTGGCACTGTGTCGAACGGTCGACTTGAAAATGGTGTCAAATTGCCAGTTGAAGGGAAGAATTTTTCGGCCTATAGCCCGCTGGGAGCCAGTCTTGGACGAACTTATGTCCATTCAAAAGTCGCGGAAATCGTTTTGGCAGCTTATGGTGCTTTGGAGCAGTCTGCCGCCGGGAAAGTATTTGTTTACGGCGAGACGGGTTGGTCTTCTGGAGGAAGAATTAGACCGCACCGAACCCACAAGAATGGTTTGTCTGTCGATTTTTTTGTCCCGATTATTGATGGGCAAGGTCGTTCGATTCCTTTGCCAACGGGTATCGGCAACAAATTCGGGTATGCCATCGATTTTGACGCCAACGGCAAATATGAGGGATATGTCATTGATTTTGAGGCGATGGCAGAACATCTTTATCAGTTGGATGTCGCAGCCAAGGCTCGTGGTGCAGGTATTTCACTGGCCATCTTCGATCCGCCGTATTTGCCGAAGCTCTTTGCTGCAAAGCGCGGGGCGTATTTACAGTCCAACATGAATTTCATGAAAGGCAATGCTTGGGTTCGCCACGATGAGCATTACCACATTGATTTTTCTATTCCATGCAAGCCTATCTAAAACTGAGTGAAATGTTCGTGAGTACAGCGCCTGAGAGGGTATTCTGCCGCGTCAAGTAATGACCTCGTGCTACCTGCACAACGCCTCGCAAGGCACCCCGTCACCATTCCCGTCCAATTGCTTCAATCCGCACTGCTCCAGATAAAAACGCGCTTCCTCGCAACTCGTCATTTCCTTGCAATATTGTTTGGCGCCGCATTGCTGCGGGGTGCTCAAGCCTTCGCGGATCGGGGCGGGTTTGCTTTGCTTGTGTCCGGATTTCCAGAATTTCAACCACGATAGCCATCCCCATTGGCTGTGGCTGGCCGATGGGCGGGTGTGACGCCATTTCCATGGCGGGGTCGGGTTGGCGTCGGCCCAGAGGCCGCGTTGCGCCTGACGGGCCTCCTGCTGGATAGTCAACAATTCCGGGCTGTGGGCGTACTGGGTGTAGACCCAAGCCATGCCGCGCCGGAGCTGTTCCTCGTTGATGTTGCGCCCGTTGATCCAGATGGTGCCGACGGTGCGGCCGTACTTGTCTTCAGCTTCGACTTCCACACGCGCTTCGCGGCGGTAGGCAAGATCGGAGAGCGAACGTTTGGCGCGCTGTCCGTAGGGTTGATCTTTTTCCGGTGCATCGATTTGCGCCAGGCGTACCTTGTGTTGGCGCTGATTGGAGAGCAGCGTCAGCGTGTCGCCGTCGCTGATTCCGATGACGGTGCCGTGCAGTGTCCTGGCGTGAACCTGCAGGGGTAAAACAAGGCTGGCAGCCAGAAGCAGGCTGGTTTTCCATAGTCCGGTCCGCAGATTCATTGCTCTGCCAGCATGACTTCCACGCGGTTTTTTCCGAGTCGCTTGGCCTGGTACATGGCCTGGTCGGCGCGGCTCAGTGCGGCTTCGCGCGGTTCCTTGTGATCGACCAGCGTGATGCCGGCGCTGAAGGTGATCAGCAGCTTTTCGTTGTTGTGCATGAAGAAGCGCTTGGTCAGTTCGCGCTGCAGACGCTGCAGCACGGAAACGGCTTCCTTGAGCGAGGTTTCCGGCAACAGGATCACGAATTCCTCGCCACCGTAGCGGGCGACCGTATCGGTGGGGCGCAGCATGTCCTTGATGACGCGAACGAGGTGGGTGAGGGCGGCGTCGCCCGCAGCGTGACCTTTGGTGTCGTTGAGTTTCTTGAAGTTGTCGATGTCGAGCAGGGCGATGGCGAACGGCAGGTGGCTGCGCTGGGTGCGGGCAAGCTCGACCTCGAAGACTTCTTCCAGCCCGCGCCGGTTCAGTGCACCGGTGAGCTGATCAACGCGCACCTTTTCGCTGACGGCCTGCAGTTCTTTTTCCAGATCGCGGATTTTCTGCTGTGCTTCGTCGGCCTTGCGCTGGGCTTCTCTCATCTCGTCGCGGGAACGCTGCACGTCGAGTTGCATCGAGCGCGTATCCTGCAACAGGTCTTCCATCACATGGCTGATGCTCGGCAGGTCGTTGGCCTTCTGGATCTTTTCCGCGTAGACCGTGATCTTGCTGTGGTAGTTGTCGGTCGAATCCGAGAGCGATCCCAGCCGGTCGATGAAGGTGGCAATCATGTCCTTGAGAACAGTCTGCGCTTCCTTCAGGTTGTGCTTGAGCTGGCCTTGTTTGAACAGCACTTCCTTGAGACCGGCTTCCACGCTGTAGATCAGGCTCATGTCCAAGGGTTGCGACATGATCTTCTGCACGACGGCGATCTGCCCCTGCACCCATTCGTCGTCGATTACGACTTCAGCCATGTTGTCGGTCAACAGGCGCAACAGACTGAGCAGCCCGTCGCACAGGCGCATTTCCTGATCGTTCTGCAGTTCGAGCTTGAGCCAGAATTTGCGCAGACGGGGTGTGAGGGCTTGCAAGCCGGCTTCGTGTTCGATGCGGGCGGCTTCGTTGGCCAGACTGGCGGCTTCTTCCTGCAGGTCGGGGTTGTGCGCAAGCCGCGCTTCCACGCCGAGTTGCAGTGCCTGGACCAGTGCGTTGCGCCAGTCTGCCCAGCCTGTTCCGGCTGCCGGTACAATGGCATCGGCCTCGTATGCTTGTTCGCGAGAGGTCTCTGCAGCCGCGCCTCCGGAACCTTCGGTGCCTGTTTCGCTCCAGGAGCGAACCAGTCCGGCCAGTTTTTCGTTGAGCGCACCGCTGTCGCTGCCGAAGTTGATCAGCACCTTTTCCAGGGCATCCTTCTTGCGGCTGGGCGTGAAGACCGGGTTGCGCAGATCCCATTGGCGGATCAGGTCGCGGATCAGGTCGGACCAGTTGCGGGTGAGTTCGGCTTGTGCGCCTTGCCCTTCCAGGCAACTGAAAAGCAGTTTCGGAAACGCGGGCCAGTCCTCTGCCGAAGCGGTCTTGCGCAACTCGCCGAGTTTGCGTTGCAGTTCCGGCGTTTGCTGTGGCAGGGCTGCGAGCGATTCGACGATTTGCTTCAGGCCCGGATGCAGGCGTTCTTCTTCCGGAGTTTGCGCTATCTGGTGGTAGATTGCTTCATAGTGATCCGGCGTAGGAACAATGCGGCGCACAGCAAGCTGTTTCAGTGTTTCGCGGGCGATTTCAGTCGGGTTGCTGGGTTTGCTCATGATCGGGCGCAGCAGATTGGAGTCAGGAGATTATGATGTCCTTGACCGATGACAGGCAAACAAAAAGACGCCCCGCGAGGCGTCTTTTTGCTGGGGTGATGCAGCGGCTTAGTTTTCGCCGACTACATTGACCTTGACGTTCACAACTACGTCGTGGTGCAGGGCCAGAGCAATGTCGTATTCGCCGACTTGCTTGAGCGGGCCTTCCGGCAGGCGGACTTCGAATTTCTTCACTTCAACGCCGGAAGCGGTAATGGCTTCTGCGATGTCGTGGTTGGTTACGGAGCCGAACAGACGGCCGTCCACGCCAGCCTTCTGGGCGACGGTGATGGCAGCGCCTTCCAGCTTGCCGGCACGTTCCTGAGCGGCGGCGAAGATTTCAGCCTGGCGTTTTTCGAGTTCGGCGCGGCGAGCTTCGAATTCCTTCAGGTTGGCTTCGGATGCACGCTTGGCCTTGCCTTGCGGGATCAGGAAGTTGCGGGCGTAGCCGTCCTTGACTTTGACCACGGTACCAAGATCGCCGAGGTTGGCAACTTTTTCGAGCAGGATGATTTGCATGTTCTAGGTTCCTTCTCGCTTAGTGTTGGTCGGAGTACGGCAGCAGGGCGAGGAAGCGGGCGCGCTTGATCGCGGTGGAGAGCTGACGCTGGTACTTGGCCTTGGTGCCGGTGATGCGGGCCGGAATGATCTTGCCGTTTTCGACGATGAATTCCTTCAGGATCGCGATGTCCTTGTAGTCGATCTGGGTGATGCCTTCGGCGGTGAAGCGGCAGAACTTTTTCCGCCGGAACAGGTTGCGCGGTGCGGGTTTCATGTGTGTATTCCTCAATTCAGCAATTCAAATTCTTCGATGTGCAACACAAGGTCTTGCTTGCGACGCAGGCTTCTTGCAGCCAGAAATCCCTTTACGGTCATTCTGGCGCCCGGCGGGCTGCGGTGAAGTGCGAGGGCGGTTTCGCCCATGGCCAGAATCGGCGCTTCGCAATCAACCTTTCTTGGCCTGCCGGCTTCCTGCTGTTCCGACTGGTGCACGATCACGGTTTCGAGAATCGGCAGTCCAGCGGGGGTGTGTCGCAGCGGTCCTGTGGCAAGCAATGTGCCTGTCAGCCTGACCTGGTTGCAGTTGTCCAATGCCCGATCAGGCTGCAGCCGGAGCTTCGGCAGCCGGAGTCAGCGACTTGGCCTTTTCCGATTCCTTCATCATCGGGGAGGCTTCGGTCACGGCCTGTTCCATCTTGATGGTCAGATGGCGCAGAACGGCGTCGTTGAACTTGAAGGCGTGTTCGAGTTCGTCCAAGGTTTCCTGGCCGATTTCGATGTTCATCAGAACGTAGTGAGCCTTGTGGATCTTCTGGATCGGGTAAGCCAGTTGGCGGCGGCCCCAGTCTTCCAGACGATGGATCACGCCGTTGCCGGCGGTGATGATGGACTTGTAGCGCTCGATCATTGCGGGCACTTGCTCGCTTTGATCGGGGTGCACGATGAATACGATCTCGTAATGTCGCATGAGTACTCCTTTTGGCTAAGCAGCCTGCCGCTAGCGACTGCGGTCAGGCAAGGGGGAAAACGCGGCATTTTATGGGAAAAACGCAACTTGCTCAAGTGGTTTGGCGGAGCATCCCCTGCCGGTGTCGTACCGGACAGGGGATGTTGCCGGCGTTCAGGCTTGGGCCGGGGCAGGTGTCCGCACGAAAAACCCTTCCGGCCCCAAACGCTTGAGCATGGCCAGCGCCAGTGTTTCGGCGTTGACTTCGCCGTCGGCCGAGAACAGGTGCTGGATGCGTCCTTCGCCTTCGGCGGCGGCGCGCAGGCGCGGGGCGAAGACCTGGCCCATCGTGGAAACCATGCAGCCGGTGGGGGCCACGTTGAGGAAAACATCATGCCCTTCGCGCAGCCCCATGATGATTTCGCCTGCGTAGGGGCCGAGTTCGCCGATCGGGCGCAGGGTCGGCAGGACTTCCTTCGCAGCTTCCATGGTTTTTGCGGCAGCCTTCGGCAGTGAAAGGCCGGCAGCGTCGTAGAGCGGCTTGGCCAGCAGGTTGCGCAGCATCCAGCGCAGGTGGCCGATGCGCTTGAGCTTTGCGCGGGCCTCTTGCAAAGTTTTTGCTGTTTCGCTGTCGTTGCCTTGGCGAGCCAGTTTGGCTTCGGCCGTGGCAATGGCTTCGCGTGCGTCTTCTGCCGCTTCTTCAACCAGATATTCGAGATAGCCCCATACCGGCGCCGTTTCCAGATGGAAGCGGCCGAAGCCGAGCGTGGCGAGCAAGGTGCGGAAGATGTCCTCGGCCTGGGCGACGCGCATGTAGACCTCGCCCGTGATATGGACGGACAACGGTTTTTGCGCGGGGGCGCGGCCATCGATCCAGCGGGCGGCAAAGCGTTTGAGCGGTTCGGTCAGATCGCGTCCGTGCAGGCGGTAGGCGAAGTATTTGGCTGGTGTGCCGAGAAGATCGACTGCGGCGCGGCCGAGTGCGCCCGGCCCGTGGAAGGCTTCCAGTGCGGCGTAGACTTCTTCCTTCATCTTCCGGTATTCGGCCAGGAAGGTTTCGTACTCGGCATAGTCGCGGCAGTTGGCTCCGCCGGTGAACAGGATTTCCTGCAACACGCCCTGCAGGATGGCGCCTTGGTACAGGCGCAGCAGCGACCATTCCTCAAGACCGAAGTTGTAGCCGGCCGACTCGCGCGCGACGAGGAAGCGCATCACGGATTCAAGGCCGTTATGGCATTCGTCGGCTGCGGCGTCGCGACTGCGGTTGCGCTCGCGATGCACCATCAGCTTGTGGACTTCGACGTACTGTCCCTGGCGGCAGGGGCCGGTGCCGGCGTTGTTGAAGAACAGCAGACGGGACTTGCCGGCGAGCAGCGGATCGTTCCCGGCCTTGCGACGGGAGAAATCGGCCGTGGCGCGTTGCAGGTCGCCATAGACGGCGGCCATCGGTGCGCAAACTGCGTCGCCTACTGCCTTGCGCCCGGATTTGATCAGGTCTTGCAGGTCGAAGCCGTCCGTGTAGTTGTCGACGCAGGTGAAACCCGCGCCACGCAAGGTGCTGGTCAGTACACGGTTGTCGGCGAGGGTGGGGAAGTAGATGACATCGGTATCCCGGTTCATCGGTCGTTCGTTTTCGAGCTGGTCGAGCGTGCGGATCTCGAATGCGCTGTCGTCGCCCATGCGCAGCTTGCCGTGCAAGCCCAGTTCCAGTTGCCGCACATAGGTGTTGACGCGGTTTTCCAGGTGCGCGAGTTCTTTGATGATCGCGTCGGACTGGATCAGCAGGAAGGGACGCTTTTTCATCAGCTCCGACATCAGGGGCTGGGTGACGCTGTCCGGGCCGCAGCAGAAGGTGGAAATCTGCACCACCGGCAACAGGTCTTCGCCGGATTCGATCTGCCCGAGGATTGCCGCGAGACGCGGTTGCTTGACGCGTTCGTGCAGGCGCTTTTCCGCTACAGCGTGCAGGATGCTGGCGATGAGGTGCGGGTTGCGCCAGTAGATATGGCCGAAGTCCTCGTCGAGTTCCACGTCCAGTACGTAGCTCGGGATGGCGAGCATTTGCTTGTCGCGCAGCAGGCGGCGCACGTGGCTGTCGTAGATTCCGGGGTTGAGCAGGTATTCGCGGCCGACGACGAGCGCGATGCGCTGCCCGGCGGCATGGGCTTCTTCGATCATGCCGGCGGCAAGATCGGCGGTTTCGGCACGCAGGGTCTGGCGAGCGTCAAGCGCGCTCTGGATTGCGGCTGTGAAGCCGGCCCGGTCCGGGGTGATGTTGTAGAAACGGAATACGGCTTGCAGACGGTCGAAAAGCTGATCGCAGATCGCACCCGCTTCCAGCGCGGACAGGTTGACGTTGAAGAGGTGGAAGCGTGCATTGGGGTGTGCGTTTTCCGCGAGCCCCTTGGCAACGGCCACTCCGCCCTGGTTCAGGGTACAGGTGCGCCCCATGCTTTTGCCGTTGGTGGGCAGGATTTCGATTTGCGGCGCGAGGATGATGCCGTGCGGCTCACCTGCCAGCCGTGTGAACTGGCCGACCGCGCCCATGTGCGGGGCGCAACTGTCCACGTCGAAATGCGGCTGGGCGCGGGAAAGATCCTGGTCGCGCACGTTGTCGACGTGTACCGGCAGTCCGAGCGTGACAAAAATCTGCGACAGGAAGTGCGCCCATTCCGAAACCACGAAACTGCGGGGGATGACCAGGCGGTACGGGTCGTCGCTGCGCGGGTGGCGGCTGTCGATGAAATCCCAGATTTCCTTGTAGGTATCGCGGGCCTGCGCGGTCGCGGCTGTTTTGCCGGCCTTGTTGTCTTTGGCTTTTGCAAAAAGTTCGTTGATCGCCGAGCAGCCGCCGAGCGTGAAAGTGAAACTCTTGCCGTCCGAGCCGCGGCATTTCAGGCTGGTGCGGTTGCAGACGGCTTCCGGGTCTTCGCAGGCCGCGCCCTTGCACTGGATGATGCGCTTTTCGAATTCGGCATCGATGAAATCGGCAAACGGCATCGCCTCCGCGCCTTCGGGCGCGGTGCGCAGCATGGTGCGAATCAGGCCGATACAGGCGCGGTGGCCGGGGTAGGGCGGAACCAGGCTGTAGGATGGCTCGCCCAGGTATTCCTGCAGGCGGTGGGTGACGGCGAGCGGCAACGGGTCGGAGAGCATGGTCTGGCCGTGCAGCAGCACGACGGTGCGCGGCGGCAGTTCGACCTGGCTCCACAGCGTGCGCGCCATGTTCTCGACGATGGCCCAGTTGGCCGAGGCGAGGATTTCGTCGCGCGGGATGCCCTGCGCTTGCAGCTTCTGCGCGTTTTCCATCAGGAACACGGCGCAGGTGGCGTTGATTTCAAACGAGCGCGGCGCGGCCATCGCGGCTTTGCTGGCTTCGCCCGCGCCGGGGATGCCGAACAGCGTCGAAAGCGTATCCATCAGGCTGCCGGTGCCGGCCGAGCACTTGATGTTCATGGCGTTGTTGAAGAGTTCGGCTTCTTTCAGCGCCAGCGTGGAAATCTTGGTGTCCTCGCCTCCGATGTCGACCAGGATGCAGAAATCCTCGTTGAGATCGGTAATGCCGGCGGCCTTGAGATCGACGAGATGCTGCCGCGCCTGGTCGATGGAGCCACGGGCATGGGCGTAGTTTTCCACCAGCACGGCGATGCGCGAATCGAGCTGCGGGTAGATGCGCGAAAGCGCTTCTCGCACCTGATAGCGCGCTGAGCCGGTAATGCCGATCGAGCGCACGTTGAGCGATTCGATGCCACGCTCGCGCAGATCGGTCAGCACGCGCTTGACGGTGGCAATCGTGTCGCCTGCATTACTATAGGCATCCAGGAAAACCAGCTCGCCGCTGTCGTCCGTCATGGCGACCTTGGCCATGGTCGAGCCGACATCCAGCCCGATATGCACCGGCAATGCGGCCATGTTTGCGGGGGGGGCGACTTTCATGCCGGGGGAGGGCATGCGGGTGTAGAGGTGGGCGGCTTCGAAACTGGCCTTGCGCTCGGTAAAGGGCGGATATTCCTTGAGGCTGGGTTCGCTCAAGAGGCGTGTATCGGGCTGGGCCAGTGCATCCGGGCCGACGCGCTCGATCATGCGGTGCAGCGCATCGAGCACCAGCGTATTGTCCGGATCGTATTCGATGGTCTTGACGCCGAGCGCGCGCAGGTGGTCTTCGGCGCAGTCGCGCACGAACTGCCAGTTGAAGAAACGCCCGAGCATGATGGCGTGCTCGAAGCCCTCCGGCAGTTTGCGGCAAACCTTCAGTACTTCGGATTTGATCGTGGTGGCGAGTGCGACGGCGAGCGGGATGCCCTGATTCTTGTCGGAAATCGTGGCCGACGAGCCGAACACGCCGCAGCGGTCGGCGCGGGTGGTGATCTTTTCGCGCCGTTCACGGCCAATTTCGCCCAGATAGTCGGCGAGCACTTCGTCCACCTGGCTGCGATTCAGTCCCAGTTTCTGCAGTACGCGATCGAGGTTGACGCCCGAACCGGCCCCGCAGCGCGGGTTGGCGACCAGCAGGTCGTCCTTGAGTTGGCCTTCTTTATCCACGCCGACCAGGCCGTAGCCGGAGGCGGAAATCTCGATCATCGCCAGCGATGCTGCATGGGTTGCCGCAACCCGCTCGCGCGCAGCCAGCCACTGTGCCGCAGCGTGCAGGAATACCTTGCCCCCGCCCAATGCCTGGCGAACCATCGGTGCCAGTTTACCGGTGATGAACACGGCGCAATCCTCGCCGCCGCCGAAGCGTTCGGTGACCCGTTGCTCCTCGAACACGCCGCGCAGGTCGCGGTTACTGGGCAGGACGACGTTCTCGATTTGGGTGCCGTCTGCGGCGCAGACGCGCAGTCGCAGATGGCCCACGCCGGCATCGATATACAGGCGTTCGCCGGTCTTGTTCTGGTTGATATCCGGTTTTTGAAGAGCATTGGCATCGGCCAGGTTCATGCAGGAGGTCTCCGATATCTGGGCGTCTTGTCGCCGCAAAAAACAGGGTGCTGAATGTGCAGGCAAGCAACGCTTGTGTCAATGTTTGCGTTGATTGGGTAGGGTGTTTTTTTGTTTTACATAACAAAACCTGTCAGACGTGTTCGCGTATATAACCGAGCACGTTGCCAAGGGCTTCTTCCAGAAAAGGTTTGTTGATCGAAAACCAGACTTCCTTGCCGATTTTTTCGGCATCCAGAACCTGTGCTTCACGCAGAATCTTCAGGTGGTGAGATACGGTGGAGCGCGACAGTGTGGAGGCATCGGCTACCTGCCCGGCATTGAGCCGTTCGCCTGGCTCGAAGAGAAGCAGGATGCGTTGCCGATGCGGATCGCCCAGAGCGGTGAAAACTCTGGACATGTCGAGCCATTCGTCCGGGATGACTTTCTGGTAGCGTGTTTTCATGTCGACGATCTTAGATATGTCGACATGATGGGTCAAGCATTCTGTGTGTCAGCGTGACGAAATGAAATGGACGGGATATTCAAACGCCGTACAGACCATGCACGGCGTTGAATAGAAATGGGCAGGAGCGGATCAGCGCTCGATCTGGTTTTTCTTGCCCGAAACCAAAGCCCATTTTTCGTGTTCGGGCAGCGGGTCTTTCTTTTCGACGATCGGCGGCCAGATTTGCGAGAGTTCGGCATTCAGGGCGATGTATTCCTGCATGTTTTCCGGCACGTCGTCTTCCGAGTAGATGGCCTCGACCGGGCATTCGGCCACGCACAGCGTGCAGTCGATGCATTCGTCCGGATTGATGACCAGGAAGTTGGGGCCTTCGCGGAAGCAGTCTACCGGGCAGACATCGACGCAGTCGGTGTATTTGCATTTGACGCAGGCATCGGTAACAACGTGGGCCATGATGTGTCCTTTGTGCGGATGGTTGTTATTGGGGGCGTGGAAAGATTCTAGAGGATGGTTGCAAGACTCGCCAGGATTGCGGGTTTCTGAAGTTTTCAAAAACAATCGATTCCACCGGAACCAGGGTGGTACCAAGACCAAGACGATTCATCCCTTCAATTCCCCCAGTATTTCCTTGACCCGTACCGCCCGCAGGCTGGCTTCCGGCCAGTTGCCTTCAATGCGCAGGCGATCCTGCCCTGCGAGTTTGTAGTTCTTTTTGCTCTGGATCAGGCCGATGATACGCATCGGATCGACCGGCGTTTTGGCTCCGAAAGTGATGACGATGGCGCTGTCGGCGGCGTCGATTTTCTGGATGCCGAGCGGCTTGGCGAGCATGCGCAGGCGGTGGCAATCGAGCAGGGTGCGTGCGGCGTCGGGCAAGAGGCCGAAACGGTCGATGAGTTCCTGCATCAGGTCGTCGAGGTCCTCGCCGGTTTCGCAGTTCGCCAGTCGTTTGTAGAGCGACAGGCGTTCGTGTACGTCCGGGCTGTAGTCGTTGGGCAGCAGCGCCGGGGCGTGGAGGTTGATTTCGGTGGTCACGCCCAGCGGCTGGGTCAGATCCGGCTCCTTGCCGGCCTTCATGGCTTTGACGGCTTCATTGAGCATTTGCGAGTAGAGCGCAAAGCCGATTTCCTGCATTTCGCCCGATTGCGAATCGCCCAGCACTTCGCCCGCGCCGCGGATTTCCAGATCGTGCATGGCCAGATAGAAGCCTGAGCCAAGTTCTTCCATGGCCTGAATTGCCTCCAGACGTTTCTTGGCCCCGGCCGTGAGGGCTTCCGGCTCGTTGACCAGCAGGTAGCAATAAGCCTGGTGGTGCGAGCGCCCGACGCGGCCGCGCATCTGGTGCAGTTGTGCCAGCCCAAATTTGTCGGCGCGGTTCATGAGGATGGTGTTGGCGTTGGGGACGTCGATGCCGGTTTCGATGATGGTGGTGCACAGCAGGATGTTGAAGCGCTGCTGGTAGAAATCGCGCATCACGTGTTCGAGTTCGCGCTCCTTCATCTGGCCGTGTGCCATGCCGATGCGCGCTTCCGGCAGCAGGGCGGTGAGCTTTTCGCGCATGTTCTCGATGGTGTCGACTTCGTTGTGCAGGAAGAACACCTGCCCGCCGCGCTTGAGCTCGCGCAGCACGGCTTCGCGGATCACACCGTCGCCGTATTTGGCGACGAAGGTTTTGACTGCGAGGCGTTTGGACGGCGCGGTGGCGATGACCGAGAAATCGCGCAGCCCTTCGAGTGACATCGCCAAAGTGCGCGGGATCGGCGTGGCGGTCAGGGTCAGTACGTCTACGTCGGCGCGCAGGGCTTTCAACTGCTCTTTCTGGCGCACACCGAAGCGGTGTTCCTCGTCGATGATGACGAGGCCCAATTGCTTGAACTGCACGTCGGGCTGCACCAGCTTGTGCGTGCCGATCACGATATCGACCGAGCCATCGGCAATGCCCTTGAGCGCGGCGGTGGTTTCCTTCTGTGAGCGAAAGCGCGATAGCTCGACAATCTTCACCGGCCAGTCGGCAAAGCGGTCGCTGAAAGTCTGGAAGTGCTGTTCGGCGAGCAGCGTGGTCGGCACCAGTACGGCGACCTGCTTGCCACCGGTGACTGCGGCAAACGCGGCGCGTAGCGCGACTTCGGTCTTGCCGAAGCCGACATCGCCGCAGACCAGCCGATCCATCGGCTTGCCGATACGCATGTCGACGAGAACGGCTTCGATGGCGGCGGCCTGGTCGGCGGTTTCCTCGAAGCCAAAGCCCTCGGCAAATGCATCGTAGTCGTGCAATGACCAGTCGAAGGCATGCCCCTGGCGCGCTGCACGGCGGGCGTAAAGGTTCAAGAGTTCGGCTGCGGTATCGCGCACCTGCTCGGCGGCCTTGCGCTTGGCTTTTTCCCAAGTACCGGAACCGAGCTTGTGCAGGGGCGCGGTATCCATGGCGCCGCCCGAGTAGCGGCTGATGACGTGCAACTGGCTCACCGGCACGTAGAGCTTGTCGTCGCCGGCGTATTCCAGCACCAGCAATTCGGTTTCGCCTTCGCCCAGATCCATCGAGATCAGGCCCTGATAGCGGCCGATGCCATGCGCTTCGTGCACCACCGGATCGCCGATCTTGAGTTCGGAGAGGTCGCGCAGCATCGCATCGGTGTTGCTGCGCTTTTGCTGCTTCTTGCCGCGGCTTTGCGCTACGCTCGGGTAGAGGTCGGCCTCGGTGATGAGGGCCAATCCGTCTTCGGTGCGGATGAAGCCGTTGAACAGCGGTGCGGCGATGAGCAGGACGGGGTCGCTGCGCGTCAGCGCATCTTCCCAGGACTCGGCCAGGGCCGGTTTCAGGCTGTACTCGGCAAAGTACTGTGCCATGGTTTCGCGCCGCCCCAGACTTTCGGCGCAGATCAGCGTGCGGCCTGCGTGACCGGCCAGAAAATCCTGCAGTTTTTTGAGCGGGTTTTCGGCGCGGCGGTCGACGGCAAGGCTGGGGAGCGGGATGGACAGGGGAGTACCCCCCTTTGCCAAAGGGGGGGCAGGGGGGATTTCTGGCGCGGTCAGTTCAATGCGCCGGTAATCCTTGAGTGCGCCCATGAAACGATCCGGGGCCAGAAACAGGCTGGCGGGAGGCAGCAGCGGGCGGTCTTTCTCGCCGGCCAGCAGCCGGTGGCGCGATTCCACGTCGCGCCAGAATTGCTCGGCGGCTGGCAGTATCTCGCCATGCAGGGTGAGTACGGCTTCCTTGGGCAGGTAATCGAACAGCGTGGCGGTGTGGTCGAAGAACAGCGGCAGGTAATACTCGATACCGGCAGGCGTGCTGCCTGCAGAAATGTCCTTGTAGAGCCGGGACTTCGACGGGTCTCCCTCGAACTCCTCCCGGAAGCGCTGGCGGAACTTGCTGCGCCCGCCGTCGTCAAGCGGGAATTCGCGGGCGGGCAGCAGACGGATCTCCGGCACCGGGTAGAGGCTGCGCTGGGTGTCCACGTCGAAGGTGCGGATGGTTTCGATCTCGTCGCCGAAGAGATCGATGCGGTAGGGCAGCGGTGAGCCCATCGGGAAAAGGTCGATCAGTCCGCCGCGGATCGAAAATTCGCCCGGCCCGTACACCTGCGTAACGTTGCTGTAACCCGCAAACGCGAGATCGGCGCGCAGCTTGTCGGCGTCGAATTTCTGCCCCTTCTTGAGGAAGAACGAATACGCGGTCAGGTACTCGACGGGAGGCAGTACCCCCATGGCGGTCTGCACCGGAACAATCACGACCTGCGCTTCGTTGTTCCTGATCTGCCACAGGCTCGCGAGCCGTTCCGAGATCAGGTCGTGATGCGGCGAGAAATGGTCGTAGGGCAGCGTTTCCCAGTCCGGCAGCAGGACGATGGTTTTCTGCGGCAGGAAAAAGGCGAGCTCTTCTTTCAGGCGCAAGGCGGTCTGGGCGCTGGCCGCGAGGATGACGAGCGGCTGCGCTTGCGTGGCGTAATGCGCCAGCAGCAAGGCATCGGCCGAGCCGTGCGGGGTGGCGAGTTGCAGGCGTTCCTGAGGGCGGGGCAGGGCAGGGAGTTGCATGGGAGCGGGGGATCAATCGGTTGGCGAATCAGTTGGCGGGATTATACGCGCCAGCGGTGGCGGGCCGAAAATATGTACGGATTCGATTGATTTTTGACCGTATATCAAAGAATATCGGGGCTTCCTTACAAGCATGCCCCTGTATCCAAAGATGTTTCGCTCCTCCGATTGGCGCGCCGGGTTACTCCTGGGCGGCGGCCTGCTGTTGATGGCTTTGTTGAGCAAGGTCGCGGGATTTCTTTTCTGCGACATGCTCTTCGTTTGCCCGCTGATCGGACTCATGGCCGTGCTCATGCTGCTCAACGGGGTGCACTACAGCCTGTTTTTTGTACCTGTTGCACTGGCGGTGCCCTTGTTGCGCGGTTTTTCCGGACAGGCGGCTGTCTGGCTGGCGCTTGTTTCCGTAGGTACGGCAGCGCTTGGCGCTTGGTTGCTGAAATCCTTGCTGTCGAGTCCAAGGATAAGGTTGCGTGAGGCTGCTTCGCACCTGGTGCTGGGTGGGGCCGGCCTGATGCTGCTTTCCACTCTGCTGGGAGGGCTGATACCGGGCGGGTACTTGATACTTTCTTCGGACATGCCGGCATGGCATCGTTTCTTTTCTTTCTGGTCGTCAGATCTGGTCGGTTTTCTGGTGATGGTGCCGCTGGTGCTGTCCATGCGCGAGGGATGGAGGCCCGCATTCCGCCAGCGTTTTCTGGAACTGATGCTGGCCGTGATGGCCTGTGCTGCAGGCGCTTGTCTGATCTACAGCCTTGAAGGCCCCAATCCTTCCGGTTGGCAGTTCCTGCTGCTGCCTGTGGCCATCTGGGCCGCGCTGCGGATCGGGCAGACCGGCGCTGCCTTGGTGGCGTTGACGCTGGCGTTTTCGTTGACGCATTCCCTGGCTGGCGTATACAGCGTGGCGATTCTGCCAGCGCAGCTTTTCCTGCTGATGGTGACGGTGACCGGTGTGTTGCTCGCTGCATCCAGCGACGAAGAGGAGAACTCCCGGCGTGAACTGGCCGCCGAACGCCACAAGCTCGATGCCATTCTGAACGCGATGCCTAATCCGGTGTTTTTCGAGGATGTCGAAGGGCGGCTGGTCTATGCCAACCAGTCCCTGCTTCAACTGGTGGGCGGGCAGAACCGCAACCTGGCCGGTTTTCCTTCTGCGCCGTTGCGCGAACACCTTGGTTTGCCGGCGCTCACAAGCGCGCAGCAGAGCTGCTCGTTCGAGTGCACCGTCAACGCGCAAACCGCGCCCCGCACCCTGATGTGCAACCAGCAACCGCTGCTCGATCTGGACGGCAAGCTCCTGGGCAACTGTTTCGTTGCCACCGACATGAGCGAGCGGCTGGTTGCCGAACAGCAACTGCGGCTTTCCGCGCAGGTGTTCGAGAACGCCTCGGAAGGTATCGTGATCACCGACGTGGTGGGCAGGATCATTGCGGTCAACCCGGCGTTTACCCGTATCACCGGTTTTGCTCCGGAAGAAGCCATCGGCAAGATGTGCGCCACCTTCCGGCAAATTGCCCAAGGTACGGTTTTCGGGCAGGAAGTGGAAAACAGCCTGCGCGATCTGGGGAGCTGGCAGGGCGAGATACCCGGCTGGCGCAAGAGCGGGGAGACCTACCCTGCTTGGGGATCGATCAGCAACGTTTGCGACGAAAGCGGGCGAATCACGCATCGCGTGGCCGTGTTCAGCGATTTTTCCGCGCGCAAGGAGGCCGAGAGCCGCCTGCAGTTCCTGGCGCAGCGCGATCCGCTGACCCAGTTGTTCAACCGTTCCTCGCTGCAGGAGAGGCTGGAGCAGGTCTGCTGCGGAGATGGGCGGCTCGCAGTACTGTTCATCGATCTGGACCGTTTCAAGACGGTCAACGATACGCTGGGCCATGCGGTTGGCGACGAGCTTTTGCAGGTGATTGCACAACGCTTGTGCCATTGCCTGAAGGAGCGCGATTTCATCGCCCGTTTCGGCGGCGACGAATTCATGGTGATATTGGAAGAGACGTTGCCCGACGCCGGATTGGCAACGATCGCGCGCCGGATCATCGATGAAATTGCTCGTCCCTGTGCGGTGCGCGGACATGAATTGTTCGTAACCTGCAGTATCGGTATCAGCCGTTTCCCTGTCGATGCCAAGGATTCTTCCGGGTTGATGCAGGCCGCCGATCTGGCGATGTACCGCGCCAAGGATATGGGCAAGAACACCTTTGCCTTCCACTCCCAGGAAATGATCGCCCAGGTTTTCGAGCGCGGTCGCATGGAAGGTTGCCTGCATACGGCGGTAGCTCAGAGCCAGTTCGTACTGCATTACCAACCACAGTTCGTGCTGGCTGGCGAAGAGTTCCACGGCGTCGAAGCCCTGATCCGCTGGCAGCATCCGGAACTGGGCATGGTGCCGCCGGGGAGCTTCATTCCGTTGGCGGAAGAAACAGGGATCATCGAGATCATCGGCGAATGGGCGATCCGCGAAGCTTGCCGCCAGATGCGGACCTGGCTGGATGAGGGAATCGACGTGCGCTGTATCGCCGTCAACTTGTCGCCGCGCCAGTTCCGCCGCGGGCACTTGCTGGATATCGTATGCAGCGCGCTGGATGAGTCAGGACTGGAGGGCGAGCGGCTGGAGCTCGAAATTACCGAAAACGCCCTGATGGAAAATCCGGAAAACGCCAGCGCCGTGTTGGCAGAGTTGCGTGAAATGGGCGTGCGTATCGCAATCGACGATTTCGGCAGCGGCTACTCCTCACTGTCGTACCTCAAGCAGTTCCCGCTCGATACGCTCAAGATCGACCGTTCCTTTATCTCTCCCTTGCCGGAAGACGGCGACATGGCCGCGATTGTCGAGGCCATCGTCGAGATGGCGACCAAGTTGCGCCTGACGGTCGTGGCCGAGGGCGTGGAAAATTCCACCCAGTCCAGTTACCTTCGCCACATAGGATGTACCGTGGCGCAGGGGTATCATTACAGCAAGCCGCTGGCCGCCGACCTTCTTCCCAAGTCGGTGCGGCAGGTGCTCGATATGGGCTCTGCCCTCTGATCTTCCAGATTTATAAGAGATTGACTTCATGCAGAAAAAAATCATCCACGGCTTCCATGCCGTCCGTTCGCGTTTGAGCCGTTTGCCCGACAGCGTGCAGGAGGTCTATGTCAGTGCAGGCCGCAGCGACCCGCGCATGCGCGATCTCCTGGCGCTGGCGGAAAAACAGGGGCGGCGCGTGCTCCCGGTCGATGCCGAGCGCTTGCAGGGGCTGGCCGGTTCTGCGCGCCATCAGGGCGTGGCGGCGCTGATCGATGCCTCGAAGAACTTCGTGGCGCTCGAAGACGTGCTCGAAGACCTGGAGGAACCGCCGTTCCTGCTGGTGCTCGACGGCATCACCGATCCGCACAACTTGGGCGCGTGCCTGCGCGTGGCCGATGCCATGGGCGTGCATGCGGTGATTGCGCCCAAGGACAAGTCCGTTTCCATCAATGCCACGGTGTCCAAGGTGGCCTGCGGGGCGGCCGAAGTCGTGCCCTACATCATGGTCACCAACCTGGCCCGCACCTTGCGCGAGCTCAAGGATGCCGGCGTCTGGATCGTCGGCACCGATGCCGAAGGCAGCGCCGACCTTTACCATTTCGAGCAGACCGGGCCGCTGGCGTGGGTGCTCGGTGCGGAGGGCCATGGCATGCGCCGCCTGACGCGCGAACACTGCGATACGCTGGTATCGATTCCGATGTTCGGTTCTGTGGAAAGCCTGAATGTGTCGGTTGCGACCGGGATCGTGCTGGCCGAAAGCCGTAGGCAGCGGCAGATGCTGGCAGAACGCGGGTGAGTCTATTCCGGCGCAGGCCGGAATCCAGGTTCTAAGCGCCTGCGGCGCGGTGCTTTTGAATGCAGGTTTCCGCCCCGCCTGCGGGAAAGAGGGATTGTCTCGCCAATCCCCCTTTCATCCCCAAGGCGACCCCGCCTGGCGGCCCTCCGGGCTGCCCTCGGGCGGTCGCGAGCCAATTTTGTAAACAAACTTGTCTCACTCCACTTCCTCGGCGCCGGCCAAGGGGGAAAGGAAAACCGTCTGCCGTGGAGGGGGACAGGGTGCGCACACGGGAATGGCGCAGATTGAAGCGGTGTGCGTCTGATCCTGGCTATTTGTGGTCGCGCCGCACCCACGTCTTGATGGCTTCGGCAGTTTCTTGCTCGATGCCGTTAAAGCCGTGATGAGACCGAGCTTCGCACGCTTTCCCCACGGAGATTCCGCCTTCCATGGCGATGAAGTCGTTGCCGTATTTCTTGTGGGCCGCTTCTGCAGAAGCAAACGGCGTCACCCAGCATGGGTCATCCTTGTGATGCACAATCAAATGCCGGTTGGCATGTTTTCGCGCGTCAAAGGCATCAATCCGGGCCATGGATGCGGTATGGATTTCGCCGGCTACTTTGTCGGCTAGATAGTCTGCCAATTCCAGGGTGGCGTAGGTTCCCCGGCTGGTTCCCATGAAATAGATTCGGGCTTGCGGAAAACGTTTTTTCAGATCGTCGATCAGGGTCTGAACCTTTTCCGTATCGCTGGTGGAGTTGGTTGCGACCGTGACGAATTCGTCGTCGACCAGGAATTTCCGGGCGCGCAACAGGAAATTGCCCTTGGCGCGATAAACCAGTTCCCCGTCTTCCATTCGCGGGTCGACTACGCCTGACCCTCCGGGGAACAGCACCAGCACATATTTCGGCGCGAGATTCTTGAAATTCAGGACATAAGGAACGGGTTCCCCGCCTTTGGCGGACAGCGCCGTGCCGAGTTCTTCTCCTGCCAGGCTCCAAGCCGGTACCATCGTCAACCAGGCCAGGCACAGACGGATTGCAATGTTTTTCATGCGGAGCCTTCTGTTAATTGCGGATTGACCGGCAGGGTAACGCGGAACACGGTGCCCTGGCCCGGTTCGCTGCGCACGTCAATCTGCCCCTGATGCTTCTGGACGATGCCGTAGGAAACCGAGAGGCCGAGCCCGGTGCCGGCACCGACTGGCTTGGTGGTGAAGAAAGGCTCGAAAATCCGCTGCAGGTTTTCTGGCGGGATACCGTTGCCGTTGTCTTCCACCTCGACCCAGACGGTTTGCGATCCCGCGTCATGTCTGGTTCGTAACCAGATCGTGCCACGCTCCTTGATGGCATGCGCGGCGTTGACCATGAGGTTCATGAAAACCTGGTTCAACTGGAACGGCATGCACATGATTTCCGGCAGGGGGCCATAGTCCTTGATGACTTCTGCCTTGTACTTGATCTCGTTCGAAACCACATTCAGCGTGCTGTCCAGGCATTTGTGCACGTCGGCCAGTTGCCACTTCGATTCGCCCACGCGCGAAAAATCCTTCAGATCGGCGACGATGCGCTTGACCCGTTCCAGGCCTTCACGGGATTCATTGAGCAGTGACAGCACATCCTGACGCACGAAGTCGATGTCGATCTCCTTGCTGAGCGTATTTGCATGGGCCACGGCAGGTACATTGGGCTGGCAGGTTTCAGCGACCAGGTGATAGGCATCAATCAACCGCATCATGTCGAGCGCATATTCCCTGAGCGTTCCGAGGTTGGAGTTGACGAAGCCGACCGGGTTGTTGATCTCGTGGGCGATGCCGGCCGCGAGCTGGCCGACCGCCGACATTTTTTCGGCCTGGATCAGCTGGGATTGCGCTTCTTCGAGTTTCTGGTTGAGTAGTTTGAGTTCCTCGATGCGCTGAGCCATTTCGCTTTCGAGACGTTTGCGTTCGGTGATGTCCATCAGCGCAGCGACATAGTGGGTGATTTGACCACTATCGTTTTTTACTGCCGTGATTGTCAGCAACTCGGGATATATCTCGCCATTCTTGCGCCGATTGCAGATTTCTCCTTGCCATGATCCTTTTGTCAAAATGCTATCCCACATGGCAGCATAAAAATCACCGCTGTGATGGCCGGAACGGAGCAGGCTTGGCGTCTGTCCCACGGCTTCTTCGGTGCTGTAACCAGTGATGCGGGAAAAAGCCTGGTTGACACGGATGATGACGTTGTTTGCATCGGTAATGACCATGCCCTGCTGGGATTCGAAGGCAATCGCAGCAATCCGCTGGTTTTGTGCGGCAAGCTGCCGTTCGGTGATGTCGTGGCCGATTCCCAAAACACCGACCAAATGCCCACGGGAATCGAGTACCGGCATCTTTGTCGTTTCAAGCAACTCCCGATGACCATCATTGGCAAAAGTGATCCATTCCTCGTTGACGCTGGGTGCGCCTTTCGCCATTGCGAGCCGGTCGTGCTCGCGGAAGAAATCGGCGAGCTCCTTGCTGACAAAATCGTAGTCCGTCTTGCCTACAATGCCTTTTTCCGGTGCGCCGAAAAAATGCTCAAAACGTTGATTGCAGGCCAGATAAACGCCATCGGGATTTTTCAGCCAGATCAGGTCGGGGATCGCATGAATCAGGGTTTGCAGGTGCGATTCGCTTTCGATGAGTTTTTTTTCTGCCAGTTTGCGTGCGCTGATGTCTTCAACGATGGACCAGATGTATTTCTTGCCGTCGCCACCCGTTACCAGCATGCCGCTGAGCTGGATTGGCACCGGCGTGCCGTCTTTGCGCAGGTATTCTTTCTCGTAGGGGCCGTAACGCCCCGATTTTTGAAGCGATTCAAGTTGCCTGGCCTCGTCGGACTCGAAGCGTTTGGGAGTCAGGCTCCAGTTGTCCAGAGCCAGTAATTCCTCGGTCGAGTACCCGCAGATGCGCCGGAATGCTTCATTGAATTCCACATAGCGCCCCTGCATGTCGGTGAGCGCGATACCGAGTGGCGACAATTCAAACAGCGCGCGTAATTTTTCGTTGCTCGCGGCTTCAGCCAGTTTGCGTTCGGTTACATCCAGGAGCATCCCGATCACCGCAGGAGCACCGTTGAAAGCCATGTTGCGGCCGTGAACTTCGATATTGATGCGGCGACCATCCCGGCGCAGTCCGACGAAGGTGTAACGCATTTCGGCGACCGTTCCGTCTTCGCGGCGACGCACGTTGTCAGCGACTTTTTGTCGGTCTTCTGGCGCAATCAGCTGGTCGATGCTTACCTGGTCAATGATATCGCTCGGCGAAGCGTAGCCAAATATGTCGGCGAAACCCTGGTTCACATATCGGAAGTGACCGTTCTGGATAACATAGATGCCGGCAAGTGTCTGTTCGACCAGAGCGTGCAGCCAATTGTCAGGGGACGAAATATTGTTTGACATCTCTTGGGGATCGCTCCTGATTGTCCACGTATGGCTGACGAGAAGGGGCTTGGGGGTCTGATGATTTCAAATGAAAAATCACACCCGCTTCTTCTTTTTTGTTGCTGTTTTGACCGGTTTGTCCGGATTGGCTGGGGCTGATGCCAAGCGCATCCTGGCTTCCCGGATGGCTTGGGCGAGCTCCAGTACCGCAGTCGCGTAGAGCGTACTCTTGTTATAGCGCGTGATGACGTAGAAGTTGTTGAAGCCGAGGTAGTACTTCATCTGCCCAGGTTCGGTTTCCAGCACGAACAGCACGGCTTTCTGGTCGGTTTTGAGTTCGCTGATCGGGGAGACGCCTTTCTGCATCAATTCTGCAACCGTGTAGTGCAGGTTGAACTTGTCTGCGATGAGGCCGGCAATATGTTCGCCTTCAACGTTGACCGGCGCGAAGGTATCGCCGTCGACCAGCCAGCCATGTTGGGCGAGATAGCTTGCGGCGCTGGCAATCGCATCGACCGGCGTATTCCAGATGTCGTGACGCCCGTCGCGATCCCAGTCTACGGCGTAGGCGCGGAACGAGGAGGGCATGAACTGCGGCCAGCCCATCGCGCCGGCGTAGGAGCCGCGGAACGAGAGCGGGTCCTGTTTCTCGCCGCGCGCGAGCAGCAGGAATTCGGTCATTTCCTTGCGGAAGAATTCCGCCCGGCGCGGGTAGTCGAAGGCGGCGGTTGAGAGCACGTCCAGAACACGGAAGTTGCCCATGTTCTTGCCGAACAGCGTTTCGACATCGAGGATGGCCACGACAACGGCAGGGTCGACCTGATAGGCGCGGCTGATCTCGGCGATTTCCTTTTCATGCTTGCGCCAGAACGCGGCGCCGGCGTCGATGCGTTTCTTGTTGACGAAGTTGGGGCGGAACACGTACCAGGGGCGCGCCGTCGCGGGGCGCTCGAAGATGTCGAGAATCTGCGGCCTGGGCTGGATGCGGGTGAAGAGGTTGGTGAGCTCCGCTTCGCTGAAGCCGTGCTCGCGTGCCGTGCTGGCGATGTATTCCTGGACTTCGGCCCGGTTGACCAGTGCCTGGTCGGCGTTTGCCACGAGGCAGACGCAGGACAGGAAGAGAATGGCGAGGAGCTTGTTCAAACCGGTTCCTTTCGGGAGCCTTCGAGGCTTCCCCATGAAAGCGCGCTGGAGAGCAGGCGCGCGGTGATGTCCACGATCGGGATCACCCGGTCGTAGGCCATGCGGGTTGGGCCGATCACGCCGAGCGTGCCGACCACTTCGCCTTGTACCTTGTACGGCGCGGCGATGACCGAGCATTCGTCGAGCGGAGCAAGACCGGCTTCGTTGCCGATGTAGATCTGCACCCCCTCGGCGCGGCTGCCCAGTTCCAGCAGTTGCAGAAGCGAGGTCTTCTGCTCGAAAAGATCGAAAAGCTGTTTCATGCGGGAAACATTCGAGGACAGGTCGCTGATGCCGAGCAACTGGTGTTCGCCGGCGATGACGACTTCCTCGGTACGGCTTGAAAGGCTCGTCGAGACGTCGACGGCGGCATTCATCAGCGCCACGATGTCGCCTTTCAGGCGCACCAGCTCGCTTTGCACCAGTTGCACCAGGCTTGCCAGCGTTTTTCCCGCGCAATGCTGGTTGAGGAAGTTGCCGGCTTCCTGCAGTTCGCTTTGTCCGAACTGACGCATGGTCTGGATGATGCGGTTCTGCACGTCGCCGTCGCCGGTGACGAGGATCAACAGCACGCGCCGGTCGGAAAGCTGCAGGAATTCCACATGCTTGAGCAGTACCTCATGGCGCTTGGGCGCCATGACCACGCCGGCAAAATGCGTGAATTGCGAAAGCAGCTGGGACGCCGCAGCGATGGTGCGCTGCGGGCTGTCGACAGGCAATTGCTCCTCGATCTCGCGGATTTCCAGGGTTTTCAGCGGTTGCACGGCCAGCAGTGAATCGACGAACAGGCGATAGCCGCGCACGGTCGGAATGCGCCCGGCCGAGGTATGCGGGCTGCTGACGAAGCCCATTTCCTCCAGATCGGACATCACGTTGCGGATGGTGGCCGGGCTGACCTCCAGTCCCGAATGCTGCGAAAGCGTTTTCGAGCCGACAGGCTGCCCTTCGGCGATGTAACGCTCGATCAGGGTTCGAAGCAGGATCTGTGCGCGGTCGTTGAGCGCGGCGGGGCGGCCCATGTCGGTGTCCCTCTGTTGGAAAATTGTAGTGCTGGATTTTAGCGCGGGTTATGTGTTTTAACCCATATTGTCCATTAGCAGGCTGGTGAAAAACCAGCCTGTGTACCGTTTTCACCGGCGTAGCCGGGGGAAATGTATGGAAATAAAAAATAAGCTTTTGATTTTAGATGCTATTTCGCGTCAGGCTTTGCCTGATGCTTGGTGCGGGTGGAGAAACAGATTTTTTCACCACTCTGTTAGACGGCCCTTCGGGTCTACGCAAGCGCTGGCGGCCGGCTTGCGGTCATTTTGCCCCCTTGTTCGTCGTCCATGGAATGACCATGGACTCCTCTCTAGAGGCCAAACTGCCTCGCAATCCCGCTCGCCATCATCTTGCGCCCAATGGACAATGTGGGTTTAATGCGCTAACTCGATATGAATATTTCTGCTCATGAATAGCCTGTTCAAGACCATCGCCATTGTCGGCCGGCCAGCGACTCCTGCCCTGGGTGAACCCATGCATCGGCTCGTCAGCATGTTGTCCTCCAGCGGAGTGCGGGTGCTGGTCGAGGAAAGTGCCGCGCAGGAACATGACGTGACGGCCTGCCAGGCCGTCAGTCAGGAGAATATCGGCAAGCTTGCCGATCTCGTGATCGTGCTGGGCGGCGACGGCGTGATGCTGGGCGCGGCGCGCATGGTCGCGCCTTACCATGTGCCGGTCGTTGGCGTGAACATGGGGCGGCTGGGCTTCCTGACCGACCTTTCCGTCAGCGAGATGGAGGCGCAGGTTGAAGCCATCCTGAAGGGCGCCTTCAACCCCGAAGACCGCATCATGCTCGAAGCGCGGGTCATGCGTGAAGGCCGTGAGATCGACCGCCAGCTGGCGTTCAACGACGTGGTCATGAGCCGCGGCAGTTGCGGTTCGATGATCGAGTTCGAACAGTTCATCAACGGCAAGTTCGTCTGCCGTCAGCGCGCCGATGGCATCATCGTTTCCACGCCGACCGGTTCGACGGCCTATGCGCTGGCTTCCGGCGGGCCGATCCTGCATCCCAGCCTGCCGGCGATTGCGCTGGTGCCGATCTGCCCGCAATCGCTATCCAATCGCCCGATCGTGGTCACGGACAGTTGCCGTGTCGAACTGGTGCTGACCGGCGCGCGCGATGTCGTGCACGTCTTCTACGACAACCAGTCCGAATGCCGTTTGCAGGAGCAGGACCGCCTGGTGATCCGCCGTTTCCGCAACACTTTGCGTATCTTGCA
Organism: Formivibrio citricus; assembly: GCF_900115065.1. Taxonomy (GTDB): domain Bacteria; phylum Pseudomonadota; class Gammaproteobacteria; order Burkholderiales; family Chitinibacteraceae; genus Formivibrio; species Formivibrio citricus. The sequence continues at coordinate 39,337 of NZ_FOVE01000003.1, read as the reverse complement.
TCCCCACAGTTACCACTACTACGACACCCTGCGCGAGAAGCTGCGCTGGAGTGCCCAACCGCAATTACTCTGATGCTGCAAACACTCACGCTCCGCAATTTCGTCATTGTCCGTGAACTCGAACTCGACCTGCGCCGCGGTCTGACCGTGCTGACCGGCGAAACCGGCGCGGGCAAGTCGATCCTGATCGATGCGCTGGGACTCTTGCTTGGCGATCGGGCCGACCCCGGTGTGGTGCGCCACGGCGCGGAAAAGGCCGAACTCGCCGCGACCTTCGCACTGGCGGGGCTCGAAGACGCGCAAGCCTGGCTTGCCGACAACGAACTGACCGGCGACGAGGCGGACGAGTTGCTGCTACGCCGCGTCATCGACGCCAGCGGCAAATCGCGCGCCTGGATCAACGGCGCGCAGGCCACGCTGGCGCAGCTCCGGGAGCTGGGCGAGATGCTGGTCGAAATCCACGGTCAGCATGAACACCAGACGCTCCTGAAGCTCGACGCGCAGCGTAGCTTGCTCGATGGCTACGCCAATGCAACCGGACTCGCGCGAGAGGTGGCCGCAGCTTTTCGCGACTGGCGGCGGCTCGCGGACGATCTTTCCGAGGCGGAAACCAATGCCGAAGCGTTCGAGGCCGAACGCGAACGCCTGCAATGGCAGGTGGATGAAGTCGGCGCACTGCAATTCACCGCCGCCGAATGGCCGGAGCTGCAAGCCGAGCACAAGCGCCTGAACCATGCTGCCAGCCTGATCGATGGCGTACAGGCTGGTCTTGCCCTGCTTGCCGATGGCGACGAGAATTGCCAGGGCTGGCTCGCAAATGCCGGTTCGCGCCTCGCCGAGTTGGCCGATTACGATGCCGGTGTGAACGAAACGCTTGAGTTGCTCGCAGGCGCGGAGGCGCAACTGGCCGAAGCAGTGAGCGCCTTGCGCCATTACGCGGACCGGCTGGAACTCGACCCAGAGCGCCTCGCCGAAGTCGAAGCACGCATGGATGCCGTGTTCCGCATGGCGCGCAAATACCGGGTCGAGCCCGAGCAACTCCCCGCGCGGCTTGCAAGCTGGCGCGAACGGCTCGAAGAGCTCGGTGGCAGCGCCGGGCTGGATGCCCTGCGTGCAAGCGTAGCGCGGGCGGAGTCGCATTACCGCAAGCTCGCCAGTCAGCTCTCTGAACAACGCCGGGCTGCCGCGGCAAAACTCGCTGCCGCTGTTACCGGCGAATTGCAGCATCTGGCGCTCGCCGGAAGCCGCTTCGAAATTGCCTTGAATCTGCTGGAAAAACCCGCCGCGTTCGGGTTGGAGCAGGTGGAATTCCTCGTCGCCAACCATGCCAGCGCCCCGGCCAAGCCGATGGCGAAAATCGCCTCCGGCGGCGAGCTCTCGCGCATCAGCCTGGCGTTGCAGGTCATCACCAGCCAGGTCGCCGGCACCCCGACGCTGATCTTCGACGAAGTAGACGTCGGCATCGGCGGCCGCGTGGCGGAAATCGTCGGGCGCCTGCTCGCCGATCTTGGCCAGAGTCGGCAAGTGCTGTGCATCACCCACCTCCCGCAAGTCGCTGCGCGTGGGCAAAACCATCTGCAAGTGAGCAAATCACAGGATGCGGGCGGCGTTGCCAGCGCGATCCGCGAACTGGAGCAGACCGAGCGCATCGAAGAAATTGCGCGCATGTTGGGTGGTGTGGAGATCACCGAGACCACGCGCAGTCATGCGCGGGAGATGCTGCAAGGGTAAGGCTTGGCAAAATGAAGTGTTTCCCAAATCAGGAATGCTGCCCACTGCGCTGCAGGTAATGAGAAAAGACCACGTCGGAGCGAGTAGCGCAGTGCATTTGCCTGGCCAATGGCGCTGGTGGAATATCTGTGATTAACGCTAGGTTGATCGCACCTACATGCTACGGAGCGTGCTGCACGATGTGGCGCAGCATGCAAATAAACTGAATCAGAATGACCTTTATCCTTGATCCACGAACCGTCGTCCTGATGGGTATATTTATCGGCGCCATTGCCAGTATGGCTCTGCATGTCCTGCTGGTTTCCGTAAATCGTCCCTCCCCGGGTTTGCGTTGGTGGAGCGCTGGCTTATACCTGATGACTTCCGGCATGGTTGGTTTTGTATTGCGCGATCTGGCTCCTGACTGGATTACCTATGGGCTGAGTACTGCCGCTTTGCTCGGGGGGCATGCCGCGATATGGATTGGGTTGCGGCGCTATACCGCGACGCAAGGACCGCGTGATCTGCTGCTGTTGCCGGTTGGGCCGCTGGCGGGTTTGCTGACGCTCTGGATGTTTTATGCGGGGGCAAGTTATCTGGCGCGGGTTGTTGTGTTTTCGTTGTTTTTTTCCGGGATCTCGTTGCTCTGTGCGGCGACTTGCCTGAAAGTGTGCCCGTCAGGCTCGATAGGCAGAAAAACCTGCGGTCACCTGCATCTGGTCATGATTGCGATCAGCTTGTTGCGTGTTGTTTTGCTGATGGGCGAATCCGGTGGCGGCTTGTTGACAGCGCAGTGGAGCAATCTGGCCGTGTTTGCCCTGACCTTGGCCGCTATTCTTTGCTCATCCTTTTGTTTCCTGTTGATGAATTCGGAATGGTTGTTGCAGCAACTTGAGCATGCTGCCAGTCATGATGATTTGACTGGCATTCTTAACCGGCGCGCTTTTCTTGCGCAGGCGCTGCATCGGCTGGAAGAGGCGCGACGCTTGAATGTGCCGCTCTCGCTGGTCATGCTCGATATCGATCATTTCAAGCAAATCAACGATAGCCATGGCCATCAGGCAGGGGATATGGCTTTGAAAAAAATCGCGCAAACCATTCTTGAAGCGACGCGCAACTACGATCTGGTTGCCAGAGTGGGCGGAGAGGAATTCATGGTGCTGTTGCCGCACACTGATCTCGACTCCGCCCGCGCCTGGAGTGAACGTATACGTCAGTTGATCGGGCAGTTGTCGCTGCAATATGCAGGACAACATCTGTCCGTGGCTGCGAGTTTTGGCGTGACGCAATTTGTGCGTGAAGACAGTAGGCTGGATATGCTCATGAGCCGTGCCGACAGGGCACTTTATGTGGCCAAGGAATCGGGACGCAATCGGGTTTGTGTGGGTTGATGGATGATGATGGATAGTGATTTTATGCGTCTGGCGCTCGCCGAGGCGCAAAAAGCGGCCGAGCTTGGTGAAGTGCCGGTCGGCGCAGTGGTGGTGCTGGATGGCGAAATAGTCGCCACGGGTTTCAATCAGCCGATCAGCCGCAGCGATCCTTCCGCGCATGCCGAGATGGTTGCGCTGCGTGCGGCGGCCGGAAAGCTCGGCAACTACCGCTTGCCGGGTTGTGAGCTGTACGTCACGTTGGAACCCTGCATCATGTGCGCTGGGGCGATCATGCATGCGCGGCTGGCGCGTGTGGTGTATGCGGCGACCGATCCGAAGACGGGGGCGGCGGGAAGCGTGATCAACCCGTTCGAGGATCGCCGGCTCAATCACCATACCGAGGTCGTGGGAGGGGTGCTGGCGGAGGAGGCCTCTCAAATGTTGTCGGCCTTTTTTTCGGAGCGTCGCCGGCAGCAGAAAGCCGCCCGGGATGTGCTGAGCGGGTGATTGCCGGTTCCTTTGGGCGGGTTTATTTGTTACAATGCCGAAAACCCGAGTTTTATCAGGGTGTGCTTACCGAATGGGCGCAGTTTTGCAGCCCATTTTTTGTTTGTGTCGTTCCTGAAGCAAAGAAAGTTGAAATGGCGCTGAATCTGCAAACGCTGCTGGAAGAAACCGTCCCGGGTATGGGGTATGAGCTGGTCGATGTCGAGTTCGGTTCGCGCGGCTTGCTGCGTGTGTTCATCGACAAGCCCGAGGGCCTCACCATCGACGACTGCGTGGCGGTGAGCAACCACCTGACGCGGCTTTTCATGGTGGAAAACATTGCCTACGAGCGCCTCGAGGTTTCGTCGCCGGGCATGGATCGCCCGCTCAAGAAAGTGGCGGATTTCGAGCGCTTTGCCGGCGAGGCGGTGAAGGTGAAATTGCGCGTGCCGCAGGAAGATGGTCGTCGCCATTTTTCCGGCAAGCTGTTGGGGTTGATCGATGGCAACGTGACGATCGAGCAGCAGAACGAGACCTTGCGTTTTCCGCGTCAGACCGTGGATCGCGTGCGTCTGGACCCGCAGTTTCCGGAGCCGGGTGCCAACAAGAAGAAATAAAGGTGCGCCCACGCAAGTGGTCGAAGAGAATTTCGTATTGAATCGGGGCGGGTGAATTCCGCCGTGGAGGTGTGTGCAAAATGAATCGTGAAATCCTGGTGCTGGTCGATGCGCTGGCACATGAAAAGAACGTGGACCGTGAAATCGTCTTTGGCGCGCTGGAGTCCGCGCTGGCTTCCGCGACCAAGAAGCGGTTTGAAGACGAGGTGGAGGTTCGGGTTTCCATTGATCGCATCTCCGGGGAGCAGCGCTCGTTCCGTGTCTGGACCGTGGTCGAGGATAATGACCACGAGGAGCCGGCTCGTCAGATTGCCATTACCGATGCGCCGGAATATGACGCCAATCTCAAGGTGGGCGATACCTGGGAAGTCGAACTTGAGCCGATCGAATTCGGCCGTATCGGCGCTCAGGCGGCCAAGCAGGTGATTCTGCAGAAGATTCGCGATGCCGAGCGCGAGCAAAGCCTCAACGACTTCCTGCAGCGCCGCGAGCATATCGTTTCTGGCACGATCAAGCGTATCGAGCGCGGCAACGCGATCGTCGAAATCAACGGCAAGCTCGAAGCCCTGCTTCCGCGTGATCAGATGATTCCGAAGGAAAACCTGCGCGTGGGTGACCGTACCAAAGCGTTCCTGCTGCGCATCGACCGCATGGCGCGTGGCCCGCAGATCATCCTCTCCCGTACCGCGCCCGAGTTCATGGCTAAACTGTTCGAGCTGGAAGTGCCGGAAATCGAAAACGGTTTCATCGAGCTCAAGGCCGTAGCGCGTGATCCCGGCATGCGTGCCAAGATCGCCGTCAAGTCGAACGATCAGCGCGTTGATCCGCAAGGCACTTGCATCGGTGTGCGTGGTGCGCGCGTCAATGCAGTGAGCAACGAACTCGCGGGCGAGCGTGTCGACATCGTGTTGTGGTCGCACGATCCGGCGCAATTCGTCATCGGCGCCCTGTCGCCGGCAGAAGTGACTTCGATCATTGTCGATGAAGATGGTCACAGCATGGATGTGGTGGTCGACGAAGAAAACCTCGCGATGGCCATTGGCCGTGGCGGCCAGAACGTCAAGCTCGCTTCCGAGCTGACCGGCTGGAAACTCAACATCATGACCGTTGACCAGGCTGAACAGAAGCATCAGGCCGAATTCGACGACGTGCGCCGCATGTTCGCCCAAGCGCTAGACGTGGACGATGATGTTGCCGATGTGCTGGTGCAGGAAGGCTTCAGCACGCTGGAAGAAGTGGCCTATGTGCCGCTCAACGAAATGCTCGAGATCGAAGCTTTTGACGAAGATACCGTCAACGAGCTGCGTGCCCGTGCCCGCGATGCCTTGCTGACGCAAGCCATCGTGCGCGAGGAAAAGCTCGAACATCAATCAGAGGATCTCAAGTCGCTGGAAGGGATGACGCCGGAATTGGCGGCTCAGCTTGCCGAGCACGAAATCCATACCCGCGATGAGCTTGCCGAGTTGGCCGTGGACGAACTCACGGAAATGACCGGCATGGATGAGGAAGCCGCCAAGCGCCTCATCATGAAGGCTCGCGAACACTGGTTCGCGTAAGCCAGGAGGACAAGGCATGAGTGAAATGAATGTCAGCCAATTTGCAGCGGAGCTGAAAATACCGCCGCAGGAGCTTCTGGAACAACTGGGCGCAGCAGGTGTCAGCAAGAAATCGGTGGACGACACCCTCTCCGCCGGCGACAAGGCGCGCCTGCTCGAACACCTGAAGCAGAAGCACGGCAGTGGCGAAAAGTCCAAGATCACACTGACGCGCAAGCAGACCAGCGAAATTCGCAAGACCGATGCTACCGGCAAGGCCAAGACCATTCAGGTCGAGGTGCGCAAGAAGCGCGTGGTCGAGGCACCGGATGCGGCTCAGGCCGCACTGGCAACAAGCCGTGCGGGCGCGGTGTCGAACGTGATCGATCAGGAAGAGCGCAAGGTGCGCGAGGAAGAGGCGCGTCGCCAGTCCGAGCTGTTCGCCCGCCAGGCCGCCGACATGCGCGCCCGTCAGGAGCGCGAGGCACGCAAGGCTGCGCCCGAAGCGTCGGCCAAGGCAGAAGAACCGCAACAGGAACCGGCACCCCACGTGGTTGCGCCTGTCGTTGAAGAAAAGCCGGTTGCAGCCCCTGCTGCGCCAGCTCACAAGCCGCGTGTAGAGCCGGTGGGCGACCGCCCGCGAGTCGGCCAGCGCGTCGAGCTGCGCAAGCCGAGCAGTCAGCCGCTGCGTGCGCCCGAGCCCGCCAAGCCCGCTCCCCAGGCTGCGCCCTCCGCGCCCAAGAAGGATGACAAGAAATCCGGCAAGAAGGATTGGGATGACGACAAGCGCGGCAAGAAGGGTGGCCTGAAAACCCGCGGCGGCGATGCGTCGGGAGGTGGCTGGAAGTCCAAGAAGGGCGGCGGCAAGCACCGGAGCGACGACTCCAATGTCCACGCCTTCCAGGCCCCGACTGAACCGCAAATCAAGGAAGTCGCCATTCCTGAAACCATCTCTGTCGCCGATCTGGCGCACAAGATGGCCGTGAAGGGCGTGGAAGTGGTCAGGGCGCTGATGAAGATGGGCATGATGGTGACCATCAACCAGGTTCTGGACCAGGAAACCGCGATGATCGTCGTTGAAGAGATGGGCCACAAGCCGATTGCCGCCAAGCTCGACGATCCGGAAACCTATCTTGAAGATGCCGAGAGCACCGAACACGATCTCTTGCCGCGTGCTCCGGTTGTGACCGTCATGGGCCACGTCGACCACGGCAAGACTTCGCTGCTGGATTACATCCGCCGTGCCAAGGTTGCGGCCGGTGAAGCGGGCGGCATTACCCAGCATATCGGTGCCTACCATGTGGAAACCGAGAAGGGCATGATTACCTTCCTCGATACGCCGGGTCACGAAGCCTTTACTGCGATGCGTGCTCGCGGCGCCAAACTGACCGATATTGTGGTGCTGGTGGTGGCGGCTGATGACGGTGTGATGCCGCAAACCATTGAAGCCATTCACCATGCCAAGGCCGCCGGCGTGCCGATGGTGGTGGCGGTGAACAAGATCGACAAGCCCGAAGCTAATCCGGAACGTATCCGCCAGGAACTGGTTACCCATGAAGTGGTTTCCGAAGACTGGGGCGGCGATACCATGTTTGTTGAAGTGTCGGCCAAGAAGGGCTTGGGCATTGAAGCCCTGCTGGATGCCATCCTCTTGCAGGCTGAAGTGCTGGAGTTGAAGTCGCCTGCCGATGTGCCTGCCAAGGGTATCATTATCGAAGCGCGTCTCGACAAGGGGCGTGGTCCGGTGGCTTCCTTGCTGGTGCAGTCGGGTACGCTTCGCAAGGGCGATGTGATCCTTGCCGGTCAGGTGTATGGCCGTGTTCGTGCCATGCTGGATGAGAACGGTCAGTCGATCAATGAAGCTGGCCCGTCGATTCCGGTGGAAATTCTCGGTCTGTCCGATGTTCCTGCTGCCGGTGAGGACGCCATGGTGCTGGCTGACGAGAAGAAGGCGCGCGAAATTGCCCTGTTCCGTCAAGGCAAGTTCCGCGATGTGAAGCTGGCGCGTCAGCAGGCTTCCAAGCTGGAAAACATGATGGCCCAGATGACCGAAGGCGAAGTGCAGTCCATGCCGATCATCATCAAGGCCGATGTGCAGGGTTCTTCCGAAGCGCTGTCGCAATCGCTGCAGAAGCTTTCCACGAACGAAGTGCGCGTGCAGATCCTGCACTCGGCCGTGGGCGGCATCTCGGAATCCGACATCAACCTGGCTCTGGCTTCCAAGGCTGTTGTGATCGGCTTCAATTCCCGTGCCGACGCCGCTGCGCGCAAGCTGGCCGAGAACGAAGGCGTCGATATCCGCTACTACAACATCATTTACGATGCGGTGGATGATGTGAAGGCTGCGTTGTCTGGCATGCTGGCACCAGAAAAACGCGAACAAATCCTGGGTATGGTTGAAGTACGTCAGGTGTTCACGGTTTCCAAGATCGGTACGATCGCGGGTTGTCTGGTCATGGAAGGCATGGTCAAGCGTGGTGCGGGTGTTCGTCTGTTGCGCAATAACGTGGTTATCCACCAGGGTGAGCTGGAAAGCCTGAAGCGCTACAAGGACGACGTGAAGGAAGTGCGTGCCGGTACCGAATGCGGCTTGTCGCTGAAGAACTACAACGATCTGATTGTTGGCGATCAGTTGGAAATCTTCGAAGTGGTCGAAGTGGCCCGGACACTGTAAGGCGTGAGGGGGAAGGAGTGAGGTGTTGCTCCTTCTGCTTCGATTGGCGCAAGGCGGATGTCTTGCGCCTTTTCCTTTTAAAGATCGTATTCGGGTAGATAGGCCGTTCACCTCACGCCTTACCCCTCACTCCTCACAGGAGGAAGCGAAATGCCCAAGAATTTTTCCCGCGCCGACCGTGTGGCGCAACAGATCCAGCGCGACATCGCTGAATTGATCCGCGGCGAGCTGGATCATCCCAAGGCCAAGTTGGTGACAATTACCGACGTGGAAGTCACGCGCGACTACTCGCATGCCAAAATCTTCTACACAGTGCTCGGTACGGAAGAAGAGGCGACCGAGATTGGCAAGATACTGGAGCATGCCAAGGGCTACCTGCGCAGCCAGATCGCCCGCAGTATTTCGCTCTATAAAATGCCGGAGTTGCATTTCGTGTATGACCACTCGGTCGAGCACGGTGTGGCGCTGACCCGTCTGATCAACGAAGCCACCAGCCTGCCCAAGGCGCCGGACGAAGAAGGCTGACCCTCTTCACCACAGAGCCACAGAGGTGGGGAGAAAGTAGCCCCTGTTTTTGTGGCTTGATTTTCTCTGTGTCTCTGTGCCTCTGTGCCTCTGTGGTTCAAGGTTTTGACTTGTTATGGCAAAAAGAAAAATTGATGGCGTGCTGTTGTTGGACAAGCCGTTCGGCTTTTCCAGTAACGGCGCCTTGCAGAAATGCCGCTGGCTGCTTTCGGCCGAGAAGGGCGGGCATACCGGCGTGCTCGATCCATTTGCTACCGGCTTGTTGCCGCTGTGTTTCGGCGAGGCGACCAAGTTCGCCCAGCGTATGCTTGATGCCGACAAGGGGTATCGCGCCACGATCAAGCTCGGCGAAGTTTCGACTACGCTCGATGGCGAGGGCGAGATTACGCGCTCGGGCGAGGTGACGTGCGACGAAATCGAAGTACGCCGGGTGCTGGATACCTTTCTGGGCAAGATCAGCCAGATCCCGCCCATGCATTCCGCGCTCAAGTTCGAAGGCAAGTCGCTCTACGAATATGCGCGCAAAGGTGTCGAAATCGAACGCGCGGCACGGCAAATTGAAATCTACGCGCTGGATCTCATCGATTTTGCCGATGACATCCTGATGGTGGACGTGCGTTGCTCCAAGGGAACCTACATCCGCGTACTGGCCGACGATATTGGCAAGGCGCTCGGTTGCGGAGCTTACCTGACTGGCTTGCGTCGCACTCAGACAGCCGGTTTCCGGTTGGAAGATGCCCGCACCTTGGTCGATTTCGAGGCCATGGATCTGGCGGCGCGCGATGCCAGCCTGCTGCCGGTGGATGTGTTGATTCAGGATTTGCCGCGCCTTGATTTGAGCGCGGATGAGTTTGAACGTATCCGTCATGGCATGACCTGCCGCATGGCGGGAGAGGGTGAATTCCGCCTTTACGCGCCAGGCGAAAGCAGGGATAATGCGCGGTTCATCGGTTTGGGCGAAGTGGTGGATGGTTTGCTGCGGCCCAAACGACTGCTCTCCGGCCTTTGAACGGCTGCGGCTGTAAATCGAGACCGGACGGTGAAAGAAGCCAGAGGGGGTGCAAGCTCCTTCCGGCTCGTCGGACGAGAGTCCATTCCATCAATCAAGGAGTTTTAGAAATGGCAGTTACCGTTACCCAGAAGGCAGACATCGTCAAGCAATTCCAGCGCGCTGAAGGCGATACCGGCAGCCCGGAAGTTCAAGTCGCTCTGCTGACCGCCCGCATCAATGACCTGACCCCCCACTTCAAAGCCAACACCAAGGATCACCACTCCCGTCGCGGTCTCTTGAAGATGGTTTCCCGTCGCCGTCGTCTGCTTGACTACCTCAAGCGCACCAACGCCGACAGCTACCGCGATCTGATCGCCAAGCTGGGTCTGCGCAAGTAATACCGGCAAAAAGGTCGCAGCCAAGGCTGCGACCTTTTTGTTTGTACCTTTTTCCTGCCTCAACAGCGGCTCAGGCGGGTTGGAAAAAGTAGTGGTGTGCCTGGGCTGGCAGTTCGGAAATCTTCCCGGATTTCCTCCAGCCGAACTGCAGCGGAATGCAATCATGTCCCGGCTGGGGACAGACGAATGAAAAGGAACCAAGACAGTGTTCAATAAAATCATCAAAACCTTCCCTTACGGCAAGCATACCGTGACCCTGGAAACCGGCGAGATCGCCCGCCAGGCGACCGGTGCCGTACTGGTCAGCATTGACGATACCGTCGTGCTTGTAACCGTTGTTGCTGCCAAGAATGTGAAACCCGGTCAGGATTTCTTCCCGCTGACCGTGGATTACCAGGAACGTACCTATGCTGCCGGCAAGATCCCCGGTGGTTTCTTCAAGCGCGAAGGTCGTCCTTCCGAGAAGGAAATCCTGACTTCCCGTCTGATTGACCGCCCGATCCGCCCCCTGTTCCCGGAAGGCTTCTATAACGATGTTCAAATCGTTGCGACCGTGATTTCGGTCGATCCGCAGATTGATTCCGATATTGCCGCCATGATTGGTGCTTCCGCTGCCCTGGCGGTTTCCGGCGTGCCGTTCGATGGCCCGATCGGTGCAGCACGCGTCGGCTATGTCGATGGCCAGTACGTGCTGTGCCCGACTGCTGAAGAGCTCAAGAATTCCAAGCTCGACCTCGTGGTGGCAGGTACCGAACAGGCTGTGTTGATGGTCGAATCCGAAGCCGACGAGCTGCCGGAAGATGTGATGCTGGGTGCCGTGGTGTTCGGTCACGAACAGATGCAGGCTGCGATCAAGGCCATCAACGAACTGGCCGACGAAGTGAATCCGGAACTCTTCGACTGGACCGAGCCGGTCAAGAACGAAGAACTGATCGCCAAGATTCGCGACCTGTCCAGCGCTGGCCTCGACGCTGCTTACAAGATCCGTTCCAAGCAACTGCGTACCGCCGCCGTCAACGAAGTCTGGGCCAAGGTCAAGGAGGCGCTGATTACCGAAGAAACCGGTACGCTGGCAGCCAACGAGATCAAGGACATCTTCCACGGACTGGAAGCAGAAATCGTGCGTGGCCAGATCCTGCGCGGCGAGCCGCGTATCGATGGTCGCGATACCCGCACCGTGCGTCCGATCAGCATCCGTACCGGCGTGCTGCCGCGTACCCACGGGTCCGTGCTGTTTACCCGCGGCGAAACCCAGGCGCTGGTTGTTGCTACCCTTGGCACCAGCCGCGACGAGCAGATCATCGATGCGCTGGCCGGCGAATATACCGACCGCTTCATGCTGCATTACAACTTCCCCCCGTATTCGACTGGTGAAACCGGCCGCGTCGGCAGCCCGAAGCGTCGCGAAATCGGCCACGGTCGTCTGGCCAAGCGTGCGTTGATCGCCATGCTGCCGAAGCCGGAAGATTTCAGCTACTCGATGCGCGTGGTTTCCGAAATCACCGAATCCAACGGCTCCTCGTCGATGGCTTCCGTTTGCGGCGGCAGCCTGGCGTTGATGGATGCCGGCGTACCGCTGAAGAACCACGTGGCCGGTATTGCCATGGGTCTGATCAAGGAAGGCAACCGTTTTGCCGTACTGACCGACATCCTGGGCGATGAAGATCACCTCGGTGACATGGACTTCAAGGTGGCCGGTACCGATTCCGGCGTAACCGCGCTGCAGATGGACATCAAGATCAACGGCATCACCAAGGAAATCATGAAGGTGGCGCTGGATCAGGCCAAGGAAGGCCGCATGCATATCCTCGGCATCATGAAGGGCACGCTGGAAGGCGCTCGCCAGGAAGTTTCCGAGCATGCCCCGCGCATGTACGTGGTGAAGATCAATCCCGAGAAGATCCGTGACGTGATCGGCAAGGGCGGTGCCGTGATTCGTGCCATTACCGAAGAAACCGGTACCAGCATCGACATCCAGGACGACGGCACCATCACCATCGCTTCCGTCAGCGCCGAAGGCGCCGATGCGGCCAAGAAGCGGATCTCCGAAATTACCGCAGAGGTTGAAATCGGCAAGATCTACGAAGGTCCGGTGGTCAAGATCCTCGACAACAACGTCGGTGCCATCGTTTCCATCATGCCGGGCAAGGATGGTCTCGTGCACATCAGCCAGATCGCCAACGAACGCGTCAAGAACGTGAGCGACTACCTCAAGGAAGGTCAGGTCGTGCGCGTGAAGGCGCTGGAGCAGGACGAACGCGGTCGCGTGCGCCTCTCGATCAAGGCTGTGATGAACGAAGAAAACCCGCCGGCAGCCGCAGCTCCTGCTGTAGAAGCTGCACCGGAAGCACCGGCTGCGGAATGATTCGCAGATAGGCAGTAGCAAAAACGCCAGCCCAAAAGGCTGGCGTTTTTTTGGCTGCTCTGCCCCAAAGTTGTGTCGCAGGCCGCAAATTTGATTGCTTGCGCCGAAATCCGGCCGCAATCTGTGCAAACCTCTGGATTCCGGCCTGCGCTGGAATGACGAAGTAGATGCACTGGTACGCAGCCTTTTGTTGGGCTGCCGGCTGCGCAACTTGGCCAGTGGTCTTAGGCTCTGTTGACGTTGGTTACAAATCTGCGCTGGGCCGGAAAATGCCAGTCACAAGGCATGCGACGCAGACAATAACCGGTTATTTTCAAGGCGCATAACGCGGTGAATGGCGTTTTTCCGTCCCAGCCCTTCGGGTTTGGGGTATTTCGAGCGGCTTTCTGCGTTGCAAACCGCTTGCAATACCCGTATTGCGGCGCGCTTTGCGCCTTGAAAACCATCTCGAACTACCCTAAACGCAGATTTGTAACCAGCGTCAACAGAGCCTAACGGTAACAGGGGCTTCTCGCTGCTATCCAGAGCAACAAAAAACGCCACGGAAAATCCGTGGCGTTTTTGCTGTGTACTACCGGACGGGGGCCAGATTACTTCTTGGCGCAGTCCAGCGGCAGTACGGTCTTGCCGTAGACTTCGTTCAGGATCTGGGCAACGGCGGCGTAGAAAGCGGAAGCGCCGCAGAAGATGCCTTCGAAGCCGGCGATGTGGGCAACGGTTTCGCTGCCGGTGGCCTTGTCAACGACCAGCAGACCGAACAGGACGACCAGCGAGCCGAAGATCACTTGCAGGGCGCGGTTCAGCTTCAGGGTGCCGAAGAACATGAACAGGGTGAAGATGCCCCAGATGCCGAGCCAGATGGCCATGGTGGCGCCGTTGGCGGCAGGCAGGCCGAACTTCGGCATGAGGATGATGCCGACCAGAACCAGCCAGAAGAAACCGTAGGAAGTGAAGGCGGTGGCACCGAAGGTGTTACCCATCTTCCATTCCTGAACGCCAGCGATCACTTGGGCGATGCCGCCGTAGAAGATGCCCATGGCCAGGATGGCAACGTTCAGTTCGATGAAACCGGCGTTGTGGATGTTCAGCAGGATGGTGGTCATGCCGAAGCCCAAGAGGCCCAGCGGAGCGGGATTGGCGTATGCGCCGTGAGTGTTTTGCGACATTGGTAACTCCGTTAAAGAAAAACTGGCTGAGAAGAGTTCAGCCAGACCGCGCGCGAATCTACACGGATGCTTGTAAGTATGCCTGAAAAATGTCGGGCGTTTTGACCTTGATCAATAGGGTAAATTCACGGCCTTTCGTGACGTTAAAGGTCAAAATATCAATCAGTTGGACTGAGAATCGGAGAAGAGAGTGAAAACATGCGCCCCTGGATTGCTCATTCCAGGGGCGTGGTGGGGCTGTCAGCTGCAGCGTTTGATGTGCGTGCCGTTTCGTGAATTACCGGTTCCGGTCATGATGCTTGTAGCCATGTCCGTGATCACGTCCATGCCCTGGTTTGTAGTGATGGTCGCGTTCCCAGCGGCCCGGGACGAAATGATGGCGATCACCACGGTGATCCCAGCGATGCGGTGTCCAGATATAACCGGGTCGCGCCTTGATCCAGTAGCCGTCTACCCAGACATGACGGTGATTGTCCCAACGCCAGTAACCCGGAGCCCATATATAACCGTGGCGCGGGGCAGGCACCACTTCTACATGGTGTACTGGCGGAGGCACATTGATGCCGATGCTGACATCCACACGGGCGTTGGCTGGGGCTGCGGCCAGATAAAGGGTGGAGGCCGTGAGCAGCAGGGCAAGGGTGCGGGCAAGCGGTTTCATGATGGTTCTCCTCGGTTTGTTTGATCTGGTGCGTTCATGCACGACTCCCTGTGAACAACGCAGCAGATGGAAATCGGATATACAAAGTGAACGTAACGCCGTGTAAGAGCCTGTTCACGCTCTTGCTGCGAAGCCGTGATCGGGGCTCATGCGCTGCTCAAAATCCTCATGTACTATTTTTACACTCCGGTTTTTGCGCTGCTCTTCACCCCGCTGACGGCTTCTCGCGACAGATCGTGAACAGGCTCTAAGTGGGATGTGTACTTCTGCAACAGGCCGACGCTGGTCGGATGAAGGGCTGTGCTAGAATTTGCGCAAATTTGATCCGTGCGCGGAGTGATTGGCATGTCCGGTAATACCTTTGGTCTTTTGTTTGCGGTTACCTCGTTCGGCGAATCGCATGGCCCGGCAATCGGTTGCGTGGTCGATGGCTGCCCGCCCGGCCTGGAAATCAGCGCCGAGGATATCCAGATCGAACTCGATCGCCGCAAACCCGGCACCAGCCGGCATGTGACGCAACGCAAGGAGCCGGATGCGGTCGAGATTCTCTCCGGCGTGTTCGAGGGCAAGACCACCGGCACGCCGATTGCGCTCCTGATCCGCAACCAGGACCAGCGCAGCCACGATTACGGCAAGATCGTCGAAACTTTCCGCCCCGGCCATGCCGACTATACCTATTGGCACAAGTACGGCATTCGCGATTACCGCGGCGGCGGGCGCTCATCGGCGCGGGAAACCGCCGTGCGCGTAGCGGCCGGCGCGATTGCCAAGAAATGGCTCAAGGAAAAGTTCGGCATCGTGATTCGCGGCTACATGAGCCAGATGGGCGAAATCGCCATTCCGTTCAGAAGCTGGGACGAAGTCGGGCAGAACGCCTTTTTTGCGCCCAATCAGGAAATCGTTCCGCAACTGGAAGTGTATCTCGATCAGGTGCGCAGCGAGCGCGACTCCATTGGCGGCAAGATCACCGTCGTGGCCGAGAACGTGCCCGTGGGGTGGGGCGAGCCGGTCTACGACCGCCTCGATGCCGAGATTGCCTACGCGATGATGGGCATCAACGCCGTCAAGGGTGTGGAGATCGGCGATGGCTTCGCCAGCATCGCCCAGCGCGGCTCGCTGCACTGTGACGAACTGACCCCCGCCGGCTTTGCCAGCAACCATGCCGGCGGCATTCTCGGCGGCATTTCCTCGGGGCAGGACATCGTCGTCAACTTGGCGGTCAAGCCCACGCCGAGCATTGCCAAGGAGCGCCACTCCATCGACAAGGCAGGTGAGCCGCAACTGATGGCCACCACCGGTCGTCACGACCCGTGCGTGGCAATCCGCGCCACGCCGATTGCCGAAGCAATGCTCGCGCTGGTGCTGATCGACCATGCCCTGCGCCATCGTGCCCAGTGCGGTGATGTGGCCGTGGCCACTCCCAAGATTCCGGGGCGCATCCTGTGACCCCCGATCAATACTGCCAGGACAAGGCCGTAAAAAGCGGCTCCAGTTTCTATTCCAGCTTCCGCTTCCTGCCGGAGGAAAAGCGCCGTGCCATCACTGCGCTGTATGCGTTCTGCCGCGAAGTGGACGACGTGGTCGACGAAACGCACGACGATGCCGTGGCGCGCAATACGCTCAACTGGTGGCGCGCCGAGATCGATCATCTTTACTCCGGCAACCCGCAACACCCCGTCACCCGCGCCTTGCTGCCGCACGTCAAGGCTTACGACATGCAGCGCGAGCATTTCCTCGAAATCATCGACGGCATGGAGATGGACCTCGACATTCCGCGCTATGCAAGCTTTAAAGAGCTGCAGCTCTACTGCTACCGCGTGGCCTCGGTCGTCGGCTTCCTGATTACGCAGATTCTCGGCTACACCGACCGCCGCACCCAGAAATACGCCCACGACCTGGGGCTGGCGTTCCAGCTCACCAATATCATCCGTGACGTAGGCGAAGATGTGCGCCGCGGCCGTATCTATATACCGCTCGACGAATTGCAGCGTTTCAACGTCACTGCCGACGATCTCTTCAACCTGCGCGAAACTCCAGAATTCAACGCGCTGATGGAGTTCCAGATCGAACGCGCCGAAGCGTTTTACGCCAAGGCGCTCGCCGAACTTCCTGCCGCAGACCGCAAAGCGCAACGCTGCGGCCTGATCATGGCCGCCATCTACCGCACCACGCTGCAGGAAATCAAACACCACGGCGCCGGCAAGGTGCTGAACCAGCGCCTGTCGCTGGGCAAGCTGCGCAAGGTTTGGCTGGCGTGGAAAGCGTGGCTGACAGCCTAGTCCACGGGCATTCGACCCTCACCCCAACCCTCTCCCTGCAAGGGAGAGGGGGCTTGATTTCAGCCTTCTTTTTCCCGGAAATGCGTGCATGAAAAAAATCGCCATTCTCGGTGGCGGCTATGCCGGCATGGCTGCAGCGGTGGAGCTGGCTGCGGCCGGTGTGCCGGTGACCGTGTTCGAGGCAGGCAAGGTGCTCGGTGGGCGGGCGCGCAAGGTGACGCTGGAGGGGCGCGAGGTCGACAACGGCCAGCATTTGCTGATCGGTGCCTATGGCGAATTGCTGCGTTTGATGCAAACTGTCGGCGTCGATCCTGAAATGGCTTTTCTTCGTCAGCCGCTGGAGCTGGCGGTCGAGCCGGGGTTCCGGCTGGCGTGTCCCCGCTTGCCTGCACCATTGCATCTGGCGGCCGGGTTATTGCTGGCGCGCGGGTTGAGTGTGACCGAGCGTTGGTGTTTGATCATGGCCATACGCGGCGCAGAAAATGCCGGCTGGATGCTGCCGGCAGATTGCACGGTATCGGTCTGGTTGCAGCAAAACCGGCAACCCGACGAATTGATCGCTCGCTTCTGGCAGCCGCTGACTGTGGCAGCGCTCAATACCCCCATCGAAAAAGCCTCGACGCAGGTGTTGCTCAACGTGCTGCGCGACAGCTTGGGCGGTGCGCGCGAAGCCTCCGATCTGCTGTTCCCCAAACTGGATTTTTCAGCGCTGTTCCCCGAGGCCGCGGCGCGCTTCGTCGAAGCTCACGGCGGGGAAGTGCGTTTGGGTGCGATGGTGAAAAGCCTGCGCCGTGCCGATGACGGCTGGCAGGTGGGCGAGGGCGAAGAGCGCTTCTCCGCCGTGATCTGCGCCTTGCCGCCGCACCGGGCCGGCATGGTGATGGAAGGGTTGCCGGAGCTGACCGGATTGGCGGCGCAACTGGAAGCTTGGGAATACCAGCCCATCGTGACCGTATACCTGCAATATGCCGCCGATGTGCACCTGTCGCGCCCGATGACCGGGCTGGCCGATTCGCTGGCGCAGTGGGTGTTTGATCGCGGCTATACCCATGCCACGCCGGGCCTGATCGCTGTGGTGATCTCGGCAGAGGGCGAGCACCAGAAGCTGGGGCGCGAGGCGCTGATGGCTGCTGTCGAACGCGAACTACATGCCCGGCTTGGCCTGCCGGCGCAGGCCGAATGGCGAGGCATGATCGCGGAAAAACGGGCCACGTTTGCCTGTGTGCCGGAGATGCAACGACCAAGCCACAAGACGGCAGCTGCAGGTTTGCTTTTGGCCGGGGATTACACACAAGGCCAACCTCGCGATTATCCGGCTACACTGGAAGGTGCCGTCAGAAGTGGCGTTGGCGCAGCTCGGGAGCTGCTGGCCCGGCTTTGATGGCCAATTTCGCCGTCTTTCTTTTTTCGCTCAAGGAGTTTCCCATGCGCCGACTGATTTTGTTGCTGTGTCTGTTAGCTGCACCGTTATTGGCTGCCGATGTGTCATCGCTCAGTAATCAGGATGCAGGCAAGGGCCTGAAGGAGGCGCTGGTTCAGGGAACGGGCTATGCCGTGGGCAAGCTCTCGGCTACGGATGGCTTCCTCGGTAATCCCAAGGTCAGGATTCCGTTGCCCCCAGTGCTGGAAAAAGCTGAAAAAGTTCTGCGCACCATGGGGATGGGGCGGCAAGCCGATGAGCTGGTTACCACGATGAACCGTGCGGCCGAATCGGCGGTGGTTGAAGCCAAGCCGATCTTGCTCGACGGCATCCGCAAGATGACCTGGGCGGATGCCAAGGCCATTCTGACCGGCCCCGAAGACAGCGCTACCCAGTATTTCCGCAAAACGAGCGGTGAGGCGATTGCCCAGAAGTTCCTGCCCAAGGTGAAGACTGCAACGGCGCGCGTCAAGCTGGCCGAAAGCTATAACCGCTTTGCCGCACCGGCAGCACAGTTCGGCCTGATCGATGCCCGGGATGCCGATCTCGACCAGTATGTGACGCGCAAGGCCGTCGACGGGCTGTTCTTGATGATTGCGGAGCAGGAAAAAGCCATCCGCACAGATCCGCTGGGTCAGTCAAGCAAGATTCTGCGCACCGTGTTCGGCTCGTTGTTGCGGTAAAATCCCCTCTTTTGAAACATGCCCGCCAGCCAAGGAATTTCCCCATGACGGACCTCTCCACCCGTTTCCTGGATTGCGCCTTTGCCAATCCGTTGATGAATGCTTCCGGCGTCTGGTGCTACGACCAGACCGAACTCGATGCCCTGAATCTGAGCGCCGCCGGTGCCTATGTGACCAAGAGCTGCACGCTGGAACCGCGCGCCGGCAACCCGGAGCCTCGCTACAAAGCCACGCCGCTGGGCAGCATCAACTCGATGGGCCTGCCGAACCTGGGCTATCGCTTCTATCTGGATTACGTGGCCAAACACGATTACGCCAGGAAGCCGCTGTTCATGTCGGTCGCGGGCCTGAGCCTGGAAGACAACCTCGCAATGGTGCGCGAGATCAAGGCCGCGAACGTGCCGGCGATCATGGAACTCAACCTGTCCTGCCCGAACGTGCCGGGCAAGCCGCAGATCGCCTACGATTTCGATGCGATGGATGCCATGCTCGCCGCCGTGTGCCGCGAATACGACAAGCCTTTCGGCGTGAAGATGCCGCCGTATTTCGACATCGCCCATTTCGATGCGGCGGCTGAAATCCTGAACCGTTATCCGCAAGTGGCGTTCGTGACCTGCATCAACTCGATCGGCAACGCGCTGGCCATTGATACCGAAACCGAAACCGTGCTGATCAAGCCCAAGGATGGTTTTGGCGGTATTGGCGGCGACTACGTATTGCCGACCGCGCTCGCCAACGTCAACGCGTTCTTCCGCCGTTGCCCGGACAAGAAGGTGATCGGCTGCGGCGGTGTCAAGACCGGCGAACAGGTGTTCCAGCATTTGCTGGCGGGCGCTTCGCTGGTGCAGGTTGGCACCGCCTTGCAGGAAGAAGGTCCGGCGATCTTTGCACGTCTGGCCGATGAGCTGGCTGCGCTGATGGCGAAGAAGGGCTATAAGACGCTCGGCGATTTCCAGGGCAAGCTCAAGACGCTGTAACCGGTTTCAACGTGGGAGCGGATGAAATCCGTGATGGGTGTTGGCCTGTTCGCGGTTTGCAACCGCTCCCACAGCAGAGCCTTATTTTTCCTGCCACAGAGCTTCCCGATGACCCTTGACGAAGTCTTTGCCGAAGGCGGCCTTTTCGCCGCGGCATTTCCCGATTACAAGTTGCGCCCGCAGCAACGGGAAATGGCGCAGGCCGTGGCCGAGACAATCACCGCCAAGGGGCAGTTGATCGCCGAGGCGGGTACCGGCACGGGCAAGACCTTTGCCTATCTGGTTCCTGCGCTCTTGTCCGGCGGCAAGGTCATCGTTTCCACCGGCACCAAGACCTTGCAGGATCAACTGTTCCAGCGCGACATTCCCACTGTGCGCGATGTGCTGAAAGTGCCAGTCACGATTGCCCTGCTGAAAGGGCGCAGCAACTACGTTTGCCATTACCGGCTGGAGCTCGCCCGGCACGAGGGGCGTTTCCTCAACAAGGAAGACGTGGTGCACCTGCACGCGGTCGAGCGCTACGCCAAGGTGACGCAATCCGGCGACAAGGCGGCTTGCCCCGGCGTACCGGAAAACGCGCCGGTCTGGAGCTTCGTAACCTCGACGCGCGACAACTGCCTGGGGCAGGATTGCCCCAACCACAAGGATTGTTTCGTGCTCAAGGCGCGCAAGGAAGCGCAGGAAGCCGACGTGGTGGTGGTGAACCATCACCTGTTTTTTGCCGACGTCTGGTTGCGCGACGAAGGGGCGGGCGAATTGCTGCCGGCGTGCAATACGGTGATCTTCGACGAAGCGCACCAGTTGCCCGATGTCGCGAGCCTGTTCTTTGGCGAGAGCGTGACCACGGGCCAGATTATCGAACTTGCCCGCGATGCGCGCGCCGAGGCGATTGTCGTTGCCAAGGAATTCGTGATGCTGCCGCAGGCCGCCGAGGCGCTGGAAAAAGCGGCCAAGGATCTGCGGCTGGTGTTCAAGTCCGAAGCCATCCGCCTGCCGCAGCATCAGCTTGCTGCGTATCCCGATTTTGCGCCCGCGCTCGACGAGGTGATCGAACGCCTGAAGAACCTGAATGCGCTGCTTGCCAAACAGGCCGAACGCGCGGAAGAGCTGGAGAAATGCCAGCAGCGCGCCGAGGCGCTGATCGCGGCGCTGGTGCGCTGGCAATCCACCGAGCACGAAGAAGCCGTGCACTGGATCGACGTCTCGAACTTCGGCTTGATGCTGCACGCCACGCCGCTCAACATCGCTGAATTATTCAGGAAACAGCTCAACACCCATCCGCGTGCCTGGGTGTTTGCCTCGGCAACATTGGCCGTGAATGGCAAATTTGAACACTTCAAGCACGAGCTGGGTCTGTGGGATGCGCAAACCGCGCTCTGGGACAGCCCGTTCGATTACAAGCAGCAGGCGGTGCTGTACGTGCCGCCGGCGATGCCCGACCCGAACGCGCCGGACTATACGCGTGCCGTGATCGACGCCGCCTGGCCGCTGTTGCGCCTGACCCACGGCCACGCTTTCATGCTGTTCACTTCCCTGCGCGCGATGCGCGAGGCGCATGAACTGATCGTCGCCCGCCTCAAGGAAGCCGGGCTCGACTGGCCGGTGTTCCTGCAAGGGCAGGGCAGCCGTACCGAGATCCTGGACAATTTCCGCCGCGCGCCCAACGCGGTGCTGGTCGCGAGCCAGACCTTCTGGGAAGGCATCGACGTGAAAGGCCAGCAGCTCTCGCTGGTGGTCATCGACAAGATGCCATTCGCGCCGCCGGACGACCCCGTGCTTTCGGCGCGGATCGAGCAGATGAAGAAAGCCGGGCGCAATGCTTTCATGGAATACCAGTTGCCCTATGCCGCGATCACGCTCAAGCAGGGCGCGGGGCGGCTGATCCGCGACGAAACCGATACCGGCATCCTGATGATCGCCGACAACCGCCTGGTCGAGAAGCCCTACGGCAAGATGGTCTGGAACAGCCTGCCGCCGATGTATCGCACCCGTGACACGGCCAATGTACAACGCTTTTTCGAGGTGAAACGCCAACATGGCGAAACGGAAAACTGAACGCGGCACCAGCACGCTGGGCCGTTTGCTGGCAATCTTGCTGGTCCTGACGCTGGTGGCGGGGGGCGCCGCGGGCGCTTGGCTGTTTGCCTATGCCAACAAGCCTCTGGACGTTAAAACTCCCACCGATTTCGTACTGGAACCGGGCAGCTTCATCAAGGCAGCCAGTCAATTGCAGGCTCAAGGTGTCATTCAGGAAACACGCTGGTTCACCCTGCTGGGGCGCCTGATGCGCGCCGACAAGCGCATCAAGGCCGGCAGTTACGAAATCAGCGAGCCGACTTCGCCGTGGCAATTGCTGCAAAAACTGACCGCGGGCGATACGGCAATGGTGGCCGTCAAGATCATTGAAGGCTGGAACTGGCGGCAATTGAAGACCACGCTGGCCGCTACGCCGGAACTCAAACACGATGCCACGAGTCTCTCCGATGCCGATCTTGCTGCAGCCTTGAAGCTGCCCGTTGCCAGTGTTGAAGGCCAGTTCTTCCCGGATACCTATTACGTCAACAAGGGGTCGTCCGAGCTGCAATTACTCGCCCGTGCCAACCGCCTGCTGGCGCGCAAGCTCGATGCCGCCTGGTCTTTGCGCTCGCCCGGCCTGCCGCTGAACAGCCCGCAGGAGGCGCTGATCCTGGCCTCCATCGTGGAAAAGGAAACCGGCAAACCTTCGGACCGACCCATGGTGGCGGGCGTGTTCGCCAACCGGCTGCGAATCGGCATGCGTTTGCAAACCGATCCGACGGTCATTTACGGCATGGGCGAGAAATACAACGGCAGCTTGCGTCGGGTCGATCTGGAAACCGACACCGCGTACAACACCTACACCCGCAGCGGCCTGACGCCGACGCCGATCGCGTTTGTCGGCGAAGCCGCGCTCAGGGCGGCCACCCAGCCGGCACAGACCAAGGCGCTGTATTTCGTCGCACGCGGTGACGGCAGTTCGCAGTTTTCCAATTCGCTGGAAGAACACAACGCAGCGGTAAGAAAGTACATTTTAAATCGGTGAATATGTCAGAAAGCTCCGATATTGGCGGATGGCGTTTGCTATCCTGCCCTATCGACGCCCCAACGGGTGTGTCTTGGGTGACTGGAGAAAACCATGGGTATTGCAAACCGTATCATCATGATTCTGACCATTGCGCTGTTGTCCCTGCTGGGTGTTGGGGGATATGCGCTCTGGGGGTTGGGCGCGGCCCAAACCCGTTTTGAGTATGTCCAGGAAAATACGGTCCCAAGTGTGAAAGCCTTGGATGAAGCACGAGTTTCCGTAGATCAAATCCGGATTGCGGTGCGGGATCATTTGTTGGCTGAAAATACGGCAGAAAAAGAGGCAGCGGAAAAACACATAGCAGAACACTATCAATTGGCGCTGAAGAACCTGAACCGCTATGAAAAGGAACTGCTGTCTGACGATACCGACAAAAAAATGACTGAGGCGGACAAGGCCAGTCTTGCCCGGTACATGAGCATCGTCAAGACACTTCTTCAAAAATCCGATGCCAAGGATACGCACGGCGTGCATGTCATGCTGCTGCCGACGGGTGAGTTCAGCCAGACCGCGAGAGGGCTGACCAAGAATCTGGCCGATCACATGGATTACAACTGGAAGCTGGCAGAAGGGTTGCGCAAGGATAATGCAGCAGCCTATGCCAGAGCCAAGTGGATTCAAGTTTCGGCAATTTTGCTTGCATTGGCAGTGGTCGGGACGCTTGGCTATCTGGTTGCAAAAGAAATCCGCTTCCGAATGAACCGGCTTCAGGACATGATGAAGCAAGTCAACCAGTCGCTGGATTTCACCTTGCGCATCCCGGTTGCACGTCTGGATGAATTGGGCGCCTCTGCCGATGCGTTCAATAAACTGCTGGAACGCCTGCAGGGTAATCTCAGGTCGGTTGCTGCAGGGGCGCAGTCCGTAGCTGCGGCAGCCAACCAGATGGCAACGACTTCGACCCAAGTCGCCCGCGCTTCCCAGCAACAAAGCGAGGCGGCCTCCGGCATGGCCGCAACAGTCGAAGAAATGACCGTCAGCATCAACCACGTGGCGGATCGCGCGCAGGAAGCCAACCGAATTTCCAGCGAATCCGGCAAGCTGGCCAATATGGGTGAGCAGGTGATCGGGCAAACCGCCAGCGATATTCAGGATATCGCTACGACGGTCAACGAAGCTGCCGACCTCATCCACAGCCTGGAACAACATAGCCAGCAAATATCCAATGTGGTTTCCGTGATCAAGGAAGTTGCCGATCAGACCAATCTGCTGGCGCTCAATGCAGCCATCGAAGCTGCGCGTGCCGGCGAGCAAGGGCGCGGTTTTGCCGTAGTGGCCGATGAAGTGCGCAAGCTGGCCGAGCGTACGGCTTCGTCCACTCAGGAAATTGCCAGCACCATTGATACCATGCGCAACAGTGCCGGCAATGCCGTGGCCAGCATGCAGGGAGTGGTTGCGAAGGTGGGCAAGGGGGTTGAACAGGCTCAGGTTGCCAACGATTCGATCCGCCAGATTGGCGAGGGCAGCCGCAATGCCGTGGGCATGGTCGAAGAAATTACGACTGCGATCCGCGAACAAGGTACGGCTACGAACAACATTGCCATCCAGGTTGAGAAGATCGCCCAGATGTCCGAGGAAAGCAGCGCGGCAGCAGAAGAAAGCGCTCGCGCAGCGCATGACCTTGATCGTCTGGCTGGCGAGATGCATGACATCGTGGCCGCATACCGACTCTGATCCTTTCCCTGTCTCCTTGAAAACGGACTCAACTCATGAGTCCGTTTTTTCTTGCCGCTTGCATTGTATAAAACCAGTTTGGCAATATGGTTTTTGTTCTTGTTCATGCAACGAAGTTGTGTATACTCGCGCCTTCAAAAAACGAGCTGATTTATTTAAACAATCAAGGTGTGATGAACGATGAAAAATCTGACAGTAGCCCAGCGCATCATCATGATGATCGTGGTCTCCGTATCTGCTCTGTTGATTGTTGGATCGGTGGGCTTGTACGTCGCGAACAAGGGGTCGGAAAGTATTCATCAGATCAATGACGACAGCCTGGCCAGCGTGCAAATCCTGAGCGAGGCGCGACAGGCCTACATGGAAGTCCGTATCAACATCTACCGGCACGTGATGAGTACCGATGCCGCCCGGATGCAGGCTGTTGAAAAGGGCCTGGAAGAGCAATTGCAGAAAAGCTTGAAGCAGCTCAAGGATTACGAAAAACTGCTGTCCAACGACGAAGACAAGAAACTGCTGGAAGCCAATGTCCGCGACCTGAAGGCATACGCGGAACTGCTCAATAGCCAATTGCTGCCGAAATCGCGAAAGAACGAGAAAGACGCGGCCAACGAAGTGCTCGCCAAACAGCTCGCTCCGCTGGGAACCAAGGTTCGCCAAGGATTTGATAATCACTTGGAATTCAACAAGAAACTGGCTACGGAAACCACCAATGCTGCGCTTGCCAGGGCCGCACAGGGTCAGGTCTTCACGGTGCTTGCCATCGTGTTCGGCGTAACCGCGATCGGCTTGCTGGCTTTCTTCCTGATCAGAGAACTCCGTTTCCGCTTGAGTCGCCTGCAGGGCATGATGGAGCAGGTCAGTCAATCGCTCGATTTCACCGCGCGCCTGCCCATTGCCCGCATGGACGAGCTGGGTTCGACGGCCTTTGCCTTCAACAACCTGCTCGACAAATTGCAGGGCAACCTGAAATCCATCGCGTCCGGCGCCCAATCCGTTGCCGCTGCCGCCAACCAGATGGCTGCAACTTCGACCCAGGTTGCGACCGCCTCGCACCAGCAAAGCGAAGCCGCTTCCGGCATGGCTGCGACGGTTGAAGAGATGACCGTCAGCATCAACCATGTCGGCGACCGCGCTCAGGAAGCCAATCGCATTTCCAGCGAATCCGGCCAGTTGGCCGCTTCCGGCGAAGAGGTTATCAGCCACACCGCGCAAGGCATCAACCAGATTGCCGCCACCGTGCACGATGCCGCCGAGCGCATCCACGAACTGGAGCAGCACAGCGCCCAGATTTCCAATGTCGTGGCTGTCATCAAGGAAGTCGCCGACCAGACCAACCTCCTGGCGCTCAATGCCGCGATTGAAGCGGCTCGCGCTGGCGAGCAGGGCCGCGGCTTTGCCGTGGTGGCCGACGAAGTGCGCAAGCTCGCAGAGCGTACCGCCTCGTCCACGCAGGAAATCGCCCGCACCATCGAAACCATGCGCGCCAGCGCCAGCGATGCCGTGCGCAGCATGGAAGGCGCCGTTGCGGAAGTGAACCAGGGCGTTGAGCGCGCGCAGGAGGCCAACGATTCGATCCGCCGGATCGGCGAGGGCAGCCGTAGCGCCGTGGGCATGGTCGAAGAAATCACCACCGCGATCCGCGAACAAGGCACCGCCACCAACAATATCGCCATCCAGGTCGAGAAGATTGCCCAGATGTCCGAGGAAAGCAGCGCCGCCGCCGAAGAAAGCGCCCGCGCCGCGCGCGATCTGGACCGTCTGGCCAAGGAAATGCACGGCATCGTGGCGGCATACAAGCTTTAAACCGATTCGAGACAGCCGGGGCGGGCGGTGGATGCCCGCCTTTTTCGTTGCCGATTGAACTGCAGAAAGAGCGATAGTGGGAAATTCAGAAGAGAAGATTTATTGCTACAAATGCAACCGCTGGGTTTTGCCTGGCGAGGCCAGAGAGATCACCGATGCCCACGGCCGCCCCCGGCGAATTTGTTTGCAATGTTTTGCGAGCCGAAAAAACAAGGTGCGGGCTGGCAAGGCTCCATCGTCCGGCTTGCCGTCACGCACTGCGTGATTGAGCTGGAGTGTGGGAGTGGATGAAATCCGCGAAGGAGCCTGTCGATCATCGCGGATTTCACCCGCTTCCACAGGAAGGTGTATTGATCCAGCCAAGTGAAGTTTGAATTTTTGCCGTCATACCGGCGCAGGCCGGTATCCAGCAACGAAGCCACTTCATGCCACTGGACCCCGGCCTGCGCCGGGGTGACGAGTTCAAACAAAATCTGGCCGGGTCAATAATCGCGGATTTCATCCGCTCCCACAGAAAGCCCCGTTTGATACAACAACGCCCGCGAATCGCGGGCGTTGTTTCTGGATGCACGAACTTTCCGCTTACAGTTTTCCTGCCACCCAGCCTGCTACGCCATCGAGTGCGGCAGACAGGTTTTCCGGCTGGGTACCGCCGGCTTGGGCCATGTCCGGACGGCCGCCGCCCTTGCCGCCGACCTGCTGGGCGACAAAGTTGACGAGCTCGCCGGCCTTGATCTTGCCCGTGGTGTCGGCGGTGACGCCGGCGATCAGTGCAACCTTGCCGTCGGTGACGGAGGCCAGCACGATGGCGGCGGTCTTGAGCTTGTCCTTGAGCTTGTCGAGCGTTTCGCGCAGGGCCGCAGTGTCCGCGCCTTCCATCTGCGCGGCGAGCACCTTCACGCCGTTGATTTCGACAGCCTGGCTGGCGATCTCGTCGCCCTGGCTGGCAGCGAGCTTGGCCTTGAGGCGGGCGAGTTCCTTTTCCAGGGTCTTGACCTGATCCTGGATGCGGCCGACCTTGGCGACAAGCTCGCCCGGCTGGGCTTGAGCTGCAGCCAAGGCATCCTTGATTTCGCGTTCCATGCCTTGCACCAGCGCCAGTGCGCCTTCGCCGGTCACGGCTTCGATACGGCGGATGCCGGCAGCAACACCGCCTTCGGCGATGATCTTGAAGAAACCGATGTCGCCGGTGTGCGCCACGTGCGTGCCGCCGCAGAGTTCGGTCGAGAAATCGCCCATCTTCACCACGCGGACTTCGTCGCCGTATTTTTCGCCGAACAGCGCCATGGCGCCGGCCTTGATGGCGTCGTCATAGCTCATGAGGGCGATGGCGAGCGGCTTGTTGTGCAGGATGACATGGTTGACGAGTTGCTCGACCTTGGCGATTTCTTCGGCCGTGACGGCCTTCGGGTGCGAGAAGTCGAAGCGCGTGCGCTCCCAGGTCACGAGCGAGCCTTTCTGCTCGACGTGCGTGCCGAGCACTTCGCGCAACGCGGCGTGCAAGAGGTGGGTGGCCGAGTGGTTGCGCGTGGTGGCGATGCGCTTGTGCAGATCGATGCTGGCAGTGACGCTGTCGCCCACCTTGAGGCTGCCGCGCGCGAGCTTGCCCTGATGGCCGAATACGTCGGCCTTGACCTTCTGCGTGTCGGTCACGTCGAACAGGGTGTCGAGCCCGCCGGCGGCGAAGATTTCGCCCACGTCGCCGCACTGGCCGCCCGATTCGGCGTAGAACGGCGTGTGGTCGAGTACAACCACGCCCTCGTCGCCAGTCTTGAGTTCGGATACTTGCTCGCTGCCCTTGTAGAGCGCGAGAACGGTGGCTTCGTAGCTGGTTTCGCTGTAGCCGTGGAAATGCGAGGCGCTGCCTTCGTAGGCGAGGCCCGCAGCCATCTTGAACTGGCCGGCGGCCTTGGATTGCTGGCGCTGCGCTTCGAGCGCGGCTTCAAAGCCTTCCATGTCCACGCTCAGGCCGCGTTCGCGGCAGATGTCGGCGGTCAGGTCGATGGGGAAGCCGTAGGTATCGGCGAGCTTGAATGCCGTGGCGCCGTCGAGTACGGTCTTGCCGCCGGCCAGTGCCTGCTCCAGCAATTCCATGCCGTGGTTGACGGTCTTGCCGAAGAGTTCTTCTTCCAGCTTGAGCGCGTCCTCGATATGCGCCTGACGGCTGCGCAGTTCCGGATAGGCATCGCCCATCACGTCGGCCAGCGTGGCGACCAGCTTGTGGAAGAACAGGCCCTTCTGGCCGAGCTTGTAGCCGTGGCGGATCGCGCGGCGGATGATCCGGCGCAGCACGTAGCCGCGGCCGTCGTTGGAGGGCAGGGCGCCATCGGCGATCAGGAAGGCGCAGGCGCGGATGTGGTCGGCAATGACCTTGAGCGACGGGGTGGTCTGGTTGTATTCCACGCCAGTAGCCTTGGCCGCGGCCTTCAGCAGTTCGACGAACAGGTCGATCTCGTAGTTGGAGTTCACGTGCTGCATGACGGCAGACACGCGCTCCAGGCCCATGCCGGTATCGACCGAAGGCTTGGGCAGCGGGTGCATCACGCCGTTCTCGTCGCGGTTGAACTGCATGAACACGTTGTTCCAGATCTCGATGTAGCGATCGCCGTCTTCGTCAGGCGAGCCCGGCAGGCCGCCTGCAATGTGCGCGCCGTGGTCGTAGAAGATTTCGGTGCAGGGGCCGC
The DNA here is from genome assembly GCF_900115065.1 of Formivibrio citricus. Taxonomy (GTDB): domain Bacteria; phylum Pseudomonadota; class Gammaproteobacteria; order Burkholderiales; family Chitinibacteraceae; genus Formivibrio; species Formivibrio citricus. The sequence goes on along the minus strand of NZ_FOVE01000003.1, from coordinate 10,210 downwards.
AGGGGCCGGTGTCGCCCATCGCCCAGAAGTTGTCCGAGGCGTACTCGGCGCCCTTGTTGTCGCCGATGCGGATGATGCGCTCGGGGGCGAGGCCGATGACTTCGTGCCAGATGTCGAAGGCTTCGTCATCTTCGGCGTAGATCGTGACCCAGAGTTTTTCCTTGGGCAGGTTGAGGCCGGCAGGCGTGGTCAGGAATTCCCAGGCGTAGACGATGGCATCGCGCTTGAAGTAATCGCCGAAGCTGAAGTTGCCCAGCATTTCGAAGAAGGTGTGGTGACGCGCGGTGTAGCCGACGTTTTCCAGGTCGTTGTGCTTGCCGCCGGCGCGAACGCACTTCTGGCTGGATGCCGCGCGGTTGTAGGCGCGCTTGTCGAAGCCGAGGAACACGTCCTTGAACTGGTTCATGCCGGCGTTGGTGAACAGGATGGTCGGGTCGTTGGCAGGGATCAGCGACGACGAGGAGACAACCTGGTGGCCCTTCTGGGCAAAGAAATCGAGGAACTTCTGGCGAATCTCGGCAGATTTCATGGCAACTCAGCCTGGAAAATTAAGCAGTAAAGGCGGGAATTCTAAAGGAAAAGCGCCTGGCGCGGGAGGGGATGGCGTCCATCTGATATGCTGGTACTGTGGTTATGGCTGTTGGCGAAACGCTGATCCTGAGACGAAGCGCTGAAAAAACAGGGGGAATCATGATTGTCAACTGTGTGGCCTACCGGGACGGTGAACGTCTTGCGGACTTGATGGAAGAAGAAATCAGCGATTACCTGGAAAAACCGGATTGTTTCGTCTGGGTGGCCCTGTGCGATGCCACGGCGCAAGAGCTGGAGTTGATGAAAAAGGAATTCCACCTGCACGAGCTGGCTGTCGAGGATGCCCGTCACGGTCACCAGCGCCCGAAGATCGAGGAGTATGGAGAATCGCTTTTCGTCGTCATGCATTTGCTGGAGCAGGTGAAGGGCGAATTACGCCTGGGCGAGATGAACGTCTTTGTCGGGCATAACTACGTTCTTTCGGTTCGCAGTCACAGTCAACGCCATTTCGTTGCAGTGCGCGAGCGTTGCGAGCGGGAACCGCATCTGCTTCGGCATGGTTCCGGCTTTGTTCTTTACGCGCTGATGGATGCGGTCGTGGATCGCTATTTCCCGCTCATGGACCAGCTCGAATCCGAACTGGAAGAGATCGAAGAGCAGATTTTTTCCAAGAATGCAGCGCGTTCCAACATCGAGCGGTTGTATGAGCTGAAGCGCAAGGTCATGCTGCTCAAGCACGCGGTCGCGCCATTGATGGAAGCGTCAGGCAAGCTTTTCGGCAACCGCGGCCCCGAAGTGTGCGCGCGGGGGCGCGAGTATTTCCGCGATGTGCACGATCACCTGAGCCGCATCAACGCCTCCATCGACACGATCCGGGATACCATCGGGACGGCGATTCAGGTCAACCTTTCCATGGTTGCCATCGAGGAAAGCGAAGTCAACAAGAAGCTGGCTGCCTGGGCCGGCATCTTTGCGGTGGTCACCGCTTTTGTCGGCATCTGGGGGATGAATTTCAAATCCATGCCCGAGTTGCAATGGGAGTACGGCTACCCGCTGGCGCTTGCGGTGATTGGCGTGACCAGTCTGGTCATGTACAGGCGTTTCAGGCATGCCGGCTGGCTTTGAAGTTCGGCGCTGTCCATCCCGACAGCTTGCCGGAATAGGGGATAGCCGCTACCCGTACAAGCCGCACATCCACTACACTTGCGCCCAACAACGTACCAAGCAGCGATTCCATGCAAGTCCTTTCCCTCGCCATCACCCTGTTTTTCGTTCTCGATCCGTTTGGCAACCTGCCGGTAGTGCTGAGTCTCCTGAGCAAGGTCGAGCCTGAGCACCGCTGGAAGGTGGTGGCGCGCGAATCGTTCATCGCGCTGGGCTTGCTGGTGCTGTTCTACGCCGTGGGCGCGCGCTTCATCGGTTTGCTGGGGGTGGATTCGTCCGATCTCACGATCTGCGGCGGCGTGGTACTGGGCATCATCGCGCTGCGCATGGTGTTCCCGGACGAAAACGGAGGTGTGGCGCGCGAAGCCGAGGTGGAACCCTTTATTGTTCCGCTGGCCATTCCGCTGATGGCTGGCCCGTCTGCGCTGGCGACGGTCATGATCATGTCGGCGCAATCCGAAGCCAATCCGCTGGTCGGCATGGGCATGATGACGCTGGCCTGGCTGGTATCGGCCATCCTGCTGGTGGGGGGGGTGCGCGTCGGGCACTTTATTCCGCCGCGTTTGATGGAAGCTTTTGAGCGCCTTTCCGGCTTGCTTTTGGCGGTCATTTCCGTGCACATGGTGATGACCGGAATCCGCGCCTATCTGGTGGTCCCGGCTTGATCCTGTTGGATCGATTCATCTTGAATTTTTTACCACAGAGGCACTGAGGCACAGAGAGGGACGAGAAATCAGCTTGTTGTGTGGTTCACCCGCAAGGGCGGCTGTTTGTTTTTTCTCTGTGTCTCTGTGGTTCAACCGCATCAATCCACGATCCTGCCATCTGCCAGCTTCATGATCCGGCCGCATCTGGCTGCCAGCTCCGGATCGTGCGTAACGATCACGAAACCGGTCCCCAGGTTTTTGCTGAGTTCCAGCATGAGTTCGAACACGGTGGCTGCGGTGTGGCGGTCGAGGTTGCCGGTCGGCTCGTCGGCCAGCACGCAGGCCGGCTGGGTGACGAGCGCGCGGGCAATTGCCGCGCGCTGGCGCTCGCCGCCCGACATCTCGCCCGGCTTGTGTTCCAGCCGGTGCCCCAGCCCGACCTTTTCCAGCATGTCTGCGGCCTGCTTGAGTGCTTCGACCTTGTTCATGCGCCGGATCAAAAGCGGCATGGCAACGTTTTCCTGTGCCGTGAATTCCGGCAACAGGTGGTGGAACTGATAGACGAACCCCAAGTGCTGGTTGCGCAGCTGGCTGCGGCGGACTTCACCGAGTTTGAAAGGATCCTGCCCCATGAGCTCGACACTGCCGGCGCTCGGGATGTCGAGCGCGCCCAAGCAATGCAGCAGGGTGGATTTTCCCGAGCCGGATGCGCCAACCACGGCAACGGTCTCGCCCTGGCTCAGTTCAAATTCGACGTCGGCGAGCACCGGGGTTTCGAGCTTGCCGGCACGGTAGGTCTTGGCGAGCCCCGTGGCCTTGAGAATCAGCTTATTCATAACGCAGCGCCTCCGCCGGGTTGATGCGCGAAGCGCGCCAGCTTGGATACAAGGTGGCCGAGAAAGCGAGCAGCAGGGCGATCAGGCCGATGCTGGAAACGTCGCCGAACAGCACTTTGGATGGCATCTCGCTGATGAGATAGACATCGGAAGGCAAAAAGCGCGCGCCGAAGAACTGTTCGATGGCCGGCACGATCACGTTGAGGTTCAACGCAACCAGCACCCCGCCCACCACGCCGGACAGCGTGCCGATACAGCCGGAAACCGCGCCCTGGATCATGAAAATCTTCATGATCGACCCCGGCGTGGCACCGAGCGTGCGCAGGATGGCGATGTCGGCCTGTTTGTCCGTGACCACCATGACCAGCGTGGAGACGAGATTGAATGCGGCGACGGCAACGATCAGCGTGAGGATGATGAACATCATGCGTTTTTCGATTTCCACGGCGCGGAAATAGCTGGGGTTTTCCTGGGTCCAGTCGGAAACCAGTACGTTGGGCATCTGGCGGCTGAGGTTGGCGCCGACAGCGCGGGCGTTGTTGAGGTCGTCGAGCTTCACGCGCGCGCCGCTTACCGTATCGCCCATGCGGAACAGGCGTTGCGCATCTTGCAGGTGCAGCAGCGCCAAGCCGGAATCGTAGGGGTAGTAATCGGCGCGGAAGATGCCGACCACGGTGAACTGCTTCAGGCGCGGCACCATGCCGGCGGGCGTGACCTGGCCCTGCGGCGTGATGAGCGTGACCTTGTCGCCAGGACGCGCGCCGAGGTTTGCGGCCAGATGCCAGCCCAGAATCATGCCGAATTCGCCGGGAGCCAGCCTGTCGAGCCGGCCGGCGATCAGCTTGTCGGCTACCTCGTTGACACCGCTTTCGAGTGCTGGATCGATACCGCGCACCAGTACGCCCTTGACCTGTTCGCCGTTGGTCATCAACCCCTGGCCGTTGACGTAGGGTGCCACGGCCCGCACATGCTCCGCTTTGCCCGCCCGCGCGCTGACGGTCTGCCAGTTTTCAAGCTGGCCGGTAGGGCCGGTGAGGGTAACGTGCGCGGCCATGCCGAGGATGCGCGTGCGCACTTCCTGCTGGAAGCCGTTCATGACCGACAGCACGATGATGAGCGCGGCCACACCGAGCGCGATGCCGACGATGGAAATCATCGAAATGAAGGAAATGAAACTGTTGCGGCGTTTGGCGCGGATATAGCGCAGGCCGATCATGAGTTCGTACATTGTGGTCTTATCTGTTCGGGACGGCGAAGTTTAGCATGCCGGCAGGCGGGTCCGGATGCGGGGTCTTCATTGTTACCGTGCTGCTGCTATCATGGACCCATGCACCTCCGACTTGTCATCCCCCATGCCGTCTGGCCGAAAGAAACCGAAGCCGCCGAAGTTACCGTCGGCCTCAAGCCGGCGGCTTTTTCCCTGCTTTGCGGGCGCGGCGCGCGCGAACGGTTCGAGCCCGTGCGCTGCCTTGACTGGCTGGCGCAAGCGTTCGGCCTGGATGATTTTCCCGCCGGACCGTTGACGCTGGCAGCCGAACACGCTGATGCGGAGCCGGGCTACTGGCTGCGCGCTGACCCCGTTCATCTGATGGCGAACCAGTTCGGCGCCTGCATGGCCGATCCGCGTGGCCTGCATGTCAGTCCGGACGAGGCTGTGCAACTGGTGGCTACGCTTAACCACCAGTTCGCCGGCGACGACATGCACTTCATCGCCGCCACGCCGGACCGGTGGCTGCTGCGCCTTGCAGACGCGCCGCAAGTGAAATTCGCCGAGCTCGAATCCGCATTCGGCAACGAGGATATCGGCGCCTTCCTGCCGCAAGGGCCGGATGCGGCGCGCTGGCATCGGCGCATCAACGAAATGCAGATGCTGCTCTATGCCCACCCGGTGAACGATATCCGCGCCAGCCTCGGCCTGCCGCTGATCAACAGCCTGTGGTTGTGGGGCGGCGGCCGCTATCCGCTGCGCCACGATCTGCAAAAGCCGGCCGAGTGGCTGATGGCCGACGATCCGATGATTGCCGCACTGGCCAGACTGGCCGGCTGTCATCGCGGGCCCCGCCCCGGCATGCTGGGAAACCTGCCCGGCAAGAAGGTGCTGGTGGTGCTCGACGATCTGGCCTATCCCGCCTTGTGGGGCGATGCGCTGACGTGGCGCGAGGGCTGGACCATGCTGGAAGGCGACTGGTTCGCGCCCGCGCATGAGTGGCTTTCCGCCGGCAAGATCAGTACACTCGAACTGATCTTGCCGGAAGCCGGGCTCCGCATTGCTCTGGATCGACGGGCTTTGTGGTGTATGTGGCGACGTCCTTGGCTGCCGTGGTAGATCGTCACCCCGGCCGGCGCCGGTATGACGGCACCCCCCAAGCTTCACTGGCCGAATCAATGGGCGGCCAAGCCTTCGCAATCGGAAGTCGGGCAATCCCTTATCCGCTTGAATGAATTTCAGAATAACCGCACAGAACGAAGTAGATTTTCAATGCCCCGAATCCGTATCCGCCACGCTCCGCCGGAGCTGGAATCCGCCTTGCAGCAACATGGTTTTTCGCCGCTGGAAGCGCGCCTCTACGCCGCTCGCGGCATTCGCTGCCATAGCGAACTCGAACACGAACTGACCAACCTGCTGTCTTTTTCCCGGCTGAAGAATGCCGAAGCGGCAGCCAAGTGCCTGGCCGATGCCATTGCCCGGCAGGCGCGCATCCTGATCGTCGGCGACTACGATGCCGACGGCGCTACGGCCACGGTGCTGGCCATGCGCGGGCTGGCGGCTTTCGGCGCCTGTGTGGATTTCCTGGTTCCCAACCGTTTCGAGTACGGCTACGGGTTGACGCCGGAAATTGTCGAACTCGCAGCCACGCGCAAACCCGACCTGATCGTGACCGTGGACAACGGCATTGCCAGCATTGAGGGTGTCCAAGCCGCGCATGCCCGCGGCATCGAAGTGCTGATTACCGATCACCACCTGCCCGGCGACGAGCTGCCCGATGCGCTGATCGTCAACCCCAACCAGCCCGGCTGCGAATTTCCGTCGCGAAGCCTGGCCGGCGTGGGGGTCATGTTCTACGTGCTCATGGCCCTGCGCGCCGAATTGCGTCAGCGCGGCGCGTTTGCCGGCAAGGCCGAGCCCAACTTGGCGCAATGGCTCGATCTCGTTGCGTTGGGAACGGTCGCCGACGTGGTCAAGCTCGATGCCAACAACCGCATCCTCGTCGAACAGGGCTTGAAACGCATGCGTGCCGGCCGCGCCTCGCCCGGCATCATGGCCCTGTTTGCCGTGGCCGGGCGCCAGTTTGCCAAGGCATCCTGCTTCGATCTCGGCTTCACGCTCGGGCCACGTCTGAATGCCGCGGGTCGCCTGGACGATATGGGCTTGGGCATCGCCTGCTTGCTGGCAGACAGCGAAGCCGCTGCCCTGCCGCTGGCGCACGAACTCGATCAGATGAACCGCGAACGGCGCGAGATCGAAGCCGGCATGCGCGAAGAGGCTGAAGGCCTGCTCGCCGGGTTGTCGATCGAGAGCGATTACAGTATCTGCCTGTACCGGGCGGACTGGCACCAAGGCGTGGTCGGCATCCTTGCCTCCCGCGTGAAAGACAAATTCCACCGCCCGACGCTGGTGTTTGCCGAAGGCGGAGAAGGGCTCATCAAGGGATCGGGGCGCTCGATTCCAGGGCTGCATTTGCGCGATGCGCTGGATCTCGTTTCCAAGCGCCAGCCGGGCCTGATCGTGCGCTTCGGCGGGCATGCAGCTGCCGCCGGGCTCACCCTGCGCGAGGCGGATTTTCCCGTTTTCCGCGCCGCGTTCGAAGCGGTCTGCCGCGAACTGATGACCGAAGCACATCTGGACCGCATCATCGAGACAGACGGAGAACTGCCGCCGGATGCCTTTGCGCTGGAAGTCGCGGAAAAGCTGGAAAAACAGGTCTGGGGCCAGGATTTCCCCCCGCCGCTGTTCCAGGGTGAATTCCGCGTGGTGGAGCAGCGCGTTGTCGGCGCGCGCCATCTCAAGCTCAAGCTCGCCAATGCCCACGGCCAGGTGCTCGACGCCATGCGCTTCCAGTCTGCCGAGCCCTTGCCGGCGCGAATCTGTGCCGTCTACAAGATCGGCGTCAACGAATTCCGCGATGAAAGAATCCTGCAACTGCAGATCGAATACTGCGAGTGACGACCGGCTAGTGGTGTTTGTCTACGGCACGCTCAAGCGTGGCGGCAGCAACCACCACTGGCTGGCGCAAGCGGTCTGCATGGGCGAGGGCGAAACCTGCGAGCACTACGCGCTCTATCAGGGCGCCGACCCGTGGCCCCACTTGGTCGAAAGCGAAGCCCGCTACCCCGTGCAGGGCGAACTCTATTCAGTCATCCCGCAGGAACTGGCCCAGCTCGACGAGCTTGAAGAATGTCCGCAACTGTATGTGCGCAAAGAAATCGCCGTACGTACGGCAGGTAATGAAGAGATCCGGGCCTGGGCGTATTTTTCTGTGCGGCCCGAGGGTGATTTGCTGGCGGATGGGAGCTGGAATTTGCCGTGATGGTGGTCTGAGACTGTCATCGAATGGCGGAAATTTCACGGTATTACATGCACCATGCCGTTGCTCGGGCTTCAGTTCGTCTTGCAAACTTCACCTGGCTGGATCAATGATTGTGACGCCACTTTTCCGCGGTGAGTTGCTGCAGCTCGGCATAGTAGGGCGCGGTCCAGTCAGGTAAATGGCTATCCCCGTGAAGGCAATCGTAAATATGTTCAGTCAAGACGGAACCGATGGCATGAACGGCATCATGGCGGGTTAGCCCCTCCAAAATCAGCCGCTGCAAGACGGCTCGAACAATCTCCTGATCTTCCATTGCCAACTGGTTTTCCACGATGCTGTGGATGACCGCATGCATGTGCCGGGCGCTTTTCGGTAACGGAATCCGTGCATTCCGGTGAAAGCGTTCAACTTGCTCAATTCTTGAGCCCTCATCGAGAGCCAGCCACTCCTCCGGATCGGGAGCGATTTCCGGATCATAACAATCGATCATGGGAGCCTTTAAAAATGATTGATGCCTGTGAAGTTCTGCAGCGTGTACGCATCAACTTCGTTATGCGTTGTACGGCTGTGCTTCACAAAATAGCAGTTATTTGGGCCAAAGTTTCTCAATCGATAAACAAATGCTCACTTCCTGCGGCGCCTTTATTCATAATGCGACCACATACGAAGCACTTTGACGGTGTGTTGATCATCAATAACCTGGTACACCAAGCGATGCTGAAAATAATCAATGGGGTCAAAATAATCAATGGGGTCAGACTCGATTGATTTATTGATCATCAACCGTTATCCTTGAAGCGCCCCTTCTTATAAGGCTTTCCTATGGCTCGCCTTCCTCGCTTTGTTCTACCCGGCCACCCCCAGCATGTCATGGTCCGCGGCAATAACCGCGAACCGATCTTCAGTGCCGAAGAAGACTACCGATTTTATCTTGGTAAATTGCAGGATGCGGCCAAGTTGCATCAGTGCGATATCCATGCCTATGTTTTGATGACCAACCATGTGCATTTACTGGTTACCGCGCATATGGAAGACGGCATTTCCAAGATGATCCAGCGGGTAGGGCGTTATTATGTTCAGTACTTTAACTATCTTTACCAGCGAACTGGAACCCTATGGGAGGGGCGGTACAAGGCAAGCTTGATTGATGGCGATGCCTATGCGCTGACGTGTTATCGCTACATAGAGATGAACCCTGTGCGAGCGGGGATGGTTGACCACCCTGCCGATTATCCATGGTCCAGCTACCGGGGGAATGCGCTGGGCGTCAGCGATCCTTTGCTTGTACCGCATACGCTGTATCAGTCACTTGGACAGTCTGCCGAAGACAGGAAAACGGCGTACCGCGCCTTGTTCAATGTGTTGCTTGACCAGAAAACTTTGGATGAGGTGAGGTCATCCATCAACAAAGCGTGGGTGCTGGGAGATTCGCGGTTCAAGGAAAAAGTGGCTGCGTTGCTGGATCGAAGGGTGGAGCCATTGCAGCGTGGAGGGGATAGGAAATCCGAGAAATTTAAAATCAATCGAGTCTGACCCCTTTGATCTGTAAAATCAATCGAGTCTGACCCCTTTGATCTGTACCAAAAGACCATGGCTGAACTGACTGAACAAGACTTTGTTCTGGAGTGAAGTAAGAGGGGCGCTCTTGAACCCAAGCCACAGGCCAAGGCAAATGAGCATTTGGCTCCGGCAGTTTGTCGAGCTCCATTTCGCCGGAAACATAACCATAAGCCTTAGTCGGTGAGGAAAATATCGAAATATCGATTCTTACCCTATGAACCGCCCCGGGTTTCGTGGAGGCTGGTTGATTTAAGTCAGATCGCAATGGCGGCCTGACTGGCGAGTTGCCGGTAGTAGTTTGCCTCAGCTTCCGCAGGAGGGATATAGCCGATCGACTCAAGCAGCCTGTGGTGGTTAAACCAGGATACCCATTCCAGCGTTGCCAGTTCCACGGATTCCCTGGTTTTCCACGGTGCCCGTCGGTGAATCATCTCCGCCTTGTACAAGCCATTGATCGTCTCCGCCAGGGCATTGTCGTAGCTGTCCCCCTTGCTGCCGACGGAGGGTTCAATCCCTGCTTCTGCCAGCCGTTCGCTGTAGCGAATCGAGACGTACTGCGCCCCCCGGTCCGAGTGGTGAATCAAGGCTTCCTCCGGGCTTGGCTGGCGGGCGTACAGTGCTTGTTCCAAGGCGTCGAGCACGAAGTCGGTGTGCATGGAACTGCTTACGCGCCAGCCCACGATGCGTCGGGCAAAAACGTCGATGACGAAGGCTACATACAGCCAACCTTGCCAAGTCGAGACATAGGTGAAATCCGAGACCCACAGCTGATTGGGGCGCTCGGCCTTGAACTGTCGATTGACTCGATCCAGCGGGCAGGGTGCCTTGCTGTCGCTGATCGTGGTGCGGACCACTTTGCCGCGCACCACGCCGCGCAAGCCTTGGCGTTGCATCAGCCGCTCGACCGTACAGCGGGCTACCGTGATGCCTTCCCGGTTCAGTT